>NZ_JBWKUZ010000013.1:0-142066 GCF_059421435.1 Janthinobacterium sp. GW821-FHT03A03 | reverse complement strand
CGGGTGCTTAGCTCAGTTGGTAGAGCGGCGCCCTTACAAGGCGTAGGTCGGGAGTTCGAGCCTCTCAGCACCCACCAAACAGAAAATTATCCAGTGCTTCATGGATCAGCAACACAGATCATACGAGCTTGGAGTGGTAGTTCAGTTGGTTAGAATACCGGCCTGTCACGTCGGGGGTCGCGGGTTCGAGTCCCGTCCGCTCCGCCAATAAAAGAAAAGCCCTTTGGTTCCCAGAACCGAAGGGCTTTTCCCATTCCGGGGTCAGACCGCAACACCACCAACGTCAACCCCAAAGCTGACTTGCCCGGGGGCCAGACCCCGGCTGTTAGAATCAGCGCTACCCCGACTCCGCCCCTGCCCGCATGCGCCTGCCCCGCAGTCTTCACCCCTATTCCGCCCTGCGCTTGCGCCTGGCCCATCATGCTTTGCTGCAATTTGCCGCCAGCCTGGCCAGTTCCATGGAAATCTTCTTTTTCCTGGCCGGTCCCGTCCTGCTGGGCTTGCTCAGCGTCATCGCCCTGCCCGGCTTTCTCGCCGTGACGCACGCCTGGCCCGCCGCCCTGGCCATCATCGTCACGCAAGCCGTGCTCACCTGCCTGCCCGCCTGGCTGCTGCGCAAGCGATTGTTGCCGGCGCACACCGCCGCCTGGCTGCGCCAGATGCCCTTGCCGCCGCGCCTGCGCTGGCAAGCCGATATCGCCGTGGCCGGCCTGCTGATGCTGCCGCTGGGCCTCGCCTATGCCGTCTCGGCCGGCATCTGGCTGCTGCAATCGCCGCCCTGGCTGCGCCCGATCATCGCGCCCGGCATAGCCGCCACCATCGCCGCCTGGCTGCTGGCCTGGCTGCTGACGACATGCATCGTGGCCCGGCGCCTGCGCGCGCCGCGCCCCGCACAAAGGGCGCGCACGCCCGCGATGCGCGCCTATGTGCCGCAGCACCCCCGCTGGTCTACCCTGTTCCTGTGGCGCCAGCTGTTCTGGCTGCCGTTCTGGCGCAACGAGAATGTGATCGGCCTGCAGCAAAGCGCACTGCTGGCCACGGCGGGCGCCAGCATGCTGGCCTGGCTGCTGCGCGCGCCCCTCGTGCCCGTGCCGCTGCTCGGCCTGCTGGCCAGCGCCAGCCTGGTCATCGTGACGGACCGGGGCGACAAGGCCGTGCGCGAGCAGATCGCCGTGCTGCGCCCCGCATTGACCGCCTGGCCCCTGGCCAGCGCCACCTTGCTCCGCCTGGCCTGCGCGGCCAGCCTGCTGCCGGCGTTTGCCGTGCTGCTGGGCGCGGGCGTCTTGCTGTACGCCACCGATCCCGCCGCCCTGCAGCAACGCGTGACGACGGTGTACGCGCTCACCGCCAGCGTCGCCCTGCTGGCCATCGTCGGCCTGCCCCGCCTGACGGCCCGGGGCAGGGTCGCCCTCGTCGTCCTGTCCATCCTTGCCTTGAGCGCCATCGGAAGCGAATTATGGAATTGAATGCCTGCACTCCCACCCTGCACATCGAGCACCTCGATTTTCATTTCCCCACGCACAGCGTCTTCCAGGGGTTCAAGCAGCAATTCGGCCCCGGCGTCAGCTGGCTGCGCGGCGCGAACGGCGCCGGCAAGACGACTTTGCTGAAGCTGGCGGGCGGCGCCCTGCTGCCCGCGCGCGGCGCCATCCGCCTGGACGACATCGACAGCGCTCACCAGCCGCTGGCCTACCGCGCGCGCACGTTCTATTGCGGCGGCGATGCCCCCGCCCTGCCCTGGCTGCAGGTACGCGAGTTCCTCGACCTGCATCTGGCCCTGTACCCGGGCAGCGACGAGGCCCTGCTGAACGACGAGCTGAGCGCGTTTGCCCTGTTGCCGACCTTGCAGCAAAGCATCAACGCCCTCTCGCTGGGCCAGCATAAGAAACTGCAACTGGCGCTGGCCCTGGCCTTGCCCGTGCGCCTGCTGCTGATCGACGAACCGTTCAACGGTCTCGACGCGGCCGCCATGGCCTACTTGCGCCTGCGCCTGTCCGACCCGGCCCGCCTGGCGCGCCAGTGCATCGTGCTGACCAGCCACCTGGCGCCGGACGTGCCGCTGGCGGCCACGGTGGAAATATAGACAGAAAATACAGCTTTGCAGATCGGCCAAGAACCGCTTACGATGCCGTGTTGCAAAAACCGGCGATCCCGGTGCAGCCACGACGACAACACGGCGCGCTGACCCGGCGCGCCAGGCTTATTCTTGGAGAAATCATGTTGAACACCCACCGCAGCACCCTGGCCATCCTGTGCGCCGCCTTCACCACCTGTGCCGCCCCGGCGATCGCCGCCGGCCCCACGGGCACGGCCGCCGACTATGGCACGCCGGCCCACCACGGCGCCGCCCAGCGCAGCATCGAACTGCAGGCCGATACGCGCCACATCAATGTCACGCACGGCGAAACCGTCACCATCGCGCGCGCCGGCCAGCGTTTTACGTGGCACGTGCAGACTTTTAATAACAGGACCGTCTTTGCCCTGGCCGAGATCGCACCGAAGGACATGCCCGTCGACGGCATCGCGGTATATGTGGCCGCCAACCCCCTGTACACAGGCAGCTAAGTTTCCTGCGCGCATAAAAAAACCGGAACAGCCTTGCGGCCCTTCCGGTTTTTTTCTTGATACAGCGCAACGCTGAAATACTTACGCCGTCAGCGCTTCTTTCGCGGCGGACTCGTCGACCACTTCCTCGTCATCCGAGCGGATCAGGTGGTCAAAGGCGGACAGGGCTGCCTTGGCGCCTTCGCCGGTGGCGATGATGATCTGCTTGTACGGCACCGTGGTGACGTCGCCGGCCGCAAACACGCCGGGAATCGAAGTCTGGCCGCGGGCATCGACTTCAATTTCGCCATGGCGCGACAAGGCGACCGTGCCCTTGAGCCACTCCGTGTTCGGCACCAGGCCGATTTGCACGAAGACGCCTTCCAGCTCGACCTTCTTCGACGCGCCGCTGACCCGGTCCGTGTAGGAAAGGCCATTGACGATCTTGCCGTCGCCGTGGATCTCGGTCGTTTGCGCCGAGGTGATCACGGTCACGTTGGGCAGGCTGTGCAGCTTGCGCTGCAGCACCGCATCGGCGCGCAGTTCCGCGCCGAACTCGATCAGGGTCACGTGTTTCACGAGGCCGGCCAGGTCGATCGCCGCTTCCACGCCGGAATTCCCCCCGCCGATCACGGCCACGCGCTTGCCCTTGAACAAGGGACCGTCGCAGTGCGGGCAGTAGGCGACACCGTGGTTGCGGTATTCCTTCTCGCCCGGCACGTTGATTTCGCGCCAGCGGGCGCCGGTGGCCAGGATGACGGTCTTGGCTTTCAGCACGGCGCCATTCGCCGTTTCAATCTCGATCAACTTACCTGGCGTCAACTTGGCGGCGCGCTGCGTGTTCATGATGTCGACGTCGTATTCCTTGACGTGCTGTTCCAGCGCCACGGCGAATTTCGGACCATCGGTTTCCTTGACGGAAATAAAATTCTCGATGGCCAGGGTATCGAGCACCTGGCCGCCGAAACGCTCGGCCAGCACGCCCGTATTGATGCCCTTGCGGGCCGCATAGATGGCCGCTGCCGCGCCGGCTGGGCCGCCGCCGACGATCAGCACATCGAACACGTCTTTCTTGTTCAACGCTGCCGCCTGACGGGCGCCGGCGTTGGTGTCGAGCTTGGCGAGGATTTCCTCGACATTCGTGCGTCCCTGGCCAAAGTGCTGGCCATTGAGGAACATCATGGGCACGGCCATGATCTGGCGTTCTTCCACCTCTTGCGGGAACACGCCGCCATCGATGGTGGTGACCTTGATGCGCGGGTTGATCACGGCCATGGCATTCAGGGCCTGCACCACTTCCGGGCAGTTATGGCAGGAGAGCGAAATAAACGTTTCAAATTCGTAATCGCCGTCGAGGTTGCGGATCTGCTCGATCACGGCATCGTCGAACTTGATGGTGTGGCCGCCCACTTGCAGCAGCGCCAGCACCAGCGAAGTAAATTCGTGGCCCAGCGGCACACCGGCGAAACGCACGCCGATGTCGGAGCCGGTACGGTTGATGCTGAACGACGGGGTCCGTACGCCAGCGTCAAGGCGCTCGACCAGCGTGATCTTGTCGCTCAACAGGACTATCTCCTGGAGCAATTCCTTCATCTCGCGGGCTTTTGCGCTGTCATCGAGAGAAGCGACCAGCTCAAGCGGATACACCACTTTTTCCAGGTAGGATTTCAGTTGGGTTTTGAGGGTTGCGTCTAACATGATTTTTTCTTCCTTTACAAATATTTAGGCGTATGCCGGGCCGGACGCCCGGTCCGGCATCGCGGTAACTACTTGTTTGCTGCTTGCTGCTTCAAGGCTTAGATCTTGCCGACCAGGTCCAGCGATGGGGTCAGCGTTGCGGCGCCTTCCGTCCATTTTGCCGGGCACACTTCGCCTGGGTGGGAAGCCACGTACTGGGCGGCTTTAACTTTGCGCAACAGTTCTGCGGCGTCACGGCCGATGCCGTTGTCATGCACTTCCAGCACTTTGATGAAGCCGTCCGGATTGATGACGAAGGTGCCGCGCAGTGCCAGGCCTTCTTCTTCGATCATGACTTCGAAGTTGCGCGACAGGGCGCCGGTCGGGTCGCCGATCAGTGCGTATTGCACTTTCTTGATCGCGTCCGAGGTGTCGTGCCAGGCTTTGTGCGCGAAGTGGGTGTCGGTCGAGATGCCGTAGACATCGACGCCCAGCTTCTGGAATTCTGCGTGGTGGTCGGCCAGGTCTTCCAGTTCGGTTGGGCAAACGAAGGTGAAGTCGGCTGGGTAGAAC
This sequence comes from Janthinobacterium sp. GW821-FHT03A03, assembly GCF_059421435.1. Classification (NCBI taxonomy): domain Bacteria; kingdom Pseudomonadati; phylum Pseudomonadota; class Betaproteobacteria; order Burkholderiales; family Oxalobacteraceae; genus Janthinobacterium; species Janthinobacterium sp. GW821-FHT03A03. The sequence continues at coordinate 137,272 of NZ_JBWKUZ010000013.1, read as the reverse complement.
ACGAATACCGACCACTTGCCTTTCAGCGATGCTTCCGTCAGGTCGACGAATTTGCCGTTGTGGTATGCGGTTGCCTTGAATGGTTTAACTTGGGTATTGATGAGCGACATTTCATTTCCTCTCGTGTGGTGAATCAGTAAGACTCTAGTGTAAGGGGTTTTAACCCATATGCAAAATTGATTGTCACAATAGTTTCAATTGCTTTTAACTATCATGACACCATGGGAACTTCATGATAGGCAGTTCCCACGGGATTGAACAGCGACAAAAAGGGTTCCCCTTCCTGCCGCCGGGTCTTTAATTTTTCAACGCTTCCGGTACTTTGCCGCCGTTTTCCGCCAGCTTGATCATCACCTGGCGGTGCAGCCAGATATTCATGCTGGCCGAATCATTGGTGTCGCCCGTGAAATGCAGCTCCTGCGCCAGCTCCTTGCGCGCGGCCAGGCTGCTGTCGAGTTGAAGCAGTTTCATCAGGTCGACGATGGACGTGCGCCAGTTGAGTGTTTCCGCATTCTTGCTGGCCAGGTCGACCAGCACCACCTCCACGTCGACCACCGGCATGGCGGCCGGTGCAGGCGCTGCCGCCGGCGCGGCCGCCGCTGGGGCGTCGGTGGCGGCCGCTGGCGTGGCAGCGGGGGCGGCGTCGGATGAATGGTGGAAGATCTTGTTGTAGATATTGCTGAAAATGCCCATGAGGTCACCTCGAGTTGAGTGAATGGAAGAAGGTTTGCCTGCGCGCCCGGTTCACATGAGGCGAACCGGTGACAGCTGGAGCCGGGCGCAGGCGCCAGCCCGTCGAGTATAAGCCCGTTCAGGCCGGGAGCCCTGTCCCGCAGGCTTGCGTAAAATCTGGTGGCGCGGCGCGCCCGTTTCAAGGGGGCAAGAGCTGGCGTGCGCGCAGCAGCGCGTCGAACGCCTCGATGGCCAGCGGCGGCGCGAACAGCCGGCCTTGGGCGTAATCGCAGTCTATGCCCAGCAGCAACACGCGCTGCGCTTCCGTCTCCACCCCTTCGGCGATGACCCGCAAGCCCAGCTTGTGCGCCACGCCGATGATGGCCTCGCACAGGGCCAGCTCGATGGCGTCAGGCGCCAGCTTGCGGATCAGGGCGCAGTCGATCTTCAGGTAATCGACGGCGCATTGCTGCAACTGCGTCAGCGAGGCATGGCCGCTGCCGAAATCGTCGAGGGCGATCTGCATGCCCGCCGCGCGCAGGTGCTGCAGGCGCTGCGCCATGCCGCTGCCGAGCAGCACATCCTCGCGCATGTCCAGCACGACGGCCGAGGCCGGCACACCGAGGGCCGCCAGCTGGCGCAGCCACGTGCCGGGCGCGTCCGCCTCGCGCTGCAGCTCCAGCGGCGACATATTGATGCACAGCTGCAAGTCCGGCCCGATGGCGTGGCCGGCCGCGCGCCAGCGCAGCAGCTGCGCGGCCGCCACCTGCTGCACCCAGTCGCCGATGTCCGCGATCAGGCCGCTGCTTTCGGCCAGGGCAAGAAAATCGGGCGGCGCCACGAGGCCGCGCTGCGGATGGTTCCAGCGCAGCAAGGCTTCCGCCTTGACGATGCGGCCGCCCCGCAATTCGACGATGGGCTGGTAGAGCAGCTGCAGCTGCTGCTCGCGCAGGGCCGTGCGCAAGTCCGCGCCCAGGCGCATGCGGTTGACGGCAGCCACCTGCAGCGCGGGCGTGAAGTAACTGTAGCGGTTGCGTCCCGCCCCTTTCGACACATACATGGCCTGGTCCGCATGCTTGAGCAAATCCTCGATGGTGGCCGCGTCATCGGGATACAGGGTGATGCCGATCGAGGCCGAGATGAACGCCTGCTCCTGCCCCAGCACGAAGGGCGCCAGCAAGCCGTCGAGGATTTGCCGCGCGATGCGGTCCACTTGCTGCAGGTCATCAAGATCGGACAGGATCACCGTGAATTCGTCGCCGCCCAGGCGCGCCACCGTGTCCGTCTCGCGCACGCCCACGCGGATGCGTCGCGCCGCCTCGATCAGCAGGATGTCGCCCTGGTGGTGGCCCAGGGTGTCGTTGACTTCCTTGAAATGGTCGAGGTCGATGAACAGGATGGCCACGCGGCTCGCATCGCGCCGGCCCTGGGCCAGCGCCAGGCGCAGGCGCTCGTGGAACATGCGGCGGTTCGGCAATTGCGTCAGGGTATCAAAATTGGCTTGCTGCCAGATCAGCGCTTCCGACTGGCGCTTGTCCGTCACGTCTTCCAGCATGCACAGGTGGTGCGGGCCGCCATGGCGCATCGTGTCGATGGCCGTCACCGAAGCGTCGACCCAGACGATGGCGCCGTCGGGACGCACGATGCGCTTGGCATGGCGAAAGCCGCGCAGGCGCCGCGCCAGCAGCTGCGCCACCTGCTCCTGTTCGCCCGCCACGTCGTCGGGATGGCTGATCTCCATCCAGCTCGACCGTTTCATATGCTCCAGGCTGCGCCCGGCGATGGCCAGATAGCGCGGATTGATGTCGATAAACTGCCCGCTCAGGGTATCGATCAGGGCGATGCCCATGGGCGCTTCCTCGAACATGGTGCGAAAGCGCAATTCTCCCTGGCGGATGGTTTCTTCCGTGCGGCGGCGCTCGCGCGCCAGGTTGCTGAAGTGGAAGGCGGCCGACACGGCCAGCAGGCTGCCGGCCACGCCCAGCGACAGGTACAGCCAGCCCAGGTCGCTGCCCTGCACGGGGCGATACAGGAAACCCTGGTAGGCGCTGCTGTCCGTGGCCTTGCGCGGCAGCACGCCCATGGCGGCATAGGTATCGGCGATATGCTGCCAGCGCTGGGGATTCATGTAGCCAAGCTCCACCAGCACGGGCTGCAGCAGCAGCTCCATCTGCTGCGCCTCGTACAGCAGATGGGCGCTGTCGTGGCGCTGGCTGTATTTGACGCGGATCAACTGCGCCATTTCCTCGCGGTGGGCCATCGCATATTGCCAGCCGCGCAGGCTGGCCGCGCGGAACGCTTTCACGCGCTCGGGATGGCGGCGCAATTCATGCTCGCTGGTAAACAAGTTGTCGCCGTAGAAATCGATGCCGGCCGTGCGCGGCGTGAACTGGTAATAGGAAAAACCGGCCCGGTCCAGGTAGTCCGGCTCGTTGGTGGAATAGGCGGCAATCGCCTCGACCGTGCCATTGATCAAATCGTCGATCCGGTGGCTGGGCGGCAAGCGCCGCAGGCTGGCCCCGTCGACGCCCATTTTCCGCAGGAAGAGCGAGACTTCATCGGAAGCGGCCGGCACATCCGCAGGCGAACCGAGCATCACGGCAGCGCCCGCCAGCCGGTGCACGTCCGGCGCGCCGCCATGCTGGCGCATCAGCAGCACGCTGGGCGAATGCTGGAACACGACGGCCAGCACCACCAGGGGCTTGCCGGCCAGGCGGCTCAGCAAGAGGCTGCTGTTGCCCACGCCATACTCGGCCTGGCCCGCCAGCACGGCCGCCTCGCTGCGCTTGCCGTCGCCGCCCTCGCGCAGCTGGACGTCCAGGCCCGCCTCGCGGTAATAGCCGTGCTCGATGGCCGCGTAATAGCCGGCAAACTGGAACTGATGGGTAAAGCTCAGTTGCAGGACGACGCGCTCCAGCGCTGGCGCGGGCGCGGCATGGAGCAGCAAGACGAAAAGGCACAGCCAGCCGAACACCCGCCGGCCGGCGCGCGGCGGCCAGGGAAGTCGGAAAGCGCGGGCTGCTTCCATCGGCATGGCAGGAAACCATCGAAGCCTGCCGAGCTGGCAGGGGTCAGGTTATTGTAGCGACTATTCCAGCCGCACCTTTTGCCGATGAATAATTATTTCATTGAGGACAATAACGTTGCGGTTTTTGGTAAACAATCTGGCAGTTGTTTGCGCTAGAACACGACGCCGGCCACCAAAATGATGTTGGCATACGGACTGCACTCACCCGTGCGCACGATGGCGCGCGCGCCCTTGCTCAATTGCTTGAATTCTTCATGCGTCACCTGGCGCGCATCGGGCAAGGCCAGCGCCGCCACCTGCGCCGCCATGGCCGGATTGTGCTGCGGCAATTCGCTGGCGAGCAAATGGTATTCCACCTGCATTTCGCTCAATACCGTGTTGACGGTATCGATGAAGCCGGGTATGCCGCGCGTCAGGGCCAGGTCGATCAGGGGCACGCCCGGCTGCGACGGCAAGCCCGCGTCGCCGATGACGAGCATGTCGCCATGGCCGAGCGAGGCGATCAGTTGCGACAGCGCAATATTGAGCAGCGGTGATTTTTTCATGGGCGTGGTGTCGTTAGAACAGCTCGTGCAAGTGGGGAATCGAGGTTTGCGCGCCGGGCTTGGTGACGCTCCAGGCGGCCGCGCGCTGGCCTTGCTGGATGGATTCGGCCTCGTCCATGCCGGAAGCCAGGCCCGCCACAAAACCGCCGATGAAGGTGTCGCCGGCGGCCGTCGTGTCGACCGCTTGCACCGCTTCGGCCGGAAACGTGTAATCGCCGCCATACAGGGCCGCATGCACGCCCTTGGAACCCAAGGTGATGATGACGTTGTCGCTGCCCAGCTTTTGCAGCGCCGCCGCCAGCGCCTTGGCATCGGCGCCTTCCGGGCTGACGCCGGCCAGCATGGCCGCCTCGATTTCGTTGGGAATCAGATAGTCGACCAGTTCCAGCACGCCTTGCGGCAGGCTGGCGGCCGGGGCCGGGTTCAGCACCACGGTCTTGCCCAGCGAGCGGGCCAGTTTAATGGCGTGCACGACGGTGGCCATCGGCGTTTCCAGCTGCAGCACGACGATGTCGGCCTGTTCGATCAGCTCTTTCGCCGCGTCAATGTGCGCGGGGCTCAACAGATCGTTGGCGCCGCCGGCGATCACGATGCTGTTCTGGCCGTTGTCGTCGACGAGGATGGAAGCGATGCCGGACGCCACGCCCGGCAAGGTGCTGATATGGCTGTCGATGATGCCGTCGCCCACGAGGGCCGCGCGCAGGGTCGCGCCGAACGCGTCGTCGCCCACGCAGCCGACCATGGCCACTTGCTGGGCGCCCGCCACTTTGCCGCTCAGGCGCGCGCAGGCCACGGCCTGGTTGGCGCCCTTGCCACCAGGAATGGTGCGAAACGCGCCGCCCGTCAGGGTTTCGCCGGGGAGGGGCATGCGCGGCACGCGCAAGACCAGGTCCATATTGATGCTGCCGATAACCACGATCATGATGTCATTCCCATCAGTTCAGTTGCAGGAGAAGTAAAAGGTACAGGCGCGGCGGCCACGCTGGAGCCGCGCACGTGCAATTCGGGCGCGATGCTGCGCTGCTGGCGCGGCAAGGCGGGGTCGGCGATGCGCGCCAGCAGGCAGGCGGCCGTGATGCGGCCCAGCTCGCGCGTGTTCTGCGCCACGCTGCTCAGGGCGGGATGCACGAAGCTGGCCAGGTCGATATCGTCAAAGCCGACGACGGCCAGGTCCGCGGGCACGGCAATGCCCCGCTCGGCGGCGGCGCGCAGGGCGCCAAACGCCATCAAGTCATTGCAGCAGAACAAGGCGTCGGGGCGCTGGCCTTGCGGCAGCGCCAGCAAGTCCAGCGCGGCCGCATAGCCGCCCGCGCTCGTGAAATCGGCATGACGGCACAGGGTGTCGGCCAGGGCCACGCCCGCGTCCGCCATGGCGCTGCGCGCGCCGGCGATGCGCTCGTTGGAAATGCTCACTTCGCGGGGACCGGCGATGCAGGCGAGGCGCCGGCGTCCCAGTCCCAGCAGATGGCGCGCGGCCAGGGCGCCGCCTGCGCGGTTGTCAACGGCCACCGCATCGATGGCCAGGTCGCTGGGCGCGCGGTCGAGCAGCACGGCCGGCACCTTCATCTTGCGCAGCAGTTCGCCATCGCTGTCGGCCAGCGCGGACAGAATCAGGCCGTCGCAGCGCTTGGTCAGCAGCACGTTCAGGTAATCGCGCTGCTTGACGGGGTCGTCATCGGAATTGCACAAAATCACGCTGTAGCCGGCCGCGTAGCAGCTGTCCTCGATGCCGCGCGCCACTTCCGAGAAATACGGGTTCGTATTATTCGGAATGATCAGGCCGATGGTGCCCGTGCTGCGGCTGCGCAAGGAACGTGCCAGCGCGCTGGGCACGTAATGCAGTTGCTCCGCCGCCGCCAGCACGGCGCGGCGCGCCTCGTCGCTGACGGGGCGGGTATTGTTGAGGACGTGCGACACGGTGGTAAACGATACCCCCGCCGCCTGCGCCACTTGCTTGATGGTTGCCATGGGCCAGTATTATGAACGCTCGCCGCGGCGGCGGTAAGTGTCGAGCACGACGGCGGCGACGATCACCAGGCCCGTGACGATGCGTTTCACGGGTTCGGACACGCCCACCTGCGCCAGGCCCGCTTCCAGCACGGAAATGATCAACACGCCGATAAACGTGCTGATGACGGAACCGCGTCCGCCCATCAGGCTTGTGCCGCCGATCACGACGGCGGCGATCACCTGCAATTCCATGCCCACGCCGCCGTTCGGGTCGGCCGCTTCCAGGCGCGACACCTGGAACAGCGCGCCCACGCCGGCCAGAAAGCCCATCAGGGCAAACACCAGCACTTTCGACGGTTTCGTATTGATGCCGGACAAACGCACGGCTTCTTCATTCGTGCCGATGCCGATCCAGTGGCGTCCCAGCACCGTGCGCGTGAGCACCAGGTGGCCGATGACAACGATGGCGATCGAGGCGATGAAGGCGGGCGACAGGCCAAACGCAATGGGCGAGCTGATGCCGTCGACGGCGCTGCCGATGTATTCCGTGCGCGAGTTCGTCACTTGATACGCCAGGCCGCGCGCCATTTCCAGCACGCCCAAGGACACGATGAAGGAGGGAATGCGCCAGCCGACGGAAATGAGGCCCGTGGTCGCGCCGCACAGGGCGGCGACGAACATGCCCAGCAGGGCCGCGCTCCACACGGGCCAGCCCCAGTGCACGACGGCCAGCGACAGCACGGAAGCGGCCAGCGCCATCACGGAACCGACGGACAAATCGATGCCGCCGATGATCAGCACAAACGTCATGCCGACGGCCATCACGACCAAAGTCGGGATGTTGTTCGACAGGGTGCTGAGGGTAGCCAAAGTAAAAAAGTTTTCGCTGGCAAACGAAAACAGCACGCACATGGCCAGCAAGGCGCCGATCAGGCCCGCATAGTTTTTCAGGTCGGCCAGGCTGCGCTGCAGATACGAAGGAGAGGAGTTGGAGGTCATGGGAATCTTTCCGGCGGATCAGGCCGCAGCTGGAGTGGAGTTGGGGGTCAAATAGCCGGAGAAGGCGGCCGACAGCAGCGCGTCCTGGCTCCAGGCGCCCCGTTCGAAGGTGTCGACGATGCTGCCGGCGCTCATGACGGCGATGCGGTCGCAGATCAGCATCAGTTCGCGCAAGTCGCTGGAAACAATGACGAGGCCCTTGCCCTGGCGCGCCTGCTCGGCCAGCACCTGATAAATATCAAACTTGGCGCCGATATCGATGCCGCGCGTGGGCTCGTCGAACAGCATCACGGGGCAGTCGCGGTACAGCCAGCGGGCGATCACCACCTTTTGCTGGTTGCCGCCGGACAGCTCGGCCACCGTTTGCGCGCTGTTGCGCGAGCGGATGCCCAGGCGCTGAATATAGTCGTCGGCCACCGTCGCTTCGGCCGCGTCGTTGAGCCAGCCGGCGCCACTGACCGTGTCGAGCGAAGCGAGGGTCGTGTTGACGGCGATGGACTGGCGCAACAACAAGCCTTGGCCCTTGCGGTCTTCCGTGATCATGGCAATGCCCGCCTGCACTGCCGCCTGCGGCGAGTGCAAGGCGGCGGGCGTTGCGCTGGCGCCGAGGAACACGTCGCCGGCGTCGGCGCGGTCGGCGCCGAAGATCAAACGCAGCAATTCCGTGCGGCCCGAGCCGATCAGGCCGGCGATGCCGAGGATTTCGCCGGCGCGCAAGTCGAACGAAGTCGGGTTGACGACCTTGCCGCGCGCCAGTCCCCGCACGCGCAGCAGCGGCGCGCCCAGGGTGCGCCCGCTCAGGTCGACGGCATCGTCGGCCGAGCGGCCCACCATCAGGCTGACCAGGTCGGCGGCGGAATGGCCGGCGATGTCGTCGTCGCAGACGAGCTGGCCGTCGCGCAGCACGGCGATACGGTCGGCCACGCGCTTGAGCTCTTCCAGGCGGTGGGAAATATAGATGATGCACACGCCGTCGGCCTTCAGGCGCTCGATCTGCAGGAACAGCAGTTCCACTTCGCGGTGCGTCAGCATGGCCGTCGGCTCATCCAACACCAGCAGGCGGCAGGCGCCGATCAGGTTGCGCGCGATTTCGATCATTTGCTGGTGGCCGATGCCCAGTTCGCCGACTAAAGTCCACGGGTCCAGGCCGCCCAGGCCCACTTTTTCCATCTGTTCGCGCGCGTCGCGCTCGAGGCGGGTGCGGTCGATGAAGCCGAAACGCTGCGGCAGGTTTTTCAGGTACAGGTTTTCCGCGATCGACAGCGTGGGAATCAGATTCAATTCCTGCATCACCATGCGGATGCCCAGCGCCTCGGCGGCGCCGCGCGAAGCAGGCTGGTAGGGCTTACCATCGAGCAGCATCGTGCCCGTGGTGGCTTGCTCCAGGCCGCAGATGATCTTCGACAGGGTGCTTTTACCGGCACCGTTCTCTCCCGTCAGCGCCAGCACCTGGCCAGGGGCAAAGCGCAGGCCCACGCCGCCCAGCACGGGGCCGACGTAGGACTTGCCGATGTTGTCCAGGGTCAATAGAGGAATGGCGGCTGAGGGCGCCGGGGGGATGTCGGTGGGCATGATAAAACTCCGCGGAAAAAGACGGCGGGGCCGGCGCCGCAGCCTCAGGCAGAGACGCGGACGCTGGCCCCGGCGGGATCAGACGATCAGGACTTGGCGCCCTTGGCGACCAGTTCGACCTTGGTTTCGATGACGCCACCGAGATCGGCCTGTTTCTTCTTCTGCGCCAACGCTTTCAGCACGGTGTCGATGCCGAACACGGCTTGCTGCGAACCGAACTGGTCGGCGGTAGCCAGCACGCGGCCGTCGGCCAGCATCGGCTTGATGGCGTTGATGTTGTCGTAGCCGACGACGAGCACTTTGCCCGTCTTGCCGGCCGCCTTGATGGCGGACACGGCGCCGATAGCCATGTTGTCGTTACCGCACAGCAAAGCCTTGATATTCGGGTTGGCGTTCAGCATGGCGGCCGCCACCGTATTGGCAGGGGCGATTTCCCACTGGCCCGACTGTACGCTGACCACTTTCGCACCGGCCGCGCTCATGGCGTCCTGGAAGCCCAGGGTGCGCTGCTGCGCGTTGTAGGTGGTCGACACGCCCTCGATGATGCCGACGGGGTCGCCCTTCTTGATCTGCTTGGCCAGGAAGTCGCCGACGACCTTGGCGCCCTTGCGGTTGTCCGGTCCGACGAAGGGCACGGTGATGCCCTTCTCTTTCAACGCGCCATCGTCGAGCTTGTTGTCGATATTGACGACGATGATGCCCGCGTCGATGGCTTTCTTCAGCACCGGCACCAGCGCTTTCGAGTCGGCCGGGGCGATCACCAGCGCGTTGACGCGCGAGACGATCATTTGCTCGACCAGCTTGATCTGGCTGGCCGTATCCGTTTCATCCTTGATGCCGTTCGACAGCAGGTCGTACTTGGCGGCATTGGCCTTCTGATGCGCCTTGGCGCCATTTTCCATGGTCAGGAAAAATTCGTTGGCGAGCGACTTCATCACCAGTGCGACCTTCGGCTTTGCTGGCGTCTGCGCCATCGCCGGCACGGCGGGCAAGGCACACACGAGGACAGCGGCGGCAATCATTTTCAGGCGAATACGGGATGTCATGAGCGTCTCCAGAGTGGTTGGTCAAGCACGTTTACTGCATGCTTTTGTGGAAATTCGTTGCGCGCAAACGTTTGCGCGCAACGAATAGTGCCTCAATGCCACATATCAGTGCAAGCAAAACTGTATGTGCAGTGCAGCAAAAAGGGCGCGTCCAGAGGGAAGCAGGCAGGCAGATGCGATCGGCCTGCCGAGGGAAAATGCGCGGAAATCAGGACGTTGTTGCGGGACGGGCGCTGGCCCACTGCACGGCCAGCACGCTGGCCAGCACCAGCAGCAGGCCCAGCATCGACCAGCCCGTCATGGCCTGGCCCAGCAAGGCCCAGCCCAGCACGACGGCCATCAGGGGACTGAGCAGTCCCAGCGAGGAGACGGCCACGGGCGACAGCCGGGCGATGCCGCGGAACCACAGCGCATATGCAAGCAGGGCGCCGGCCAGGCACAGGTAGGCGTAGGCCAGCACTTGCTGCATGGATAACGCCGGCAGCGGGGCGTCGGCCAGCCAGGCGACGGGCGCCAGCATCAGGCCGCCCAGCAGCAATTGCCAGCCCGTCAGCGCCAGCACGGGCAAGTCCGGCTTCCAGCGCCGCGTCAGGTAGGTGCCGGCCGCCATGCAGGCCGTGCCGCCCAGCGCGGCGGCAATGCCAACGGGTTCCCACACCGTGCGCGGCGACAGCAATAGAACGCCCATGCCGGCCACGCCCAGTACGCTGGCCAGCAAGGCCACGCGTGCCGGGCGGCGCCCGTCCACGCCCCATGCCAGGCCCATCACCAGGAGCGGCTGGATGGCGCCCACCACGGCCGCCAGGCCCCCAGGCAAGCGATAGGCGGCCACGAACAGCAGAGCCTGGAACACGCCGATATTGAGCGCGGACAGGATCAGCACGCGGCCCCAGTCGCGCCGCGCGGGCAGGCGCCGCATGAGCAGCAGCAACAGCAGGCCGGCCGGCAGCACGCGGATCAGGGCCGCCGTGTAGGGCCGGTCGGGCGGCAGCAGTTCGGACGTGACGATATACGTGGAACCCCAGATCAGGGGCGCCAGCGCCGTGAGCAGAATGTCGCCCCAGGCGGGGCGGGCAGCGGAGGCAGGCATGAACTATCTCGACGTTAAGATAAAAGTCCAGTGTGGGCGCGAACTATCTTGATGTCAAGATAAATTGACGGACGCGCCGCTGCCTGCCCGCGGGCGGGCGTAAAAAAGCCCGGCATGGCCGGGCTTCTGGAATGATGCCAGGCGGCAAGCTGCGCCGCCTGCCGGATGCTTAATCGCGCACGCGCTGCAGCACCGCGAGCGGCATGCCGCCGACGGTGAGCGTGGCCGTGTTGTTGCTGTTGCTCAGGCTGATCTGCATGGCCATGCCGCCCCCCTCTTCCGAGACGATCGTCACGACATTGTCTTCGGTGGCAAACGTGGCCTTGCTTGCGTTGCCGTTCTCGATAATGCTGTCGCTTGTAAATTCCAGGATGTCGCCCTTCGAACCCTTCCATTTGCCCACCAGCGGGTGGCCGCCAAAGCTGAACACGCTTTTCAGTTTGTCCAGCATGCCCGCGCCCTGCACGGCCGGCGCTTTGCCCAGCACACCGGTCATGGCCGCCTGGCTCATCTGCGCTTCATCGATGACTTGCCAGCGCTTGTCGACCAGCGCCATCGGCAGCCGTACTTCCAGGTCGCCGTCCGGCAAGCGTTGCAGGATCAATGCGCGGTCCGGCGATTTGGCGAACCACGCCGCCTCATCGGTCAGCGTCAGCGTGGCCTTGGCCATCGCCACCTGCTGTACGCCCAGGTCGCGCACCTGATCGTAGCCGCTGACCTTGGCCACTTTCACGCCCTTGGCCACGCATAGCTTGTCGCCGCGCAAGGCCGCCTTGCCCGGCGCGGCCAGCGCGTAGACAAATTGCGATTGCGCAACCCAACCACCGCTGCTTTGCTCGACAGGGGCGGCGTACAGTCCGCCACGCACGAGGATATCGAGCCATTGCCGGGTCGAGCTGTCGTACGAGGCCACGCGAATCTCCTCCTTCTGGTACGGCAAGTTGGTGAGGCACAGCAACTTGTCGCGCGCCGCCTCGTCGGCCGCCAGATGGGCGTCGATGGCGCGGCTGAAACTTCCGGCCGAGGCCGCCTCGGGCGCCAGCAGCCACGCCAGGGCGCCGCCGGCCACGATGACCGCCGCCAGCACGCCGCCGGCGATGATGACGTGGCGCCGCTTCACGCCGGACAACGCCGGCGCCGCGGCCGGTGCAGATGCCGGTACAGGTGCGGGCGCAGGCGCCACGTTCACGGCCTTGCCGCACTCATCGCAAAAGCGCGCGTCGGGCGCGTGGGCGGTGCCGCACTGTTTACAGAATTGCGCCATGGTCAGCCTTATTTGAGTTTATGCGCGCATTCGCCGCAGAACACGTCGTCGGACGCGACCGGTGCCTTGCAGCTGGGGCAGTGCAGGCTGTCAGCCGGCGCCGCGGCTGGCGCCGCCGGGGCGGCCGGGGCCGCCGCCTGCTCGGCCAGGGCGCGCGCGCGTTCACGCGCTTCCTCGGCTTTTTTCCTGACCGTGGCCAGGCCGTCGTTCAGGCTCGCTTCCGAGGCGCTGAAATCGACGTTGCGCGTGGCGTTCAGGTAAATGATGCACACGCCCTTAGTGAAGATCAAACCCGGCACGACGGCCGCGGCCGCCATCAGCAAGCCGCCGCCCAGGCCCGCAGCGATGATGTAGCCGGAACCGGAGCCGCCCAGGCCCGAGGCCAGCGCATACATGTTCAGCTGGCTGCCCAGGCCGAGTATGGTGGCCGACATGCCCGTGGTCAGCGACACGCCCGTCCCCACGACGCCAAAGATCAGCAGCGCCACGAACGAGGTGATCAGGAACAGCAGCACTTCCAGCAGGATCACCGACACCAGCTTGGTGCGCACGATCTGGTTCAGGCGGGCAATGATCTGGAACACGGTGGCGCCCGACCAGGCGGCAGGGCCGGCCAGCGGCAGCATCACGTAGAACAGGGCAAACACCAGCACGCCCAGCACGATGGCCGACAGCGGGAAGACCACCGCGTACAGCACGGGGCCGAGCACGGGGATCTTGCAGAAGAACAAGATGATGGCGATGGCGATCATGGCCGCCAGCACGATCAAAAACTCCAGGAAGACGACGGCGATCAGGCGATGGCTCGTGTACAGCGAAACGAGCACGGCATCCACCAGGCTCATGCCAGGCTGGCCCTGCACATCGCGCATCAGCATGATGCCCACGGCGTTGGAACCGTAAAACATCACGAGGAAGGCCATCAGGCCGCCCAGGAAGGCCAGCACGACACTTTTCATGCCGCCGGCGAGCATGGTCAGCGCGCCGCCGACGAGCACGGCGCCGATGAAGGTCAGGGCCAGCAGGGCAATCGCGCGGAAGTTCCTGATGGCGTCGGTCGCTTCGATCAGCGACCCCACGGCGGAGGAAAAGGGAAGAGGTTTTGTTGCGTCAGTGGAAATGGTCATGTGAGGCCTGGAAGGGAGAAATCGGAATGGGACGGCCGCGGTGGCCGCCCCGTGGTCATGCTGTGTCAGTCAGCGCGCGCCAGTTGCAGGTCGGATGCAGGCGATAGGCGCTGGACGATCTGCAATTTGACGTCCTGGCCGCCGACGCGCTTGCTATTCAGGTACAGGGCCGTGCGCACCGGGTATATGCCCTGCGGCACGCCTTCCGGCATGGGAATCGAGAAGCCGCCCTTGTAGGCGCCGCTGCCGTTATTGCTGCTGACCACCTTGCGCACGGTTTTGATCAGGTCGCCATTGGGCTTGTACAGGCTCAATTCCTCTTCCACCAGCGGGTTCGGATCGCGCGTGCCGGCCGCCACTTCGATATACGAATTGGTCTGCGCCTTCTGGCCCGGACGCACGGACGATGGCGTAAAGCCCGTCTCGTACTTCACCAGGGTCGACTGCTCGGGCAGCTTGCCCTTGTTGGCCACCTTGTAGTCGGCCTGCACCTGCTGCGCCGTCTTGACTTGCTGGCTTTGATAATTCAGGGCCACGCAGGCGAGCGCACCCAGGCTGGCGCCCAGGGCCGCGCCGCGCACCGTGTTGTTGCCGCCGCCCAGCAAGCCGCCGACGACGGCGCCGATGCCGGCCAGCATGGCCGTATTGCATTCGCCGCTGGCCGCTTCCGTGCTGGCGGTACTGGTGCCCGTGGCGCCAGGGCCGCCCGGCGCGGCGCAGCCGGCCAGCATCGAGGACACGACCAGCAGCGCCACCATGGGCTTGGCAATTTGTTTCATTTTTTTCACGTTATTCTCCAGGAAGATCAAAATAGGAATGAAAGGCCAGCCGCGCGGCTTACTCGATCTGGATTTGCGACAGCGCCTTGTCCTGCGCTTCCTTCGCCTTGCGCTTGATATCGAGCGCATGGCGGTTGCCCGTGTCCATGCGCAGCACCGCATTCGCGTTGGCGATGGCGCAGTCGTATTTGCGCTGGCTCATGCAGTGGCTCGCCTCCGACAGGCTTTCCGTGATCACGTTTTCCAGGCCGGAGCTCTGCTTGACAGGCGCCGGTGGCGGCGTGGCCTTGACAGGCTTGGCCGGTTTTTCCGCGACAGGCGCCGGCGCTGGTGCCGGAGCTGGTGCCGGAGCTGGTGCCGGAGCTGGCACTGGCGCCGGCGCCGGCTCAGGCTCGGCAGCCGGTGTCGCGGCAAGGTCGGCCGTCGTGGCGCCATCGAGCACAGGATCGCTGATGGCCAGCGGCGCGTCGGCCGCGGCTGCGGCTTCGACTGGCGTCGCGGCCGTGGCGGCAACGGCTTCCGGTGGCGGTACCGGCGCGCCTGGGGTGCCTGACATGTAATAGAATCCGCCGGCCGCACCGAGGACCACCGCCGCCGCGACGGCAGCGATGATCAGTTTGTTCTTGCCGCCGCCCGGCTGGCTGCCGGAAGGCGCATCGGGCACGCTGGCCGGTGCGGGAGCAGGTTCTGGCGCCGGTGCGGGTGCGGAATCGGCACGACGCTTTTCCAGCACGGGCGGAGGCGGCGGTGGCGCGGCCGGCTCCGGGATAAGGACGGGAACGGTTTCCGGAACAGCTTGCGCGAGCACTTCTGCCACTGGAGCGGGCTCCGGAACGACCACACTCACTGGTTCCGGCATCGGCTCAAGAACCGGCTCGGGCGGCGTCACCGGCGCGGCAAGGGGCGCCACGGCAAAGCTGAACGCGCACTTGGGGCAGAACCTGGCGTCCGGCTTGCAATCATGGCCGCACTGGCCGCAGGCTTTGCCCGGCAGCGGGGCCGCGGCAGGAACAACTGCAAACGTCGTGCCGCAGGAAGAACAGAATTTGGCGCCCGGCTTATTCTCGGCCTGGCAGGATAGGCATTTCAATTGGCATCTCTTTTCATCTAAACGCTGGGGGTCGCGTACGCTGGCGATTGCCAGAAAGGCAGGTTTGTTGCCGTACGGCCAAATATTCAACGAGTATATTTTCAAACACTAAATTGCCACAAGGGAAAATTGCCTTTTGCTCTATTCAATTTTTAAATATTGGTAAAAATCCTGCCTGCGCGACATTTGACGCCCCATGTTGGTGCAAAGAAGTAAAAAAACCCGGCAACGCAGTATGCGTTGCCGGGTTTTTCAGGGGATGCCCGCAGGCCGGGATCGGTGCGAGCGCTTACTTGCGTCCGCCCCGCGCCGGCGCGGCATGGCTGGCCTTGGCCGGCGGCTTGCCGCCACGGCCCATGGGCGCGGCGGCCGGCTTGGCCTTCGTCTTGATGGTCGACAAGATCGACGGACGCACTTTCGACTCGACGGCTGTCGCCTTCGGCGCCGCTGCCGTGCCGCCCAGGGCGATGCGGCTCTTGCCTGGCGCCACCTTGAACTTGTCCGGCGTGCCGGCGCCATGCGTCTGGCGGCTGCGTTCGCCGGCGGCCAGGCCGCCCGACTCCGACGACGTCCAGGCGGGAATCAGGTGCTTGTCGCCATTACCGATCAAGTCGCCACGGCCCATGTTGACCAGCGCTTCGCGCAAGATCGGCCAGTTGGCCGGGTCCTGGTAGCGCAGGAAGGCCTTATGCGTGCGGCGGATCTTGCCGCTGCGCGCCGTTTCCACCACTTCCGAGTCTGCCGTGACCTTGCGCAAGGGGTTCTTGCGCGTGTGATACATGGTCGTGGCCATGGCCATCGGCGTGGGCATGAAGGTCTGCACCTGGTCCAGCTTGAAATTGTTTTTCTTCAGCCACAGGGCCAGGTTCAGCATGTCCAGGTCCGTCGTGCCCGGATGGGCGGCGATGAAGTACGGGATCAAATACTGCTTCTTGCCCGCTTCCAGCGAGAAACGGTCGAACATTTCCTTGAATTCATCGTAGGCGCCGATGCCGGGCTTCATCATCTTCGACAAGGTGCCCTCTTCCGTGTGCTCGGGCGCGATTTTCAAGAGGCCGCCGACGTGGTGCGTCACCAGCTCTTTGACGTACTCGGGCGAACGCACGGCCAGGTCGTAGCGCAAGCCCGAGCTGATCAGCACTTTCTTGATGCCAGGAATGGCGCGCGCCTTGCGGTACAGCGAGATCAGCTTGCTGTGGTCCGTGCCCAGGTTGACGCAGATGGACGGGTACACGCAGGACAGGCGGCGGCACGACACTTCGATCTCTTTTTCCTTGCAGGCCAGGCGGTACATATTCGCCGTCGGGCCGCCCATATCGGAAATGGTGCCCGTAAAGCCTTTGGTTTTATCGCGGATATGCTCGATTTCACGCAGGATCGACGGCTCCGAGCGGCTCTGGATGATGCGGCCCTCATGTTCGGTGATCGAGCAGAAGGTGCAGCCGCCGAAGCAGCCGCGCATGATGTTGACGGAAAAGCGGATCATTTCCCAGGCGGGGATGTGCGCCTTGCCATAGCTCGGGTGCGGGGCGCGCGCGTAATTCATGTCGTACACGCCATCCATCTCGTCCATGGCCAGCGGCAGCGGCGGCGGGTTGAGCCACACGTCGCGTTCGCCGTGCGCCTGCACCATGGCGCGCGCATTGCCGGGATTCGATTCCAGGTGGAACACGCGCGAGGCGTGCGCATACATGACGGGGTCATCCTTGACGACATCGTAGGACGGCAGACGCACGACGGTCTTGTCGTGCTTTTCCTTGGCCATGGCCAGGCGCTCTTCGCGGCTCATGATGCGGATGGGCTTGATGACTTCGGCCGATTTCGATGCATTTTCCGTGGCGCACGCGGTCTTGTCTTCCTGCACCATCTCGTAGGGGCTGTAGTGCGGGTCGATCTTGCCGGGCACGTCGACGCGGGTGGAATTGTGCACGCCCCAGTCGTCGCCGGGCAGCCAGCCGGACGGCACCATGAAGGCCGTGCCGCGCAGGTCGCGGATATCCTTGATGTGTTCGCCGGCGGCCAGGCGGTGGGTCAGGTCGACCAGCGCCCGCTCGGCATTGCCGAAAATCAACAAATCAGCCTTGGAATCGGGCAAGACGGAACGGCGGACCTTGTCCGACCAGTAATCGTAATGGGCGATGCGGCGCAAGGACGCCTCGATGCTGCCGATGACGATGGGCACGTCGGAATACGCTTCGCGCGCGCGCTGGGCGTAGACGGTGACGGCGCGGTCCGGGCGCTTGTTCGGTTCGGCATTCGCCGTGTAGGCGTCGTCGGAGCGGATCTTGCGGTCGGCCGTGTACTGGTTGACCATGGAATCCATGTTGCCGGCGGTAATGCCATAGTACAAACGCGGCTTGCCGAGGATGCGGAAGGCGTCGGCCGACAGCCAGTCCGGCTGGCTGATGATGCCGACTCTGTAACCCTGCGCTTCGAGCAGGCGGCCGACCAACGCCATGCCGAAGCTCGGATGGTCGATGTAGGCGTCGCCCGTGACGAGGATGACGTCGCACTGGTCCCAGCCCAGCGCGTCCATCTCGGCACGCGACATCGGCAGGAAAGGCGCCACGGCAGCGCGGGCAGACCGCTTGGGAACGGTCGCAAATAAATTGGTAGGGGAGCTCATAGGGTACGGATTGTACCGGAATTGGCCATTTCCAACCTGACGGCCTGCTTTTTACTGTTGGATTTCAGTACAAAAAACGTTTATTTTTCAATCACTTGGGGAATTTCTATCGAGAAATTGTGACTGAGGAGCAGTTTTTATCATTGCATCAACATCGTCTCGGCGCCTCTCAAAACCGTAGCGAGCAAGCTCAATGCCGGGTTGAGTAGCGGAGCCGTACGAAGGTACGGTGAGCAACGGATGCCCGGCAGTGGGCTGCGCAGTAGGTTTTCAGAGGTGCATCAAATCCCCATATTGGCAAGAATCTCGCCAAGTTCGCGCAGCGCCGGCTCCAGTTTCGGATGCTTGACAGCAAACTTGGCCGACAATTCCTGGCTGCGCTCGGCCAGGCCGTAGGTGGTCGATTCTTCCTCGTCCAGCTGGGCGGCGCGCTTTTCCATCAGCAGCTTGATGTCGACATCGAGTTTTTGCAGCAAACCATGCAGTTCTTCATCGACGGGGCCACTGGTTTCGAGCGTCGAATGCAGCTGTTGTAACGATTCCTTGAGTTTGCTATCCATGTTTTTTCCTGTCAGTCAGTAAATTGCGTGTCCAGGTACAGCTGTTCCACCTTGCTCCTGGCCCACGGGGTCTTGCGCAAAAACTTCAGGCTCGACTTGATGCTGGGATCGCTGATGAAGCAATTGATATCGATGTGCTTGGCCAAGCCGTCCCAGCCGTAGTGGGCCTGCAGGCGCGTCACGATACCTTCCAGGGTAATGCCATTCAAATCTTGCTGACTCATATACTCTTTCGACTGCCTTCTTGTCTACATCTTACTCAATTCTACGCCGCCGGCACGGAAAGCTTGCGTGCGCCATGTCAACGCAACGCAAGCTTCTGATGAGGACGGCTTACTTCGCGTTCAAGCCGCGGCGTTCCAGCAGCGGTTCCACGGTGGCGTCGCGGCCGCGGAAGTCACGGAACAGCTGCAGCGCATCGACGCTGCCGCCGCGCGACAGCAATTTGCTGCGGAACCAGTCGCCGTTCTTGCGCGTCAGGCCGCCGTTTTCCTTGAACCAGTTGACCGATTCCGCGTCCAGCTTTTCCGACCACAGGTAGGCGTAATAGGCTGCCGAGTAGCCGCCCGAGAAGCTGTGCGAGAAGTACGTGGTGCGGTAGCGCGGCGGCACGGGCGCGTAGTCGACACCGGCGTCTTTCAGCGATGCCGCTTCAAAGGCCAGCACGTCCGTCGGAAGCTGGCTCGGCGCCAGCTGGTGCCAGCGCTGGTCCAGCAGGGCCGCCGACAGGTACTCCGTCGTCATGAAACCCTGGTTGAATTTCTTCGCCGCCGTGACCTTGTCGAGCAATTCCTGCGGCATGGCCGCGCCGCTCTGGTAGTGCTTGGCATAGTTTTGCAGCACTTCCGGCCAGACGGCCCACATTTCATTGACTTGCGACGGGTATTCGACGAAGTCGCTCGGCACGCTGGTGCCGGCAAAGCGCGGGTATTTCACGTTCGAAAACATGCCGTGCAGCGCATGGCCGAATTCGTGGAACATGGTCGTCACTTCATCGAACGTCAACAGCGTCGGCTGGCCGGCGGGCGGCTTCGGAATGTTCAACTGGTTGGCGACGACGGGATGCGTGCCCATCAGCGATGATTGCGACACATATTCATTCATCCATGCGCCGCCGTGCTTGTTGCCGCGCGCATAGAAATCGGCGATGAACAGGGCCAGCGGCTTGCCATTGGCATCCAGAACGTCATACACGCGCACGTCCGGGTTGTACACCGGCAAGTCCTTCCGTTCCTTGAAACTGATGCCATACAACTTGTTCGCGGCAAAGAAGACGCCGTTGTTCAGCACGCTGTTCAGTTCCAAATACGGTTTCAGCTCGTTTTCATCAAAGTTAAAACGCTGCTTGCGCAGCTTGTCCGTGTAGATGGCCCAGTCGGCCGCCGCCACCTGGAAACCGCCTTTTTCCGCATCGACCACTTGCTGCAGGTCGGCCGCTTCGCGGCGCGCATTGGCGACGGCCGGCTTGGCCAGTTCCGACAGCAGGGTATTGACGGCCGTCGTCGTCTTGGCCGTCTGGTCTTCCAGCGCATACGCGGCGTAGTTGGCGTAACCGAGCAAGGTCGCCCGTTCGGCGCGCAGTTTCGCCAGTTTCAGCACGATGGCGCGGTTGTCGAACTCGCCGCCCTGGCTGCCCCGGTTCAGCGAGGCGTCCATCAGGCGCTGGCGTGTCTTGCGGTCCGTCAATACGGCCAGCGGCGGCTGGCCGCTGGTATTGACCAGGGCGATGACGAACTTGCCCGTCAAGCCCCGCTCCTTGGCGGCGGCCGCCGCCGTGTCGATATCGCTGTCCGTCATGCCGGCCAGCTCGGCACGCGTGTCGACGACGATGCTCTTCGCATTCGTTTCCTTCAGCACGTTTTGCGCGAAAGCCGTTTCCAGGCCCGCCCGCTCGGCGTTGTAGGCTTTCAGTTTTTCCTTGTCCGCATCAGACAGCCTGGCGCCGGCGCGCACGAAGTCCGTGTGATAGCGTTCCAGCAGGCGCAGGGATTCGGCATCGAGGCCCAGCTTGTCGCGCTTGGCGTACAGGGTGTCGATGCGGGTAAACAGTTTTGGATTGAGCGTGATGGCGTCGCCATGCGCGGCCAGTTTCGGCGACACATCCACTTCCACCGCTTCGAGCACGCTGTTCGTGTTGGTCGAGGTCATGTTGCTGAAGATGCTCTGCACGCGGTGCAGCAGCTGCCCCGTGCGTTCCAGCGCGACGATGGTGTTCTCGAACGTGGCCGGCTGGCGGTTGCTGGCAATCGCGTTGACTTCGGCCAACTGGCGTTTCATGCCTTCGGCAAACGCCGGCGCGTAGTGCTCGTCCTTGATGAGGCCGAATTGCGGCATCTGGAACGGCAGCGGACTCGCTTTCAACAGGGGGTTCTGGGCGCTGATGGCGGCGGCCGGTGCGGATTTCGCGGCGGCGGCCATGGCGGATGGGGCGGCGTGGGCCAGCATGACGCTGGCGGCGATGACGAGCAGTTGTGGACGGATCATGACATCTTTCAGAAAGCGCGGGGAAGAGCCGCGATCGCGTCGCGGGCCAGTGGCAGATCATAGCAGCCTGTCACACGGGCGTCATCCAACATGGGCGATCCTGTGGTGCATCACGCCAACTGCGCGGTTTACCACGGTTTATGGGGAAAATCGCCAAATAAAAATGGCCGCCCGTTGCGGGGCGGCCATCGATGTTCAGCACCGGCCAGGCCGGTGACGGGGGATTACTTGCCGTTCAAGCCACGGCGCTCCAGCAGCGGCTCGATCTTCGCATCGCGGCCGCGGAAGTTGCGGTAGATGTCGAGCGCATCGGCGCTGCCGCCGCGCGACAGCAGCTTATTGCGGAACCAGTCGCCGTTCTTGCGCGTCAGGCCGCCGTTTTCCTTGAACCACTCGACCGTGTCGGCATCGAGCTTTTCCGACCACAGATACGCGTAATAGCCGGCCGAATAGCCGCCCGCGAAGGCGTGCGAGAAGTACGTGGTGCGGTAGCGCGGCGGCGCCGGGGCGAAATCGACGCCCGCTTCCGTCAAGGCGGCCTTTTCAAACGCCAGCACGTCGGTGGGGATCTGTGCCGGGGTCAGCTGGTGCCAGCGCTGGTCCAGCAAGGCCGACGCCAGGTATTCCGTGGTCTTGTAGCCCTGGTTGAAATTGTCGGCCGCCGTCACTTTCGCCAGCAGCTCGGCCGGAATGGCCGCGCCCGTCTGATAGTGCTTGGCGTAGTTTTGCAGCACTTCCGGCCACAGCGCCCACATTTCATTGACTTGCGACGGGTATTCGACGAAGTCGCGCGGCACGCTGGTGCCGGCGAAGCGCGGGTATTTTACGTTCGAGAACATGCCGTGCAGCGCATGGCCGAATTCGTGGAACATGGTGTTGACTTCGTCAAACGTCATCAGGGTCGGCTGGCCCGCTTCCGGCTTCGGAATGTTCAGGTTATTCGCGATCACCGGCTTGCGGTTCAGCAAGGTCGACTGGCCCACGTAGGCATTCGCCCAGGCGCCGCCGCGCTTGTTGCTGCGCGCGTAAGGGTCGAGCGTAAAGATGGCCAGCTGCGTGCCGTCTTCGTTGAAGACGTCGTACACCAGCATGTCGGCCGTGTAGACGGGCAAGTCGGTGCGCTGCTTGAAAGTGAGGCCGTACAATTTACCGGCGGCAAAGAACACGCCACGGGTCAAGACGCTTTGCATTTCAAAGTACGGTTTGAGTTGCGTTTCATCAAAGTTGTAGCGTTCGGCGCGCACCTTGTCGCTATAGAAAGCCCAGTCGGCGGCGCCCACCTTGAAGCCGCCTTTGCCTGCATCGATGACCTTCTGGATATCGTCCGCTTCGCGGCGTGCATTGACGACGGCCGGCTTGGCCAGTTCGCCCAACAGGGCGTTCACGGCCGTGGTGTCGTGCGCCGTCTGGTCTTCCAGCGAGTAAGCAGCGTAGTTCGGGTAGCCCATCAGCGCGGCCCGTTCGGCGCGCAGCTTTGCCAGTTCCAGCACTTCGGCGGTGTTGTCGAACTCGCCGCCACGGCTGCCGCGCGCTTGCGAGGCGGCCATGATGCGTTCGCGCACGGCGCGGTTGGTCAGCAGCGACAACGGCGCCTGGCCCGTCGTGTTGACGAGGGCAATCACGTATTTACCGTCGAGGCCGCGCTTCCTGGCCAGGCCGGCGGCCACTTCGATGGCGGCCGGCGACAGGCCGTCGAGTTCTTCGCGCGTGTCGACGACGACGGCCGACGCGTTCAATTCTTTCAGCACGTTCTGTGCGAACTTGGTCGACAGGGCAGCCAGCTGGCCGTTGTAGGCGCGCAGCTTTTGCTTGTCCGCCGCCGACAGCTTGGCGCCCGCGCGCACGAAGTCCGTGTGGTAGCGTTCCAGCAAGCGTTTCGATTCCGCATCCAGGCCCAGCTTGCCGCGCTTGGCGTACAGGGTGTCGATACGCTTGAAGAGTTTGTCGTTGAGCATGACCGCGTCGCTGTGGGCCGCCATCTTCGGCGCCAGTTCGCGTTCCAGGCCCTGGATCGTCTCATTCGTGTTCGAACCGGACATCACGGAAAACACGGTGCGCACGCGGCCCAGCAACTGGCCAGAGCGTTCCATGGCCACGATGGTGTTGTCGAAGGTGGCCGCTTTCGGATTATTCGCAATCGCGTTGATTTCCGCCAGGTTGGCGGCCATGCCTGCCGTAAAGGCGGGCGCGTAGTCGGCGTCCTGCACCTTGTCGAACGGCGGATACTGGAATGGCAGGCTGCTGGCCTGCGCAAACGGGTTCGAGGCGGGCAAGGCTGCGGTAGCGGCAGGCACGGTGGTGGCGGCGGTGGCGGCAAAAGCGGCGGCGGCTGGCGCCAGCATCAGGCTGGCGGCGATGACGAGCATAGTTGGACGGGTCATGTCTTCTTTCAAGGAACGCAAGAGAGCCGCGATTGTGTCGCGGGCCAGCCTGAAATAATAACAGCCTGACACACTTGCGTCACCAGCAACTACCGGTGGTAGCGCGCCTGCCAGTGATGAACGGTTTTCATGCGCCCCGCACTACGATGCCGATTTAATAATGCGGCGGACGTTCGTTGACCAGCCCGCCATTCGCCTGCTGCGCCCCGTCGCGCACGTGCTCGCCCAGCTTGTGCAGCATCGCTTCCAATTGATCGATGCGCTTGCCCTGCTGGTACACCATCTGGTTCAGCGACTCGACCAGGTCTTCCTGCTGCGCCAGCTTGATTTCGATATCGACGAAACGTACTTCCATCTGTTCTGCATTGTCCATGGTGCTCTCGGTGATTCCTGACTGAAAGGGGGCATTTTAACGCCTGCCTTCACGCAGACCGCATCGTGCCGGTAGACAACGATGCAGAGCGTGACCAGGTTCTATTTCGCGGATAGGTCGGCAGGCAGGCCACGCAGCGCCAGGGCAGCCGCCATACTGGACAGGCCCAGCAGGTAATACACCACCATGGCCAATAACACGGTGCCATACAAAACCACCTGCATGGCGCTGGCGCTCCCCGTAGACGCCCAGCACGCCGCGGCGACCGCTATCATGCCGGCAAAGACCGCGATGATACGTGTGAGCGTGGCTTGCGCATAACGCCAGAGATTGTAAAAATCATTGTAGGCAAACCGCGCCAGCCTACCCTTGCACTTGATGGCCATCACGCTAAGCAGCAGCATGGCCAGGACTGTGAGCAAGGCCGGATAGCCGAAGCCGGACAACAGCTGGAACGCCAAGGCGGGCCAGCGCGAGTCGCCCCGCCACCAGCCCAAACCGGCGACGGCACTGCTCAAGGTGAACAGTAGCGCGGGACGGGTCAGCGAAGACAAGGTCAGCGGAGCTTCAAATGGATGGGTCATGGCAGCCTCAAAAAAGTGGAAGATACTCCGTATAGCACCGCCGTACCATTTGCAGGAAAAACGGTGGTGGCGGCACCCGCCGCCGGCATGCGACACTAGCCTTTCGGCGCGGCCAGCAGCGCCTTCATGCGCGCCAGACGTTCTTTCGGCGAAATCACTTCCGCCTCCGTCGGCACGGCGTCGCCCACGTCGAGCTGCATTTCCTTGATGAAGCGCGACGGGTCGCAATGGACTTGCTCGCCGGCCCGCTTGCGCTTCTTGCACCAGGTAACGTGCAAGGTGCGCTGGGCCCGCGTAATGCCCACATACATCAGCCGTCGCTCTTCCTGGATGCGCGCGGCGATGGTTTCGGCCGGCGCGTCCGCGTCGCCCTTGTGCGGCAAGATGCCCTCTTCCACCCCAACCAGGAATACGTGCGGAAACTCGAGCCCTTTCGACGCGTGCAGGGTGGACATGCGCACGGCGTCCTGCTCCTCGTCCTTGCCTTCGAGCATGGTCATCAGGGCCACCATCTGCGTCAGTTCCAGCACGTTCTTTTCTTCGCCGTCGCGGTCCTTGCCGCCCCGGCCCCGTTCCTTCAGCCAGTTGACGAACTCGAGCACGTTCTGCCACTTGCTTTGCGCCTGCCGTTCCTCGAAGGCATCGTACAGATACGATTCGTAGTGGATTTCCTTCATCATGTCGTCCAGCACTTCGGCCGCGTTGTCGCCGCTGCCGGCCGCGCCGGGACGGCTGGCGCGCGATTCGAGGTCGTTGATGAAGTTGCAAAAGTCGCGCAGGGGACCCAGCTGGCGGTCCGTCAGCTTGGCCTCGATGCCGCCTTTAAAAACGGCCTGGAACAGCGAGCACTGCCACTGCCCCGAGAACGCGCCCAGCACCTCCAGGGTCGACTGGCCCACGCCGCGGCGCGGCGTCGTCACGGCGCGAATGAAGGCCGGGTCGTCGTCCTCGTTGGCCAGCAGGCGCAGGTAGCTGATGATGTCCTTGATTTCGGCCTTATCAAAAAAACTCTGGCCGCCCGAAATCGTGTATGGGATGCGTTCCTTGCGCAGACATTGCTCGATGATGCGCGCCTGGTGGTTGCCCCGGTACAAAATGGCGTAGTCGGAAAATTTGTTCTTGCGTTCAAAATGGTCGGCCGAGATCATGATGGCGACCTGCTCCGCCTCCTGCTCGTCCGTCTGCATGCCCAGCACCTTGATCGGTTCGCCCAGGCCGTGCTCGGACCACAGCGACTTTTCAAACAACTTGGGATTGTTGCCGATGACGGCATTGGCCGCGTTCAGCACGCGCATGGTGGAGCGGTAATTCTGCTCCAGCTTGATCACGCGCAAATCGGGAAAATCCGTTTCCAGCGTTTTCAAATTTTCCACGGTGGCGCCGCGCCACGCATAGATCGCCTGGTCATCGTCGCCCACGGCCGTAAACATCGGCTTCTTGCCGATGCCCGTCACCATCAGTTTCACCAGTTCGTATTGGCAGGTATTCGTATCCTGGTATTCATCGACGAGCAGATAGCGCAAGCGGCGCTGCCACTTGTCGCGCACGGGGCCGTTGTTGCGGAACAGTTCCACGGGCAAGCGGATCAGATCGTCGAAATCGACGGCCTGGTAGGCGGAGAGCGTTGCCACATAGCTGCGGTAGATGCGCGCCGCGTTCGCTTCATCCTCGTCCTTGGCCTGCGCCAGGGCCATGTCCGGGTCGATCAGGCCGTTTTTCCACAGCGACATGGCGTTCTGGATGCCGCGTATCACCTGTTTATCGGTGGTAATGGCAAGGTCTTGCACGAGGGAAAAACAGTCGTCGCTGTCCATGATGGAAAAGCGGTCCTTCAGCCCCACGCCATTGGCTTCCTGGCGCAGGATTTTCACGCCCAGCGAGTGGAAGGTCGACACCGTCAGCTGCTTGGCCTGGCGCGGCTGTTTCAGGAGCTTGGCGATGCGTTCCTGCATTTCCAGCGCCGCCTTGTTGGTGAAGGTCAGCGCGGCGATGGTGCGCGGGTCGTAGCCCCGGTCTTCGATCAGGTGGGCGATCTTTTGCGTGATCACGCGCGTCTTGCCCGAACCGGCGCCGGCCAGGACGAGGCAAGGGCCGTCTAGGTAGGTTACCGCTTCGCTTTGGGGAGCATTCAGACCGAATTGTGGCGCTTTGGACATCAGGGTATTTCCGCAGGGAACAGCAGCCCATTGTAACAGCGTCGCGCCCGCCTTTTGCACGGCAAGATCTGCCTGAAAAACAGGCGGCGGCATTGATATATCGCCATCTGGCGCCATCTTCGGCCTTCCCGGGCGTGCGGCGCGGCCACGCCTGGAGTACCATTCCGCCTATATCGCCCTTGCGCGCCAACTTACCGAATGGCAGTCCCATGAAATTTGAACACTTGATTGAAATCAACGATCCGCTGAACCCGCTGATCGACACCCTGACCCTGGAGCAGGTCTGGCGCGGCCTCGTCTTGCGCGCCGAATCGCCGAAGCTGTTCGTGCCGCACCTGGACGAGTGCCACATCAGCGAGCGCTGCGATGCCGGTTTCGCGCGCAGCCTGCGCTACGGCGAACTGGTCATCAACGACAAGGTGGTGCTGGTGCCGCAACTGCAGGTGCGCTATGAAGTGCCGGCGCAACAGGATATCAGCGCGTCCTCGCTGGTGATGACCATCGAGATGCCCGACGAAGCGAGCCTGTGGGTGCGCTTCCAGTACGACGACGGTCACGACGCGGCCACCGATGCGGCCAACGCCCTGTACGACGACTTCCGCCGTTCCGCCTACAAGGAGTCCGACATCGACACGGTGCGCATCATGCGCGAGCTGGCGGCCGAAGGCCGCCTCGATGCGGGTCTGTTGAATTGACCGTTACGCGGTTTTTTTCACTGCCCTGCGGCGCGCCATGCAGCCCACCAGGCCCAGACCGGCCAGCAGCATGGCATAGGTGCCCGGTTCCGGCACGGCCGAAACGTTCACGCCATTGATGCCCCAGCCCTCGTCGCCCAGGCCCTGGGCCGCGCCCGTGTAGGAATAGGTGATGGTGTTGCTGCCGCCCAGCAAGGCAATCGGGATTTCCACGCTGGCCTTGCCGCCGCCGAAGTAGCCGGTGGCATGGGCATGGACGACGGCATTGTTCGGATTGAAGTACAGCACGTTCACGCCGCCGCCGCCCAGGTCCCAGCTCCCCGTCAACAGCGTGGCGCCATTGACGATCAGGCTGAAGGTGTCCGTGTAGCCGTTGTTGGCGCCGTCGAGACTGAGGTAGCCCTGGAGTTCGAAATTGAGCACGGCGGCACCAGCGGAGGCATTGAAGGTATCGCTCAATTGACCCGGGCTGGCAATCGCGCCCAGGCCGCTGTGGTCAGCGGAATACACGCTGGCCGCCTGTGCGCTGGACAACCAGGCGGTT
This sequence comes from Janthinobacterium sp. GW821-FHT03A03, assembly GCF_059421435.1. NCBI lineage: Bacteria > Pseudomonadati > Pseudomonadota > Betaproteobacteria > Burkholderiales > Oxalobacteraceae > Janthinobacterium > Janthinobacterium sp. GW821-FHT03A03. The sequence goes on along the minus strand of NZ_JBWKUZ010000013.1, from coordinate 109,707 downwards.
GCGGACAAGGCCATCAGACAAATCAGTTTTTTCATCGCGAAGCTCCTGGCAGGATGACGTTCAGCCGACGTCGGACGCCAGAGTTCGGCGAACTCCCGCGGACATCGGCCGCCAATGTGGTATGCATCATTGGAAAACCGATAGTAATAATTTTCCGCATTAATTGCAATTTAATAATTACTATTATTGCAAATTGAATGCCATAAATGATACATCATGCCCGCGCGCTGCTGCCCCACAGCTGGTCGGGGCGAAAGCGCAAGCCTGCCTGCTCCGCGCTGAGCACTTCGCGGATGGCGTGCAAGTCCACGCGCGTGTCGCGCCGCAGCGGCACGTCCAGGCGCGCGCCGCGCGGTCCCACCAGCGACTGCACATGCGGCGTGGTGGCGTTCAAGCCCTTGCGCGTGACAACGCCGATTTCCCCGTTCAGCAGCTTGACGAAGGTGCCGATCGGGTAGATGCCCAGTTCGCGCACCAGCAGGGAGGCCAGCGGCGCGTCGAGCGTGGCCTTGTCCGCCGACAGCATCTCGCGCAGGGCCGCGTTCGGCAACAGGGGCTTGCGGTAGCTGCGCGCGGAGACCCGCGCGCAGTAGCGGTCGGCCAGCATGATCAGGCGGGCGCCGATGCCGATCTGCTCGCCCGTGATGCCCAGCGGATAGCCGCTGCCATCGATATTCTCATGGTGCTGCAGCACCGCCTGCAGCCAGACGGCGTCCGTCACGCCGGCCGCGCGCAGCAGGTTCACGCCCGCTTGCGGATGGGCGCGGATATAGGCGCGCTCCGGCACATCGAGCGGCCCCGCCTTGTGCTGGAAATGCGCATGGCGTTCCAGCATGCCCACGTTCATGCTCAGCGCGGCCAGCAGCATGCTGCGCAAGGACGCGCCGTCCTGCTTCAGCGCCCTGGCCAGCAGGGTGACGATGACGGCCGTGTCGACGCTGTGGCGCACGGCAAAGCCGCCCGCGCCCTGATTGTGCAGGATGCAGGCCAGCGCCACGTCGGCGTCAAGGGCAACGGCCTCTTCCACCAGTTGCGCCAGCGGCGCCAGTTGTTCCTGCGCCACAACTTGTCCGGCGGCGATGGCCGGCAAGACCAGCGCCAGTCCCGTGGTGGCCTGGTTCAGCATGCGCAGGGCCGACGGCGCCTCCCTGGCCGCGCGCGGCGCATCCTCGCTGGTATCGGCGATGACGCCGCGCGCCAGCAGCAGTGCGATCTGCGACTCGCTCGTGATGACATGGCCCAGCCTGGCCAGCAAGCCGCCCGTTTCGCCATGCACGTCCCAGGGCAGGGCCAGGCCCAGCGCCAGTTCCCCCGCAAAAATGCGCCGAATCTTCACATCGTCTCCGTCATCGCTTGCCACTGCCTGTTTGTACCATCGGGGCATCGTGGGCATGAACCATTTGAAATGTTTTTTGCTTTTAATCAATATTTCAATGTGGCAGCGATGATCGCGCAATCATGTGAGCTTGTCTACACAATTGTGTAAATATCAAAATTGCATCAGACGCCGGGCGAGCAGTCGGCGCAGCCCGGTGCGTGCTCCGGATCCTTTTCCAGGTGCAGCGCCAGCTCGCGCAAGGCCGTGCGCACGCCTTCCTCGATGACGGGGTGATAGAACGGCATGTCGAGCATGGCGGGCACCGTCAGCTGCGCCTGGCAAGCCCAGGCCAGCAAGTGGCCCAGGTGTTCCGCCCGCGGGCCGATCAGCTCGGCGCCGAGAAAACGCTTGCTGCCGAACTCCGCATACACGCGCAGCAGGCCCTGGTTCTGCAGCATCACGCGGCTGCGGCCCTGGTTGCCGAACGATACGGCGCCGACGGCAAAGCGCCCCGCATGGCTCGCGCACAGCTGCTGGTAGGTCGCGCCCACGGTGGCGATCTGCGGCTCCGTGAAGGCGATCGCCAGCGGCGTGCGGCGCAAGCCAGGCTTGACGTCAGGAAAGCGCGCCGCGTTGTCGCCGGCGATGCGGCCCTCGTCGGCCGCTTCGGGCAGCAGCGGCAAGGCGTTGTCGGCGTCGCCCGCGATGAAGATGGCGCTGTTGCCACACTGCATGGTGTGCGGGTCATGCAGAGGGATGCCGTGACGGTCGAGCTCGATTTGCGCCGTTTCCAGGCCGATATGGTCCACATTGGGGCGGCGGCCGATGGCCGCCAGCAGATACTCGAACTGCTCGGTTTTTTCCACGCCCGCGTCGTCGCGGCTGGTCAGCAGGATGCCGCCGCCGTCCGGCGTTTTTGCCACGTGCGCGACCTGGGTCATGAAACGGATATCGAGTTCGCGCGCCAGCACGGCATCGGCCTCCCGCAGCACCAGCGGGTCCGTCAGCTGCGCGACCTTATTGCCGCGCGCAAACACCGTCACGCGCACGCCCAGCCGCGCCAGCGCCTGGCCCAGTTCCAGACCGATGACGCCGCTGCCGGCCACGGCGACTGACTTTGGCAAGTCCGTCCATTCGAACACGGCGTCGCTGGTGATGACTCTGTCGCCCGCCGCCCGCCACTCGGGCGGCACGATGGGCGTGGAACCGGTGGCGATCACCACGCTGCTGGCCTCGACAAGCGTATGCTCATCCACCTGCAATTTACCGGGGGAAATAAAACGCGCATGGCCGCGCAGTTTTTCCTCGTCGGGAATGGCGTTGACGCCGTCGAGCACGAAGCCGACAAAGCGGTCGCGCTCGCTGCGCACCCTGGCCATCACTTGCCGGCCGTCGATGCGCGCGGGCCCGGGATGCACGCCAAACGCCGGTGCGGCGGCCACCGCATGGGCCGCCTCGGCCGCCGCGATCAGAAGCTTGCTGGGCATGCAGCCCACGCGCGCGCAGGTCGTGCCGTATGGCCCGCTTTCGATCATCAGCACGCGCTTGCCGTCCATGCGCGCCGCCTTGTGCGCCGTCATGCCGGCCGTGCCGCTGCCGATCACGGCCACATCCACTTGTATCGTCTGCATAGTGCTGTCCATCCCACTGAGGTTGCTCACAGCGTTCGATACTACCCGTTTGCTGAAAATAAGGTTTTACATTGCAGCAATATATGCATTAGTATAACTAATCATTTTCAAAATTTATAAGCTGAGCTAATGGGATCACTCGATTATCGCGCGCTGGCCGTGCTGGACGCCGTGGCCAGCCATGGCAGTTTCGACAAGGCCGCCCTGGCGCTGGGCATCACCCAGTCGGCCGTCTCGCAGCGCATCAAGGCGCTGGAAGACGCCAGCGGGCGCTTGCTGATCATCCGTGGCCAGCCGGCCGTGCCGACGGGACTGGGCCAGCGATTGATCGTGCATCACCGCAACGTCAAGCTGATGGAGGCCTCGCTCGACATCGACCTGGGCAACAGCGTCAGCATGCCGGAAATCGCCATCGCCATCGATGCCGACAGCCTGGCCACCTGGTTCCCCGACACCTTGCCCGCCCTGCTGGCGCCGCCCCGCTGCCAGCTCGACGTGCGCCTGGCCGACAGCGACAGCGCCCTGCAGATGGTGCGCGACGGCTCCGTGTTCGGCTGCGTGGCGGCCGAGTCCGGCACGGCGATCGACGCGGCGGCCGCCACCAGCGTCACGCCGCTGGGCACCTTGCGCTATGTCTGCGTGGCCACGCCCGTGTTTGCCGGTCACTGGTTCGGCGATGGCTTTATTGCCGAGGCGGTGCAGCTGGCGCCGGCCGTCGTGGGCCAGCACGGCTTGCTGGCGCGTTTCCTGGCGGAACAATTGAGCATGCGCGAACCGTTTCCGCACCACACTTTGCCGGTGGAAGCGGCGCGCCGCGCCTGCGTCCAGGATGGCCTGGCCTACGGCCTGATGCCGCAGCGCCTGGCCGCGCCGGCGCTGGCGACGGACCGCCTCGTGGATCTGCTGCCGGGCCGCACCCTGGACTTACCGCTGAGCTGGCATGCGTGGACCCTGGACACGCCGTTCACCAAGCTGCTGTCCGAGCAGATCATCAAGGCCGGGCGCGACTACCTGGCTTAAGTCAGATATCGAGCGGGTCCACTTCCAGCGACCATTTCACGCGCGTCTTCATGGCGCGCAACTCACGTAACCATTCTTTCAAAAATGCCTGCAAGGCCGGCCGCGAGGGCGATTCCAGCAGCAGCTGGGCGCGGTCCACGTTGTAGACGCGCGTCATGCTCATGGGAATCGGGTCATTGATGGTCACTTGCGGGTGTTCCATGCATTCCTTGGCCGCCTGCAGGAATTCGATGGCCGTCGCCAGCTCCGGGGCTTCGGCGCGCAGCAGGGCCTGGAACAGGTAGGGCGGCAGCGCTGCCTGGGCCCGCTCTTCCAGCAAAGTGGTGGCGAAGTGGTCGTAATCGTGGTTGACGACGGCGTCGTACAGCGGATGGCGCGCATAGCGCGTCTGGATCAGCACTTCGGACACGCTGCCGCCTTGCGTCTGCGCGGCCCGCCCGGCGCGGCCCGCCACCTGCATCAATTGCGCGAACAGCCGTTCGCTGGCCCGGTAATCCTGGGAAAACAGGGCCGTGTCCGGGTTCAAAATGCCGACCAGGGTCAGCTTTTTGAAATCGTGCCCCTTGGCCACCATCTGCGTGCCGATCAGAATGTCCACTTCGCCCCGGTGCACGGTGTCGAACGCTTCCTGCGCGCTGCCCTTCTTGCGCGTGGAATCGGCGTCGATGCGCAAGATGCGCGCCTCCGGAAACAATTGCTGCAAGCCCTCTTCCACCCTCTGCGTGCCCCGTCCCAGCGGCTGCAGGTCGACATTGCCGCAGGTGGGGCAATGGCGGGGGATGCGCAGTTCCAGGCTGCAATGGTGGCAGCGCAGCCGGTGTTCGGGCTTGTGCAGCACCATGAACGAGGTGCAGCGCGTGCAATTGCTGATCCAGCCGCACGATTCGCAGCAGATGACGGGCGAATAGCCGCGCCGGTTCAAGAACAGCAGCGACTGCTCGCCGCGCTCCATGCGCAGCTTTAACGCCGCCACCAGGTGCGACGTCAGGCCGTCCTTCGGCTTGTCGCGCTCCATGTCGAGAATCTTGACGCGCGGCAATACCGCATTTTTCACCGCCCGTTCGCGCAATTCCAGCTTGCGGTAGCGCCCCGTCTGCGCATGGTGCCAGCTTTCCAGCGACGGCGTGGCCGAACCGAGCACGATGGGTATCTGCAATTGCCAGGCGCGCCACACGGCCAGGTCGCGCGCCGAATAGCGCAAGCCTTCCTGCTGCTTGTAGGAAGGATCGTGCTCCTCGTCGATGACGATCAATTTCAATTTCGGCAAGGACGCCAGGATGGCCAAGCGCGTGCCGAGGATGATGCGCGCCTGGCCCTGGTGGGCGGCCAGCCAGTGCAGCATGCGCTCGCCTTCGGACAGGCTGCTGTGCAGGGTGGCCAGCATGACGCCAGGAAAGCGCGCGCGGATATTGCCTTCCAGCTGGGGCGTCAGGTTGATTTCCGGCACTAAAATCAGGATTTGCGCATCGTCCTCGCGCGCCAGCACCTGGGCGCACGCTTGCAGATACACTTCCGTCTTGCCGCTGCCCGTCACGCCGTACAGCAAGGTCGGCTTGAAGCCCCGGGCGCCGCCGATGGCGTCCGCCGCCTCTTGCTGGGCAGCATTCAGGGCCGGCATGTTCAGCGGCGTGCCGTCGTGCGCGTCGGCCAGCTTGCCCAGCTTCTTGATGGCGCGGTCGAGCGCCACGGTGGTCAGCACGCGCAGATTCTTCGGCAAGCCCGGCAGCGCCACTTCGCCGAGCGGGCGCTGGTAGTAATCGGCGGCGAAGGCGGCCAGCGCCAGCCATTGCTCCGACAGGGGCGCCAGCTGGCTGCGCACGGCCAGCACGTCCTTCAGTTTCGCGGCGGGCACATCGGTGCTGCCGGACACGCCGACGATCAGCCCCATCACTTCGCGCCGGCCGAACGGCACCAGCGCCAGCTGCCCCACCTGCGGCAGCGGCGCATCGTCGCCGTTCCAGCCGTAGTCGAACAGGGCGTTCAGCGGTGTGTCGAGCGCGATTTTCAGGATGCACTGCGCCATCGGTCTAGCCTATCTCAATAAAAAAACGCGCGCGGCGCGGCGCGCGGTGCCGCATCAGGTTCCGGCCCCGCGGGCCAGCCGGCCATGATACTTGGTCTGTCCCGCAAACGCCTAGCGCGGCACGGGCGGCCGCCATGAAAGTTATCTGAATTATCACCAAAAATAACAGTGTTACGGGAAAGCCAGGGCGGCTGCGGCCCCTGGTACGAATGTCCTGTGCCCGCGCCGCAAAAAGGGGCCGAATGTACCAGGCCAAAAGTGACCTTTGTGTGATGTCCGTCAAAGCGGTCCCGACTATAGTGGGCGCTTCGGCAATTTTGTAGCAATAAAAGCAACGCCAGCCTGCCGGAACCGCTCATGCAAACCATCGATCTGCCTGGCGTTTTGGCTGGCAACGACGACCTACCCCACCACTACCACAAGGGAACCATCATGCAAGCTATCAAGAATTTCATCCGCAACGAAGACGGCGTCACGGCTATCGAATACGGCCTGATCGCCGCCCTGATCGCCGTGGCCCTGGCCGCCGCCGTCAAGACGCTGGGTGGACAGATCAAATCGGCATTCGAAGCGGTCAGCGCGCAAATGCCCGCCGCCAAACCGTAAGCACGCGATCTTTGCAGATGCCGTCCCGCCGGGCCGGCATCCTGCCCCGTCCTGTCCGCACCTGGCTACGCCGCCGCATACCGATGACTTCCCTTTTCCCGCTTACCGTTCCCGCCGTGCTGCTGTGCGCCTTGCTGGCTGGCGCCGTCTGGCATGACGTGCGCAGCCGCCGCATACCGAACGGCCTGGTCTTTGGCGGCGCGCTGGCGGCCCTGCTGCTGCACGCCGTGCTCACGCCCGCCGCCGGCGGCCTGGGCCTGCCGGCCGCGCTGGCCGGCCTGGCGCTGGGCCTGGCGTTGCTGCTGCCCATGTACATGCTGCGCGCGCTGGGCGCCGGCGACGTCAAGCTGATGGCCATGGCGGGCGCGTTTCTCGGCCCCCAGGCCGTGCTGTGGGCTACCGTGCTGAGTTTGCTGGCAGGCGGCGTGCTGTCCCTGCTGGTGGCCGCCTGCACGGGCGTGCTGCGCCAGGTCCTCGCCAACAGCTGCCGCATGCTGTTCCACAGCCTGCTGCGCGGCGTCAGCGGCGGCAATGCCCGGCTCGATGCGCCCCAGGCCGCCAGCGGCAGCCTGCCCTATGCGATCGCCATCGCGGCCGGCACCGCCCTGTCCTTTTTCTGGAGCTTTTCATGAGACATACCCGCGCCATCGCGCTGATCGTGCTGGCCTTCGTCGTGGCCCTGGCCGCCGTCCTGGTGGCATTGCGCTGGATCAATGCGCAAGCGGCACCTGGCAGCAGCAAGGTGGCCGTCGCCAGCGCCGACATCAGCCTGGGCGCGCGCCTGGCGCCCAACATGATCACGCTGGTGGACTGGCCGGCCGGCGCCTTGCCGCCGGGCGCCATCGGCGACCCGCGGCTGCTGGAGGCACGGGTTGCGCGCAGCAATATCGGCCGCGGTGAACCGGTTCTGGAAAGCAAGCTCGCCCCCGCCGGCACGGTGGGCGGCCTGTCCGCCGCCCTGGGCGACGGCAAGCGCGCCATGACGGTGCGCGTCAACGACGTGGTGGGCGTGGCCGGCTTCGCCCTGCCCGGCAACTTCGTCGACGTGCTGGTCCATACCCAGGACGAAGCGGAGAAGAAACGCACGCAGGCCAGCGACGCGGCCATTTCCAAGATCGTGCTCGAACGCATACTCGTGCTGGCCATCGCCCAGGAGTCGAGCCGCGACGACACCAAGCCCAAGGTGGTCAATGCGGTGACCCTGGAACTGACGCCGGAGCAGGCGGAAAAACTCGACCTGGCGCGCAGCGTGGGCACGCTGTCGCTGGTGCTGCGCAACCAGATCGAAGACAAGCCCGTCAATACGGACGGCGCCACCAGGTCCACCCTGCTCGACCTCAAGCCGCCCGCCAAGGCGCCCGTGGCCGCGGCCAGGCGCCCGGCCGCGCCAGTGCCGCCGGCGCGCGCGGCCGGCGAGCGCATCGAAGTCATCAAGGGCCTGGAGCGCAGCGCCCAGCAACTCCGATGACCATTCCACACACGCATTCCAGTACAGATTGGGGAAGCAATTGAGACACATCATGAAACACCCGGCCCTGCTGCTGGCCCTGGCTGCCAGCTTGCTGCCGGGCCAGGCAGCCGCCGCCAGGACGCCCAAGACGCAGGCCGACGTGGCCCGGCAGGCGACAGCGGCCCCAGCGGCCTCCGCCGCCATCCTGCCCCGCCTGGTAAGCCTGTCGGCCGGCAAATCACAGTTGCTGCGCCTGCCGTTCGCGGCCAGCCGCCTGGCCGTGGGCGACACCGCCGTCGCCGACGTGATCCTGCTCAATGCCAGCGAAGTCTATCTGCTGGGCAAGCGTCCCGGCACCACCAACCTGATCCTGTGGGACCGCGCGAAGCAAGCCACCATCATCGACCTCGGCGTGACCATCGACACGGGGGCGCTGCGCCTGCAGCTGACGCAGCTGTTCCCCGACGAGACGCAGATCGCCCTGCATGCGGCGGCCGACACGCTGGTCCTGTCGGGCACCGTGGCCGACGCCGTCAAGGCCAGCCAGATCTTGTCCCTGGCGCAATCGTACGCGGAGCGCGCCAGCGGCACCGGCGCCTCGGGCGCGGCTGGCGCCGCCATGCCTGCCGCCAGCGGCGCCGGCATCAAGGTGATCAATATGCTGGCCATTGCCGCGCCCCAGCAAGTGATGCTGGAAGTGAAGATCGCCGAAGTGTCGAAGAGCCTCGTCGACCAGCTGGGCGCCAGCCTGGGCGTCAATGTGCAAGTCGGCAACTGGACGCACTCGCTGCTGTCGAACTTGCTCAGCGGCAACCGCAGCCTGATCGAGGCGTTCAACAAGAAGAATGGCAACTTCGTCAGCATCGACGCGCAGAAGCGCGACGGCCTCGTGAAAATCCTGGCCGAACCGACCATCATGGCCATCAGCGGCCAGGAAGCCAGTTTCCTGGCCGGCGGCAAGGTCTTCATTCCCGTCAGCCAGAACAACAGTGGCGGCACGCCCACCATCACCCTGGAAGAAAAGGAATATGGCGTGGCCGTCAAATTCACGCCCACCGTGCTCGATGGCGGACGCATCAACCTGAAGGTGGCGCCGGAGGTTTCCGAACTGAACAAGGACGGCATCGGCCTGAGCGCGGGCGGCACGAATGCCACCGCCTTGCTGCCCTCGTTCACCACGCGGCGCGCGGCCACCACGGTGCAACTGTTCGATGGCCAGAGCTTCGCCATCGGCGGCTTGATCAAGAACAATGTAACGACGAATATCAAGGCCTTGCCCATGCTGGGCGAGATCCCCGTGCTGGGCGCCCTGTTCCGCAGCAGCGACTTCCAGAGCGACCGCAGCGAGCTGGTCTTCATTGTCACGCCGCACCTGGTGAAACCGCTGCCGGCCGTGCCGCCGCTGCCCACCGATGGCTATGTGGAACCGTCGCGGGCCGACTTTTTCATCCGCGGAAAAATGGAAGGAAGGGCGCCGCCCGCCACGGCGGCGGCCGCAACACAACCGGAGCAGCAACATGATTGATTTTCCCCGCTTTCTTTCCCTGCTGGCCGCCGCCGCGCTGGGCGGCTGCGTGCAGCAGACACCACGGCTCGACAGCCAGTTCGGCGACAGCGTGCGGCAGGCGCACGCGCGGCAAGTGCTGCAGCCGGACGCGGCCGCGCGCGAGCAAAGCCGCCTGGCCGCACGCGGCGGCATCGACGGCGGCGCCGGCGTGGCCGCCTTCCAGCGCTACCAGGACTCGTTCCAGAGCCCGCCGGCGCCGGCGCAGGAGCTGACCATCGGCGTCAGCAAGCGCTAGGGAGGGCCACCGTGCACATCACCGTCATATCGAGAGACGAAAAAAGCCTGGCCGGCATCGCCGCGCTGTTGCGCAGCCGCAACCCCGCGTACCAGGTCGACACCCTGGCCGGCGCGCTGAAAAGGCTGCCCGCGGGCAGCGCCCCGGACGTGGTGATCGTCGACCAGCCGAATATCGAAGCTGGCGACCTCGACAACGTGGAACGGCTGGGCAACCAGCAGCCGCGCATCGCCTTCATCCTGCTGTGCCGCCACCACACGCCGGATTTCCTGCTGCAAGCCATGCGCGCCGGCGTGCGCGAAGTGATCGATTATCCGGCCCCGCCCGGCTGCCTGTACCAGGCCATCGAACGCATCGAGGAAAAACTGCAGCGGCGCAGCGACGCCAACGGCAAGCTGCTGGCCTTTATCTCGTGCAAGGGCGGCAGCGGCGCCACCTTCCTCGCCACCAACCTGGCCTATGCGCTGGCGGCGCAGGGCGACAGCCGCGTGGCGCTGATCGACATGAACCTGCAGTTCGGCGACGCCTCGCTGTTTGTTTCCGACCAGAAACCTCTGGCCACGCTGGCCGACGTGGCGCAGCAGATCCACCGCCTCGACCCGTCGTTCCTGGCCTCGAGCATGCTCAATGTCCTGCCCAATTACGGCGTGCTGGCCGCGCCCGACGACCCCACGCTGGCCAACGACGTCAAGCCGGAGCACGTGGACGCCATCCTCAGGCTGGCGCGCCAGCACTACGACTTCATCGTGCTCGACATCGGCCGCAGCCTCGATGCGATCAGCATCCGCGCGCTGGACCAGGCCGACATGATATTTCCCGTGCTGCAAACCACCTTGCCCTACATCCGCGACGGCAAGCGCCTGCTCGACGTCTTTCAGTCGCTCGACTACCCGATGGAAAAAATCCACCTGGTCGTCAACCGCCACGACAGGGGCAGCGAAATCAGCGTGTACGACCTGGTGACGGCCTACGGCAGCGATGTCTACATGACCGTGCCCAACCACTATGAAGCGGCGGCCGCCTCCGTCAACCAGGGCATCCCCGTGCTGCAGCTGGCCCCCGCCAGCCCCATCACGCGGGCGCTGCAGGAATTCGCCCGGCGCCTGAGCGGCGCGGCCCCCATCGCCGCGCAGGACGGCTGGCTGGGCCGGCTGCTGCGCCGCGCCTGAGCAAGGACAACACCATGAACGCAGTCACCATCCCGATCCGCGAACGGCTGGGCCAGTTGCACACGCACCAGCGCGCCGGCACCATCGACAACCGCGCCTACCAGCTGCTCAGGCAGCGCATCCACGCCATCCTGCTCGACCGCGTGGACCTGGAAAACCTGCAGCGCCTCGCGCCCGAGCAGGTGCGCGAACAGCTGCGCCTGCTGGTCGAGCGCCTGCTGGAAGAAGAGGCCGTGGTCATCAACGAGCTCGAACGCAAGAACCTGACGCGCGACATCCAGCACGAAATGCTGGGCTTCGGGCCGCTGGAACTGCTGCTGGCCGACCCCAGCGTGTCCGATATCCTCGTCAACACCCACAAGCGCGTGTACGTGGAGCGGCGCGGCAAGCTGGAGCTGACGGACGTGTGCTTCAGCGACGACGCGCATTTGATGAAAATCATCGACAAGATCGTCTCGCGCGTGGGCCGCCGCATCGACGAATCGAGCCCGATGGTCGATGCGCGCCTGCCCGACGGCTCGCGCGTGAACGCCATCATCCCGCCGCTGGCCATCGACGGCCCCGTGATGTCGATCCGGCGCTTCTCGGCCGATCCGCTGCGCCTGGCCGACCTGGTGGCCTACGACAGCATGACGGCGGGCATGGCGGAAATCCTGCAGGGCCTGGGCAAGGCGAAGATCAACATCCTGATCTCGGGCGGCACGGGCAGCGGCAAGACCACCATGCTCAACGTCATTTCCGGCTTCATCGGCGCCACCGAGCGCATCGTCACGGTGGAAGACGCGGCCGAGCTGCAACTGCAGCAGCCGCACGTGGTGCGCCTGGAAACGCGCCCGCCCAATATCGAGGGCAAGGGCGAGGTGACGCAGCGCGCGCTGGTGCGCAATGCCCTGCGCATGCGTCCCGACCGCATCATCCTGGGCGAGGTGCGCGGCGGCGAGGCGCTCGACATGCTCGGCGCCATGAACACGGGCCACGAAGGCTCGATGGCCACCATCCACGCCAATACCCCGCGCGACGCCATCACGCGGCTGGAAAACATGATCAGCATGGCCGCCGCCAGCCTGCCCAGCAAGGCCATGCGCCAGCAGATCAGCTCGGCAGTCGGCGTGGTGGTGCAGGTGTCGCGCCTGACGGATGGCAAGCGCAAGGTCACCTCGATCCAGGAAATCACGGGCATGGAAGGCGACATGATCACCATGCAGGAAATCTTCAGCTTCCGCCAGACGGGCGTGGGCGACGGCGGCACCGTGCTCGGGCATTTTTCCTCGACGGGCATCCGGCCGCGCTTCCTCGAACGCCTGCACACGTTCGGCATCACGGTGCCGGCCCAGTTGTTCGAACCGACGCGGCAGGGACGCTGAGATGGCCTCCCTGTTCCTCTTCGGCACCCTGGTCTTCAGCGCCGCCCTGCTGCTGGCCAGCGGCGTCTACCTGGCCTGGCGCGGCATGCGCAACCGCGCGCCCGGGCGCGTGGCGCAGCGCGTGCGCAATGCCAGCAGGGGCAGCGCCGACAGCCATCCCGCCCTGTCGATCAGCAAGCAGCGCCTGCTGGCCCGCCATCCGCTGTTGCAGCGCGCGCTGCAGGCGCTGCCGCCGGCGGCCGTGCTGGACCGCCTGCTGCTGCAGGCGGGACGCCAGCAGACGGTGGCCCAGCTGCTGGGCTGGTGCCTGGCCAGCCTGCTGGGCGGACTGCTGCTGGGTGCGCTGCTGGGGCTGCCCCTGTCCCTGCTGGCGGGCCTGGGCGCGCTGGGCGCCGCGCTGCCCCTGCTGCACTTGCGCCGCGCGCAGCAGCAACGGCTCCGGCGCATCGAACAGCAGTTGCCCGATGCGCTCGACCTGATGGGGCGGGCCATGCGCGCCGGCCACGCCTTTCCCACGGCGCTGAAAATGGTCGGCGATGAAATGGCGGCGCCGCTGGGCAGCGAATTTCGCGCCGTCTTCGATGAAGTCAATTTTGGCGTGGCCATGAGCGATGCGCTGGGCAACCTGGCCAGCCGCGTGCCCAGCACCGACCTGCGCTACTTTGTCGTCGCCGTGCTGATCCAGCGCGAAACGGGGGGCAACCTGTCGGAGTTGCTGGGCAGCATCAGCGCCATCATCCGCGACCGCCTGAAGCTGCTGGGACAAATCCGCGTGTTGTCGGCCGAGGGCCGCATGTCGGCATGGATTTTGGGGCTGATGCCGTTTGCCGTGGCGCTGATGATGCAGCTGACCAATCCCGATTTTCTGAGCGTGCTGTACCTGGACAGCGGCGGACGCAAGATGCTGGCCACGGCCGGCGTGATGATGGCGCTGGGTATTTTGATAATTCGCAAGGTCACGCGCATTCGCATCTGAGATTTTTCCCGAAAGGATGGTCATGAGTTTTCTGCAATTGCTGTTCCTGGCGCTGACCTTTTGCGCCGCCTTCGGCGCCATGCTGTTGCTGCTGCGCCCGTTCGCTTCGCCGACCCTGCAATCGCGCCTGGCCGCGCTGGCCGAAGCGCATGCGCCAGGGCGCAAGGCCGGCGGCAGGCGCTGGCTGGCGCGCCTGCTGCGCCTGGCCGTACCGCTGGGCAAATTGTCCTCGCCCGCCGAAAACTGGGAAGGCTCGCCGCTGCGCAGCCGCTTCATGCACGCGGGCCTGCGCTCGAACGCCGCGCCGCTGCTGTTCTTCGCCGCCAAGACGACCCTGGCGCTGGCGTTGCCGGCCGCCGTCTTCTTCCTGCTGCATCAGTCAGGTGGCAGCACGCTGGTGCTGTGCCTGCTCATCGCCATGGCCGCCGGCTATTACCTGCCCAACGTGGCGCTGGCGCACATGGTCAAGCAGCGCCAGCGCGACATCTTCGAAAATTTTCCTGACGCGCTGGACCTGATGACGGTCTGCGTCGAAGCGGGTCTGGGCATGGATGCGGCGCTGGCCCGCGTGGCCGCCGAAATCGTGCTGAAAAGCGCGGTGCTGAGCGAAGAACTGACGCTCGTCACTCTGGAACTGCGCGCCGGCAGCAACAAGGAAAAAGCCTTGCGCAACCTGGCCTTGCGCACGGGCGTGGAAGACGTCGACGCCCTCGTCACCATGCTGATCCAGGCCGAACGCTTCGGCACGGGCATCGGCGCCTCGCTGCGCGTGCAGTCCGCACAACTGCGCACCAGGCGGCGCCAGGGGGCCGAGGAGCAGGCGGCGAAAATCGCCCTGAAACTGCTGTTTCCGCTGATTTTCTTTATCTTTCCCTCGCTGCTGGTGGTGCTGATGGGACCGGCCTTCCTGCAAATCTACCGCCTGCTGCTGCCGGCCTTGCGCGATGCCGGCTAAGGCCCGCGCGCATGTGCGCCAGCAAGGGGTGGCGGCCGTCGAACTGGCCCTGCTGATGCCCCTGCTGATGCTGATCTTCCTCGGCATCGCGGGCATGAGCCGGCTGTACTACCTGCAGATGGCGCTGGTCAGTGCGGCGCGCGCCGGCGTGCAGTTCGCGCAGGCCGGCCAGACGCAGGACACGGCGCGCATCGCCGCCGCCGCGCGCCGCGACGCCCTGCACGACGCGCCCGGCATGGCCATGCCCGACGTGACCATACGCCAGCGCTGCGCCGACGGCAGCCCGTATGCCGGCAACGGCAAGTGTCCCGGCTATGCCAGCGCGCCGTGGACCTATGTCGAAGTGCGCACCAGCTACGTGCTGGCCGATGCCGGCTATCCCCTGCTGCCAGGGCTGGCGGCGCCGCTGCGGCTGCAGCACAGCGCCACGGCGCGCCTGCGCTAGGCGCCCTACTGAAGGAAACGATCACGCCATGCCTCCCATCCGCCAGCGCGGCTCCTTTGCCGTCGAATTCGCCCTCACCCTGTCGCTGCTGTTGCTGCTGACGTTTGCCATCGTCAATCTGGCGCTGGCGGTATGGAACTACAACACCCTGTCGCAGGCCAGCCGCGAAGGCGCGCGCTATGGCAGCGTCCTGGGCAATACCGATGGCCGCTACAGCCGCGAGCGCGCCCGCGAGCTGATACAGCGGCGGGTGGCGGCGCACGCCGTCGGCCTGCGCTTCGACACGATCGACGTCAGCTGGGATGGCGGCGACAACGCGCCCGGCAGCATCGTCACCGTCAGCGCCAGCTACCGCTTCCATCCCGTCAGCGCCATGGTCGGCTCGCTCAGCATTCCGCTGCGCAGTTCGGCCAGCATGATGATTTCCCAATGACATTTCCCAATCCGCCGAAGCGAGGTATTCCATGCGCCTGTCCACTCCCCTGCGTTCCCGCCGCCAGCGCGGCAGCATCCCCGTTGCCACGGCGCTGCTGCTGCCGCTGCTGATCGGCTTTGCCGGCCTGGCGGGCGACAGCGGCATGCTGTATCTCGTCAAGCGGCGCATGCAGACGGCGGCCGATGCGGGCGCCGTCTCGGCCGCGCTGGAAATGCAGCGCCAGGCCAGCCTGGCCGACATCGTCGCGGCGGGCAAGCAGGATGCGGCCCTGAACGGCTTTGCCGCCAGCGGCACCAGCGTGCACCTGCCGCCCCTGGCCGGCGCCCAGGCGGCGCGCCCCGGCTATGTGGAAGTGCAGCTGACGCAAGCCGTGCCCACGCATTTCATGGGCCTGTTCGGCTTCCGCGCGGTCGAAGTGCAGGCGCGCGCGGTGGCCGGCGCGCGGCCCGACGCCACCTGTTTCCTGGCCCTCAACGGCAAGAACGTCAGCGAGGCGATGACGGTCACGGGAGCCGGCGAGATCACGGGCGAACACTGTGCGATGTTCGTCAATGGCAGCACGGCCAATACCCTGACGGCCAGCGGCGCCATGACCGTGCGCGCCGACAGCATCGGCGTGCAGGCGCCCGGCTACCGGCACGACGGCGGCAGCGCCTTCCTGCCCACGCCACAGGTCGGCCAGGCGGCGCGCCTGGACCCGCTGGCGCGTTTGCAGCCACCGCCGGGCGGCGCCACGCAGGCGAACGGCACGCTGAAGGGCACGGGCACGCACACCCTGCGGCCCGGCGTGTATCCCGACGGCATCAATCTGTCGGGCGGCATCACGGTCAACTTTACCCCGGGCGTCTATGTGC
Source organism: Janthinobacterium sp. GW821-FHT03A03 (assembly GCF_059421435.1). NCBI lineage: Bacteria > Pseudomonadati > Pseudomonadota > Betaproteobacteria > Burkholderiales > Oxalobacteraceae > Janthinobacterium > Janthinobacterium sp. GW821-FHT03A03. Next base: position 93,658 of record NZ_JBWKUZ010000013.1, on the reverse strand, counting down.
TCAAGGGCGGCTTCACGGTCGACGGCGCCGTCAACCTGCACGGCGACGGCGTGGCCTTCTATACGCAGGGAGCGGTCAGCATCCGCGGCAGCGGCGTGCTCAAGCTGGCGGCGCCGGAAACGGGCCCCATGGCCGGCATCCTGTTCTATGGCGACCGCGACAAGGTCACAGGCAAGAACGAGATCACGGGCGGCGTCAGCGGCGAGCTGGCCGGCACCCTGTATTTCCCGTCCTCGGCGCTGAACCTCGTGGGTAGCGGCGGTCTCAAGGGCCGGCCCTACCTGATGCTGATCGCCGATACGATGTCGTTTACGGGCGGCATGCTGTCGGAATTTAGCAAACCCGTGTACAACGAGGCTTACCAGGGCTCGCGCGTGGCCATTGCGGAGTAGCGCTCAACCGAGTTTGTGGCGCGTGGCGTACACGTACAGCTCCAGGCGGTTGCCGACGCCGAGCTTGTGATAGATCGAACTGAGGTGATTGCGCAGCGTGTGCTCGGCGATGAAGGCGCGCTGCGCCAGGTCCTTGTTCAGCGCTCCATTGCCATCGACGATCATGCCGACGATCTTGCGCTCCTTGGCCGTCAGGCTGGCGATGCGCGCGTCTTCGGGATTGTGCGGCGGCGGCGCCTTGGGCGCCAGCAACTCGCCGAGCAGGGAGCCGAGCAGGGTCTGCTCGAGCCACAGTTCACCCAGGTGCACCTTGCGGATCACATGCAGCAGCAGCTCGGCCGGCGCTTCCTTGCCCAGCGCGCCGCGCGCACCGGCGCGCACGGCCTTGCCCAGCAATTCCTGGCTGCGCGTGCCGCTCAGCACCAGCGCGCGCGTGCCGCCGCCGGCCAGCAGCTGGGGCAGGATATCGGTCGAGCATGAACCGCCCAGGTCCAGGTCCAGTACGATGACATGCGGCCGCTGCGAAGCCGCCATCGCCAGCGCCGTCTCGGCATCGCCTGCCGAACCCACCAGCGACATTTCCGGCGTGCCTTCGATCAGCTTTTCCAGTCCCCACAACATGGTCTTGTGGTCGTCGACCAGCATCACGCGGATCGCCTGCCCGGCGCATGCGGGCGCGCTCGCGGCCGGCATCACAGGGGAATCGCAATCTGCAGCGAGGTGCCGCCATCGCCGGGGCGCTTGACCAGCAGGCGCCCGCCCAGCGCCGCCGTGCGCGTGGCGATCGACGAGGGCGTGAAGGGCGCAGCCGGCGCGCCATCGCCCTCGTTTTCAATCAGGATCTGCAGCCAGCCATTGCTGCAATCGACGTCGATCGTGCCATGGCGCGCGCGCGTATGCTTGCGGATATTGCTGATGCCTTCGCTGACGATCTGGAACACTTCGGCCGCCAGGCGGTCGCTCACTTCGATGGCGGGCGAGACGCGCAGGGCGATGTCGATGTCATAGAACTGGCGCACCTGCTCCGCCTGGCGCCGCAAGGCCAGCAGCAATTCGGGCTCCTTGCGCAACTGCCCGCTGTTCAGGTTTTTGACGAAGTGGCGCATGTCGCCCACCACTTCGGTGGCCATCGCCAGCAGCTTGTCGAGGTCGTCGATGAGGGGGTTGTCCGGCGCGGCCGCCTGGCGCACGGCACTGATGCCATGGCGCAAGCCGATATACGGCTGCAAAGTACTGTCATGCAGGTCGCAGGCGATTTTCTGCCGTTCGCGCTGCCCCGCTTCCGACGCCAGGCGGTCCAGCAATTCGATGTTTTCCATCATGGGAAACACTTGCGCCACGATATGCTTGAGAAACAGCGCATCGGCCTTGCTGAAGCCATGCCGCGCCGACATCAGGTACACGCGTCCCTGTCCCTTGCGCAAACGCAAGGATGCGCTGACGAAGGCGCGCGCCTCGAGCAGCTCGACCAGGCGCTCGCCCGCATCGCCGCCGAAACGCCGCCACTTGCTGCAGCCGCGTCCCAGCACGCGCGTGCCGCCCATCCACGGCCACCACGTCAGGCGCGGGCGCACATGCAGCACGCTGTGTTCCGGGGAAAAGGCCAGCAGGGCCGGCATGGCGCTCGCGCACAGGCGCACCGGTTCGATCGACGTGCCCGCATTGGCCGCCGTCGCCGTGCGCAGCAGCCATTTGTCCGAGTCGCCATCCTGCAGCACCAGGATGCAGCTGCTGGCGCGAAAGAAGACGCGGTTTTTCTCCAGGATGGACGAGAGCGAATGGTTGATGCCGAAGCGGGGATTCGACAGGCGGCTGACGTCGCGCAGCAGGGCCAGGCGGCGTTTCTGCTGCAGGCCCATGCCGCCCCAGTAGGCGATCAGATGGCCCAGCGCCAGCAGGAAGCTGGTACACCACAGCAAATGCCAGCGCTGCTCGGCGGCCTGCGCCAGCAGCGCCACCAGCATCAGGGCGGCGGCCGACATCAGCGTCACGCGCGAGCCTTCGCGAAAGCCGAATTGGAACGAAGCGGCCAGGATGGCGAAAAAGAACAGCAGGAAGACATAGCCGTTGCTGCTGCCGCTGTAATAGACGATCAGGCCGAACCAGCCCACGTCATACCAGTAGATGGCCTTGCCCGGCATGCTGGACAGGCGAATTTGCATGAGGGCAAATAGTGCCGCACTGTGCAGCGCGTAGGCGCCGCACACGACCGTGGCCAGGTCGCTCAGATGGACGTCGCCGCCCGGATTGACGACGCAGATGACGACTGCAAACACGGCCAGCAAGAGGCGGATGCCGCACACCATGGCAGCATCGGCGGTATCGCTCGTCAACTGCACGCTGAATGCGTTTTCGTCCTTCACCGCACCTCCGCGCTAGGGGATTTCATCAAGACAGGGCACAGCGTTACGCTTGCCACTGTGCACAAATCTGCAAAATTGCTTTCTTTGCAATCGTCGAGTGTACGCACGGAACTAGTGTTTGTCTACCGGAAAATCCGCACTCCTTTACCCAGGCAAAAACAGCGCCCCATCCTGAAGATAATTCTGTGGATAACTTTGTGGACAAAGCAAAATTAACTGTCAGAATAATGTGGATAGAAAATTTTGATCGCCGTCAAGGGGGGCACGAAATAAAATTTAATCCTTTAAAATCAATGCCTTAAAAATCACTGCCCGGGAGAGAAAAAAACACCTGACTTTCTCCAGGTCTGTGCATAACTGAGCTATTCATGAATTTTTCACACAAGAATAGACGCCATTTGCATGACTCAAATCAATGTATTTCTTACGCCCCAGGAACAAAATAGGCGTTTGCCGGGCAGGCCAGCCGCACGGCGCAGCGTCGGCGCAAAATATTGTTCAAATATCATGCGGTGCAACATGACATTCAAGTAAAACCTGAATTCCCACGCTAAGCCCCCGTTAACAAATTACTTTTCAATTTTATCCACAGAATCTGTTGATAACTTTGTGGACAATGAACTGATAAAGCTGCCGGGCGGAAGAACAACCTTGCCAATTATGGCAAGGATCGCTCTGGGGAAGATTTTTTTCTTCTTAAGAATCAATTACTTGCCGGCACTCCCCGGGCAGGGGTTTTCCACTGCCTGTTATTTCCGCAGCAAAAAAAATTGTGCATAAGTCGGTATGGCATGTTGCATGGCACCAAAGAAAAAGGCAGGCTTCCTGTGGAAAACCTGCCTTCTGCCCGGGCGCGCGCGGCGCTGCCGGGTGCCGTGCGCTCGCTTACTGGCCGCTGCGCATGGCGCGGCTCATGCTGTGCACGGCTTCCACCATCGCTGCCACGGATTCCGGCGGCGTGAACTGGGAAATGCCGTGGCCCAGGTTGAACACGTGGCCCGAGCCGGCCGACGGCGCGCCAAACGCGTTGAGCACTTTCGCCACTTCGGCGCGGATCTGCTCGGGGCTGGCGAACAGGATGGCCGGGTCGAGATTGCCCTGCAAGCCCACTTTATGGCCCACCAGCTGGCGCGCGCGCGCCAGGTTGACGGTCCAGTCCAGGCCCACGGCATCGGCGCCGATGTCGGCGATCTGTTCGATCCACTGGCCGCCGCCCTTGGTGAACACGATGGCGGGAATCTTCACGCCATCCTTGTCGCGCTTCAGCTGCGCCACCACCTGCTGCATGTAGGCCAGCGAAAATTCCTGGTAGGCGCCATCGGCCAGCGCACCGCCCCAGGAATCGAAAATCATCACGGCTTGCGCGCCGGCATCGATTTGCGCATTCAGGTACTGCGCCACGGAGGTGGCGTTGATCGCCAGGATGTGGTGCATCAGGTCCGGGCGGTTGTACAGCATCTTCTTGATGGTGTGGAACTCTTTCGAGCCGCCGCCTTCCACCATGTAGCACGCCAGGGTCCACGGGCTGCCGGAAAAGCCGATCAGCGGCACGCGGCCGTTGAGTTCCGTGCGGATCTGCGTGACGGCCTTGAAGACATAGTCGAGCGACGTCAGGTCCGGCACCTGCAATGCCTTCACGTCCTGCTCCGTGCGCAGCGGGCGCTCGAACTTCGGACCTTCGCCATCGGCGAAATACAGGCCCAGGCCCATGGCGTCGGGCACCGTCAGGATGTCGGAAAACAGGATGGCCGCGTCCAGCGGGAAGCGCTCCAGGGGCTGCAGGGTCACTTCCGTGGCGTAATCGGGATTCTTTGCCAGGCCCAGGAAGGAACCGGCCCGCTCGCGCGTGGCGCGGTATTCGGGCAGGTAGCGGCCTGCCTGGCGCATCAGCCAGACGGGGGTGTGCTCGGTCGGCTGGCGCAGCAGGGCGCGCAGGAAAGTGTCATTCTGGAGCGGAGCAAATTGTGGCATGGAAGGCAATCAATAGCTGGGAGAAGCGGTATTATCGCATCCAATCGCCGCCATTTCATTGATTCCGGTGCCGCTTTGCAGCATTTGCCGCACACAGCGATGACTTTCGTTGTGCCTGACCTTCCATTATGATGATGCACGCTGCCACGCGCCCTGATCCTGCCTGGCGGCCCTTGATCCCCTCACTACACGGAGCCCGCATGACCTCGACCGCATCCAGCACCCCTTATGGCATCTGGCCATCGCCGATCAGCGCGGCCATCGTCGCCGCCGGCGCCTCGCCGCTGACGCAGCTGGCCCTGGGCGGTGCCGATGGCGCCGATGTGTTCTGGCTGGCCGGGCGCGCCAGCGAGGCGGGCCGCAACACCCTGCTGCGCCAGCGCGGCGCGCGGGTCGATGAACTGACGCCGGCACCGTTCAATGTGCGCAGCCGCGTGCATGAATACGGCGGCGGCGCCTATGCCGTGGCCGGCGATAGCGTGTATTTCTCGCATTTCGCCGACAACTGCCTGTACCGCGTGGCCGGCGACGGCGCGCCCGAGGCGTTCACCACGGGCGGCAACACGCGCCACGCAGACTTCGTCGTCGATGCGGCCCGCTCCCGCCTGATCGCCGTGCGCGAACAGCATCCGGAGCAAGGCCACGCGCATCCGGAAAACTGCCTGGCCGCCGTCGGCTTCGACGGGCGCGAAACGGTGCTGGCGCGCGGCCACGACTTTTATGCGGCGCCGCGCCTGTCGCCGGACGGCAGCCAGCTGGCCTGGATCAGCTGGGACCACCCGCGCCTGCCGTGGCAGGGCACGGAACTGTGGCTGGCCGACGTGCAGGCGGATGGCACGCTGGGCTCGCCGCGCCTGATCGCCGGCGGCGCGCGCGAGTCGATTTGCCAGCCGGAATGGTCACCGAACGGCTTGCTGCACTTCGTTTCCGACAGCAGCGGCTGGTGGAATCTGTACCGCCTGCACGGCGCCGACATCGAGGCGCTGTGCCCGATGGAAGCGGAATTTGCCACGCCGCACTGGACCTTCGGCGGCAGCATGTACGGTTTCCTGTCCGACGACGAGATCGTCTGCACGTATATCCAGTCCGGCATCAGCTACCTGGCGCAATTGAGCGTGGCGGCGGCCAAGCTGGAGCCGATTCCCCACCCGTACCAGGAAATCCGCGAACTGCGCGTGGGCTCCGGCTTCGTCGCGCTGCTCGGTGGCAGCCCCACCATCGCGCTGGAACTGGCGCGCATCGATTTGGCTAACCACGAGCTGGAAGTGCTGGCGCAGTCGATCGCTGCCCTGCCCGCGCTGGCTTACCTGTCCGTGCCGCGCAGCTTGAGCTTTCCTAGCAGCAACGGCCGCACGGCGCACGCCTTCTTCTATCCGCCGAAAAATGACGAGGTGCAGGCGCCGGCAGGCACCTTGCCGCCCGTCATCGTCATCAGCCACGGCGGCCCCACCAGCATGGCCAGCAATACCTTGAAGCTGGCGACGCAGTACTGGACCAGCCGCGGCATCGGCGTGCTTGACGTCAACTATGGCGGCAGCAGCGGCTTCGGCCGCGAATACCGCGACGCGCTGCGCGGGCAATGGGGCATCGTCGACGTGGAAGACTGCATCGCCGGCGCCCGCTACCTGGCGGCCAACGGCCTGGCCGACCCCGAACGCCTGATCGTGCGCGGCGGCAGCGCGGGCGGCTTGACGACCCTGTGCGCGCTGACCTTCCACGACGTCTTCAAGGCCGGCGCCAGCTACTATGGCGTATCCGACCTGAAGGGCCTGGACGACGATTCGCACAAGTTCGAATCGCGCTACACCGACTACCTGATCGCCCCCCAGCCGCAGGCCGATGCCCTGTACCGCGAGCGCTCGCCCATCCACCACACCAATAAATTGTCGCGCCCGATGATCTTCTTCCAGGGCCTCGATGACAAGGTGGTGCCGCCGCAGCAGTCGCAGCAGATGGTTGACGCCCTGCAGGCGCGCGGCGTGCCCGTCGCCTACGTGCCCCTGGAAGGCGAGGGACACGGCTTCCGCAAGGCGGAAAACATCGTGCGCACGCTGGATGCGGAACTGTATTTCTACCAGCGCGTGTTCGGCCTGCCCGTGGCGGCCGGCGAGCCGCCCGTGCATATCGCCAATCTGCCCGCATGACCGACCCGCATTTGGACCAGCACCTGCTAGCCGAATTCGCCGCCCTGGAGCAGCACGAACAGATGATCCTGGCCTTGCTGGCCATCACGGGCGAGCCGGTGGGCAAGCATGCCGTGTATGAACACTTGCAGCGCGCCAATGTCGTCGAGCCGGACGGCACGCCGTTTTCCCTGCTGGTGGTGACGAACATGCTGCAGCGGCTGACGCGTCTGGCGCTGGCCAGCGAGGTGGTGGGACGGGGTTTCGCCTGCGAAGCGAAGCTGCGCTGGCCCGCCATGCGTGCCGCCATCGAGCATCTGGTGTTCCGCGACCTGTGCCAGGCCATCGAGCTGATCAATCCCGTGCGGCGCAACTGGGACGGCTATGTGGAATTGCGCAGCTACCGGCAAGGCGTGGCGCGCCTGCGCATCGCCCTCTTGCGCAATGACGAGGTGCGCCAGGTGGCCGCCATCCTGGCCGCCTGCATGGCCTGCTATGAAGCGCAGCAGCTGCATCCGCTGATCGAGATCTTCGGCCGGCCGTTCGAGCCGGAAATGTTGTCTTTCGTCATGCCGCAACTGCAGGATGACGTCCTCGCCGTGCTGCTGGGCAACGCCCCGCGCGAACCGGCCACGGCGCACGCCATCCGCGCCTATGCGCGCGCCCATCATGCGCGCCAGGCGGCGGCCGGCGACCACATCGGCGCCGCCCTGCCGCTGGCCCTGGCCGAGGACGCCCTGCTGTGCGGCGAACTCGACGCGGCCGCCCGCTACCTGGCGGGCCAGCAGGGACCGCAGGCGCTGTTTGTCGACAGCAGCATCGCCCTCTTGCGCGGCGAACACGCGCACGCCGTGGCGGGCTTCGAAACGGCCCTGAAAGGGCTGCGCAAGGAGGCGGGCAAGCGCAAGCTGTGTTTCACGGGCATCGGCGGCCACCTGTACGTGCTGGCCTTGCTGCGCGGCAACGACGCCAAGCTGCTGAAAACGGCGGAAACCTACCTCGACATCGCCCTGCACGCCCAGCCGAACCACGACAGCATCGTCTACCAGCAGCTGAACATGCTGCGCATGGTGCGCGCCGGCGTGCTGCAAGCCGAAGGCATTCCCACGCGCAACTGGGAAACGGGACTGCAGGCCCAGCTGTTCCAGGCCTTGCTGTACTACTGGCTTGCGCTGCCGCAATTGAGCGAACGCAAACCCCAACTGACATTGCTGGTACAGCAGGCCGACGCGGCCGGCTACGACCTGATCGCCGCGCAGGCGGCCGGCTTGCTGGGCCTGATGAGCGAGCCGCAGCAGGAGCGCTATGCGACGGCCAAGCGGGCGCAGCACGGCCTGACGGACATGGCGCCGTGGTTCGAGCGCCAGGAAGCATGGCAGCGCCAGCTGAGCGCCCTGATCAACCTGCAGCAGAACGCGCCGGCCGAAGCCGTCGGCAGCGTCTCGCGCCTCGTGTGGCTGGTGGCGTTCGACCCGCGCTTCGGCCTGACGGCCGTGGAAGTGCGCGAGCAGAAGCGCGACGCGCGCGGCGGCTGGAGCAAGGGCCGCGCCATGGGCCTCAAACGCCTGGCGGAAGAAGCGGGCGACATCGATTTCCTCACGCCGCAGGACGCCCGCGCGGCCGGCAGCATCGCGCCGTTCAAGCAATACTATTCGTCGGCACCGCGCTATGAAGTCGAGCTGGACAAGGCCGCCGTGCTGCTGGTGGGCCACCCGCTCGTGTTCTGGCTCGATCACCCCGACACGCGCGTGGAACTGATCGCCGGCGCGCCCGAGCTCCTGATCAAGTCGCACGAGGGGCAGCTATGGCTGGGCATGCAGCCGCCGCTGCCCGACAACGGCGGCAACGTCGTGGTGCAGCGCGAGACGCCGACGCGCCTGCGCGTGGTGCACATCCTCGACGAACACCGGCGCATCGGCGCCATCGTGGGCCTGGGCCTGTCCGTACCCCTGCATGCGGAAAAACAGGTGATGCAGGCCATCGGCGCCATCTCGTCCATGGTCACCGTGCAGTCCGACATCGGCGGCGGCGCGGGCGACGCGGAAGTCATCACGGCCGACCACCGCCTGCACGTGCACCTGCTGCCCTACCAGCAGGGACTCAAGATGCAGATTCTCGTGCGGCCGCTGCACGACAACGGCGCCTATTACGCGCCCGGCAGCGGCGCCGAAAGCGTGTTTGCCGACGTGGCAGGGCGTGCCGTGCAGGCGCGGCGCGACCTGAATGCGGAACGCGAAGCGCAGCGCCAGCTCATCGGACGTTGCCTGGTGCTGGAAGAGGCCGATGAAGAGCATGGCGAGTGGCTGCTGGGCCAGCCAGCGCTGGGCCTGCAATTGCTGGTCGAGCTGCAGGCGCTCGATCCTGCCGGCATCGTGCTGGCCTGGCCCGAGGGCGAAACCATGCGCGTATCGAAACGCATCGACAGCGGCCAGATGCGCCTCAATATCAGGAGCGAAAAAGACTGGTTTGCCGCCAGCGGCGACGTGCAGATCGACGAAGACAAGGTGATGGATTTGCGCGCCTTGCTCGATTTGATGCAGAACAATAAAAGCCGCTTCGTGGCCCTGGGCGACAACCAGTTCCTCGCACTCAGCGACGAATTGCACCGCCGCCTGTCGGAACTGGCCGCGTATGGCGAGGCGCATGCCGATGGCGTGCATATCCACCCGCTGGCCGCGTTCGCGCTGGAAGAGCTGGCCAACGATGCGGGCGGCGTGAAGGCCGACAAACTGTGGCGCGAGCACCTGCTGCGCCTGCGCGCCCTCGACGACTTTACGCCGCAGTTGCCCAGCACCCTGCAGGCCGACCTGCGCGACTACCAGCTGGCCGGCTACGAGTGGCTGGCGCGTCTGGCGCACTGGGGCGTGGGCGCCTGCCTGGCCGACGACATGGGACTCGGCAAGACTTTGCAGGCGCTGGCCCTGATCCTGGCGCGGGCGCCGAACGGCCCCACCCTCGTCGTCGCGCCCACCTCCGTGTGCATGAACTGGATCAGCGAGGCGCAGCGCTTCGCCCCCACCTTGAAGGTGAAGCTGTTCGGCAGCGGCGACCGCGCCGACATGCTCGACACCCTGCAGCCGTTCGACCTGGTGGTGGCCAGCTATGGCTTGCTGCAGCAGGAAGCCCAGCTGTTCGCGGACGTGCGCTGGCATACGATCGTGCTCGACGAAGCGCAGGCCATCAAGAACGGCGCCACCAAGCGTTCGCAAGCCGTGATGGCCCTGCAAGGCGATTTCCGCATGGTGGCCAGCGGCACGCCGCTGGAAAACCACCTGGGCGAACTGTGGAATCTGTTCCGTTTTATTAACCCGGGCTTGCTGGGCACCCTGGACCAGTTCAATTTGCGCTTTGCGGGACCGATCGAAAAGGATCAGGACAAGCGGGCGGCGGCCGGCGCGCGCCTGCGCCTGCGCCGCCTGATCGCGCCATTCATCCTGCGCCGGACAAAAACGCAAGTGCTGTCGGAATTGCCATCACGCACGGAAATCGTGCTGGAGGTGGAACTGTCGCCGCCGGAAACGGCGCTGTACGAATCCTTGCGCCGCGAAGCGCTGGAAAAGCTGGCCATGGTGGAAGGGCCGGCGTCGAAAAAGGCCATCCAGATCCTGGCCGAAATCATGAAGCTGCGCCGCGCCTGCTGCAATCCGCAGCTGGTGGCGCCCGAGCTGGGCCTGGCCAGCAGCAAGCTGGCGGCCTTCGCCGAACTGCTGTCGGGTCTGCTGGAAAACCGCCACAAGGTGCTCGTCTTCAGCCAGTTCGTCGACCATTTGACCCTTATCCGCCAGCACCTGGAGCAGCATGGCGTCAGCTACCAGTATCTCGACGGCGCCACGCCCATGCAGGAGCGCAAGCGCCGCGTGGATGCCTTCCAGGCGGGAGACGGCGACGTTTTCCTGATCAGCCTGAAGGCGGGCGGCATGGGCATCAACCTGACGGCGGCCGACTACGTGATCCACATGGACCCGTGGTGGAACCCGGCCGTGGAAGACCAGGCCTCGGACCGCGCCCACCGCATGGGGCAGTTGCGCCCCGTCACCATTTACCGCCTGGTGGCGAAACACACGATCGAGGAAGGCATCGTCGAATTGCACCAGCACAAACGCGACCTGGCCGACAGTCTGCTGGAAGGCAGCGACGCGGCCGCGCGCATGTCGGCCAATGACATGCTGGGCATGCTGCAGGAGGGCTTGAAAAAATGAACAGCCGGTCCCGTTCCATGCGATTATTCCTGTTTCTTCGCCCTATTTCCCCATGACCGACTTCATCGCCACCAGCGCCGGCCAGCGCGCCACCTTTTTGTGCGGCAAATCCTGGACGGCCTACGTCAGCACCTTCATCATCGCCGTGCTGCTGTTCTTTGCCGCCTTGCCGCTGGCCTTCAAGCACAACACGCGGGCCGCCTTCGTGGTGCTGGTCGGCTCGGCCCTGATCGTCGGCTACCGCCTGTTGACCATCCGCAGCTACCAGCTGTATTGCGACGAGGCAGGCGTGTGGCTGGCGTCCGGCATCTTGCCGTGGAAAAAGAAACTGACGGGCGTCAAATGGCGCGACATGGATGAAGCCGTCTACGAAACGAACTTCTGGAGCTGGCTGTTCCAGTCCTACACGGTGCGCGTCAGCCAGCGCTACACGCAAGAAACGGAAATCCACGCCACCGGCATGGCGCGCGGCAAGGACGCCGTGGCGGACCTGAATGCGCGCCATCAGGACATGCTGCGCGGCGGCGCCGTCGTCGTCTAGCGCGGGAACGCCCGGCGCAAAAAACTGCGCAGCGGCGGCAATTAATGCTAATCTTTGGGCCGCCCAGGCAAGCAAGGCCAACCTTTCAATAGTTGTTTGTTACTTATATTATCAGTTTATTATTTACTGATTTTTACAAACAGCCAAATATTCAAGAGACCAACTATGCTGACAAGAAATAAAATTGCGCTCGCCGCATTGATGATGGCCTTTACGCTGACGCCGGCCAGCGCCGCCAAGAAACCGCAGAAAAGCGGCAAGGCAGGCACCAGCAGCAGCAAGAAGAAAACCGTCGCCAGGAAGGCTGTCGTCGCCACGGCTGCGACGGCAGCCACGGTCGCGGCCGTCGCCAGCGAGAACAGCAGCGACCGTTCCATGAATAACCTCAGCGGCCAGTTCCTCACGGCCCTGTGGCGCCTGGATCCGGAAAGCGCGATTTCGGTCGGCAAGTACGACGGCGCCGCCAACCTGAGCATTCCTGACGCGGCCAGCCGCCAGAAGCAATTGGCCTTCATCGAAGAATGGCTGGGCAAGTTTGGCAAGTTGAATGCCAGCAAGATGTCCGACAAGCAACGTACCGACCTGGCCCTGCTGACGAACAAGCTGCAAGCGGACCGCTGGTATCTGACCACCTTCCGCGAATTCGAATGGAATCCCGCCCAGTACAACGTGGCCGGCTCCATCGATTTCATCCTGAACACGGAATACGCGGCCCAGCCGCAGCGCCTGCGCACCTTGCTCAAGCGCATCGCCGGCGTGCCGCAATACTATGCGGCCGCGCGCGCCAGTATCAATCACCCCACGCGCGAGCATACGCAGCTGGCCATCGCCCAGAGCGCCGGCGTGCTCAGCGTGCTTGACGACCTGAACAAGACGGCACAGGGTTCCATCCTGACGCCGGCGGAAAAGCAGCTGTACAACGCCCGCATCGCCGCGGCCCGCACGGCCGTGCAAGGCTATGCGGCCTGGCTGACGGAACAGGATGCGGCGCTGGCGCAGAACGGCAATGCGCGCTCCTTCCGCATCGGCAAGGATTTATATGAACAGAAATTCGCCTACGATATCCAGGCCAGCGTGAGCGCCGAGCAGATGTACCAGAAAGCCCTGGCCGCCCGCGAAAAGCTGCTCGAACACATGGACAGCCTGTCCGACGAGCTGTGGGTGAAAACCATGGGCGGCACGGCCAAGCCGGCGGACCGCACGACGAAGATCGGCATGGTGATCGACAAGTTGTCGAGCAAGCACGTGGCGCCCGCCGATTTCGTGCCGGAAATCCGCCGCCAGATCCCGGAATTGCAGGAATGGGTGAGCAGCCACAATCTGCTGACGATGGACCCGAAAAAGCCGCTGGTCGTGCGTGAAACGCCCGCCTACCAGCGCGGCGTGGCCGGCGCCAGCATCGAGGCGCCCGGCCCCTACCGCCCGCAGGACCGCACCTATTACAACGTGACGCCGCTCGACGGCGAAACGCCGGAGCAGGCGGAAAGCAGCTTGCGCGAGTACAACCACTGGATCTTGCAGATTTTAAATATCCACGAAGCCATCCCCGGCCATTACACGCAGCTCGTGTACGCCAACAAGTCGCCGTCGCTGGTCAAGTCCATCTTCGGCAATGGCGCCATGATCGAAGGCTGGGCCGTGTATGGCGAGCGCATGATGCTCGAATCGGGCTATGGCAACAACGCGCCGGAAATGTGGCTGATGTATTCGAAGTGGAACTTGCGCAGCGTCACCAACACCATCCTCGACTACAGCGTGCACGTGCTGGGCATGACGGAAGCGCAGGCGCTGGACCTGCTGACGCGCCAGGCTTTCCAGACCAAGCGCGAAGCGACGGAAAAATGGCGCCGTGTGCAGTTGAGCTCGGTGCAACTGACTAGCTATTTCAGCGGCTACAGCGAAATCATGGACTTGCGCGAACAGCGCAAGCAGGCGCTGGGCAACAAGTTCGTGCTGAAGGATTTCCATGAGCAGTTCCTCAGCTACGGCAGCGCCCCTGTCAAAGTCATCAAGGAATTGATGAATTAAGCGGCGCTCGCCGTCAGCTTGCAAAGGGCGCTGCGGCGCCCTTTTTGCATGCGTTTGCGCCGCCGCAAACCAGCTACCGCCCTGTCGATTAAGCTGACGGGAAGGCAGGCGCCACCGCACTCCTCACTGGCAATTGCCGATTTTTCTGCTAGGGTGAGTTCGGGAGCGTCCATGCATATGCCCATCCAGTTCGACACCCTCGATTACGCCAAACGCCTCGCCTCGGCGGGCGTGCCCACGCAGCAGGCGGAGGCCCATGCGATGGCGCTGGGCGAAGTGCTGGGCTCGGCCGTCGTCGTGCATGGCGAACTGGCGGCGCTGGAGCGCAATCTGCTGGGGGAAATCAAGCTGGTGTCGCAACAGGTCGATACCAAGTTTGGCGCCCTGGAGGTGAAGATCGACGCGCTGGAACTCAGGCTCGACACCAAAATAGACGCCCTGGAGCAAAAATTCGACGCCCGCCTGGAACGCCTGGACTTGCGCCAGGGCGCGGACATGAAACGCGTGTACTGGATGATGAGCACCTTGATCCTGCTCAACCTGGGCATCCTCAGCAAACTGATGCTGCAGTAAGCGCACACTCACTTTCCTGGCAACAAAAAAGCCGCTGCTCCCGGGGGAGGTCAGCGGCTTTTGCTTGCGAGTATAGTAAAGCGTCTAGGACGCTTCTTCCGGCGCCTGGGTGGCCTTGACGAAGATGGGCGCCACCAGCAGGCCCAGCTCGAACAGCAGGCACATGGGGATGGCCAGCGAGAACTGGCTGACCACGTCCGGCGGCGTGACGATGGCGGCAATCACGAAGGCGCCGACGATGATGTAGGGGCGCACTTCCTTGAGTTTCGCGATGGAAACCAAGCCCATGCGCACGAGGATCACCACCACCACGGGCACTTCGAAGGTGGCGCCGAAGGCCAGGCACATCGACATGACGAAATCGAGGTAGTTTTCGATATCCGGCGTCACCGCGATCGACGATGGCGAAAAGTCGCTGATGAAGTGGAACACGCGGCCAAACACAAAGAAATAACAGAAGGCCACGCCGGCCATGAACAGCAGCGACGACGAGATGACCAGCGGCGCGATCAAACGCTTTTCATGCGTGTACAGGCCGGGCGCGATGAAGGCCCACATCTGGTACAGCACCCAGGGCAAGGCGACGATGAAGGCGATCACCAGGGTGACCTTCATCGGCACCAGGAAGGGCGAAATGACGCCGGTGGCGATCATTTTCGAGCCGGCCGGCAGCGAGGCGATCATCGGCGCGGCAATGAAGTCGTAGATATGCGAGGGGCCGGGCCAGTAAAACAGCACGGCGCAGACGACGGCGATGCCGATCGAGGCTTTCACCAGGCGGTTGCGCAGCTCGACCAGATGCGAGATAAAGGTTTCTTCCACCGGAGATTTGCTACTCATGAGTAAAAGGAGGAGGAACTGGCGCGCGGACGGAAACGCGCCACGCGGGCGGCGGCCGACTGCACGTGCTGCTTGCCGCCATGGCGCTGCTTGTACCAGCCGGGAACGGCGGAATTGCGCACCAGTTTCTTGCGGCGGAATTCGCGCGCCTTGCGGGCCAGGTCATCGTTGGTGGCGCGCAGCATGGCTTCATGGGCATCGTGATGCCCGTCATATGCACTGGAATCGCCGCGCCAGGCGTTTTCCACCTCGGCCAGGTTGCCGGAAATCGAGTTTTCCACGCCATGCATGGATTTCTCCACGCTTTGCTGGACGGAATGGGCCGCATCCTGCACTTCCTTCTGCAGGTTTTTCAGCTCTTCCAGTTCGATTTCGCGCGTGACTTCGGATTTCACCTGGTTCAGGTAGCGCTGCGCGCGGCCATACAGGGTGCCGGCCATGCGCGCCACCTTCGGCAGCTTTTCAGGACCGATGACTATCAACGCAACCACGCCGATGATGGCGATTTTAGAGAGACCGAGATCGATCATAAGCGGACAAGGGCTGTTACCGGACGAGGCAAGGGCCCCGCCACGCTATCAGGACTTGCTTTTCTCTTTCGTTTCGACGTCGATCGTGCTTTTGTCGGCCACTTGCGATGGCGCAGCAGGAGGGGTATTGGCGGCAGGCGCCTCATCGTCGCCCTTGACGCCATCCTTGAAGCCTTTGACGGCCTTGCCGATATCACCGCCGATATTGCCCAGTTTCTTGGTGCCGAAGACCAGCATCACGATAACCAGAACGATCACCCAGTGCCAAATACTCAATGAACCCATCACATTCTCCTTGCGGGACGGTGCCCGAATAGCGTCAACCAATGCCGGTAGTATACACGCGAACCCGGCGCACGGCGAAATCAGTGCTGGCCGCGCCAGGGGCGGGGACCGCCGTACACATGCATGTGCAGGTGGTACACCTCTTGCCCGCCGTTCGGGCCGCTGTTGATCATGGTCTTGAAGCCGCCGGCAGGCGTGCCGTCGGCGTCATAGCTGACGGCGCAGCCGAACTCGGCAGCGAGCTTCGGCGCCAGGCGCAGCAGCTTGCCCAGCATCTCCGTATGGCTGTCGTCGCAGTCGGACAGGGTCGCCACGTGGCGCTTCGGAATCAGGAGCAGGTGCACGGGGGCGGCCGGGTTGATGTCCTTGAAGGCCAGCAAGTCCTCGTCTTCATACACTATGCTCGAGGGAATTTGTTTTGCAGCAATCTTGCAAAAAATACAGTTATCCACGCACGCTCCAGTAGGTCAGTGTTTGTCTGTTTCGCCGGCGTCGCGCAGCTCATCCTTGCGCGCCGCCTTCTCTTCCAGGCCGGACAAGCCTTCGCGGCGCGCCAGCTCGTCGAGCACCTGCTGCGGCGTCAGGTCGAACTGCGCCAGCATCACCAGCGAATGGAACCACAGGTCGGCGCATTCGTACAAGACCTTTGACGGGTCGTTGTCGCGGCGCGCATCCTTGGCGGCCATCACGGTTTCCGTCGCTTCCTCGCCGATTTTTTTCAAAATCGCATCATCGCCCTTGGCGAACAGGCGCGCGACATACGAGGTGGCGGGGTCGCCGCCATTGGCCAGCTTGCGCGATTCGATCACGGCGGCCAGGCGTTTCAAGGTTTCACTCATTTGTTCTTGCTTTCCGCGTAAATCGTGTCGGGATCTTTCAGCACGGGCTCGGTGACTTGCCATTCGCCCGTTTTCTCGTCGCCTTCGAACTTCTGGAAGAAGCACGAATGGCGGCCCGTATGGCAGGCGATGCCGCCGGCCTGCTCGATTTTCAGCAAGACCACGTCTTCGTCGCAATCGAGGCGGATTTCCAGCACCTTTTGCGTGTGGCCCGATTCTTCGCCCTTGTGCCACAGTTTCTTGCGCGAACGGCTCCAGTACACGGCTTCGCCCAGCTCCACCGTGCGCGCCAGCGCGTCGCGGTTCATCCAGGCGAACATCAGCACGTCATTGCTGCCCGCTTCCTGCGCGATCACGGGCACCAGCCCGTGCTCGTCCCATTTGACCTTTTTCAGCCACTTGGCATTGCTTGCTACGATGGTTCCGTTCTGCATGTTCTTCTATCCCGCTGATATTGACTGCTTGCCTTTACGCCAGGCGCATGGGAATGCCCTGCTGCGCCATGAATTGCTTGGCTTCCTGCACCGTGTGCTGGCCATAGTGGAAGATGCTGGCGGCCAGCACGGCATCGGCGCGGCCCACCTTGATGCCGTCGACCAGGTCTTGCAAGCCGCCCACGCCGCCCGAGGCAATGACGGGAATGCTGACGGCGTCGGACACGCCGCGCGTCAGGCCCAGGTCGAAGCCCACCTTGGTGCCGTCGCGGTCCATGCTGGTAAGCAAGATCTCTCCGGCACCCAGGCTTTCCATTTTACGCGCCCACTCGAAGGCGTCCAGGCCCGTGGCCGTGCGCCCGCCATGGGTAAACACTTCCCACTTGCCGGGCGACACCTGCTTGGCGTCGATGGCGACGACGATGCATTGCGAACCGTGCTTTTGCGATGCCTCAAACACCAGCTGCGGATTCGTCACGGCCGAGGTGTTGATGCTGACCTTGTCGGCGCCCGCGTTGAGCAGGCGACGCACGTCTTCCACCACGCGCACGCCGCCGCCCACGGTCAGCGGAATGAACACTTGCGACGCCACCGCTTCGATGATGTCGAAGATCAAACCGCGGTTGTCGCTCGAGGCGGTAATATCGAGGAAAGTGATTTCGTCGGCGCCCTGTTCGTCATAACGGCGGGCAATTTCCACCGGATCGCCCGCGTCGCGCAATTCCGTGAAGTTGACGCCTTTGACGACGCGGCCATTGGTCACGTCGAGGCAGGGGATGATACGTTTTGCAAGCATGATGGGTTCCAGATTGTCGCCAGGCCAGGGAACGTGTGCGCGCGCCCCGGCCGGGCAGGCTTAAACGGCGGCGTCGGTCAGCTCGTCGGCGCGTTCCTGCGCCTGCGCCAGGTCGATCGTGCCTTCATAGATGGAGCGGCCGCAGATCACGCCCTCGATGCCTTCGGCCTGGACGGCGCACAGCGCTTCCACATCGCCGATGTTGTGCAGGCCGCCCGAAGCGATGACGGGGATCTTGACGGCTTGCGCCAGCTTGACGGTGGCGTCGATATTGATGCCGCCCATCATGCCGTCGCGGCCGATGTCCGTGTAGATGATCGATTCGACGCCGTAGGCTTCGAATTTTTTCGCCAGGTCGATCACTTCATGGCCGGACATCTTGCTCCAGCCATCCGTTGCCACTTTGCCATCTTTGGCGTCGAGGCCGACGATGATGTGGCCGGGGAAGGCGCTGCAGGCGTCGTGCAGGAAGCCGGGGCTTTTCACGGCCGCCGTGCCGATGATGATGTAGCTGATGCCGGCGTCGAGGTAGCGCTCGATGGTGTCGAGGTCGCGGATGCCGCCGCCCAGCTGCACGGGGATTTCCTCGATGTCGTTTTCCACGGCGAAGTCCTGCACCGCCTTGAGGATGGCTTTCACGGCGCCTTCATTCTTCGGCTTGCCGGCGAAGGCGCCGTTCAGGTCGACCAGGTGCAGCCGGCGCGCGCCTTGCATCAGCCAATGGCGGGCCATGTCGGCCGGGTCTTCGGAAAATACGGTGGCAAGTTCCATATCGCCTTGTTTCAGGCGTACGCAGTGACCGTCTTTCAGGTCGATGGCGGGAATGAGCAGCATGGTCAGTGTGGTTTAAAAGTGAGTGAGAAGCGGAAAAAAAGCCGGAAAACCAAGGTCAAGGTTGCCAGTGAACGAAGTTCTTGTACAGCTGCAAACCAGCGGCAGCGCTTTTTTCAGGGTGGAACTGTGTCGCGAAAATATTATCACGGGCGACGGCGCAGGCGAACGGCGCGCCATAGACAGTCTCGCCCACCGTGTGCGCCGCGACTTGAGGCTGAGCAAAATAGCTGTGCACAAAGTAAAAATAAGCATTGTCGGCAATGCCATCCCACATGGCATGGGATGCCGTCTGCCGCACTTGGTTCCAGCCCATTTGCGGTACCTTGAAGCGCGAACCGTCTTCCTGCACCTGGCCGTCGAGCTGGAAACGCACGACTTTGCCCGGCAGCAAGCCCAGACCGGCCGCATCGCCCTCTTCGCTGGCGTCGAACAGCATCTGCTCGCCGATGCACACACCGAGCACGGGCTTGCTGTTGGCGGCGCGCAACAGCGCCTCGAGCACGCCCGATTCGCGCAAGCTGCGCATGCAGTCGGGCATGGCGCCCTGGCCCGGCAGGACGATGCGGTCGGCGCCGTCGATGTCGGCGGGTGCGCCGGAAATGCGCACGTCGGCCTCCGGCGCCACGGCACGCAGCGCCTGCGCCACCGAGCGCAAATTGCCCATGCCGTAATCCACCACCACAATTTTATTCATGTTTAATCCCGGAATCTACAATATAGCGAGCGCGGCGCTTACAGGCTGCCCTTGGTCGATGGAATGATGCCGGCCGCGCGCTCGTCGAGCTCGGCAGCCATGCGCAGCGCGCGGCCAAAGGCCTTGAACACGGTTTCGCACTGGTGGTGGGCATTCGTGCCGCGCAAGTTGTCGATATGCAATGTCACGCCCGCATGGTTGACGAAGCCGCGGAAAAATTCCAGCGTCAGGTCGACGTCGAAACCGGCGATCATGGCGCGCGTAAACGGGATGTGGTATTCGATGCCAGGGCGGCCCGAGAAATCGAGCACCACGCGCGACAGCGCCTCGTCCAGCGGCACGTAGGCGTGGCCGTAGCGGCGGATGCCCTTCTTGTCGCCGATGGCCTTGGCCACGGCCATGCCCAGGGTGATGCCCACGTCTTCCACCGTATGGTGGTTGTCGATATGCACGTCGCCCGTCGCCTCGATATCGAGGTCGATCAGGCCGTGGCGGGCGATCTGGTCCAGCATGTGGTCGAGGAAGGGCACGCCGGTGTTGAGCTTTTGCTGGCCCGTGCCGTCCAGGTTGAGGGCGACGCGAACTTGCGTCTCGTTGGTGTTGCGCGTGATTTCTGCGGTGCGGTTCATGGGAGGCTCTGGCGATTAGCTAAACGAGGGATGCCTTGAAGGCATCGTAAAAAAGGGAATTCTCTTCCGGGGTGCTGACGCTGATGCGCAGGCAATTGGCCAGCGCAGCATGCATTTTACTCATATTTTTAATTAAAACCCTGCGGGCAAGCAGTTTTGCGCAAACATCGTCGGAATCAGCCACACGAATCAGAAGAAAATTTGCCTTCGAGGGAAATACCGTCACGCCCGGCAGTTCCGCCAGGCGCAGCGCCAGTTCGTCGCGCGCGCTGTTGAGCAAGTCCGCCTGCGCATTGAGCACGTCGAGGTGCTCGAGCGCGAATTCGGCCGCCGCCTGCGTCAGCACATTCACGTTATACGGCGGCCGCACTTTCTCGAACTGCGCCAGCAGGGCCGGCGCGGCCGACATATAGCCGAGGCGAATGCCCGCCAGGCCCAGTTTCGACACGGTGCGCATCACCACCAGGTTCTCGAATTCGGGCAGGCGGCCCATGAAGCTGTGCTGCGCGAACGGCTCGTAGGCTTCGTCGACGACGGCGATGCCCGTGTCGCCGAGGGCGGCCAGGAGGCGCTCGATGTCGGCGCCGGCAAACAGGTTGCCCGTCGGGTTGTTCGGATAGGCGAGGAAGACCAGCGCCGGGCGGTGCGCTTCGATCGCCGCCAGCATGGCGTCCATATCCAGGCTGAAATCGGCCCGCAGGGGCACGCCGACGAAATCCATGCCGGCAAACTGCGCCGAACGGGCATACATGACGAAGGCCGGCACGGGCGCCAGCAGCACGGCGCGCTGGCCCGGCTCTTGGCGGGCGCAAGCCATGGCCAGGATGGAGATCAGCTCATCGGAGCCGTTGCCCAGCATGACGTCATAGCCGGCCGGCACGCCCAGTTTGGCGCAGATGGCTTGCTGCAGGCTGGCGTAGGACGGCGGATAGCGGTTCAGCGCCACGCCGGCCAGGCGCGCGCCCAGTTCCTCGCGCAACTGCTGCGGCAGCGGATACGGGTTTTCCATCGCATCGAGCTTGATGTAGCCGCTGGCGTCGGCGACCTGGTAGCTTTTGACGGCCCGCACATCGGCGCGCACGGTGTTGCTGATTAACTGATCGAGGAAAGACATGCTGCAAACACTCCTGATGAAATTTAATGGAGACTAAACGACGACGTCTTCCGGCACGCTAACGTTGCGCGCCTTGCGGGCCGGCGCTTTTTTCACGGCGGGCGGCTTTTTCGCCGCCGCCGGCTTCTTCGCGGTCGCCTTGGCGGCCTTCGGCGCGGCACCCGTCGCCGCGGCACGGCGCTTGGCCGGCGCCTTTTTCTCAGGCTGCGGCGCGGCCGGCTCGGCCAGCTCCTGCGTCAATGCCGCCAGGCGCTGCTCGATGATGGCGCAGTAGTCGGGATTGAGCTCAAAACCGACGAAATCGCGTCCGCAGCGCCTGGCCGCCAGGGCCGTGGTGCCGCTGCCCATGAACAGGTCGAGCACCACGCCGCCGGGCGGGCACGAGGCCTTGACCATGCGCTCGATGATTTCCAGCGGCTTTTGCGTCGGGTGGTCGGCCCGTTCCGGGTGTTCCTTGTGCAGGCGCGAGACGCTCCACAAGTCTTTCGGGTTGTAGCCCACTTCCAGCCATTTCGCGCCGATGAAGATCGAGCGCGAGCGGGCTTTCTTGGTGGCCGCGTCGTAGGCGATGCGCACCGCGTCAAGGTCGAAGTAGTAATCCTTGCGCTTGACGAAGAAGCCGATGGTGTCGTGCACCGATGAAAAGCTGCGCACACTGCCGCCCATGGACGGCACGCGGCGGTCCCAGATGATTTCATTCATCATCGCCATGCGCTGTTTCAGCATGACGAAGATCTCCGGCGAATAGCGCCAGGTCAGAAAGATATACAGGCTGCCGTTGGCTTTCAGCTTGGGCAGCGCCGCATCGATCCATTCTTCCGTCCAGCGCAGGTAGTCGGCCACCGACTGCTGGTCCGAGGCATTGCCGTAATCCTTGCCCAGGTTGTAAGGCGGGTCCGTCAGGATCAGGTCCACGGAACCATCGGGAATGCGCGCCAGCCCCGCCAGCGCGTCTTCGCAATAGACCCGGTTGACCCAGTCCGGCTGGTCCGCCATCGTCGTCATGGCTGCGGCTTCAGACGCAGTTCGGCGCTGCGCGCGTGGGCCTGCAAGCCTTCGCCATACGCCAGGGTGGCGGCGACACGGCCCAGGGTCTGCGCGCCCGCTTCGCTCACGTGAATGATGGACGAGCGCTTCTGGAAGTCGTACACGCCCAGCGGCGACGAAAAGCGCGCCGTGCGCGACGTCGGCAGCACGTGATTGGGACCGCAGCAATAGTCGCCCAGCGATTCGGACGAAAAGCGGCCCAGGAACATGGCGCCCGCGTGGCGGATCTGCTCGGCCCACTGCTGCGGGTTGTCCGCCGAGATTTCCAGGTGTTCGGCGGCGATGCTGTTGGCGATCTCGCACGCTTCTTGCATGCTGCGCACCTTGATCAGCGCGCCGCGGTCGGCCAGCGAAGTGCTGATGGTGGCCTGGCGCGGCATCGTCGGCAGCAGCCTGGCGATACTCGCCTCCACTTGCGCGATGTACGCGGCGTCCGGGCACAGCAGGATGGCCTGCGCCAGCTCGTCGTGCTCGGCCTGCGAAAACAGGTCCATGGCGACCCAGTCCGGGTCCGTCGTGCCGTCGCACAGCACCAGGATTTCGGAAGGCCCCGCGATCATGTCGATGCCGACGATGCCGAACACGCGGCGCTTGGCGGCGGCTACATAGGCGTTGCCCGGGCCGACGATTTTATCGACGGCGGCGATCGTCTGCGTGCCGTAGGCCAGCGCGCCGACGGCTTGCGCGCCGCCGATGGTGATCACGCGCGTCACGCCCGCGATCGCGGCGGCGGCCAGCACCATCTGGTTTTTCACGCCATCGGGCGTCGGCACCACCATGGTGATCTCGCCCACGCCCGCCACGTGCGCGGGAATGGCGTTCATCAGCACGGACGACGGATACGCGGCCTTGCCGCCCGGGACGTAGATGCCGACCCGGTCCAGCGGCGTGATTTTTTGCCCCAGCACCGTGCCATCGGGCTCGGTGTAGCTAAAGCCGCGCAGTTCCTCGCGCTGGCGTTCGTGGAAGGCGCGGATGCGCTGCGCGGCGATCTGCAGCGCCTCGCGCTGGGCCGACGGCAGGCCGTTCAGGGCCGCCTGCAGTTCGGCTTGCGAAATATCAAACGCCGCCATTTCCGCCGCGCCGCCATGCGGGATGCGGTCGAAACGGTTGGTGTATTCCAGGACGGCGGCGTCGCCGCGCGTTTTCACATCGGCCAGGATTTTTGCGACCGACGTTTCAATCGCCGCATCGGTACCCGCCTCGAACGCCAGCAGCGTATCGAGCGATTGTTGGAAACCTTCCTGGCTTGAATCGAGCTTGCGTATCTGTATCGGCATAATCGGCTTTCTGCTACTGAATGTGTCTAGGCTTGTGAGGCAGTTTGCGAGGCGCGTTCAAACGCCTCGATAATCGGCTGCAAGCGCTCGCGCTTGAGCTTTAATGCCGCCTGGTTGACCACCAGGCGCGACGAAATTTCCATGATGTGCTCGACCTCGACGAGGTTGTTCGCGCGCAAAGTGCTGCCCGTGCTGACCAGGTCGACGATGGCGTCGGACAGGCCGACCAACGGCGCCAGCTCCATTGAGCCATACAGCTTGATCAGGTCGACGTGCACGCCCTTGGCGGCGAAGTGCTCGCGCGCCGTGTGCACGAACTTGGTAGCCACGCGCAGGCGCGCGCCCTGGTGCACGGCCTTTTCGTAGTCAAAACCGGCCTGCACCGCCACCGACATGCGGCAGGAGGCGATATTCAGGTCGATCGGCTGGTACAGGCCTTCGCCGCCGTGTTCGAGCAGCACATCCTTGCCCGCCACGCCGAAATCGGCCGCGCCGTACTGCACGTAGGTCGGCACGTCGCTGGCGCGCACGATGATGACGCGCACGTTCGGATCATTGGTGGCCAAAATCAGCTTGCGCGAAGTCTCCGGGTTTTCCAGCACCTTGATGCCGGCCGCTTCCAGCAGCGGCATGGTGTCTTCAAAAATGCGGCCCTTTGACAGCGCCAGGATCAGCTGGGAGCTGTCACCGTTGTTCGATCCGTTCATGCTCGTTCCTTGTTATTTAATACGTACGATGTTCGCGCCGACGGCCGACAATTTGACTTCCATGCGGTCGTAGCCACGGTCGAGGTGATAGATGCGGTCGATCAGGGTTTCGCCGTCGGCGGCCAGGGCGGCGATCACCAGCGAGGCCGAGGCGCGCAGGTCGGTCGCCATCACGGGCGCGCCGCGCAGCTGCTTGACGCCGGCGATGATGGCCGTGTTGCCCTCGATGGTGATGTCGGCGCCCAGGCGGTTCATTTCCTGCACGTGCATGAAGCGGTTCTCGAAAATCGTCTCGGTGACGCGGCTGGCGCCGTTGGCGATCGTGTTGACGGCCATGAACTGCGCCTGCATGTCGGTCGGGAAGCCCGGGTATTCCGTGGTGCGGAAGCTGACGGGGTTCGGACGGGCCGACATCTCGGCGCGGATCCAGTCGGCGCCGAAGGTCATCGTCAGGCCCATGGCGCGCAGCTTGTCGAGCGCCGCGTCGAGGATGTCGGTGCGCACGTTGCGCAGGGTGATGTCGCCGCCGGTGGCCGCCACGGCGCACAGGAAGGTACCCGTTTCGATGCGGTCGGCAATCACCGCGTGCGAGGCGCCGTGCAGGGCGTCGACGCCCTGGATCACCAGGCGGCTGGTGCCGATGCCGTCGATCTTCGCGCCCATGGCCACCAGCAGGTGCGCCAGGTCGGTCACTTCCGGTTCGCAGGCGGCGTTTTCCAGGATGGTCTCGCCTTCGGCGAGGGTCGCGGCCATCAGCAGGTTTTCGGTGCCGGTGACGGTGATCATGTCGGTGACGATGCGCGCGCCTTTCAGTTTGGCGCACTTGGCGTAGATGTAGCCGGCCTCGATGCGGATCTCGGCGCCCAGCGCTTCCAGGCCCTTGATGTGCTGGTCGACGGGGCGCGAACCGATGGCGCAGCCGCCCGGCAGCGAGACCTTGGCTTCGCCGAAGCGCGCTAGCATGGGGCCGAGCACGAGAATCGAGGCGCGCATGGTTTTCACCAGTTCATACGGCGCTTCCAGGGTGGTGATGGCGCTGCCGTTGAGGACCACGCGGTCGCCGTCCTGCTGCACTTTCAGGCCCGTCTGGCCCAGCAGCTTGAGCATGGTGGCCACGTCGTGCAGGTGCGGCACGTTCGTCAGGTCCAGGTCGCCCGCGGTCAGCAGGCCCGCGCACAGGATGGGCAGGGCGGCGTTTTTCGCGCCGGAGATGGCGATGTCGCCGTTCAGGCGGTTGCCGCCGTTGATGAGGAGCTTGTCCATGTGCTTATCCTTGGAATTCTTCAGGTGTCAGGGTTTTCATCGACAGCGCGTGGATTTCCTCGCGCATGCGGTCGCCCAGCGCCGCGTAGACGATCTGGTGGCGGGCGATCAGGCGCTTGCCGGCAAACGCGGGCGAGACGATCACGGCCTGGAAGTGCTGGCCGTCGCCCTCCACTTCGAGGTGCGTGCATTCGAGGCCGGCCGACAGGTAGCCGTGGATCAGTTCTGGAGTGGTGGTCACGATAAGTCCTTGATATTGAATAATGTAGTGATGTGATGTGCCGCAATTAGTGGCGCAAACGATAGCCGCTCTTCAGCAGGCGGATCGATGCCAGCGCCAGGATCACGAGGAAGCCGGCGACGATGGAAAGACTGAGCCACGGGCTGACGTCGGAGGTGCCGAAGAAGCCGTAGCGGAAGCCGTCGATCATGTAGAAGAAAGGGTTCAGGTGCGATACCGTCTGCCAGAAGGCGGGCAGCGAGTGGATCGAATAGAACACGCCCGACAAAAAGGTGGCCGGCATGATCAAAAAGTTCTGGAAGGCGGCCAGCTGGTCGAATTTCTCGGCCCAGATGCCGGCGATCAGGCCCATGGTGCCCAGCATGGCGGCGCCCAGGAAGGCGAAGATGACGATCCACAGCGGGGCGACAAACGACAGGTCGGCGAACCAGCAGGTGATGGCAAAGACGCCAAAGCCCACGGCCAGGCCGCGCGCGACGGAAGCGAGTACATACGCCGAGAAGATTTCCCAGTGCGACAGGGGGGTGAGCAGCACGAACACCAGGTTGCCCGTGATCTTCGACTGGATCAGCGAGGACGAGGAATTGGCAAATGCGTTTTGCAGCACGCTCATCATCACCAGGCCGGGAATCAGGAAGGCCGTGTAGCTGACGCCGGGGCTGGGCTCGACGCGGCCATCCAACACATGGCCGAACACCAGCAGGTACAGCATGGACGTGAGCACGGGCGCGGCCACGGTTTGCGTCGCCACTTTCCAGAAGCGCAGCGTCTCTTTGTAGACGAGGGTGCGAAATCCTGTCGAAATCATACGGTACCTTTATCCATGATCTGCAAGAAGATATCTTCCAGGTCGGCTTGTTGCAATTGCATTTCATCGATTTCGACGCCCGCCTCGCGCAGGCGGGCGAGGATTTTCTCGACTTCGCTGTATTCGTTGACGCGCAGGCTGAACTTGTTCGGCGCCTGCTGTTCTTCCGGGTGCAGCACCAGGTGCCGCAGGTCGGCCGGCAGGCTGCCGTTTTTCAGGTGCAGCTGCAGCTGCGAGCCGGCGATGCGGCGGATCAGCGCCGACATGGTGTCGAGCGCCACCACCTTGCCGGTCTTCAGCATGGCCACGCGCTGGCACATGGCTTGCGCCTCTTCCAGGTAGTGGGTGGTCAGCACGACCGTGTGGCCGCCCTCGCGGTTCAGGCGCGAGATGAACTTCCACAGGGTCTGGCGCAGCTCCACGTCGACGCCGGCCGTCGGCTCATCGAGCACGATGACGGGCGGCTTGTGCACCAGCGCCTGGGCCACGAGCACGCGGCGCTTCATGCCGCCGGACAGGGCGCGCATGTTGGTGTCGGCCTTGCCGGTCAGGTCGAGGTTTTCCATGACCTCGTCGATCCACTTGTCGTTGTTCGGCAGGCCGAAATAGCCGGACTGCAGGCGCAGGGTTTCGCGCACGGTGAAAAACGGGTCGAACACCAGTTCCTGCGGCACCACGCCCAGGTTGCGGCGCGCGTTGCGGAAGTCCTTGACCACGTCGTGGCCGTGGATCTTGACGGTGCCCGCGTCGGGGCGTATCAGGCCGGCGATGATGGAAATGAGGGTGGTCTTGCCGGCGCCATTCGGGCCGAGCAGGCCGAAAAACTCGCCTTCCTCGATGGCCAGCGACACGCCGCCCAGCGCCTTGAGCGATTTATAGCTCTTTTCTACATTCGTGATTTGAATTGCGGTCATGTGCTTGTTTCAAGTGTAATGCGTCTGGTGTGATGCGCCAGTGCCGGGACAATCCAGGCCGGCAGGCCGGTGCAGGGCGCCCCTTCCGTGGAGGGTAGCGCAACAGTCAATTATAGTTGGAAACTTCGTGGAACACTTGGAGTTCAATCCGGCGGCGCTGCTGGCTTGCCGGCTTGAAAGCTACTGCTGATGCGGGGAGTGGGACAGGATCAATGATGATGCAGGTCGGACGGGCTGCGTTCGGCGTGGCCGCCGGCGCTGGCGCAGTCGTCAGCCGTCAGGGTGCTCGAGACGAGCGAGCAGACGCCATACAGCTTGGTGAGGTTTTTCAGGTTGTTCGGCAGGTTCTTCAGCTCCAGCACGCCGCCCGCATCCTGCGCGGCGCGTTGCCACGTCAGCATGACGGAGACGGCGGCCGAATCGACGGCCTTGACGTTGCGCAGATCGAACTTCGTCTGACCCGAGCGGATGGCGTCCAGACCCTGCTCCAATGCCGAAGTGGCATTGTGCACGGTCAGGGAAGTCAGGGACTGCAAGGTGTCGAGAGAATCGGGCATGGCGTCGGGCTGCGCTGGTCTGGAGCTGGGTCTGGAGCTATATGATAGCCGATTATTTGGCTTTGGCGGCAGGACGGCTGGCCAGGGCCTTGTTTTTTGCCTGCAGGGTCTTGATCAGGCCATCGATGCCGCCCTTGCTGATTTCGCTGGCAAAGCTGCTTTTGTAGGTTTCCACCAGCCAGGCGCCCAGCACGTTGATGTCATAGATCTTCCAGCCGGCCGGGGTTTTCGCCACGCGGTAGTTCAGGGGCACGGGTTCGCCGCGCGCCACGTTGACCTGCGAGCGCACTTCCACTTCCGTATCGCTCGGGTCGGCGCGCAGCGGCTTGAATTCCACGGTTTCGTTCTTGATCTGCGACAAGGCGCCCGAATACGTGTAGATCAGCAGGGTACGGAACTCCGCCGACAGCTGCTTTTGCTGATCCGGCGTGGCGTCGCGCCAGAAACGGCCGGCGGCCAGCGACGTCATGCGCTGGAAATCCACGTACGGCAAGATTTTGCTTTCTACCAATTCCGTGACGCGCTTGATATCACCCGCCTGGATCGCCTTGTCGGCCTTGGCCGTATCGATCACGTCCTGGCTGATGCGCTTGACCAATACGTCGGGCGCTTCCACGGCAGGGGCGGCCTGGGCGGCGGTGGCAAAGGCGATGGTCGCCATCGCCAGCAATTGTTTCATCAATTTCATGGTTCTACCTTTCATGGTGTTGCTATGCACCGGCTGGCGTTGATCGCAGCCGTGGTGGTCTTGTCCCGCAGTTTACTCCTGGGGCCTGGCCTCGGCGGCCACGGTATTGCTACCAGATGTTACGAGGCCGGCGGGCACAACATCGGCCGCCGCCACGGCTGGCGGGGCTTCCGCAGGGGCCGGCTGTGGTTTCGCATCGTACTCGGGCGCGTCATCGCTGGTGTCGTTTTTTGGCACTTTGCGGTCGCGGCGGTCCGTATCGCCATCGAAAACCTTGCTTTCGCGCGCCTGCAGGAAGCCGTCGCGGATGAATTCATAGCGGTCCAGCGCGGCCGCTTCCATCAGGTTCGTCGCGTCGAGCAGGGCGGCGCGCTTGTCGACCACGCGCGTTACCGTGCCGATATTGCGCACATTGACCGGGTCCTTGTAGCGCCATGGATCGCCCGTGATGTCGAGCGGCAGGGCCACCGTGTCGCGCACGGTCGATGGGCCCAGCAGCGGCAGCATCACGTACGGACCAGGCTGGACGCCATACCAGCCCAGGGTCTGGCCGAAATCTTCGCTGTGCTTCGGAATGCCCGCCTGCGAGGCGAAATCGATCAGGCCGAAAATGCCGAAGGTCGAGTTCATGCTGACGCGCACGACGTCCTGCAAGCCCGCCTCGCCCTTGCCTTGCAGCAAGTTATTTACGGCGCTCCACACATCGGCCAGGTTGCCGAAGAAGTTGCCGATGCCCGTCTGCACGAACGACGGCGTGACCGTCTTGTAGGCCGTGGCGACAGGTTTCAGCGCCACCTGGTCGACGGTATCGTTGAACTTGAACATGGCGCGGTTATACCCTTCCAGCGGGTCGCGCGGATTGGTGCCGGTGGCGCACGCGCTCACGCTGGCGGCGATGGCCAGGGCCAGGCCGATACGCGCCAGGCTGCCTTGGAATTTCATGGTCGACTCGCTCATTTGCTGTCCTTTCCTTCCGCTGCCTTGCTGTAGATGAACTGATTGATCAGGTCTTCCAGCACTGTGGCCGATTGAGTGCGGGCGATCTTGTCGCCCTCTGCCAGGTTCGCCAGATCACCGCCCGCTTCCAGGCCGATATACTGCTCACCCAGCAAACCGGCCGTCAGAATCTTGGCCGAGCTGTCTTTCGGAAATTTGTAACCGTCTTCGATGTCCAGTTTCACCAGCGCCTGGTAGGTCTTGTCGTCAAAGCGGATCTCCGCCACGCGCCCGACCACCACGCCGGCGCCCTTGACGGGCGCCTGCGGCTTGAGGCCGCCAATGTTGTCGAATTTCGCAGTAATGGTATACGTCTTGCTGAACGACAGCGAGCTCATATTGCCGGCCTTGAACGCGAGAAACATCACCGCCGCCACGCCCAGCAAGACGAACAAGCCTACCCAGACATCCAAAGATTTACGTTGCATAAACAATCCTAAATAATTTTTACTTGCCGCCACCTGCGCAGATCCCGCCCAGGCCGCTATTTTTTTTGCTGATCTGTAATTACTTGCTAAACATCAAAGCCGTCATCATGAAATCGAGCCACCACACCATCAGTGACGAAATAACAACAGTGCGCGTGGTGGCGCCGGACACGTCTTCCGGCGTCGGCTGTGCCTGGTAACCCTGGAACAGCGCGATGAACGTCACCGCAATGCCGAAGACCAAGCTTTTGACATAGGTACCGTTGCCAATATCTTTCCAAACATTTACGCCGCCCTGCATCTGCGACCAGAACGAGCCTTCATCGACGCCGATCAGCACCACGCCGACCAGGTAGCTGCCGATGACGCCGACGGCCGTGAAGATGCCGCCGAGGATAGGCATGGCGATCACGCCGGCCCAGAAACGGGGCGCCAGCACGCGCTGGATCGGGTTGACGGCCATCATTTCCATGGCCGACAGCTGCTCGCCGGCCTTCATCAGGCCGATTTCGGCCGTCAGCGAGGTGCCGGCGCGGCCAGCGAACAGCAGGGCCGTGACGACCGGACCCAGCTCACGCATCAGTGACAGCGCCACCAATTGCCCCAGCGATTGCGTCGCGCCAAAGGTGCTCAGCGTGTAATAGCCTTGCAAACCCAGCACCATGCCGACGAACAGGCCGGACACGGCGATGATCACCACCGAGCGGCTGCCGATGTAAAACAATTGCTCGAGAAGCAAGTGCGGACGGCGCCACAAGCCCCCCGAAGAGGCGATGATGAGAAAGAAGGAACGCACGGCAAAGCCGAGGTCTTGTACCGAATTGCGCAACCATGCTCCGATCGCCGCCAGGAAACCCGCGATCATCGGCCCGCTCCCGCGTGCAGCCCCAGGTCGTCGGCCAGCGACTTGCCCGGGTAGTGGAACGGCACGGGGCCATCGGCCTCGGCGTTGACGAACTGCTTCACGTACGGATGCGTCGAGACAGCCATTTCGGCCGGCGTACCGTGCGCCACAATCTTGCCCGATGACAGAAAATAGACGTAATCAGCGATGGCAAAACACTCCTTTACATCGTGCGATACCAGGATAGACGTGGAGCCCAGCGCATCGTTCAGATTGCGGATCAAATTGGCCGTCACGCCCATGGAAATCGGGTCCAGGCCGGCGAACGGCTCGTCATACATGATCAGTTCGGGGTCGAGCGCGATGGCGCGCGCCAGGGCGACGCGGCGGCCCATGCCGCCGGAAATCTCGGCCGGCTTCAATTGCGCCGCATTGCGCAAGCCCACGGCGTGCAGCTTCATCAGCACCAGGGTGCGGATCAGCTCTTCATTCAAGTCCGTGTGTTCGCGCAGGGGGAAGGCCACGTTCTCGAACGCCGTCAAGTCCGTAAACAGGGCGCCATGCTGGAACAGCATGCCCATCTTGCGGCGCAGCTGGTATAGCTGGTCCGTCCCCAGCGTATGCACGATCTGGCCGTCGACATTGACGGAGCCGGAACTGGGACGCAGCTGCCCGCCGATCAGGCGCAGTACGGTCGTCTTGCCACTGCCGGAACCACCCATGACGGCCACAACTTTTCCACGTGGGAAATCCATTTGAAGGCCCGATAAAATCGAACGTTCTCCATAGGCAAAGTGTAAATCACGGATTTCAACAAGATTTGGCACGACGAAGCTCACTATTTTAATGGCGTATTGTAGTGCAGAAACACCAATCTCTGCTGAGACACCCCGCTGGACAGCCCGGGACAGGGGGAGAATACAACACTAATGAATCGAAAGTCAGATATTTTATTGTAAAAAACGCGAGCCTGCACGCGCGCCGCGCCCACAAACGGCGGCATGAGCAAGTAACAAGGGCCACGGCGCATTGCACGCCGTGGCCCTGGCTTGATCCAGCTCAAATCGTTAGCGTGGCAGCGAGGAAGCACCCATCAGGAAGGCATCGACGGCGCGCGCGCACTGGCGCCCTTCGCGGATGGCCCAGACCACCAGCGACTGGCCACGGCGCATGTCGCCGGCCGCGAACACTTTCGGCACCGACGTCTGGTAGCAGCCTTCGCCGTCCGTGCCGGCCTTGACGTTGCCGCGCGCATCCGTATCGACGCCGAACGCTTGCAGCACTTGTTGCACAGGGGAAACAAACCCCATGGCCAGGAAGACCAGGTCCGCCTTCATCTCGAATTCCGAGTTCGGCACTTCGCTCATCTTGCCGTCTTTCCATTCGACTCTGCAGGCGATCAGCTTTTCCACCTTGCCGCCCTTGCCTTCGAAACGCTTGGTGGCCACGGCCCAGTCGCGCTCGCAGCCTTCCTCGTGCGAGGACGAGGTGCGCAGCTTGGTCGGCCAGTACGGCCAGACGAGCGGCTTGTTTTCCTGTTCCGGCGGCTGCGGCATCAGTTCGAACTGGGCCACGGAAGCGGCGCCATGGCGGTTCGAGGTGCCCACGCAGTCGGAACCCGTGTCGCCGCCGCCGATCACCACCACGTGCTTGCCCGTGGCCTTGATCTGGTCCTTGAGCTTGTCGCCCGCGTTGACCTTGTTTTGCAGCGGCAGGAAATCCATGGCGAAATGCACGCCTTTCAGGTCGCGGCCCGGCACGGGCAAGTCGCGCGGCTGCTCGGCGCCGCCGGCCATGATGACGGCGTCAAATTCTTTTTCCAGGTCTTCCGGGAAAATGGTTTCCTTTGCCCAGTTGTTCACGTTGGCAGGGAAATCCTTGCCGACCAGCACGCTGGTGCGGAACACCACGCCTTCGGCTTCCATCTGTTTCACGCGCAGGTCGATGTGCGACTTTTCCATCTTGAAGTCAGGGATGCCGTAACGCAACAAACCGCCGACCCGGTCGCTCTTCTCGAACACGGTGACGGCGTGGCCGGCGCGCGCCAGCTGCTGCGCCGCCGCCAGGCCGGCGGGGCCGGAACCGACGATGGCTACTTTCTTGCCAGTACTAAAAGAGGCCGGCTGCGGCGTGACCCAGCCGTGTTCCCAGCCCATGTCGATGATTTTATGCTCGATGGACTTGATGCCGACCGGATCTTCGTGTATGCCCAGGGTACAAGCCGCTTCGCACGGCGCCGGGCAGATGCGGCCCGTAAATTCCGGGAAGTTGTTCGTCGAATGCAGGGTATCGAGCGCTTCGCGGTAGGCGCCGCGATACACGAGGTCATTCCAGTCAGGAATGATGTTATTCACGGGACAACCCGTGGTGCAGAAGGGGATGCCGCAATCCATGCAGCGCGCGCCCTGCACGGTCGCCTGGGCGTCCGACAGGTGCAAGACGAATTCCTTGTAGTTCTTCAGACGCGCGGCAGGCTCCAGATAGTGCTCGTCCTGGCGCTTGAATTCCATGAAGCCGGTAATTTTACCCACGATGTTTCCTTTGTATTTGGCTGGCGGGGAGCGGCTCGGCCGCTCCCATATCATTGATCTTGGCTGGCTCAGGCGGCGACGGCTTGCACTTCCATGGCGGCGTCGGCTGCCATTTCGATCAGCGCGCGCTTATATTCGTTCGGGAAGACCTTCACGAACTTGCCGCGCGCCGCGGCCCAGTCGTCGAGCAGGACGCGGGCGCGGGTGCTGCCCGTGTGCTTGAAGTGACGCTCGATCAGGCGCTTGAGGATCACTTCATCGGCTTCCGGCGCGCCGTCGCGGTGCTGCGTATGCCAGGCGTCGCGGTCGACGTGCTGTTCCGCCGCGGACACGACCTTGTCCAGGCTGACCATGGCCGTGTTGCACTTGCTGGCAAAGTCGCCGGCCGGGTCATAGACATAGGCGATGCCGCCCGACATGCCGGCCGCGAAGTTGCGTCCCGTATTGCCCAGCACCACCACCGTGCCGCCCGTCATGTATTCGCAGCCATGGTCGCCCAGGCCCTCGACCACCGTGGTGGCGCCCGAGTTGCGCACGGCAAAGCGTTCGCCTGCCACGCCATTGAAGAAGGCTTCGCCGGCGATGGCGCCGTACAGCACCGTGTTGCCGATGATGATGTTGTCCACGGCCCAGCCACGGAATTCCGTATTCGGCCGCACGATGATGCGTCCGCCGGACAGCCCTTTACCCACGTAATCGTTGCCCTCGCCCACCAGGTCGATCGTGATGCCGTGCGCCAGGAAGGCGCAGGCCGACTGGCCCGCCGTGCCTTGCAGCTGGATGTGGATGGTGTCGTCCGGCAAGCCGGCATGGCCGTATTTCTTCGCCACTTCGCCGGACAGCATGGTGCCCACCGTGCGGTTGACGTTGCGCACGGGCGAGATGAAGGAAACGCGCTCGCCCTTTTCCAGCGCCGCGCGCGCCTGCGCGATCAGCTTGTGGTCGAGCGCCTTTTCCAGCGCGTGGTCCTGGTTTTCCACGTGGCGGCAAGCTTGCTCGCCCGTCGTTTCCGGCTTGTGGAAGATGGCCGAGAAGTCCAGGCCCTGCGCCTTCCAGTGCGAAATCGCCTTCGATTTGTCGAGCAGGTCGACCCGGCCGATCAGTTCATCGTAGCTGCGGATGCCCAGCTGCGCCATCAGTTGGCGGGCTTCTTCGGCAACGAAGAAGAAGTAATTGACGACATACTCGGGCTTGCCCGAGAACTTGGCGCGCAGCACCGGGTCTTGCGTGGCCACGCCCACCGGGCACGTATTCAAGTGGCATTTGCGCATCATGATGCAGCCTTCGACCACCAGCGGCGCCGTGGCGAAACCGATCTCGTCGGCGCCCAGCAGGGCGGCGATCACCACGTCGCGGCCCGTCTTCATCTGGCCGTCGGCCTGCACGCGGATGCGGCTGCGCAAGCCGTTCAAGACTAATGTTTGTTGCGTTTCAGCCAGACCCAGCTCCCACGGCGTGCCCGCATGCTTCACGGACGACAATGGCGAGGCGCCCGTGCCGCCGTCATGGCCGGCGACGACGACGTGGTCGGCTTTCGCCTTGGTGACGCCGGCGGCCACCGTGCCGATGCCCACTTCCGACACCAGCTTGACGGAAATCGAGGCGCGCGGATTGGCGTTCTTCAAGTCATGGATCAGCTGCGCCAGGTCTTCGATCGAATAGATGTCGTGGTGCGGCGGCGGCGAAATCAGGCCCACGCCCGGCACGGAAAAGCGCAGGCTGGCGATGTATTCGGACACCTTATGGCCCGGCAACTGGCCGCCTTCGCCCGGTTTCGCGCCTTGCGCCATCTTGATCTGGATCTGGTCGGCCGAGTTCAGGTAGGCGGCCGTGACGCCGAAACGTCCCGAGGCCACCTGCTTGATGCGCGAGCGCATGGAATCGCCTTCCTGCAGGGGAATATCGACGACGATCTGCTTGCTGCCCACGATGGACGCCATGGTGTCGCCCTGGCGGATCGGGATGCCCTTCAGTTCCTGCGTGTAGCGGTTCGGATCTTCGCCGCCCTCGCCCGTGTTCGACTTGCCGCCGATGCGGTTCATGGCCACTGCCAGGGTCGCGTGCGCTTCCGTGCTGATGGAGCCGAGCGACATGGCGCCCGTGGCGAAGCGCTTGACGATTTCCTTGGCCGGTTCCACTTCGTCGAGCGGGATGGCCTTGGTCGGGTCAAGCTTGAACTCGAACAGGCCGCGCAGGGTCAGGTGGCGACGGCTCTGGTCGTTGATGATTTGCGCATACTCCTTGTAGCTGGAGAAATTGTTGCTGCGCGTGGAGTGCTGCAGCTTGGCAATCGCGTCCGGCGTCCACATGTGGTCTTCGCCGCGCACGCGGAACGCATACTCGCCGCCCGCGTCAAGCTTATCCATCAGCACGGGATCGTCGCCGAAGGCCAGCGCATGCAGGCGCAGCGCCTCTTCCGCCACTTCAAACACGCCGATGCCTTCCACGTTCGAGGCCGTGCCCTTGAAGTATTTGTCCACCAGCGACTTGTTCAAGCCGATGGCTTCGAAAATCTGCGCGCCGCAGTACGACATATACGTGGAAATGCCCATCTTCGACATGACTTTCATCAAGCCTTTGCCCACCGCCTTCGTGTAGTTATAGATGGCTTTGTCGCCGGACAAGTCACCGGGCAAGCCGTGCGCCAGCTCGACCAGAGTTTCCATGGCCAGATACGGGTGGACGGCTTCCGCGCCATAGCCCGCCAGCAGGGCGAAGTGGTGCGTTTCGCGGGCCGAACCCGTTTCCACGACGAGGCCGGTGGAGGCGCGCAAGCCCTTGCTCACCAGGTGCTGGTGCACGGTGGAGGTGGCCAGCAGCGCGGGGATCGCCACCTGGTCGGCGCAGATGGCGCGGTCCGAGACGATCAAAATGTTGTGGCCGGACTTGACGGCGTCGACGGCTTCCGCGCACAGCGAGGCCAGGCACGCTTCCACGCCTTCCTTGCCCCAGGCCAGCGGGTAGCAGATGTCCAGTTCGTACGACTTGAACTTGCCGCCCGTGTGGGCGCTGATATTGCGCAAGCGCGCCAT
Source organism: Janthinobacterium sp. GW821-FHT03A03 (assembly GCF_059421435.1). NCBI lineage: Bacteria > Pseudomonadati > Pseudomonadota > Betaproteobacteria > Burkholderiales > Oxalobacteraceae > Janthinobacterium > Janthinobacterium sp. GW821-FHT03A03. Next base: position 57,137 of record NZ_JBWKUZ010000013.1, on the reverse strand, counting down.
GTCGTCAAAGCCCAGCACGGGCTGCGCCACTTCCAGGCGCATCGGCGGGTTGACGTTGTTGGTATCGAGCAAGTTCGGTTTCGGGCCGATGAAGGACACCAGCGACATCACCATCGCTTCGCGGATCGGGTCGATCGGCGGGTTCGTCACTTGCGCGAACAATTGCTTGAAGTAGTTATACAAAGGCTTCAATTTGTTCGACATGACGGCCAGCGGCGAGTCATTGCCCATCGAGCCCGTCGCCTCTTCGCCGGCCAGTGCCATCGGCGCCATGAGGAATTTCAGGTCTTCCTGCGTGTAGCCGAACGCCTGCTGGCGGTCCAGCAGCGACGGCTGGGCCTTTTCGCCCTGGGCGCGGTCCAGTTTCGCTTGTCCTTCGGCCAGCTTGATCTCGTCGAGCTTGATGCGCACCGAGTTGATCCACGCCTTGTACGGCTTGGCGTTGGCGTAGGTGTTTTTCAATTCCTGGTCGTCGATGATGCGGCCCGCTTCCAGGTCGATCAGGAACATTTTGCCAGGCTGCAAGCGCCATTTCTGGATGATTTTCGATTCCGGGATCGGCAGCACGCCCGATTCGGACGCCATCACCACCAGGTCGTCGTCCGTGACGATGTAGCGGGCCGGGCGCAAGCCGTTGCGGTCCAGCGTGCCGCCGATGTGGCGGCCGTCCGTGAACGCCATGGCGGCCGGGCCGTCCCACGGTTCCATCATGGCCGCGTGGTATTCATAGAAGGCGCGGCGGTTGTCGTCCATCGTCGTGTGGTTTTCCCACGCTTCCGGAATCATCATCATCATCGCCTGGGCGATCGGATAGCCGGCCATCAGCAGCAGTTCCAGCGCATTGTCGAAGCAGGCCGTGTCGGACTGGCCTTCATAGATCAGCGGGAACAGTTTCTGCAGGTCGTCGCCCAGCACGGCCGACTTCATCACGCCTTCGCGCGCGCGCATCCAGTTGAAATTGCCTTTCACCGTGTTGATCTCGCCATTGTGCGCGATCAAACGGTAGGGGTGGGCCAGCGGCCATTCGGGGAAGGTATTCGTCGAGAAGCGCTGGTGCACGAGGGCCAGGGCCGAGATGCAGCGCGCATCCTGCAAGTCCTTGTAGTACACGCCCACCTGGTCGGCCAGCAGCAAGCCCTTATAGACGATGGTACGGGCCGACATCGACGGCACGAAGAATTCCTTGCCGTGCAGCAGTTTCAAGGCCTGGATGGCGTGGCCCGACGATTTGCGGATCACATACAGTTTGCGCTCGAGCGCGTCGGTGACCATGATGTCCGGGCCGCGGCCGATGAAGATCTGGCGGATGACGGGTTCCTTGGCGCGCACGGTGGGCGACATCGGCATGTCCGTATCGATGGGCACGTTGCGCCAGCCCAGCACGACTTGTCCCTCGATGCGCACGGCGCGTTCGATTTCCTGTTCGCAGGCGATGCGCGACGCGTGTTCCTTCGGCAGGAAGACCATGCCCACGCCGTATTCGCCAGGCGGCGGCAATTCCACGCCCTGCTTGGCCATTTCTTCGCGGTAGTACTGGTCGGGAATCTGGATCAGGATGCCGGCGCCATCGCCCATCAGCGCATCGGCGCCCACGGCGCCCCGGTGATCGAGGTTTTTCAGAATCAGCAAACCCTGTTCGACGATCGAATGGGTCTTGTTGCCCTTGATATGGGCGACGAAACCGACGCCGCAGGCATCGTGTTCATTGGCTGGGTCGTACAGGCCTTGCGCTTTCATGGGCTTCTCCGCTGCGTATGGATATCGAAAAACTAGAGTAGTGCAACGCAACAAAAAACTCAACCAGAACAATTAGGGTCGGAGTCGAATTAAATTGGTTTGCGTCTCCCGAAAAATTTAATAGGGACATAGTCGAAGCCATTTCAATAAATCGTCAGAATGAAACCATTTTTGTTTTAAATGTGAATGCTTTTCAATTGGCGTCCGATGCGGCCACGGTTTTGCGGGGACGGCCCCGCTTGGCAGGCAGTACTTGCCGCTGCATTTTCAGTTCCAGCGCCTGCTTGAACGCGTCGGAACCCAGGGGCCAGCCCTTCAATACAGCCTGTTCCACCACCTTGACCTGGCTGCTGCCCAGGCCCTGCTCGAACAGGCGCAGGTACGCCGCTTCGCGGTCGAACGGCGTGTTGCCCAGCGCCCAGTACAGCGCATGGTCGGTGATCACGGGATCGGGGCGCACGCCCGCATGGTGGGCATAGCTGGACCAGCTGTAATCGAGCGCCTGGCCCGCCAGGCCCGTCTGCACGGGCACGGACTCCAGGTAGCGGCAGCAGGTGAGGAAGAAATTGTCGGGATCGATGACGGAAGTTTTGTAGCGTCCCTGCCACAGCGCCCCTTCACGGCCGTATTTTTGATTGAAATACGGCACGTAATAGCGTCCCAGCCACTGCATCAGCTGTCCCAGGCCCGTCGCATCGCTGGGGGTGGCCAATAAATGTAGCTGATCGGGCAACAAAACATAGGCGTGGATGGCCACCTTGAACATTTTCGCGCCCGTTTTCAGCCAGGACAAAAATTGCGCGTAATCGAGTGCATCCTGGAACACGCTCTGGCGGTTGCTGCCGCGCTGGATCACGTAATGGGGCAGTGCGGGAATGATGAGGCGGGGCAAACGGGCCATGGCAGAAATCATGAAATGAAGGCTAAGGCCTTGATTTTACACACTTGCGCGCGCAGGACGCGACTCTGACCCTGTTTTATTTGAAATACCTGAAAAAGCGATTGACTCTGTCCCTTGATTTGAGAACAGGATGCTCATGCCCCCTCACAAACACTAAGTGAATAGTTCCAGCGGCCACCATTGTCGAGACAGCTGTCGATTTCCCATTCCTGACGCAGCCACAGGACAGCACTGGACGCCCCAACGATCAGCAACAGCCCAAGCAGGAAACGCAGTTTCATGTGGACCGCTCTGGCGATCAGGACAAATTGAAGCTGGCCGACAGGCTGTAGCCCTCGCCATACGCGCTGCGCAGCGGCAAGTCCTGGCCCAGGCCTGTCTTGGCTTTCTTGCGCAGCCGGTACACGAGCATGTCGACCCGGCGGCCCGCATCGGGGTCTTCGCCGCCCATGCCGGCCACGATGACGTCGCGCGGCACGGGGCGGGTGTTGATGGTCAGCAGGTGCAGGAAGTTGAATTCCTTTTCCGTCAGGGCGATGACGGCGCCCATCAGTTCAAGTTGGCGAGCGCTCACTTTCAAGGTCCACTTGCCCGGCTCGGGCACGGGGTCTTGCGGGCCGACGCGGCGGTCGAGCGCCTCGATGTGGGCCGCCAGCTCGGGGAACTTGATCGGCTTGGTCAGATAATGGTCGGCGCCCAGGCGCAAGCCGAGGATGCGGCTGTCGAAGGCGACGCGCCCCGTCAGCACCAGCACGCCGATTTGCGGATACAGCTGGCGCATGCGGGGGATGACATTGAAGCCGTCTTCATCGGGCAAGCCCAGGTCGAGCACGACCACGCCCACATTTCCATGGCTCAATGCAGTCCACATGCCGCCAGCGGAGCTGGTGATATGCACTTCGTGCTCGAGCTCAACGAGGAATTCCGCCATGTCTTCGGCGTAGTCCAGATTGTCTTCGACGATCAATATTTTCGTCATTGCTACGCCATTCTTTGTTAGTAAGCAAACCGTGGGCAAACCATGCCATTCACTTCTGCACCATGATGGACGGGCTGATAGGTTTACGTCAAGGAATTATCACGGTTGACTTCAGCGGAAGCAAGGCTTTTCCTTGTCTAGACAGGAAGCGGCAGCCAAATCCGGAAAACTGCCCCGCCTTCGGGCAGATTATGCCCCTGCAAACTCCCGCCATGCACGTCCACGACGGCGCGGGCCATGTACAGTCCGAGGCCCGCGCCCGGATGCGCGGCATGGGTTCCGCGGAAACCTTTTTCGAAGATATGCGCCAGTTCCGCCTCCGGCACGCCGGGACCCTCGTCGCGCACGCACAGTTCCACGCCGCCGGCGCTGGCCCGCCGTCCCGCCACGGTGATGCTGCTGCCCGGCGGGCTGAACTTGACGGCGTTATCGAGCAGGATTTTCAGGCACAGGGCCATGCCGGGCACGTCGCAGCGCAGCCGGGCCGGCAAGTCTTCATCGAGTTCCAGCCGCACGCGGTGGCTGGCGGGCACGGTGGCGGCCGCCTGCTGCAGCAGGGCCAGCGGCGCGATGCCGTCGGCGGCCCGCTCGCGGCCGATGGCCGCCATGCGTTCGGGCGACAAATAATCATCGATCATGGCCAGCAGACGGTCGACAGCCGTCTGGATTTTCACATAGCGCTTGCGCGTAGCCTCGTCAGCCTCGGCGGAAGTCGACACCAGGCGCTGGATGGCGCCGTCGATGGTGGCCAGCGGCGTGCGGAATTCATGCGACAGCATCGAGGCGAAACGCTTCTGCTCCTGTTCCCGCGCCGCTTCCTGCGCGTGCGCCGCGCTGACGTCGCGCACGCTGCCGGCGAGGGTCACGCCGCGCCCGTGCGCGGCTGGCAAGATGGTCGAGCTGATTTCCAGCGCCAGCGCATGCCCGTCGGCGTGCGCCAGTGCCACTTCGCGCAGCAAGGTCACGCGGCTGGCGTCGCCGTCGCGCCAGCGCTGCAAGCGGGCCGGCACATCCGCCGCCAGGCGCGCCGCGTGTTCGCGCAAGGCAGGCAAGTCGTGGCCCGTCAGGCGCTGCGCGGCGGGGCTGATGTAGATCAGGTCGAGGGTGGCGGCGTCGAGCAGGAAAACCGCGTCGCGGCCGTGTTCAAGCAGCAGGCGGAACTGCGCTTCGCCCCCGCGCGCGCGCAGCAGGGCGCGGCGCAGCTGGACGAAACGCAGCGCCATGAGGATGGCGCCGGCAAGCAGCAGTAAAAGGAACGGCAGGAAGGGCAGCATGCTTTACACCTGGCAAGATCAAAACGCCAAGTATAGAGCTTGCCACATGGTTAATCCTCGAGCGGGGCGAAAATCTGCTGCAAGTCTTCCTGCGTGAGGGCCATCTTCTGCGATTCGCCTTCGGCCAGGATCGATTGCGCCAGCTCCGATTTCTTTTGCTGCAGCAGCTGGATCTTTTCTTCCAGCGTGCCCTTCGCGATCAGTTTATACACGAACACGGGCTTGTCCTGGCCGATGCGCCAGGCGCGGTCCGTGGCCTGGTTTTCCGCCGCCGGATTCCACCACGGATCGTAGTGGATCACCGTGTCGGCCGCCGTCAGGTTCAGGCCCACGCCGCCCGCTTTCAGGCTGATCAGGAAGATGGGCACGGCGCCCTGCTGGAAGGCCGCCACTTGCGCGCCCCGGTCCTTCGTCTCGCCCGTCAGCAGGGCGTAGGGAATGTCGCGCGATTCCAGCTCTTCCTCGATCAATTCCAGCATGCTGGTAAATTGCGAGAAGACGAGGATCTTGCGCCCTTCGTCGAGCAAGTCTTCCACCATCTGCATCAGGTCGAGCAGCTTGGCCGAGCCGGCCGACTGCTTCTTGGCCGGCAGCGATTTCACCAGGCGGGGGTCGCAGCACACTTGCCGCAGTTTCAGCAGCGCTTCGAGAATGACGATCTGGCTGCGCGCCACGCCCTTCTTGTCGATTTCTTCACGCACCTTTTGATCCATCGCAAGACGCACGGTTTCATACAGGTCGCGCTGCGGCCCCGTCAATTCCACCTTGCGCACCATTTCCGTCTTCGGCGGCAGTTCCTTGGCCACATTGTCCTTCGTGCGGCGCAGCAGGAACGGCTTGATGCGGCGGTTCAGCAGCATGCGCCGCAGCGGGTCGTCCTGGCGCTCGATCGGATGGCGGAACTGCGTATTGAAGGTCTTCTCGTCGCCAAGCAAGCCCGGCAGCAGGAAGTGGAATTGCGACCACAATTCGCCCAGATGATTTTCCAGCGGCGTGCCGGACAGGCACAGGCGGTGGCGCGCGCGCAGCAGGCCCGCGCTTTGCGCCGCCTTGCTGCGCGTATTCTTGATGTAGTGCGATTCATCGAGGATGACCAGGTGGAAATCATGCTCGCGCAGGGTTTCCTCGTCGCGCGGCAACAGCGCGTAGGTCGTCAGCACCAGGTCGCACTGGTCGATCTGGTCGAATTGCTGGGCGCGGTCCTTGCCTTGCAGCAGCAGCACCTTCAGGCCGGGCGCAAATTTTGCCGCCTCGTCCTGCCAGTTGCCCATCAGGCTGGTCGGCGCGATGACGAGGGCCGGATGCGTGAGGCGGCCCGCTTCCTTTTCCACCAGGATATGCGCCAGCGTTTGCACGGTCTTGCCGAGGCCCATGTCATCGGCCAGGATGCCCGCCAGGTCGTGGTCGCGCAGGAATTGCATCCACGCCAGACCATCGGCCTGGTAGTCGCGCAGGGTGGCCTGCAGGCCGGCCGGTGCCGCCACTTTCTGCACGGAACCGAACTGGCTCAGCTTGCGGCCCATGGCGCGCAGCTGCTCGCCGCCCGTCCATTGCAGCTCCAGGCCGCGCGCCAGGTCTTCCAGGCGCGCCGCGTCCAGGGTCGACATGCGCACGGCATGCCTGATCTTGTCGCCGAAATACAGTTCGCCCAGGGTACTGAGAATGGGACGCACGCGGCCCCACGGCAGCGCCACGCGCGTGCCGTCCGGCAAGGTCGCCAGCATCTGGTCATCGTCCGCATGCGCTTCGATGACTTTCGGGTTGAAATCGTTGGGCGCGTTGCGGATCAGCTGCACCAGCACGGGCAGCAGCGGCACGCGCTCGTGGTTGACGACGATGCCCAGCTCCAGCTCGAACCAGGCGTTGCCGCTGTCCGGGTCCTGGTCGTCGATTTCCGCGTACCAGTCGCCCACGTCGCTCACATCGTAGCGGTACTTGGCCGTCTTTTCCACGATCCAGCCCTGCTCCAGCAAGGCGTCGATGCCGGACTCGGCAAAACGCAGCCATTCCGCCTGGGAAGGCAGCAGCAAGGCGCCTTTCAGCCCGCTCAAGGGGGCCGAGCCCGGCTTCTTGAATTGCAGCTCGGCCAGGGTGGCCAGGGCACGCGCCTCGTCGACCGTATTTCTCTGGATAATTTCCGTCACCTCGCCCACTTGCCGCACCACGCGCTGCGACGGATCGAACGAGACGCGCTCGCCATCATAGTCGTAGGACAGCACGGCGAAGTCATGCCAGCGCTGCAGGCTGCCGTCGGCCAGCATGGCGCTGTCGAGCAGCAACACCGGTTGCGCCGGCACGTCCTTGCGCAAGCGCTGCGGCAGCGGTTGCGGCAGCGGCATCAGGTGCTGCAGCCCCTGCGCCAGCAGCAGTTGCGACACGCGCACCTTGTCGTTCGCGTTCAAGGGCGGCGCCTGCGCCACCAGCGCCTGCAGGTCGGCCAGGGAAATGTCGGAGCCGCCCTGGTTCAGTTCCAGCACGCCGCACGACAGGTTGTCGATGTACCACGGCGGGTCCGTGGGCAGCATGTAGTCGATCTGGTCGGCGCCATGGTGCTTCGCGCCTTCCGGCGGGTCCACTTGCCAGCCCAGGCGCATGGTCTTGCCCTCGTCGCGCCAGAACAGGCGCGCCGGGCGCACGGGACCTTCCTTCAATGGATACACGAGGCCATTGCCGACGTCGGCCCAGGAATTGGCCCACAGCAATTTATCCTGCTCGGCCAGCATTTTCAGCAGGGCCGCGCCCACCTTGCCTTTCGGTTCCGTGGCGCTGCCCGTCTGCGAGTTCTGCCCGCTGCGCATGGCCACGAAGAAGCGCACGAGGTCTTCATCGGCCGGCGTCAAAAACGTGGGCGGCGCCGACAGCAGGGAAAAGATTTCGCTGATGGGCGAAGCGGCCGCCACGTCGCCGTTCGGCCGCAGGCGCGCCTTGTACAGGCACAGGGCCACGTGGCGGCCGCCGCTGGTGGGCGCCAGCACGTAGATCAGGCGATGCGCGTTGAGTTTGGGATCAGGCTCGGCTATCGTCAGCACGGCCTTCGGATGAGCGGCAGCCTCCACCCGCTGCAGCCAGGTGGCGACGGCATACGGCAAAGGCGCTCCCGGCGTACTGGCCGGGGCAACTGGGGTTTCACTGGTTTCGTCGCGGGTAAAATCCATGGGGCGCATTATTGTGTAAAGGTCGTATCCAAATCGGCAACAGGCAATATTATCCGCCATACAGGCGTTGCTGGCTTGATTCACACACGCTCTTTGAGCAGTTTTAATGCGCGATGCCTAAAAAATAAGTATTTAATACGACACTCTTGCCGCGCAGGCGGCAAAAATGGCCCGCCGTCGGCCATTTCCGCCGCCTGCGGGCGACTTATCAGGCTGGCACGCTTTCTTCTTCCGTCACGCTGGCGGCCGCCTCTGGGGCGGCTGGCGCCGCATCGGCCGGCGTAAAGTTGCGCAGGAACAAGAAAAACTGGCCCATCATCTGCGTCCACAATTGCAGATTGATATTCAGGTACTCCTTGCTGACGCCGCCGGCGACCAGCACATCCATTTCCAGCACGACGAAATCGCCATGCTGGGCCACGCGGGCGAAGCGCTTGCTGCGGTGCCATTCGGCCAGCAAGCCGGCCGGCAAGTCGCCGCCCTGCACGCGCAGCGGGCAGCTCAGGGTCAGGTCCGCATACTGGCCCGGCGCAGCTTCGTTACCCCACAGCACCTGAAAGCCGATGCCGTGGCTGGCGCTGTGCAGGCGCACCACGCCGTCGTGTTCGATGCTGGTGACGGCGCAGCCGGCCGTCTTGATGGCGTCGGCCATTTGCTCGGCATTCAGGGTGGTCAGCAAGTTATTCGTGTTTTCCATCGTCATTCCATTCATTTCAAAAAAAAGTCAATTTATTGGGGTGCCGGCGCGGGCACGGCAGGCGTTTCTGTTTGACGCGCATCAAAGCGGCCCTGGTACAGCTGGTCGCCATACTGCTGGGCGATTTGTTCCAGCTTGACCCGGCTTTGCGCGGCGAACGGCTGGCGCGCCTTCATGACGCCCAGCACGTCGAGCGATTCATACGCTTGCAGGATTTCTTGCCCGGTTGCATACAGCTGGGCATTCTTGGCTTCGCAGCGCGACAAGGCGCCACGCTGCGCCGCCACTTCGCCGTCCAGGCGCGCGCGCTCGGCTTCCAGCCGCTTGCCGCTGGCGGCCAGCTGCTCGCCGGCCTGGCGGTACTGCGCCAGGCTGGCGGCCGCCTCTTGCGCGGCGGCGGCGCCGCGCTGCTGCTCGGCGGCCAGTTTTTCCCGCTGCGCGCGCTCCTGCGCCAGCTGCGACTGGCTGCGGGCCAGTTCCTTTTTCAAGCCGTCGCTGGCGGGCGCGGCCTCCGGCGCCGCCCTGGCCACCGGCGCGCCCTTGGCTTTCAGCAATTCCAGTTCGCCGCGGGTCTGCTGCAATTGCGCCGTGACATTGCGCAACTCGGCGCGCAGGCGCTCTTCCATGCTTAGCCCCTTCTGTCCCTGCGCCTGGGCTGCGCCGCCGGCCAGCAGCATCAGCAGCAAAGCCGGCAAGCGCGTTTTGTTGAATATCAACATCATGGCTCCTTAAAAACGCGCGTTCAGTTCGATTTGCAGGGTGTCGATCGACAGGGCCGAACCGAACACTTCGCGGCTCGACGTCCAGCGGCCGCTGAACCAGGTGTTCTTGTCGATCGCATACGCGCCGCCCAGGTAGTAGCCGCGCGCATTCGTGCCGCCCAGGTGGAAGGTGGAATCGTTGTAGGCGTCAGGCAAGGCATCCGGCTCGATGCGCTTGTAGCCGAGCAGCACGTTCCAGTCGCCGCGCGCCTGCGTGTTCGCCTTGCCCAGGGTCGCCTGCAGCATGTAGGCGTTGCCGCCGCTCCTGAAGTCGGCCTGCGAGACGCCGCCCGTGCCGCCGAAGTTGTTCATGATGCCGCCCTTGGCGCGCGCCCACATTTCATTCTTGTCGTAGGCCATGTTGCGCACATAATCGCCCTCGATGCGCAAGTCCTTGCCGCCCGCGACCTTGCTATCCCAGCGCGCATTCAGGTTGGCCAGGCGGAATTTCGAGGCCAGGCCCACGAATTGCGGCTGCGGCGTGTTCGCCGGGTCCAGCGGGTTCAGTGCGATATTGCGCAACAGCATCAAACTGTTGCCCTTTTGCATGCTCGACGGACGCGACCAGTCCGTGCTGCAGCCATCGGCGCCCGCGTACAGCGCGCACGGCTGCGAATACTCGCCGCTGATGTTGCGGAAGTTGTAGTAGGCCAGGGCGCCGCGCAATTGATGGTCGCTATTGATCTTCCACGAGGCGCCCACTTGCGCGCCGAGCAGCCATTTGTTTTCGCTCGCCATTTTTGCCTGGCTGCGGCTAGGTGCGTTGTCCGACGAGTATTCGAGCGGAATGATGCCCAGCGTACCGAAGACGGTGACATCCTTGTTCGCGCCCACGGGCTGCTGCACCTTGGCGGCGATGCCGTCGAAATTGAGTTCACTGGAAAACAGTTCGTCGCCGGAAACAAACGGGTTGTCGAAGCGGCCGGCCGTCAGTTTCAGCCAGGACGCGGGCTGGTACGACAGCCAGGCCTGGTCCAGCCAGATGTTTTTCTTGCCCAGGCCGCCACCGAGGGTTTGCGTGGTCGAAACCGGGCTGTCGTCGTTGCCGCTGGCCAGGCGGATGCCCGCTTGCGTGTTCTCGGAAATGTCGGCCAGGATGCCCAGGCGGGCGCGCGCGCGCAGCAAATTCTTGCGGTCCTGGCGCGTGTTCAGCAGCGCCGGCAGGGCCAGGTTGGTATTCGAATTGACGTCGTAGCCGCTGCCGCTGTTGAGCGAGCGCCAGTCGATCTCGATATTGCTGTTGGCCATGTCGTAATAGCGCGATTCATAGCGCGCGCGCACATCGCCTTCGACGCGGATGCGCTTGCTCCATTCCGGCGTTTCATTCGGCGCCGCCCAGCCGCCGGCCTTGGCTTCGGCCAGCACCTGGCCCTTGATTTCATCGCGGATCTGCTCGCGCACGGTTTGCGAAATGTAGGGCACGCGCACGTCGCCCGGCTGCACCTGCGCCAGCGCGGCCGGCGCTGCCGCCGGACGGGCTTGCGCGGCGGCCAGCGCCTCGCTCTGCGCCTGCGCCAGCAGCGCCTCGCCGGCATCCTTGTTGAGGGCGCCGCTCTGGATCAGGCCGCGGATCAGTTTGACCATGGTGCTGTCGGCCGGGACGGCCTGCGCCTGCACCGCGCCGGCCGCCACGCTCAGGGCCAGGGCGGCCAGCGCCAGCGGAAGGCGGCGCAGGCGCTGTGGGGAAGAAATTAGGAGGTTCATCGCTTCTTTCGGTAAAAATTAATATGGATGTCGTAAAGAACGCCTGACAAAACCGTCGCGAGCGGCAGTGAGTTGTGGCCGGGAAGCGCAGCTGTGCGCATGCACAGTGAGCATCGCAGGCCGCAAATCACAACGCGCAGCAGGTTTGGTCGGGTGTTCACGGCCGGCGGCCCTTGATCGATACGCGCGCCGGGAAACGCAGGGACGCCGGCGGCCGCTCATCGGCGCGGAAATCGCGCACCATGGCCAGCACCTGCTCATCCGTCTGCGCATTGCCCGTGCCCTGCACCAGCAGCACTTTCGTCGTCTTGCCGTCCGCATCGAGCCACAGGTCGACGCGGATGTCGGAGAACGCCAGCTGGCGCGTGCGCGGATCGCGGGCAAACGCCATCTGCAAGGCGTTGGCCACATAGCGGCCGTACGAACCGGCGCCGAGACCACCGCCACCGCCGCCGCCCGTCATGCCGCCGCCGCGCCCGGCCTGGATGCCGAAGGCGTCGCTGCCGGCCTGCGCCGCACCGTCGATGGTGACGGGGTCGCCCTTGTCCGGCGACGGGCTTTCCGGCGCGTCATCCATGGGCTTGTCGGCCGGCGTCGGTTCCGGCTCCGATACCTCGGGCACCACCTTGTCGGGCGTCGGTTCCGGCAGTTTTTCCGGTTCCGGCGGCGGGGGCGGCGGGGGCGGCAGCATCAGCATGGGCGTGGCCACCACCTCGCGCTTGGTGGCCGCCGTATCGGACAGCAAATACCAGACCAGCGCGGCCAGCGCGCCGGCCAGCAGCGCGCCGCCGGCCACGCCGCCCCAGCGGCGCCACCACTGCGCGGCGCCCGACGGCGCCGGCGCCGCCATCTTCATCATCTCGTCACGCTTCACCTTGCGCTCCTCATGCCGGCTTGCCGGTCACCAGGCCCACCTGGTTCAGGTCGATGCGGCGCAGCAGATCGAGCACTTCGACCACTTTCGCGTATTGCACGGCGGCATCGCCGCGCACGATCACGGGAAAGTCGGGCGTCAGGGCCTTTTCCGTGCGCAAGCGCTCTTCCAGCTCGGGCAGGGTGACGGGATAGGCGTCGAGGAAGACCTGGCCTGCGTTGTCGATGGTGATGGCCTTGGTCTTCGGTTTTTCCAGCGCCATGGCCGAACTGGCCTTGGGCAGGTCGACCTTGATGCCGGGAATGCTGGCGTTGCTGGTCAGAATGAAAATCACCAGCACCACCAGCAGCACGTCGACGAAGGGCGTGATGTTGATGCCGCCGCTACGCTTGCGGGGGGTAAACTTGGCGGAGGTGGCCATGGTTATGCGCCCCTCACGCCTGCTGCAGCACGGGACGCATCTGGCGTCCGTCGCCCTGCTCTTCAGCCAGGCGCGTGGCGAATTCGTCGACAAAGACGGCCATATCGGCGACGATGGCGTCGGAACGCGACGACAGCCAGTTGTAGCCGAACAGCGCGGGAATCGCCACGCCCAGGCCGGCAGCCGTACACAGCAGCGCTGCCGCCATGCCCGGCGCCACCGAGTTGATGTCCACGGCGCCGGCCATGGCCGCCACGACGAACACCAGCATGATGCCGATCACGGTGCCGAACAGGCCCACATACGGCGCGCCTTCGATGGTGGTCGAGAGCCAGATCATGCGCTTGGACATGCGCTCGCTTTCGCGCACCATCACGCCATCCATGGCGGCGCGGATGGCGCCGATGGTGGCGTTCGACACGGCGTTCAGGTCGTAGCCGCGGTCATGGCGGCGGCGCATCTCGTCGATGGCCACGTCATACAGGCGCCACAGCGAGGAATCCGTCTTCACGGCAGTGCTCAGCTTGCCATTGCGCGCCAGGTGGTCGAGCGGCGCGCCGGCCGCTTCGTGGAACGACTGCATGAACTGCGCATTGGCGCGCGAGATGGCGCCATAGCTGCGGCCCTTGCCGATCATGATGATCCACGACAACACCATCATCAGGCCCAGCACGCCGACGACGATCCACGCGTCGAGCGGCATGGCGGCGATGATGAAGCCGAAATGGCTTTTTCCCGCCTGCTGTTCGTCGGCGCCAAACACGGCCAGGCGCGATTCGGAACCTTGCGAGACGGCGTCGGCCAGCAGCAGGGCGTCGGGACGGGCCGTGCGCGACAGGCGCAATTCGTCGATGGCGCCCGTGAAGTTGGCCAGGATGGCGGCGCCGGAAGCGGCCGGCGACGCATCGGCACCGACGGCGGCGGCCGTGGCGAAGGCCGGCAGGGCGGTGGCCAGCGACACGGCCGGACGGCCGCCCACGTACAGGGCCACATTGGCTTTATCGGCCTTGACGGCCAGGTGCGACCATTGGCCGGCCTGGATAGGCTGGCCGGGCTTGCTGCGCTGGCCATTGACCTGCACGAACGGCACGCCCTGGTCCACGCCGATCAGCAATTCACTGGCGCCGTCGCGGCGTGCATACAGCACTTGCTGCGCGCCCAGGCTGTCCGGGCGCACCCAGGCCGAGAAGGTGAATGGCGCGCCGGCGGCCAGCGCCAGCGATGGCGAGGCGGGCAGCATCAATGGCGTGGTGCCCAGGCGGGCGCCGGCGCCAATGACGGAACCATCGAGTGCCGGCACGGCCGTCTGCGCATGGTTGCCGTAGGCGGTGCTGTCGCGCGAGGGCACGCCAGGTTCGGTGAAGTGGTACACCAGGCTGTAATCGGGATCGAAGGTGCGCTGGCCATTGCCGGAGGCGGGCGCCTTCGGGTTGCCGTAGTACATCCACAACTGCTGCGGCGTACCGGCCGTCAGGGCCGGCACGTCGACCCAGATCAGGGCGATGCCCAGCAGCGGGTTGAATTGCTCGATCTGGTGGTTCAGGACGGTTTTATCGTCGCCGGCCACGAAGCGCAGGTCGGCGCCGTTGTCGCTGACGCCTTCAAAGTTGAAATTGCCCGAATGCAAGCGCAGCAGCACGGGAATGCGGCCGGGATCGCCGCCCACGGCGCCCGCCTTGGGACCGGCGTCGACGGTGACGGGTTTGCGGTAAGCCCAGTCGGGCTGCCACCAGGCATGCGCCAGGCCGGGAACGAGCGTGCCCAGGATCGTGAGCAGAAAAAGAAAACGTTGCATGACAGTGATTCTCCGAAGAAAAGTCTAGAAAAGTGCAGTGCTGTTGAGCTGGCCCGTCAGTAGCTGGCCGACAGGTTGAAGTTGATGCGGCGCACGTGTTTGTGCGTGCGCGGGCCTTCGCGCAGCGGATACGAAAAATCGATGCGGCCATTCAGGTAGCGCAGGAACTGGAAGCTGCTGCCCACGCCCACGGACGCCAGGCCGAACAGGTCTTTCTGTTCCAGCATCGGATCGCGCAGGCGCAGGCGCGCGCCATCGGCAAACGCATACAGGCGCCAGTTCTCCAGGCGGCTGAAATACGTCAGCTGCGGCGTGCGCCATTCAACGGTGCCGGACACGCCGTAGTCGCCCGTCGCCTCGGCCGACAGATAGCCGCGCACGGAGTTGGCGCCGCCGGCAGCCATCTGCTCGCCCGACACGAGCGCCGCATCGGCCAGCTGGCCCGACATGCGGCCATGCAGCTGGGCGCCGCTGCCCAGGGTGTAGGTGGCGTTGGCGTCGCCCTTGAGCACGAGGAAGCTGGGCGAGGCCTTGTAGCGCTTGTCGTCATAGGCCGCGCTGTTGCTGCCGTAGCCGAACGAGGCGCGCGTGCCGGCCACCAGCGACAGGCCCAGGCCATACGTCGCCGCCTCCGTCTGCGCATAGCCGTTGTAGGACACGCTCAGGGGCACGTACTTGAGCGGAATATTGCTGCCCGTGCCATTGAGCTTGAGCGCTTCCTGGTTATCCTTGAAGTCGATGCCGGCGGAAAAGCTGTGCCACCAGATGCCGCTGTTGGGCACCGTGTAATTGAGCTTCATGCCCAGCGCGTGGCCCTTGCCCAGCACGCTCGTGCCGCCCGTGCTGGCCACGTTGCTGTTGGATTTATAGCCGTTCGCTTCCACGCTCCAGCCCTGTGTGCCGATCGGCGCCACGTAGGAGGCGGACCACACGCGGGTCTGGTTCAGGTCGCCCGGCGTGCCGAAAAAGCTGATGGTGGCGCTATGCCCGAGCTGCCACAGGTTGTCGTGGCCCACCGACATGCTGGTACGCAACTTTTTGGTATCGGCGCTGTAGTCGTTGTTCAGGCCCACGCTGGCGCGCCACGGGCTGCTGTCGTCGACTTTCAGGTCCACGTCCATGGTGCCGGGCAGGCTGCCTTGCTTGACCAGCGGCATCACCTGGCGCTTGGGGCCGCGGTTCAGCGCCGTCAGTTCCACCTGCGCCTGGGTAAAGTCGGGCACCGTGCCTTCCGTCAAGGCCGGCACCTGCTGGCGCACGTCGAGCGGCGAGTTGTATTGCGCGCCGACCACGCGCAGGCGGCCCACCTTGGTTTCGCTCACCTGCAGCACCACCACGCCCTGCTCCACCTGCTGTTCGGGCAAGTCGACATAGACGGATTGATAACCTCGGGCTTGATATGCCGCAACGAGGGCGTCGCGCGCCCCTTCCACATCCTTCAAAGTGCGGCCCGGCCCCAGGAAGGGCGTGACGGCCGCTTCGATGGCGCGGGCGTCGAGCACGGTATTGCCACGCACCAGGTATTCCTCGATCGTCACTTGCCGTTCCGGCCCAGCCACGGGAGCGGCCGCCGGGACCGCATCCTGGGCGCGCGCCATGCCGGGCAGGGCCAGCATCGCCAGGCACAGCAGGCTCAAGGCGGTAGCTGGCGCCTGCGGCGCGCCATTACCTCGTTTCTTCATCTCACGCATATTCCATTCACCTCAAATTCAATCGGTTGCCCTACCCGGTAGCGCGGTGCTGAGCGCCATGTTCAGCAAGACAGTTCCTAGACGCGCGCCGCGCGCGCGGACTGCCGTTTGTCATCAAATGTTCATAAAACTCCGGCCGCGACGCTGGCGCCGCGGCCGGAATGGCGAAGCTGCGCGGTCAGCCAGGCCTTACGGCTGCAGGCCGCGCCGCTCGTTCGGCGTCAGCGCCTGCAGCTGCGGCGCCGTCAACGGCCCCGCGCCCAGCACCTGCACCACGCCTGCCGGCTGGTAGTTCGACGCCTGCGGCTCGCTGCCCTTGCCCTTGCCGGCGCCGCCCTCGTCCGCCTGCTCGTTGCCAAAACCCAACACTTTCACCGTGAACAGCGAAGGCTGCGCCTGGCGCGCGGCGGCCCGTTCGCGCTGCAGCACGTCCTGCGCCGCCGTCACGGCTTGCGTCGCGGCCGCGCTGGCGTTGCTCAGTGCGCCCACGTTCACCGAGGCGATGGTCGGCACGCCCGTGGCCTTGCCCTGCACCTGGATGTTTTCCGCATTCACCACCTGCAGCGCTGCCAGGTTGACGTTGCCCGAGACGCGGATGCCCGCCTCGCCCGCGTCGATGGTGCCCAGCGGGGCGATCAGGTCGATGTCGCCGGGCGGCACCTCCGGGATCGGATTGAGCGTGGCGATGCCGGCGCCCGTCGTCGGCGTGCTCGGCGACAGGCTGACGAGGCCGATGCTGTCGTACGCGCGGCGCTGCGGCGTATAGACGACGGTGGACTTGGTGCCGCGGCCCGCGTTGATGTCGCCCGTGGCCGACCAGGCCAGGATGTTGCCGCCGAAGGTAGTAAAGATGCGGCTCTGGCCCAGCAGGATGCTGTCTTTCGCATACATCTGGATGTCGCCCTGTCCCTGCGTCAGCACGCCCGAGCCTTCGCCCGGCGCATAGCCGCCGTCCACGCCGATCAGCGCGCGCCCGCCCGGCACCGTGATGCCGATGTCGCCGCCGAAATCCGTGTGGATGCCGGTGTCGTTGACGGTCACGTAAGGCACGTTGTAGTCAGGACGGCCCGCCTCGGCCCATTCCTGCGGGCTCAGGTAGCGCACGCCCGCGACGGGCCGCTTGGTGTACACGCCGCTGTATCCGCTGACGGTGTACAGCGCGCTGCTGAACATCGTCAGGTCGCCCTTGTACTCGATCTTCTTGCCCGCCTTGTCCTGCGCCGGGAAGAGGGTGGCGATGGCTTCGCGGCCGCGCAGATAGCTGCCGCGGCGCACGCCGTCCGGATCGTTGTACTCGCGCCCGGCCGCCTTCAGCTCGGCGAAGTAGACGTTGCTCAGGTACACCTGCTGCTGTTCCTTCGGCAAGGCGGCAAAGAAGCTGCGCGCATCGGTGGCCGGGTCGTAGCGGATGCCCAGGCCGCTGTCGCCGCCAAAACGCGTCGTCAGCCAGTTCACCAGGTGCAGCTGGCTGACCTGCGCGTATTCGCGCGCCAGGTCGCGCCGCACGCCGCCCGTCTGCGCCCCTGCCTTTTCCAGTTCGGCCTGCTTCGTGCCGAGGAAGGCGGCAGCGCCCGCCTCGTCGCCGCTGTAGGCAAACTGGCCGCGCAGCCAGTCGGCCAGGGTCAGCTTGCCGCCGTAGACATATACGGCGCTGCCGGCCTGGTCGGCCAGCGGCTTGCCTGGATCGGCCAGCTTGGCCGGATCCAGGTAGCGCGCCGCGAAAGCCGCATAGTCGGGACCGTTGCGGCCCACGCCGGCGGCCACGCTGATGCCGGCGCCATCGCCGCGCTTGTCCTGGCCGACATGGACGATGGAGCCGAGGCTGCGCAATTCCGCCTTGTCGGCCATGTACAGGTCGCGCCCGGCGCTCACATTGAGCTGGCCCGGCCCCGCCACATAGAAGGTGCTGTAGCGGATGTCGCGCCCGGCGCTGACGACGGAAACGTCGTCGGCATGGCGGTGCACGAACAGGTTGCCGCGCGCCGACGAGCTGCCGAAGACGACCGGCTTTTCCGGCAGCTCGGGACTGTTGGCAAAGGGCTGGCCGGTCCATCCCGCCGCGCCGTCCGGCACGCTCTCGACGTTGCCGAGCGGCGTGCCGGAGTTGACGATGTCGCGTCCGGCGCGCACGGCCACGGCGCCGCCGCCCTCGTACCACAGGCCCAGGGCGCCGCTGACGCCTTTCAGGTTGCCCCGGTACACGATACCGCCCGTGCGCAGGCCGACGATGTCGCCGCTGTTGGCATAGAAGTGCGCGGGCAACTGGCCTGCCGGCACATAGTCGGAGACCGTCGGCGGGGTCATGCTGAACAGCGGATACACTTGCTGATTGGCATCGCTGGCGCCATTCGACGTCGTACCAAACCATTTCAATGCCCCCGGCGCCAGCGCATCGGCGCTGACGTTATGCAGCGGCAGCAGGCCGAACCAGACCTTGTTCAGTGCGCCGACGAAGCCCGGATTGAACGGATTCGGCAGCATGCGCGGGTCGGCGCCCGATGGCGTGATCGGATAACCGGCCGCATGGATGGAGTCGGCGGCCAGCATTTCCAGCTGGCCCGTGCCCGTCCTGACAAATTGCGGCGCCACCGGCGACGGCGCCAGGATCACGCCGTTTTGCGGCATGTCCACCTTGCCGCCATCACCACCCAGCCTGCCCAGGCTGGCATTGCCGTAGTACAAGCTGCCGCTGGCGGCCACGGCGCGCAGCACGGACGGCATGACGAAGCGCCCGTCCGTCGGCGCGTGGTTGTCGCCGGGCGTCGCATTGATCCAGGACGAGGTGGGCGTCAGGTTGCCGCCCGCGCTGAACAGGTCGATGGCCGTGGCCGGCGTCCACAGCGAGAACCAGCTCCAGCCTTCGCCGGTGCGCTCCACGCCCTGGTAGCTGAACGGCGAGCCATAGCCCAGTTGCTTCACGCGGCCCGCATCGGCCACGCCGCCCAGCACCACGTCGCCGCGCGCATCGATGCGCACGCCGCTGTCCCCCGGTACCAGGATGGGCCCGCCGCTGGCGATCGCCGTGCCCGCCGTGTAGGTTTCATACGGCCGCGATTCCGTCGGATCGGCGCGGTCGAAGCGCAATTCGATGCCGCCCACGGCGCCCGCCTCCAGGCGCAGCGCGCCGCGCAGGTTGGTGAGCGTGCTGTTCAGGCCAGGCACCTGGCGTTCGAAACGCGTGTTCGGGTTAGGACGGTCGCTATTGCTGTCGAAGCTGCGCACCTCGGCCACGGGGTTCAGCCCGCCGCCGATGCGGATATCGAGGTCGCCGCCGCCCGTCAGCAGCAGCTTGCCGTCCGGCGTCACCCTGCCCGTGCTGCCCACGGCCACGTTCAGGCCCTGGCTGCGCGGCGCGAACTCGCCGCCCGGATCGGCGCGCGAGGCCAGCATGCCGGCGTCGCCGCCCGCCTGCAGCAGCAGATTGCCGCCGCCCAGGGTGCCGATGCCCGTAAAGCCCGACAGCCCCGGCAAGCCCGAGAACAGGTCGACGCCTTCGGGACGCGCGACATAGGTGCCGAAATTGATCCACCATGCCGTCGGCACGCCGCCCCCCGTGCTGCCGCTGCCCTGGCGCCACAGCCAGGTGCCGATGTCGCTGGTGTCCTGCTGCGCGCGCAGCCAGCCGATGGCATCCTCGCGGCGTTGCGTGGAGGTGCCCAGCGTATCGCCCTTGACGTCGCCCTGGGCGCGCAGCAGCAGATTGCCGCCGTGCTCGGGATACCAGGCGCGGTACAGGCTCCGGCTGCCGCCATCGACAAACGGCGTAAAGTCCGTGCCCAGCGCACCGAGCAGCTGGCCCTTGGCGTTCAGGCCGCGCGGCAGGTTGAACAGATCCTTGCCATTGACCAGCGGCGAGGCCGACTGCGTGCCCGCCGTGTAGACGCCATACAGCGAACGCATGTCGAAGTCGCCCGCGGCGAGCAAATCGAGGTCGCCCGTGCCCGTGCGCAGCACGCTGAACAGGGGCTGGCGCGCCGGCTCCACGCTGGTCACCTTCTCAGGCGGCGTGCCGTCGGCCACCTTGACCACCAGATAGCCATAGTTTTCCAGCATGTTTGCCTCGTCGCCAAACCAGCTGATGTTAACCTCGCCTTCCGGCCATCCTTCGGCAATCGCCGCCTCGCTGAAGATATATTTGTTTGGCGAACCCGTGCCCGGCACGATGGAAGTCACCGCGCCCAGGCCGTAATGCGCATCGGCCAGCATCAGATGCGCGTCCTTCGCATTTGGCTTCAACGCGCGCGTGTCGGCCGCCGCCGTATCGGCGCCACCCACCAGGCGCAGCGACCACGCTTGCGAACCCTGGGCCAGCATGGGCGCCAGCGCCAGGTTGCGGCCCTGGCTTCCGCTGCCATCCGCGCTGCGCAGCGACACCATGGTGACGTCGCCCGGCAGCCTGACCACCGTGCCGGCAGGCAGCACGCTGCCCTTGTCCAGCGCCAGCGCCGAGGCCAGCACCACGCCATTGACGGCATTCGTGCTATCGGCCACGTCCCACGGCCGGCCTTCCGGGAAAGGCAGGGCCACGTTCGCCGGCCACACCATGGCCGCCACCCGGGCCGCGCCAGGCAGGCGCAGGCCGGCATCGAGCTGCATCCCGCTCGATAAGGTCAGCGCCTTGGGCAAGACCGTGCCGGCCGCGTACAGCACGCTGCCGTCGGCATTGCGCACGGCGCCGCCCAGCACGCTGCCTGCAGGCAAGTTCAACTCCGCCGTCAAGGTGGCGCGCGCCGCCAGCAAGGTGCCGCTGCGCAACTCCATGGCTTTCATCGGCACGGCAAAATTGACGCTCGTGCCCGATTTGAAGTACGTGTTTTCGGCCAGGGTCACCAGGCCCGCCTGCGGCACGACGACCTCGCCGCCCCACGGCAGCCGGCCTTTCACCAGCTGCCAGCCCTTGTCATCCATCGTGACGGGCAGGACGCTGGTATCGAAACCATCGGTGATGCTGCCAAAGACGCTGAGCTTGCCGCCGGCGCGCAGCACCAGCGCTCCGGCCTCGCCCGAGCCGTACACGCCGCTCAGGCGCGCCAGCGGATTGACGCCGTCGTAGCGGTGGCCGGACAGGTCGATGTCGCCATCGATATGCAGGTCGCCGCCCGGCGTGGCGCTGACGATCTCGACGCCAGGGCGCACATGGAAAGCGTTGGCGTCGCCGCGCAAGCCGCGCAGCTTGTTGTTCATCAAATTGCCGTTCGCCAGCGCGTGTAGCATGAAAGCCTGACTGTCCGCGTGCTTTTCGTTCAGGTAAGCCTGGTTGATGCCCTGGTAGCTGCGGCCGTCCGCATCCTTGCCCGTGCCCGCTGGCGCATCCTTGTATTGCCAGAAGGCATTGACGTTGATCGTGCGCGCGCCGGCGATGTTCAGCGCGCCGGCCGCGTCGATGTCGATGTCGTCGCCCGTGGCGCCGCCCAGGCGGCGCGCGTTCAGGTCGATGCTGCCGTAGTTGCCGCCCTTGTCTCCGCTGCGCAGGTCGAAACGCGCGCCGTTTTCCAGGGTCAGGCGGCCGCCGGGCGCGGCCAGTTCGATCACGGCGCGGTTCGGCGCCTCGATCACCTGGCCATAGCTGTCCGTGCGCAGCACCGTGCCGTGTGCATCGAGCACGGCGCCGGACTGGATAGTGACGCCGTCGCGGCCGGCCAGGCGGATGCTCCCCACCTGTTCGCCGCTGGCGTCGATGCGGCCGTTCACCGTCAGGCTGCCGCCATCGATGGAGACGTTCACTTCGCGCGCCTTGAGCTCGTCGCCGATGGTCAAATTACCCTGTTTGAGCTGGAAGCTGCGGCTGCCGAACACCTTGCCCGTGTTCAGGCGCTGGTTCAGGCCGGCAAAGTCGGCGACATGCTGGGCGCGCAACTCCAGGCCGCCCGCCGCGTAGGCTACCTGAGTGCCGCCCGCGTCATAGCTGCCGCTGGCGCCGCCCAGCAGGGTGCCGCGCAAGTCGGCCGTGCCCGCCGCCTCGCCCGCGGCGATCACGCTGAGCTTGCCGGCGCGGTTGTTCACGGCCGACACGTCGATCACGGAAGCGGCCGCCTGGCGTACGTCTCCCTCGCGGCTGTCGAGGATCACGTCGCCGCCCCAGCTGTATTTGCTCGTGTCGTAGAAATCGATCTTGCGGCCCGCCAGGTCCAGCTTGGCCTTGTCGCCCAGCAATACATCGCGCTCGGCCGACAGGGTCAATTTTCCACTCGGTAAGACCACCGAGGTATCCACGCTGACGCTGTTGCCGCTCAGCGCCACTTCGGCGCCCAGGGCGCCGGCCAGCGCCGCATTCGTCGGCGTGGCGGCAGCGGCACCGGCCGGTGCGCTCACCTTGACGGCGCCGCCCGCCGTGAGGCGGTTGACGGAGCCGGCCGCGCCCGTCAACAGCGGCGTGCTGATCAGCAAATCGCCGCCACTGTAGTGATAGCCATTGGTGGCCGTATCCCACGCGCTCTGCGACTGGTAGACGGACAGGCTGCCCTTGTTGTTGGCCGTCAGCTGTTCGCTGGCATTCAGTGCCACCTGGCCGAAGCCCAGCACCAGGCGGTCCAGCTTGTGGATGGTGTCGGGACGGCTGTCCGGCGTGAAGCCGAACTCGATGCGCCTGGCGTCGACCTGCAAACGGCCGCTGCCCGTGCCGGGGCCATTGGCGACGACGGCGCCAGGCGCATTCGTCGCGCCCTGCCACACGAGGGTGTCCGTGTGGATGCGCGCCAGCGCGTCCGTGCCGCCATAGCCGTAGATGGCGGGCGTATTGAGCACCAGGCGCGACAGCGACGACTTGCCCGTGGCCGCATCGATGGTCGACAGCTGCGACGAATCATAGAAGTTGAAGGAATTGCGCGCCGTCAAACCCAGGTTTTCCAGCGCCGGTGCGCCCGTGCTGGTGTCGCCGCGCAGCAGGCGGTCGAGCACGCCCTGGTTCAGCGCCAGGCCGTCCGGCAAGGCGCCGCGGGCGCTGGCGTCGGCCAGGGACGCCTCGCTGCCGACATTGATCGAACCCATCGCCAGCACCAGGTTGCGCGTGCCGTAGCGCACGTTGTCGCGCAGGGTAAACGCGCGCTCCGTCACGGCGGCGATGGTGCCCTCGGAATACAGCGACGTGCTGCCGCTGCAGGCGCCGCCCGTTTTCGCGCAGGCGCCGATATCGATGATGCCGGGGCCATACGATTCGGACGACGGCGCCGCGGCCGGCAGCATGTCCAGCCAGCCGTTCGAGACGGCCAGCACGCTGCCCATCGGTTCGTACACATAGCCGTCGCGCGAATCCCAGGCGGCCTTGCCGCGGCCCAGCGTATTGATGCCGGAGCCCTGTTCCAGGATGATGCCGTCGTCTTTTCTCGCCGTCACCAGAAACACTTCGGCCGCCTTCAGCACGGCGCCGTCGCGCAGCACGATGCCGCCCGCCGATTCCTTGATGGCGGCAATATTGGCGCGCTGGTTGCTGCCCGTGCCAAATTCGCTGTAGTTCACGCGCGGCAAGCCGCCGATGCCCACGCGCTGGGCGCCGAAGGCATTGATCTGCGACGCATGCACGGAGACGCCATTGAAATCGGCCAGCGGCGCCGTGCCGTCGGCCAACACTTCGTAGCGGGTCGACGCATGATTGCCCGTGCCCAGCAGCAGGGAGCCGCCGAAGCCGCCCTCGGCCGGCGCATACAGGGCGCTGCCATCCATCATCAACGGCGTATGGTTGTCCTTGACGCTGTGCACGGACGGGGCGATCAGCTGCACGCGCACGCCCTTGGCATCGCGCTCCAGCGCGGCGCGCGGCACGCCGTCGCGCGTGGCCTGCGCCACGGCAAAGGCGGCATACCCCGTTTCATTGTATTGCGAATAGCTGCGCAGCACGTCGGCCGGCGTCAGGATGGCTTGTTGCGCCACCACGTCGCGGATCGCCGTGCCCGCCACGCCCGTCTGCGCCGCCGTGGCAAACGAGCCATTGCGCATGGCGATCGTGCCGCCCGTCTCGACGGCGCCGGCCAGGCCATTCAGTTCCACGCGGAAAGCACCGGGCAGCAGGGCGAAATTCGATGGCAGCAAGGTGTAGGTGCCGGCCGCCAGGCCGGGCACGCCCGCGCCGATGGTGATCTGGCGTCCCACGGCGGGCTTGCCCGCGCCCTGCTCGGCCGTCAACGGCGCCACGTCCGGCTGCACGCCGGGAAGGATGGCGTACACGGGGTTGGTGTTCAGGCCGGGCAGGGTGAAACCGCCGTTCGGCTTCATCTGCACCAGCGGATTGAGGCGCGCGTCGGTGGAGCCGCCGCGTCCGGCCAGGAAGGCCGCGCCCGTCAAGGTGCCGCCGCCCGACATGTCGAGCACGGCGCCTTGTTGCACGTCGATGGCGGCGCCCGTCAAGGCGATCTCGGGGCCGTTGCCCACGCCCTTGAACACGACATCGTTGCCGTCATACAGGTAGCTCAAGCCATCGAGCGTGCCGCCGTAGGGCATCGTCAAGCCTTTCGCACTGACGGACGTCAGGCTGCCAGGCAACAGATTGACGCGGCCCGTATTGGCTTCAAAGCCTTCGGCGCCCAGGTTGATCTGGCCCAGCGGCGCGCGCAGCACGCCATGCTGGTTGATGGTGGGCGCAACCAGGCTCAGGGTGCCGAACACGGAGAACGGCTGGTTCGGCATGGCGCCGTCGCCGCTGCGCCCGACATTGAGCGTGCGCAACGGGTCGAGCGAGACGCGGATATTGCCATATTCGTCGATGCCGCTCTTCTGGCCCACCGTGACCATGCCGCTGTCGCCCGTGGCCGGGTAGATCTGCGCGGCGACCAGCGTGGCATTGCCAGGCTGGTACAGGGCGGCGCTGTTCGACAGGCGCATGTCGCCGCGGCTGTTCAGGGTCAGCTGCTCGAAGGCATCGCGTTCGACCACCAGGTCGGCGCCGCTGCTCTGCGCAATGGTGCCGCGCGTACCCATGTTGACCTCGCCCGCGATATCGAGCATGCCCGCATCGATCTGCAGCAGGGAATCCTCGGCCACCAGCGGCACGCCCAGCATGCCGCGTCCCTTGCCCAGGTTCTTCGAGCCTTTCACGGCATTGGGCACGATGTAGTCGTCCTTCTGCGCGCGCACGGCCGTGCCCAGGCGCACGTACGGCGCCGCCAGGCGCACCTGGCTGGCAAGGCTGCCCGCCTTGTCCTGGCCATCGGGCACAGGCTGCTGCGCCAGGCCCAGCGAGGAGGCGCTCAGGCGCAGGCTCTGGCCCAGCGACAGGCTGACGTCGCCGTCAAAACTGAGCATGCCGTTCACATGCAGGGCCAGGTTGTCGAAACCGCCCGCCTGCACGCGGTCGGCGCCCAGGCGCGCGCTGCCGTAGCGCAATGCCGCGTCCTGCTGGCCGGCGCGCAAGTCGCCGGGCAAGGCGCTGTCGCCCTGCACCTGCGCCAGTTGCATTTCGCGCGGCACGCGCACCGCGTTGTCCACGTTGTCGCCTTGCAAGGTGTAGCGGTTGACCTTGCCGTAATTGGGCGTGTCCAGCGCCAGTGCCAGGGTGCCGCCGGCCGCACCGGCGCCGCCGGCAGCGGCGCGCAGGGTGCCGTCGGCAAAGATGCCGTTGTAGGAACTGAGCGAAATCAAACCGCCGTTGCCGGCCACGTTGACGGTGCCCTGGTTCGGCAAATCCAGGGTCGCTTGCGCGCCGCTGGCGTCGAGCAGCGCGCCAGGACGCACGACGACAAAGGCATCGGCCGCGTCGACGCTGGCAGCGTCAGCCTTGTAGCGGGCGCCGATTTCGATGCGGCCGCCCTGGTCGGCACGGCCATAGCGCCCGCCCCGCATGTCGGTGGCGACCGTGGCCCTGCCAGCGACGTCCAGCACGGCCTTGTCGCCGATCCAGATCGACGTGGCTTGTCCCTTGCCGTTCGGTACATCCACCTCATTGCCCGTGCCAAACGTGCCTGGCAAGATGGCGATCTTGCCACCTCGGGCTTCGAGCTTGCCATCGACGGTGATCTGCGCATTGCCCGTCAGGCTGATCTGACGGCCCGGATCGACCGTGATGACGGCGCCTTGCGCCACCGCCAGATCCCCCTTCACGTGCGCGCTGCCGGCCGTCAGCGACAGGTCGGCGCCCGTGCGCTGCGTCAGACGGGCCTTGCGCGCATCTTCCTGGTACAGCTCCGGCGTCCACAGTTCCAGCGCGGCGCCAGGATCGGTGCCGCCTGCCACCGTATGGCCCGTGGCGGGATTGAAACGCAGCACGGGCATGGTGACGTCGATATGCGCATCCTTGACCACCACGACGCCATCGCGGCCCGTGACGGCGTAGTCGGCAAAACCGCTCTGTAACAGGCTGGCGCCCAGCGCCAGCATGGGCTTGACGGCAACATCGCGTCCCAGCACCATGCCAGCCGGCAACATCATGCCGCGCGGCGCGCGCAAGTCGTCGGCGGCGATGCTGCCGGCCGCATACTGCGTCGTCACCAGCGGGATCGGCAAGCCGTTCGGAAAGACCGCCGCCGAGACCATGAAGCCGGCCGGCAGGTTGTTGATGGCCGTCAGCACGCTGCCGGCGGGGGCGATGGCCCCCTGCCAGACAATCATGCCGCCATTGATGACGACATTGGCGCCCGGCGGCACCAGCAGGTCGGCCCCCAGCACCAGCGGTTTCTGCGCCGACACGTCCGCCGTCACCGGCTTGCCCAGAGTCTGGCCCGGCTTGATCAAGCTGGTGCTGAGCGCAAAATCGAAGGGGATCTTCTCGCCCTTGGCGATCAGGAATTCGTCGCTCAGGCGCAGGGCCACCGGTGAACTGCTGCCGGCTGGCAATACGTCGCCTTCGAGCAGCTTGCCGCCGATGCTGACGGCCGCGCCGCTGTCGATGACCAGGCGTCCGCCGCCCTTCACGCCATGGCCGCGCAATTCGCCGTCGAGCTTGAGCATGGCGCCCGTCGGCGCTTTCTCCGTCGGCAGGTCGACCGCCAGGGTGATGTCGCCGCCGCGCCCGCCCTGCAGGCTGCCATTGCCCATCAGGGCCGCGCCGGACGAGACGTCGATGACGCTGCCGCCCGTCAGGTCGATGCCGCCCGAACTTTTCAGGGTGACCTTGCCGCCATTGATATACGGCAAACCGGCAATGGCGCCCGGATCGAGCTCCAGGTTGCTCCACAGGCCACGCGCATCGAGGCGCACGCCGGGCGCCACGCGCACGCCGGCCGTTCCCGTGGGGCGGCTGTCGGGCACCAGCTTGCCTTCAGCCCATACGTCGCCGGCACCCGCCAGATAGCGCGAAACGATGTCGCCGGCGGCGATGCTGCCGCCGCGCGCGCTCACGTTCGCCTTGATCGCCACGTCGGTGGCGTGCAGGGCGATGTCGCCGCCATCGGCCACGCGCACGTCGGCGTCGACGCTCACGCTGTCGTAGGCATGGATTTTCAGGGCGCCCAGCTCCAGGCCGTTGAGCCAGTCGGCGTCGAGCTGCAGGGTCTTGCTGCGCGCGGCCGGCAAGGCTTCACCCAGCAGCTGGCCATCGGCGATGTCCGCCACCTTGCCGATTTGCACCTTGTCCAGCACGGCTTGCGGGCTGTCGCGCAGCTGGCCCGTGCGCGTATCGAAGACGGGCGTCATTTTGCCCACGATCAATTGACCGGCGCGCGCCGCCGACGTCTGCGCCTGCTTGTAGCCATCCATGCCCTCATCGCGCTTGCGCTGCTGGCGCTCGCCCTGGAAGACGGAGGTGTCGATATCGCCTTCCAGCACGGCCGCGCCCGTGGAAACGATCACGCGGCCCGCGTCGCGGCCCACCGTGTAGCCGTTTTCCAGGCGTTCGCGCGGGCCGATCAGGGCATTCGCGTACGTCTCCGTCGTGTTCGCGCCCCAGCGCGCATGCGTGCTTTCGTAGCCGCGGTACAGGCCCGTGTACAGGTTGTCGCCGGGCGCCGTGCTCAGCTTGTACATCGCGCCATCGGCGCCCTTCAGCCACGTCTGCTTGACCATGCCCGTCTGCACGTCGAGCGAGCCGCCGGCGATGTTGATGCGCGAACCGGCCTGCGTCACCACTTCGCCGCCGCCAAAGCCGACGGTGCCGCCCTGGGCCGCCCATTCGCCGATGCCGTGGCCGCTGGTATTCAGGTAGCCGCTCACTTCCAGCAGGCCGCCGGCCGTGTACCAGCGGTCGGTGGCGTAGCCGTTGGTGCCGGCCGGCACCAGCACCAGGTCGCGGCGGTCGACCCACACGTCGCTGTTGTTCAGGTATTTGGCGTCGCGGCTGCCCGGTGCGTCGCGCTGTTCGTTGCCCTGCACATTGATCAGCACATTGTTGCTGCTCATGTCGACCTTCACGCCGACGGCGCCCGAGACGTCGATGGCGGCGTCGCGCGCCACGTGGCTGCGGCGGGCCGCATCGACCAGCACCTGGCCGCCCGTGGCCAGGGTCAGCGAATCGCCTTCGAACTCCACGTTGCCGGCCGAAACGATGCGCACCAGCGACTGGTCGCGCCGGTCCTGCGGCGTATCCGTGCCCTTGCCCGTATTTTTCAGCAGCGTGTCGCGCTGCACATCGAGCGCCGTGGCGCCGTTGTCGTCGATAAAAATGGCGCTGACGCTGCGGCGTCCCATGGTGACCTTGGCATCCTCGCCCGCCGCCGCCAGGTGGATGGCGCCGCGTCCGTTGACGGAAGTGCTCGACAGCAGCATGCCGTCCTGGCGCAGCGAGTTGCCGCTCAGCGTGATGTCGCCGCCGGCCGACTGGATCAGGCCGCGGTTGATGACGGCGCCCGCGCTGCTGCCGGCCGTGCGCAGCATCTCGACTTCATTGCCGCGCGTGCTCGAGTACTGGTTCTTGTCCGTGCCCTGGCCCGGGCGCACGATGATGGCGTCGCCGGCGGCCAGGGTGGTCTGACCATTCGGCGTGGTGATGGCGCCCGCGTTGTCGACGCCGCGGCCGGCCAACAGCACGTAGCCGCCGCCCTCCGTCACCGTCTGCGGCTTGCGCGTGTCGATGCGCGCGCCGGCGGCGACGACGACGTCCGCCTCGGCCTTGCCATGCGTGGAGGTATTCTGGCCCAGCAGCAAGTCATTCGCGAAGGTCGGCACGGCGCCCGTGCCCTGCGCCTTGCCGTACAGGCCGCTCTTGAACTGGCTGTCGCTCATGCCCATGGCGGCCGCCGCCAGGTTGCGCGTATCGACCTGGCTGCTGCCCGTAAACACGATGCCGTTGCGGTTGACGATCATCACCGTGCCGTCGGCCTTGATCTGGCCCTGGATCTGGCTGGGGCGCGCCAGCGGATCATTGACCCGGTTCAATACGGACCAGTTCGATTTCTGGTCGAATTGCAAGGTGGTGTTCTTGCCGACGTTGAAACTTTCCCAGTTCAGTATCGCCTTGTCATCCGTCTGCACGACCTTCACGACGGTCTTGCCGTCGGCCTGCGTCTGCACGGGTCCCTGGGCATTGAGCCAGCCGGCCGTCAGGCTGTTCGTGTCGACCTGCAAGCCGCCCTTGGCCAGGCCATCGGGCGCGCCGCCCGCCGCCAGCGCCGCCTGGCGCGCGGCCGCCTGCACCGCCTGCTCGGCGGCGATGCCGCGCGCGGCCAGCAACAGGTTGTTCAGCGATTGCTGCAGCTTGCCTTCGGCCTTCTGCTGCTGCAGCAGGGGATTGTTCAGCGACGTGGCCGGCTGGCCATTCGGCAAGCGTCCCGTGGCGGTGGCCGTGCCCTGCTGCGCACCCTTGCCGGCAAACCAGGCGCCGCTGAACGGCTGCTGCGCCTGCGCGCCGCCCGCCTGCAGCAGCATGGCGATGGCCAGCGCCAGCGGTTTCAGGCGCACCGGGCGCCCGGTCCGGTTGCCCGCCATGGCGGAGGAGGATGCGTGTTTCGTGACCGACTTGCTTCGCTGCATGGCGACATTCCCTTTTCATGTTCCGTTGCTGACCGATATCGCGAGGCGGCGCGCACCACGCACGGGGCGGGCGGCAGGCACTGATTCGCGGCTTCCAGCAGCATTGACAGGGAATACGGTCCGGGACTGCAAAAGGTCATCAAAATGTCATAATTGGCGCACCGCCTTGGCGCCCCGCCTTGGTGCCCCGCCTTGGCGCGCCAAGGCGGGACTCAGCCGAACAGCACGATGCCACCAGGCAAGCGCGTCACGCGCGCGCCATACGCATCCTGGATCAGGGCGATCACGTCTTCGAGGCGGTCGAGCGAAAAACTGGCTTGCACGCGGGTCTGTTTCAGGGTCTCGCCATTGAGGATCAGCTTGCCGGGACGATAGCGGTTCACTTCCGCCACCACCTCGGCCAGGGTGCTTTGTTTAAAAACCAGCAGCCGCTGGCGCCAGGCGCTGACTTCGCTGGCCGCCACCGCGCGCGTGAGGCCGAAATGCTCGGGCCGGTAGCGCAGCTGCTCGCCGGCGGCCAGTTCCGCATCGTTGCCTGCCTGCATCACGCGCAAGCGGCCCGCCAGGCAGGTCACGCACACTTCCTGGCCGAACAGCCGGATATTGAAGCGCGCGCTGCCGGCCGACACGCTGCCGTCGCCCGCCTGCACGCGCAGGCGCGCCGCGCCGCGCGGGCCGGCCTGGAATTCCGCCTCGCCGGCCAGCAGCACCAGCGCCGCCGTGCCGTCCTGCACGGGCGCCGCATCGAGGCGCGTCTGCGTATTCATCTGCACCTGCACGCCGCCGTCGAGCGCCAGCGCGCGCTGCTCGCCCGTGCCGGTGGCGTAGTCGGCGGCCAGGCCCGCCATGGCCGGCCACAGGTCCGTGGGCGGACGCAGCACCAGCAAGCCCAGCGAAGCGGCCACTGCGCCGCCCAGCCAGGCGCGCCGCGCCACGTTCACGGGCGCCTGCGCCCGCTTGACGGCGCGCGCGGCCGGCGCCATCGCGCCCCACACGGCGCGCGCCTCGGCAAAGGCATTGGCATGCCTGCGGCTGCGCGCGCACCAGTGGCGGAACACTTGCGCGTCGCGCTCCGTCACCTGGCCCGAGGCCAGCCGCACCACCCATGCCTGCGCTTCCTGTTCGATGACACCCATGTCGTCTTCCGCTTGTTCAGTCATGATGTTTAGACGTTTTTCCGGCCCCGGGACCGAAGCGTTGGATGAAATCGCGGCCCATGCGCGCGCAGCAATGTTCCAGGCCGGCGCGCAATTCCTTCTCCACCGTGCGGGCGGAAATGCCGAAGCGCTCGGCGATGTCGCGGTGCGGCAACTGGTCGACGCGGGCGGCGATGACGATGGCGCGCCGGCGTTTCGGCAACTCCTGCAAGGCCCGTTCCAGCTCCTCGATTTCGGCGCGCGCGCTGAAGGTGCGGGCCGGATCGGCCAGCTCGTCGGCCATCTCGTACAGATCGTCGATATCGGGCAGGCTGAGCAGGCGTGCATTGTCGCGTCGTTGATCTTCCGCAATATTGATGGCGATGCGCATCAAATACGCGGACGGATAGCTGATCGCCTCGGGCGCGTTCATCTTTTCCACCCGCAAATACGTTTCATGCAGCGCGTCGTTGGCCAGGTCTTCCGAGCCCAGGCGGCGCTGCAGGTGGCGGCGAAACTGTCCGTAGCGTTCCAGGAACAGCTTGCGCAAGGTGGTTTTCAACAATTCCGGCATGGTCAAGGCACCCCGGCCACGGCCAGATACGGCGCGCAATCGGCGCCGGGGTCGGGCCGCGGCGTCAGCAGGATCGTCAGCGGCTGCGGCAAGCCCATGGGTGGCGCACCGTCCATCAGCAGGCTGCGCAGGCGCTGCACCACGGCGTTGTCGCGCTGCGCCACGCCGCTCGCTTCTAGCACATGCACGGCGCGCACCTTGCCCCGCTCGTCAAGCCACAGCTGGAAGGCCAGGCGGTAGCGGCCGAAGGCGTCCGGATGCAAGCGGCACAGCGCGCGCGTGAGCGAGCGCTGCAGGACGGCCGCATAGCCCTGCAGCGGCGGCGCGGCTGGGGCGGCGACCGGTGCAGGCGCCGGCGCCGCGGGGGCGTCGGCCAGCGCCAGAAGGGTGAAGGCATTGCTGCCGCTGAAGCGCGCGCCCAGCTGCGTGCCTGCCAGCAGGCGCTGCAGCGCTTCGGCCGGCGTGTAGTCGCCGCGCACGGGCGCCGCCGTGCG
This sequence comes from Janthinobacterium sp. GW821-FHT03A03, assembly GCF_059421435.1. NCBI lineage: Bacteria > Pseudomonadati > Pseudomonadota > Betaproteobacteria > Burkholderiales > Oxalobacteraceae > Janthinobacterium > Janthinobacterium sp. GW821-FHT03A03. The sequence goes on along the minus strand of NZ_JBWKUZ010000013.1, from coordinate 25,114 downwards.
CCCCGCCGCCAGTTGGCTGCTGACCAGCACGGAATAGCCGGTCACTTCGCCGAACGCCACCAGGGCCGCGTCGAGCGGCTGCGCGGGCAAGTCGAAGCGCACGGTGGCCGGCGTGCCGGCGTCATTGCCGGCCGCGCCCGCCGCCGGGCGCATGAATGTCATGAATGTCATCAACAAACAAGCGGACAGGGCCAGGGCGTTGCCTGTTGCGGTGCGGCGGTGAGTTCGTGTCATTTTCCAGGGAAATCAACGAGAGCCTGCGTATGAAGTGTCTTGACTGCAATGTTTCAAGCAGAATGGCAAGATGGTAGCTTCATAAAATGACAACTGCATGACATGGGTCACATAGTTGGCGGGCTGGCGTGTCATCACTGCGACATATGACTTTGCTATGCTGGCAGCCTGTCCACCCCATATCGGGAGCCGCCATGACGCGTCTGTTGCTGACTCTTTTTCTGACCTGTGCCGCCCTGCCCCTGCACGCGGCCGACAACACCGTCGTCGTGAAAGCGGCCGCGCCGGAGACGGGCTGCGTGGAAGTGGAGGTCGCGGGCAAGCGCGAGCAATCGATGTCTTGCCTCAGCGAAAAATTACTGCCGCCAGCCAGCGCCGCAGCCAGGCGTCCGCCCGCCCTGTCGGGCGCCGAAGCGACCGTGCTGCGGCCATCGAACCAGCTGGGCCTGTACAACCGCGCCGCCCTCGAACACCGCATGGGCAATGCCTTTGGCAAATCCGTCACGCCGCAGCGCCCGCCGGCGCCGCCGCCGGCCAGCCCGCTGCTGCCGCCCCGCTGACGCTGTTGTCAACGCACAGTCCATTTGCGCTGTCAAGATTGCGCAATCGCGCCGATTGCGTATCATTCCAGGCTTGATCGCTCTGGAAACAACCATGCTGCCCACTATCGAACAACGCCTTGCCCTTGAACTTGCCGCCAAACCGGTGCAGGTTGCCGCCGCCATCGAACTGCTCGACGAAGGCGCCACCGTGCCCTTCATCGCCCGTTACCGCAAGGAAGCGACCGGCGGCCTCGACGATATCCAGCTGCGCCTGCTCGAAGAGCGCTTGCGCTACCTGCGCGAGCTGGAAGAGCGGCGCGCCGCCATCGTCGCCTCGATCACGGAACAGAACAAGATGACGCCCGCGCTGCTGGACGCCGTCATGCACGCGGAAGACAAGACGCGGCTGGAAGACTTGTATCTGCCGTACAAGCAGAAGCGCCGCACGAAGGCGCAGATCGCCATCGAAGCGGGCCTGATGCCGCTGGCCGACGGCTTGCTGGAGAACCCGGAACTGACGCCGGAAACGGAAGCGGGCAAGTTCCTGCGCGAGGCGTTTACCAGTGCCGACGGGAATAATCCGGGCGTGGCCGACACCAAGGCGGCCCTCGACGGCGCGCGCCAGATCCTGATGGAGCGCTTCGCCGAAGACGCAACGCTGCTGCAAACCCTGCGCGAATACGTGCAGGAACACGGCATCGTCGAATCGAAAGTGGTGGAAGGCAAGCAGGACGAAGGCGAAAAATTCGCCGATTATTTCGATTACTCGGAAACCATTTCCACAGTGCCATCGCACCGCGCCCTGGCCCTGCTGCGCGGCCGCCGCGAGGGCATCCTCGACGTCACCCTGCGCCTGGACACGGAAGCGGAAAAACCGAAATGGGACGCGCCGCACAACCCGTGCGAAGGCCGCATCGCCGCCCGCTTCGGCATCAAGCAGCAAGGCCGCCCGGCCGACAAATGGCTGGCGGACACGGCGCGCTGGACCTGGCGCGTGAAAAGCTTCATGCACCTGGAAACGGAACTGATGGGCGCGCTGCGCGAACGCTCGGAACTTGATGCGATCAACGTCTTTGCCACCAATCTGAAAGCGCTGCTGCTGGCCGCGCCGGCCGGCCAGCGCGCCACCATGGGCCTCGATCCCGGCCTGCGCACGGGCGTCAAGGTCGCCGTCGTCGATGCCACCGGTAAAGTGGTCGACACGGCCGTGATCTACCCGCACCAGCCGAAGAACGACTGGGACGGCTCCCTGCACACCTTGGGCCGTCTTGCCGCCAAGCACAATGTGTCTCTGATCTCGATTGGCAACGGCACCGCCTCGCGCGAAACGGACAAGCTGGCGCAAGACCTGATCAAGCAGCATCCGGAAGCGAAGATGACGAAGATCGTCGTCTCGGAAGCGGGCGCGTCGGTATATTCGGCGTCCGAATTCGCCTCGAAGGAGTTGCCGGACATGGATGTGTCCTTGCGCGGCGCCGTGTCGATCGCGCGCCGCCTGCAAGACCCGCTGGCCGAACTGGTCAAGATTGACCCGAAATCGATCGGCGTGGGCCAGTACCAGCATGATGTCAGTCAAAGCCAGCTGGCCCGCTCGCTCGATGCCGTGGTGGAAGATTGCGTGAATGCCGTGGGCGTGGACGTCAACACGGCGTCCGCCCCCCTGCTGGCGCGCGTCTCCGGCCTGTCGGCCAGCGTGGCGCAAAGCATCGTCACCTACCGCGACATGAAGGGCGCGTTCACCTCGCGCGCGGCGTTAAAGGCCGTGCCGCGCCTGGGCGACAAGACCTATGAACAGGCGGCCGGCTTCCTGCGCGTGATGGGCGGCGAGAACCCGCTGGACGCCTCGGCCGTCCACCCGGAATCGTACCCGCTGGTGGAAAAGATTTTGGCCGACATCAAGAAGGACATCAAGGCCGTCATCGGTGAAACGGCGCTGCTGAAAACCCTGAGCCCCGCAAAATACGCGGATGACACCTTCGGCGTGCCGACCATCTCCGACATTCTGAAGGAACTGGAAAAGCCGGGCCGCGATCCGCGTCCGGAGTTCACCACCGCCACCTTCAAGGAAGGCGTGGAAGAAATCCGCGACTTGCGTCCGGACATGATTTTAGAAGGCGTGGTCACCAACGTGGCCGCCTTTGGCGCCTTCGTCGACATCGGCGTGCACCAGGATGGCCTCGTGCACATCTCGGCCCTGTCGAACACGTTTGTGAAAGACCCGCACACGGTGGTCAAGGCGGGGCAAGTCGTGCGCGTGAAAGTGCTGGAAGTCGACGAGAAGCGCAAGCGCATCGCGCTGACCATGCGCCTGACGGACAGCGCGCCGCAGGCCGGCAGCAAGCCCGAGCAGCGTGGCGACCGCAACGACCGCCGCAGCATGGCGCAGCACCAGTCGCAGTCGCGCAACGCGCCCGAGCCGGCCGGCAGCATGGCCGCCGCCTTCGCCAAGCTGCGCGGCTAAGCCCATGGCCGCCAGGCATGACCTTGTCATCCTGGCGGTGGACGCCGCCGGCCCCGATGCGCAGTTGCTGCTCGACGAATTATCGGCAGCCTTGCTGCGTATCAATGGCGACAGCGGCCGCTCCTCCTTCGACGTGGAGGCGGCAATGCCGCGCGGCGGCTTTTATCTGGCCCGCGATGCCAGCGGCGCCCTGCTCGGCTGCGCCGCCCTGCGGCCGCTGGGCGAGCCGGACAGTTCCATAGGCGAACTCAAGCGCATGTATGCGCGCCCCGGCAGCACAGGCGTGGGCGCGGCCCTGCTGGCCCATGTGGAGGCGCAGGCGCGTACACATGGCTACCAGGCCCTGCATTTGTCCACGCGCGTGGCGAATACCCGCGCCGCGGCGTTTTATGCCCGGCATGGCTATGTGCCGGTCCTTGCCTGGGGCAAATACGTGGGCGCGGCGCAATCGACCTGCCTGGGCAAGCAGTTATTCGTCACAACGAGCCTCAACGTGGCTGACTTGCCCGATTTATGACTTGAGCGCATACCCGTGCCGGCGTTTTCTTATAAAATGACGGCATCTATTTATTTACCCATCAGAGGCAGCTATGAGCGACGTACAAACCTGGATCAAAGAAACCGTGACGAACACGCCAGTCGTGCTGTTCATGAAGGGCACGGCCCAGTTCCCGCAGTGCGGCTTTTCCGGCCGCGCCATCCAGATCCTGAAAGCATGCGGCGTGGAAAACATCGCTACCGTCAACGTGCTGGATGACCCGGAAGTGCGCCAGGGCATCAAGGATTACTCGAACTGGCCAACCATTCCGCAGCTGTATGTCAAAGGCGAATTCATCGGTGGTTCCGATATCATGAATGAAATGTTTGAATCGGGCGAGCTGAAGTCCCTGCTCGATGCCTGATAGCCAATCGCAGCGGCCGCGCCGTATCGTCGTGGCCATCACGGGCGCCACGGGCGCCGTGTATGGCTTGCGGCTGCTGCAAGTGCTCGGCGCCACTCCCGGCGTCGAGACGCATCTGGTCCTGTCCGATGCCGCTGTTTTGACCCTGCACCAGGAAACGGGCGTGGGGCGCAAGGAAATCGAAGCGCAGGCGCACGTGGTGCACAAGCTGCGCGACATCGGCGCCTCGATCGCCAGCGGCTCGTTTCAATCGGATGGCATGGTCGTCGCGCCGTGCTCGATGAAGACCCTGGCGGCCGTCGCGCATGGCTTGTCCGACAATCTGATCACGCGGGCCGCCGACGTGGTGCTCAAGGAGCGCCGCCGCCTGATCCTGATGGTGCGCGAAACGCCGTTCAACCTGGCGCACCTGCGCAATATGACGGCCGTCACCGAAATGGGCGGCATCATCTTCCCGCCCTTGCCCAGCTTTTATCACCACCCACAGAGCATTGCGGACATGGTCGACCATACGGTGGCGCGCGTCATCGACCTGCTCGGCATCGAGCATAGCCTGGCGCCACGGTGGAATGGTTTGAAGTCCGCTGGCGACACCCCTATCCTCTAGTTGGCGTCACGAATTAACTGGCATCACGATGCCTGACAAAAGCGTAGCGAGCGGAAGGAAGAGGTGGTCGAGAAGCGCAACCGTACTGTAGTACGCTGAGCATCACAGACTACCTATGCCGACGCGCAGCAGCTTTGGTCAGGCATCCCTCACCTCTTGTCGAACTGGTGGGCACTGGCCTGCTTCAAATCCCTGGCCTCTTCCACCATCCGGCGGTGGGCGATCCGTTTGCGCATCACTTCCGCATGCTGCGCGGCAGTCATGGGGGGCACGGTCATCAAGTCCTTCAGCTGCGCGGTATTGCTGTAGTTACTTTTCATAAGACGGCTCAAATGCTCGGCTCCGTAGTGGATGAACTGGCTGCTTCTGCTGTGATTATGCGCTGGTATTGGCCGCTGCGCCGCTGCGGGCGGGATTATTGTCAAATAATTCCGCTGCAGCGCAACATGCGAGGTCTTATTGTGCGGCAAAATCATGTCTCCAGTATGACTCTGCGCAAATAAAAGAACATAAGATGCGCCGCCAGCGAAAAGCGGACGGCGCCGGCCTGAAGAGGCCAGAATGATTACTTTTGGTAGTTGACTCTGACCAGCATGCGAATAAATTCACGCGCGATTTGACGATGATGTTCATCTAATCTTTGCAAATCGGCAATTAATTTCACATCGGCGGACTCAAAACGCGACAAGGCGCTGCCCGCTTCGCCATTCGGCGTGGCGCTTTCCGGGCCGCCAAAGCGCAACCATTCCGCAGGCACGCCCAGCCATTGGGCAATCATGCGCAATTTCTCTTGCGTGGGAATTGCTTCACCTACCAACCATTTCCTAGCAGCATGCACGGTAATCGGGCGCCCGTCGAAACGGATATTGAATTCCCGGGCCAGTCTGGTCGGGCTGTCTGGAGAATAATGGGCGTTTTTGAGAGCCAACTGAAGTCGCTGGCTGAAGCTTTCGCGTTCGTTAGAAGAATTCATAGGTGTACTATTTCATGTTGTAACATGAAAGTCAGTTTCTTGAATGACCATACAGATTGTTACATTTGAAAAATGCATTAATTAACAATTAACACTCCGGCAGGGCTTTTCAGGTGAAAAACTGCGCCGAATTTTCTCTTGTGATCCTGCGTGGCTTCGGGTCAAATTCGCGGCTGGCCTTGATTTTCGCACTGCAGCACGATTCAAAGCCTCGGTTTGGCACTACAACGTACGGTATCGGATAATGCCCTCGTCTACCGATTCGCGCAATGCCCGTGTAATACAATTTCTCGTAGACAAAGTTTTCAGAAGGGCCATTTTGTTTTCAATATAGAAACATAAATGTCGGCGTTCCCATAGTGAAACGTTGTTTTTCGGTCGTTCTCATTGGCAAGTGTTGGCGCCAAAAAATTTTACTGCCATCGACGTGAAAAAAATGTCGCCATTACGCCAAGAAAGCTCTTTTTGGTGTCATGTTGGCCACCAACTCTCGATCTTAAGCGCGTTTGTGGGCGACGAATCAATTTATTTTCAGTAATTGTTGCCTTATTCGCCAAATTGCCCCGTCTACGCCTTCTTTTGTTGCAGCACGGGCAGGGCACGCTACAATAGTATTGACGTTGACGTAAACGGCACCTTGCCCCCTCTTACCGCCCAGCCCCCATCCAGCCACCGACCATCCATGCACCTGACACCGCCCGCAACAATGACAACCTATACCATCACCGAACTGGCGCGGGAATTCGACATCACGGCGCGCGCCATCCGTTTCTATGAAGACCAGGGCTTGCTCAGTCCGAAACGCGAAGGTGCGGGCGGACGCAACCGCGTCTACACGCCGCGCGACCGCACCCGCCTGAAGCTGACCCTGCGCGGCAAGCGCCTGGGCCTGGCCCTGTCGGAAATCAAGAGCCTGGTCGACATGTACGAGTCGCCGAAGGACACGCGCGCGCAGATGGACCGCTTCCTGGGCGTGCTGGCGCAGCACCGGCAGACGCTGGAGCAGCAGCGCATCGATATCGAAATGGCGCTGGCGGAAATCAGTTCGCACGAAGAAGCGTGCGCGCGCATGCTGGCGGACTTGAACCTTGATCAGGCGCAAACAAACTGAGTGGCCACGCGGCAGCCGCAGGCCGCACACGCATCACTTTACGTTTACGTAAACGTCACAACTGAGTATCATAGCTTCACTGACCCGGCACCCATGAGCGCCACACTTATAACGACGAGGACGACATGCTCCATCTCCCAGGCTTGACCTTTGACCACGGCGAAGACATCGCCTCCCTGCGCGAAGCGATCCAACAATTTGCCGCCGCCGAAATCGCGCCGCGCGCGGCCGAGATCGACCGCACCGACCAGTTCCCCATGGACCTGTGGCGCAAGATGGGCGACATGGGCTTGCTTGGCATCACCGTCAGCGAAGAATACGGCGGCGCCGGCATGGGCTACCTGGCGCACATCATCGCCATGGAAGAAATCTCGCGCGCCTCGGCCTCCGTCGGCCTGTCCTACGGCGCCCACTCGAACCTGTGCGTCAACCAGATCAAGCGCAACGGCACGGCCGAGCAAAAGGCCAAGTACCTGCCGAAACTGATCACGGGCGAGCACATCGGCGCCCTGGCCATGTCCGAGCCGAACGCCGGCTCGGACGTCGTCAGCATGAAGCTGCGCGCCGATTTCAAGGGCGACCGCTGGGTCTTGAACGGCACCAAGATGTGGATCACCAACGGCCCCGACGCGGACGTGCTGGTGGTGTACGCGAAGAACGACCTGGAAGCGGGCCCGCGCGGCATGACGGCTTTCCTGATCGAAAAGAATTTCAAGGGTTTTTCCATCGCGCAAAAACTCGACAAGCTGGGCATGCGCGGCTCGCACACGGGCGAACTGGTGTTCCAGGATTGCGAAGTGCCGGCCGAAAACGTGCTGGGCGGCCTGGGCAAGGGCGTCAACGTGCTGATGTCGGGCCTCGATTTCGAGCGCACCGTGCTGTCAGGCGGCCCGCTGGGCATCATGCAGGCCTGCATGGACCTGGTCGTGCCCTACGTGCATGACCGCAAGCAGTTCGGCCAGCCCATCGGCGAATTCCAGTTGATGCAAGGCAAACTGGCCGATATGTATTCGACCATGATGGCGTGCAAGGCCTATGTGTACGCCGTGGGCCAGGCTTGCGACCGCGCCACCACGCCGGAAGCCGTGCGCCAGCTGCGCAAGGACGCAGCCGGCGCTATTCTGTATAGTGCGGAGAAGGCGACCTGGATGGCCGGCGAGGCGATCCAGGCCCTGGGCGGCAACGGCTACATCAACGAGTTTCCCGCCGGCCGCCTGTGGCGCGACGCCAAGCTGTACGAAATCGGCGCCGGGACCAGCGAAATCCGCCGCATGCTGATCGGCCGAGAGTTGTTTGCCGAAACCAAGTAAGCGCGGCTGCGCGGATATCGACTGGGTGAGGGTGTCTTCATGCGAGCACACACATGACGCAAATTGCCTTCCCTAAACTGCTTTCTTCACAGATTGCATTCGATATCGCGCGCACCATCCGCGACGGCTTCGACAAGCATTACCGGCTGTTCCGCGCCAGCAGCCAGCAAGCCCGCCTGTATTTCGAGCAGGGCGCGTGGGCCGCGGCGCAAACGGCAGCCCGCGAGCGCATCGGCTTTTATGACAAGCGCGTGCAGGAATGCGTGCAGATGCTCGAAGATGAGTACGAAGAGTCGGAGTTAAGCGACGAAGTGTGGCGCGAACTCAAGCTGCACTACATTGGCATGCTGAGCGACCACAAGCAGCCGGAACTGGCGGAAACCTTCTTCAATTCCGTCTGCTGCAACATCCTGCACCGCACCTATTTCCACAACGATTATATTTTCGTGCGCCCCGTCGTGTCGACGGAATACATCGAGACGGAAGAGCTGGTGCCCACCTACCGCGTGTATTACCCAGGCAAGGACGGCTTGCGCTTCACCCTGAAGCGCATGGTGACGAATTTCCAGCTGAACTGCAAGTTTGCCGACCTGGACCGCGACGTGGCCCAGGTCGAAGCGCGCCTGTATCAGCTGTTCGGCGGCGACAGGGTGGAAGCGAACCACCAGATCCAGGTCCTGACCAGTTTGTTCTACCGCAACAAGGGCGCCTACCTGGTCGGCAAGGGCATCAACGGCAACCGCGAATACCCGTTCGTCGTGCCCATCCTGCACAACCGCCACGGCAAGCTGGTGCTCGACACGGTGCTGTTCGAACACGAGCAGATCGCCGTGCTGTTTTCGTTTACGCGCGCGTATTTCCTGGTCGATATGGAAGTGCCGTCCGCCTACGTCCAATTTCTCCGAAGTTTGCTCCCGCGCAAACCCCGCAGCGAGATTTATACGATACTGGGCTTGCAAAAACAGGGCAAGACGCTGTTTTACCGCGATTACCTGCAGCATTTAAAACATTCCTCGGACCATTTCGAGATCGCGCCCGGCATCCGCGGCATGGTGATGCTGGTGTTTGCGCTGCCGTCGTTTCCCTACGTCTTCAAGGTGATCAAAGATTTCTTTCCGCTGCCGAAGGAAACCACGCGCGCGCAAGTCAAGGAAAAGTATTTGCTGGTGAAGCACCACGACCGCGTGGGCCGCATGGCCGACACGCTCGAGTATTCCAACGTGGCCTTCCCGCGCGCCCGCTTTGCCGAGGAACTGCTGGCCGAACTCAGGCATTTCGCGCCGTCGCTGGTCGAGGAAGACCACGAGCAGATCATCATCCGCCACCTGTACATCGAGCGGCGCATGGTGCCGCTGAACATGTGGCTGAGCAATGCCGAGAAGGAGGGTCGTGATGACCTCGTCGAGCATGCCATTGTGGAATACGGCAACGCCATCAAGGAACTGGTGGCGGCGAATATTTTCCCTGGCGATATGCTGTACAAGAACTTTGGCGTGACACGTCATCAGCGTGTCGTATTTTATGATTACGATGAAATCGAGTACATCACCGATTGCCAGTTCCGCGCCATCCCCGAGGCGCGCACAGAGGAGGAGGAAATGTCGGCCGAACCGTGGTATCCCATCGGCAAGCACGATGTGTTTCCCGAACAATTCGGCAGTTTTCTGCTGGGCAATCCCCGTATCCGCAAGCATTTCATGCAGCACCATGCCGACCTGCTGACGGCCGCCTACTGGCAGGCGCGCAAGCAGCGCATCCTCGACGGCCATATCGAGGACGTTTTTCCCTATCCGCAACACCTTCGTTTCTGTAAGCAGCCGCAATCCCCACCCCCTACCGGAGATCCAAATGAATGATCCAGTCGTAATCGTCGGTGCCGCGCGCACCCCCATGGGCGCCTTCCAGGGCGACTTTGCCAACGTTACCGCCAGCGACCTGGGCGCTGTCGCCATCCGCGCCGCCGTCGAGCGCGCCGGCATCGCGCCGGACGCCGTCGAGCACGTCTTTTTCGGCAATTGCCTGATGGCCGGCCAGGGCCAGGCGCCCGCGCGCCAGGCCTTGCGCAAGGCCGGCTTGCCAGACTCCACCGGCGCCGTGACCCTGTCGAAAATGTGCGGCTCGGCCATGCAGACGACCATGTTCGCGCACGACACCTTGCTCGCCGGCAGCGCCGACGTGGTGGTGGCGGGCGGCATGGAATCGATGACCAACGCCCCCTACCTGGTGCCGAAGGCGCGCGGCGGCTACCGCATCGGCCACGGCATGATCTACGACCACATGATGATGGATGGCCTGGAAGACGCCTACAGCCGCGATGAAAAGGGCAATGCCCGCTCGATGGGCACGTTTGCCGAAGAGTGCGCCAGCCAGTACAGCTTCACGCGCGAAGCGCAGGATGCGTTTGCCATCGAATCCGTGAAACGCGCGCAAGCGGCCACCAAGGACGGCAGTTTTGCCTGGGAAATCGTGCCCGTGACTGTCTCCGGCCGCGGCGGCGACACCATCGTCAGCATCGACGAAGGCCCGCAAAAGGCCCGCCTGGAAAAAATCCCGACGTTAAAGGCCGCCTTCAAGAAGGATGGCACCATCACGGCCGCCTCGTCTTCGTCGATCAACGATGGCGCGGCAGCCCTGGTGCTGATGCGCGAATCGACGGCGAAAAAACTGGGCTGCACCATCCTCGCGAAAATCCACGGCCACGCCACGCACGCGCAGGCGCCGAACGAGTTCACCACGGCCCCCATCGGCGCGGTGAAAAAACTCTACGCCAAGACGGGCTGGAGCAGCAGCAATGTGGACTTGTTCGAGATCAATGAAGCATTCGCCGCCGTGCCGATGGCCGCCATGCACGACCTCGACATCCCGCACAGCAAGATCAACATCCACGGCGGCGCGTGCGCGCTGGGCCACCCGATCGGCGCCTCGGGCGCGCGCATCATCGTCACCCTGCTGGGCGCCCTGAAGAAAACGGGCGGCAAGCGCGGCGTGGCGGCGCTGTGCATCGGCGGCGGCGAAGCGACGGCGATGGCGATCGAACTGGTATAAGCTCTTCCTGAGCACGGGCGCGCACGGCAGTTCACGGTGCGCGCCTTTTCATTTGACTACCAGGGAGAAAAAACATGCCTACCGCATTGATCATCGGCGCCTCGCGCGGCATCGGCCACGAGCTCGTCCGTCAATACCGCCACGATGGCTGGCGGGTCATCGCCACGGCGCGCACGCCGGACGCCTGCGAGGCCCTCAAGCAACTGGGCGCCGAAGCGCACCAGCTCGACGTGACGGACGTGGAAGGCTGTGCCGGCCTGGGCTGGAAGCTCGACGATGAAAAGCTCGACGTGGCCATCCTCAACGCGGGCGTGTACGGCCCGCGCCACGACGGTTTTCCCGCGCAGGCCGATTTCGACCTCGTCATGCACACCAACGTGCTGGCCGCCATGCGCCTGCTGCCGATATTGGCGCCGCTGGTGGCCAATGCCAGGGGCAAGCTGGCCGTGCTGTCTTCGCACATGGGTTCCCTGAGCGAGCGGGGCAACCCCAGCGGTTCGCTGTACCGCGCCAGCAAGGCCGCCCTGAATTCCGTGCTGATCGACACGTCCCTCGTGCATGGCCCGCAAGGCGTCAGCTGCGTGGCCTTCCACCCGGGCTGGGTGCGCACGGACATGGGCGGCGCCGGCGCCGATATTTCCCCGGAAGAAAGCGCCGCCGGCATCCGCGCCACCCTGGCCAGCCTGCCGGCCACGGACAAGGCCGTGTTCCGCAACTACGACGGCAAGCCCATCGCCTGGTAACTCCCCGAATCCACTATAAAAATATACGAGACGACGTCCCATGATACTCAATGAAGAACAATCGATGATCCAGGAAGCGCTGCGCAGTTTTTCGCGCGAGCGCCTGGCGCCCAACGCGGCCCGCTGGGACAAGGAACATCATTTCCCCAAGGAAGAATTGCAGGAACTGGCCGCGCTGGGCGCCTTTGGCGTGGCCGTGCCGGAAGCGCTCGGTGGCGCCGGCCTCGACTACGTGTCGCTGGCCCTGGTGCTGGAAGAAATCGCCGCAGGCGATGGCGGCACCTCGACCATCATTTCCGTGAATAATTGCCCCGTGTGCAGCATCGCCATGATGTATGCCAACGATGCGCAAAAGGAACAGTGGCTGCGTCCGCTGGCGCAAGGCGCGATGCTGGGAGCGTTTTGCCTGACGGAACCACACACGGGCAGCGACGCCTCCGCCCTGCGCACGACGGCCAGCCGCGATGGCAATGAATACGTGATCAACGGCACGAAGCAGTTCATTACCAGCGGCAAGTATGCGGACGTGGCCATCGTCATGGCCGTCACCGACAAGGCGGCCGGCAAGCGCGGCATCAGCGCCTTCTGGGTGCCGACGAACACGCCAGGCTACATCGTGGCGGGACTGGAGCAGAAGATGGGCCAGCATTCGTCGGACACGGCGCAAATCCTGTTCGAGAACTGCCGCATCCCGGCGGAAAATTTGATCGGCGAAGAAGGACAGGGCTACAAGATCGCCCTGTCCGGCCTGGAAGGCGGACGCATCGGCATCGCCTCGCAAGCCGTGGGCATGGCGCGCGCCGCGTATGAAGCGGCCCTGCAGTACGCACGCGAGCGGGAAAGCTTCGGCAAGCCCATCTATGAACACCAGGCCGTGCAATTCCGCCTGGCCGACATGGCCACGCAGATCGAGGCGGCGCGCCAGCTGATACGCCACGCGGCGGCCATGAAGGATGCGGGCCTGCCCTGCCTGAAGGAAGCGGCCATGGCCAAGCTGTTTGCGTCGGAAATGGCGGAAAAAGTCTGCTCGGACGCCATCCAGGTGCACGGCGGCTATGGTTATGTGTCCGATTTCCCCGTCGAGCGCATCTACCGCGACGTGCGCGTATGCCAGATTTACGAGGGCACCAGCGATATCCAGAAAATCCTGATCGCCAGGGCCTTGTAAAAGTATTTGGAAGTAACAGTCTCGGCGCTTTTAGAAACCGTAGCGAGCAAGCCCGATATCGGATTGAGTAACGCAGCCGTACTTCGGTACGGCGAGTAACGCCGATTCGAGAGCGGGCTGCGCAGTAGGTTTATAAACGCGCCCACCAGACGAAAAAAAAGCCTACTCAGGGTAGGCTTCGTTCCAATGTATTACCAATGCTTTAATCGTGTCATGGACGCCAGTGCTATCTGCAAAGTGCCTCCTGATTTTCGGACTCCCATGCTATCTGCATGGTGACTCCAAGTGTAAATCGACCAACGTATCCGGAATTACAAAATCCACGCTTTCGCACTGTCACGCCATCGACATTACACCTGTCGGTCGCCGCGCTGAGCCTGGATGGTGAGATGATTTGTTGCCAAATCTCAATCACTGAACGGAGTATAGCACAGCTTTTTGTGCGGTGCAACAACGAATTGAAGCCATACTTTAAATCAAGTCCTTAGCGCCAGCGGCTTGTCCTCTTCGCCGCCGCGGGCCACTCTTTCATATTCGGAAATCACTTGCGCGCCCAGCAGCAGCAGGGTGGCGCCGATTTCCAGGCTGAACATGACAACGATGGCCGTCGTCATCGAACCGTACACGATATTGACCTGCGACAAGGTCGAAAAATACCAGACCAGCACATGGCGGGCGATTTCCCACAGCAGGGCCGCCGTCACGCCGCCGATCAGCGCATGCGTGATCGACAAGCGTCCCACCGGCATGACCAGGTAGATCGAGCTGAGCACGAGGATTTCGCCTGCCAGCCCCAGCATATACAGCAGCACGCCGGACACGCCTTCCAGGCCCCAGTCGTGGCGCAGGAAACGCACGCTTTCCTCGCTCATCACCTGCAAACTGCCCGCCACCACGGTGATGAGCAAGATGCCCACGCCCAGGCACAAGATGTAGCAGTACGGCAAGACTGCGGAAATGAGGAAATGGCGGCGGCGGATGGCGACGCGGTGAATGAAGATCACGCTCATGGCGTTTTCCAGCACGGTAAACGCCAGCGAGCTGAAAAACAGCATGGTCAGCAGCAGCAGCCAGCCGATCACGCCCCGGTTGTCGAGAAAATGCGCGATCTCGGCCACGATGGCCTTCGACTGGCCCGGCACCAGCCATTCCAGGTAATGGCCGATTGTTTGCAGCAACTCATCCTGCGCGATCACGTGCGACAGGGCCACCACCACCAGCATCAGCAGGGGCACGATGGACAGCAGCGAGTAATACGCGACGGCGCCCGCCAGCAGCAAGCCCTGGTTGGCGCGGAAAGCCTTGAGCACCTGCAGCGCAAAGGCCAGCGGGTGGCTGAGGATGTAGGTACTGGCGTGGCGGTTGATCATGTCGGGTGCGGTGTAGAAGGCGGCGCGGCCTCGTGCCACGCCTTATCACACTAGCATACTGACAAGCGCCCCGCTGCACCGTACGCTAGCAGACGGCCGGCTCCAGCAAGGTCAGGGTTTGCCGGTCCGCATCCAGGGTCGCCAATATGCCCATTGGTAGCGTGAACTGGTGGCGGATGTGGCCAAACGAGTAGCCGCTGACGGCCGGCACGCGCAAGGGCTGCAAATGCTGGTCCAGGGTGGCGTCGAGGCTCAGCGCCGTGTCGCCCTCGGCCGCCTCGCAATGCTCGAAGATGCCCAGCATCAAGGCCGCCGCGTGCTTGAAACCGACGGACAGGTCGAGCTGGCACAGCATGCGGTCGATGCGGTACGGCACTTCATTGATTTCTTCGAGGAAAAGGATGTGCTCGCGGAAATCGGCCGCATACGGCGTGCCGGCCAGCGCGCTGACCATGCACAGGTTGCCACCCGTCAAGCGTCCCGTAGCCTGGCCGCCATGCACGGTGCGGATGGCGAAGTTCGGCTGCGTCTGCGCGCGGCGGTGGTTGTCCAGCGCCATAGGGATCGTGTAGCTGTCTTGCGGCGTCATCAGCACATTGCGCAGCTGCGTCACCGTGTAGTCGGAAAACGTCGATGAAGCCACGGGCCCGTGGAAAGTCACCAGGCCCGTCTGGCTGGCGATGGCCAGATGCAGGGCCGTGATGTCGGAGTAGCCGATCAGCACTTTCGGATTGCGCTGGATCAAGCCATAGTCGAGCAGCGCCAGCAGCGAAATGCAGCCGGAACCGCCACGGATGGCCCAGATCGCCTTGACCTCGGGATCGGCGAACGCCGCATGCAGATCGTCGAGGCGCTGCTGCACCGTGCCCGCATAGTTGCCGTGCACGGCGCGGATGTTGCTGCCCAGGCTGGCGCGCAGTCCCAGCGATTCGATATTGCGCTGGGCCTTGGCGATGGACTCCTCATCCGTAAAGCCGCCCGGTGCGATGATGGCCACCAGGTCGCCGTCGCGCAGGCGCGCCGGTTTGATCAATGCGTGTTGCTGTTGCATGCGTTTGCCCTTTCCTTGCGCGGCCGCCGCCCATGCCGGTGTGCCTGCCGCCCCGACGGTGGCGGCCAGCAAGCCGCCGAAGCGGCGCCGGCTGAGATTGGTCTGACTGGACATGCGGCCCTTTCCTGGAATAAAAACGGCGACGCCAGGCGCCGCCGCACGAGGTTAGCATGCCGACAGGATTGCCGCCGGCATGGCCGCCTTACATGAACTTGTACTTCAGCTGGAACGACAGCGAGCGGCCGCGCGGGTCGGCCACGCGCGGGTCCCAGCCGGCGCCCACCACTTCATCCACGTTGTGCGCGGTGAACGGCGGATCGCGGTCGAACAGGTTCTGGATGCCCACGGTAATGGTGGTATTCTTGAAGCCCGTGTAGGTGCCCGACAAGTTATACGTGGTGTAGCTGGACACGTCCGGCTTGAAGCCCGGCGGCGGCATACCCTTGCCGCCGTTCGGCAACTGGTCCTTGTAGCCCGACGAGAAACTCTGCACCAGCAAGCCGCTCCAGTCGCCGCGCGACACGCCGAGACTGGCGTTATGTTTCCAGCGCAAGTACAGGTCGCGCGTATAGAACTTGCCGACCAGTTCCTGGTATTCCTGGCCTTGATATTCCGCAAACTTGAAGCTGTCCATATACGTGCCATCCAGGGTCGCCGTCCATTTCGCGTCCCGGATCTTGCCTTCGCCGCGCAAGCCCACGTCGAGGCCGCGCACGCGGCTGCCTGCCGCATTGATCCAGCCCGCCTGCACGTACTCGATGGTGCCGTCCGGATTGCGGTGGATGTACTGGTTCAGCGCCTGGTAGTTGGCCAGCACGATTTGCGGCGTGCGGTTCAGGATGCGGTCCTGGGTGTTGATGGCCCAGTAGTCGAACGAGGCGGAATAGCCCTTCACCGGTTCAATGACAAAGCCGACGCTGCCCTGCTTCGACGTTTCCGGCTTCAGGTTCTTGTTGCCGCCCGTCCTGTAGTCGAGGCGGTCGATGGCGCAGTATTCGGGCACGCCCGGATGCTTGGCGCAACCTTCCTGGTCAACCACGCCGTTCGGCAATTCCTGGCTCAGCGAACCGGAATACAGCTGCTGGAAGCTTGGCGCGAGGAAACCCTTGCTGGCCGAACCACGGAACAGCAGGAAATCGGCCGGCTGGTAGCGGAAGGCCACTTTCGGATTCGTCGTCGCGCCCACCAGGCTGTAATCGTCGCGGCGGATGGCCAGCTGCATTTCCAGGTCTTTCATGACCGGCACCAGCAGCTCGGCATACACGGCCTTGACGGTGCGGCTGGCGTCGCTCAGTGCTGCATTGCCTGGCGCCAGCAGAATTTGCGTGGCATCGACGTCTTGCGCAAAGTTATAGCCTTCGCGGCGGAAATCAAAACCGGCCGCCACGGCCAGCGCGCCGGCCGGCAGCTGGAACAGCTCGCCCGAGACGGAACCGTCGATCTGCGTCAGGGTCGTCTTGCCGTGCTGGAAGGCGCCGCGGAACTTGGTCGATTCGATCAATTGCCTGGCCGCTTCCGTCTGGCTCTGGCCGGCGCCCACCCACGGGTTGATGATGCCCGTGGCCAGGGCCGCGTACAGCTTGTCCGTGTAGGAATAGCCATCGGTCAGCTTGGTCTTGGTACTGCTTTCCGCACGCGAAATGCCGGCCTTGTAATCCCACTTGCCGAAGTTGCCTTCAAAACCCAGCAGCACGCGCGCATTGTCGGTCGTGTTTTCCTGCGTGCGGTTGCCCACGTCATTGGCGCGCCATTTGTAGGAAATCGGTTTGCTCTTGTCGAACGTCGGGATATAGGCCGACAAGTCCTGGTAATACGCGCCGCCGACCGGATACAGATTCTTGTTGGCGACGGTCGCCTGAACCTGCATCGGCGTCAGGATCGCCGTGGCCTTGGTGCGCGAACCGAGCACTTCGACAAACATGCGGTGGTCGGGCGCCAGCTGGAAGGTGCCGCGCGACAACAGATTGGCCCGCTCTACGGGGAATTGCAGCACATAGTCGGCGCCATAGTCATAAGCGCACGAATACTTGGTGCGCAGCGGCGAGGTCACGTCTTTCCACAGTTCCGTCTGGTATTGCGACATGCCGGGAATCGTGTCGCACTTGCTCTGGAAACTCAGCGGATTGGCTTGCAAATACACATTCGGATCGCCTGGCAAAGTATAGCCGCCGATAAATTTCCCTGGATTTTTAGGATCAGGAATCTGCAAGGCCGTACCCGGGCCCGACAATTGATTCGCGAACGGCGTGCCCGTGGTATCGGGCGACAGACCGCGTTCCGGCTGGAAGCCATTGACGAAGGAGCGGTCACGGCCATTGAGCTGTTGCGCTTTATCAACCGTCAGGCTGGCCATGATGTTGTAGCGGTCCGATTCCAGCGAGCCCGTGCCTGCCAGGATGGAGGCGCGGCGCGTGGCGCCGCCGCCGGCCTGCGTGTCATTCGTGGAAACGGATGCTTCCACGCCGCTGTAATTGGTTTTCAGGATGAAATTGATCACGCCGCCGATGGCGTCCGTGCCGTAGATGGCCGAAGCGCCATCCTTGAGGATTTCCACGCGTGAAATCGCGCCCAGCGGGATCGAGTTCAGGTCGACCGACTTGCCGCTGGCGCCGTGCGTGGCGATGCGGCGGCCGTTCAGCAGTACCAGGGTGCTCGACGGGCCCAGGCCCCGCAGCGAGGCGAACGAAGCGCCGCCACTGACCCTGTCCGCATCGGCGCCAAACACGTTATTGCCCGAAGTCATGTTATCGGCGCCCGTGCCGTTGGCCGACAAGGTGCGCACCAGTTGTTCGGCCGTCGTGATGCCCTGCTTTTCGATCTGGTCAAAGCTGATGACTTGCACCGGCAGCGCGCCTTCCTTGGCGACGCGCTTGATGCTGCTGCCCGTCACTTCGACCCTTTGCATTGCTGATGGAGCCGCTTCCTGTGCCATCACCGGCCCCACCACCCCCATCAATGCCACCAACTGCGCTAGTTTCTTCAATTTCACTGGTCTCTCCTTGTTGGGCAATCGAAGCTTGAGTTCTCAAGCTCAGGCTGTTTTGTAAGGTCGCGGCGTCTGTCTCGCAGTACATTTTTTTATGACGCCAGCGCTTTACTTTATTTGTTTTCATTTTCAGAGTAGCGCGATGCATCCGGGCCCAGCCAATGAAAAATGCTTTCCTAACCATAACTTTTTGGAATGAATGCCCTTTCCAGCGACGTGGTCACTTGCCTGCGGGGCGGCCCTTGGCGGGATCGACGTCCAGATAGCGCCAGGACGTGAATTCCACGGGGTGGCGCCTGTAGTTTTTTAGCCACGGTTGCTGCAGGTCGGCAGAGATGGGATGCGTCAGCAGCACCCACGGCGTGTAAGCGTGGATCAGCTGAAACAGGTCGAAGTACAGACTGCGTCGGCGCGGCGTATCGGATAGCAGGCGCGCCTCCTCATAGCGTTTATTGTAATCGGGCAAGTTGAAGCGGGCATAGTTGGCGCGGCCGACGTTGCCGCCATACAACAATTGCATAAAGTTATCACCATCGGGGAAGTCGGCGATCCAGTTGGTCTCGAACATCTGCACCTTGCCCAGGCGCGAAGCCTTGATGATTTCCGTCTTCTTGTCGCTTTTAAACTCCACGCGCAGGCCGATGGCGTTCAGGTTGCGCCGCCACAACTCATCGCGCAGCCGCCCCACCGTGCTCGGCTCCGTATGCATGGTCAACATCAAGGGCGTGCCGTCCGGCTGCGTGCGGAAGCCGTCCGGGCCCGCCTTGTAGCCGAAGCGCTCCAGCAGGGCGCGCGCCAGCGCCGGATCGTAGCCGACGGGGCTGCGGTAGTGCTTGTCGTAGCCGAGCACATTCGGCGGCAGCGGCGACTGCGCCGGCAAGGCCAGCCCCTTTTTTAATAGCGCGATGTCTTCGCGGCTGTTGTAGCTGAGGGCGATGGCACGCCGCAGGGCCAGCTTGTCCTTGCTCGTGCCGCCCAGCACGGGATCGTCCATATTCATCCACATGTAATACGTCTGCAGCACGGGAAAGCGCGTCAGCTGCAAACCCTTGGCGGCCAGCGCCGGTTTCAGGGCGCCGTTTTCCAGCACCATGTCCGTCATCGATTCCGGCACTTGCTCCAGGTAATCGAATTCGCCTTTCAGGAATCCCAGCATGCGCGATTGATATTCCTCAACGATGCGCACCTCGATGCGCTCGACCAGCGGTAATTGCCTGCCTTCCAGCGCGGCGGCGATGGCGCGCGCATCGGCCGGCAAGGCGGCCAGCGCCTTGGTTTCCGTATGGAACACGGTGGGGCGGAAAGTCGGGTTGGCCTGCAGCACGATCTTGTCGCTGCGTTTCCACTCCTTCACCAGGAACGGTCCCGTGCCCACGGGGTGGTTGCCGACCTGCCCCGGCGCCGCATACGCTTCGGCCACTTCGCGCGCCACCACGGCAGTGGCCGGCATGGCCAGGTAAAACAGGAAATTCGGATCGATGGCGTTGAGGCGGATGCGCAGGGTGTATTTGTCCAGCGCCTGCAAGCCGGCGATCGGCGTGTCGTAGCTGAATTTGGCTTTCAGGGCCGCATCGCCCACCAGCTTGTCTTCCAGCAAGAACAGCCATGGCGACTTCAGGCCGGGGTCATACAGCCGCGTCAGGCTGTAGACGTAGTCCTGCGCCGTCACTTCGCGCGGCCGGCCCTTGAAGGCGGGATCGGGGGTAAAGAAAATACCGGGCTGCAAGTGAAAGGTATACGTGCGGCCGCCATCTTCCACGGTGGGCAAGCCGCGCGCCGTGTTGCCCTGCAACTGCACGGGGCGCGCCAGGTAGTCATAGCGCAGCAGCGGGTCAAAGATGTTTTCCATCAAATTTAAACTGGCCAGGTCCGACGCCACGGCCGGGTCCAGGCCCGTCTCGCTGGTGCTCAAAAACAAGTGCAAGGTCTTGTTCGCGCGGGCATCGGTGGCGGCATGGCCGGGCGCGGTAAATAGCGTCAACAGGGCCAGGCCGGCGGCGCAGGCGGTTTTGCGTAAAAACATCATCAGTGATCCATTGCAGACAAGGGTAAGGAACGGCGATAAGCGACGGGCATCCCCCACACTACGCGGGCAAGCGACGGGGCGCCAATGAAAACAGGCTGCCAGCTTATAACTTTTTGGCATGCGATTGCTGCATTCTTTCATCAACTCGTATCGGGCTGCCTCTATACTTTGCTTGCAGCACCTTTTCACCTCCCCGAAATACAGAACTGATCGCATATGGCACTTAATTACATCTGGTCCGGCTTTTTCCTCGTTGGCTTCCTGGCCGCAGTGCTGCAGTGGCTGTTTCTCGGCGATACCGATATCTTCAAGCGCATCATTGACGGCACCTTCGAAACGGCGCGCATGGGCGTGATGGATATCGCCCTGCCGCTGGCGGGCGTGATGACCTTATGGCTGGGCATCATGAACATCGGCGAAAAGGCGGGCATCGTCGGCTGGCTGGCGAAAGTCATCGCGCCCTTCTTTTCGCGCATCTTCCCGGAAATTCCGAAAGACCATCCGGCCACCGGCCACATGGTGATGAATTTCTCGGCCAATCTGCTGGGCCTGGACAATGCGGCCACGCCGTTCGGCCTGAAGGCCATGGAAAGCCTGCAGACCTTGAATCCGAACAAGGAAGAGGCGACGAATGCGCAGATCATGTTTCTGGTGCTGCACACCTCGGGCCTGACCCTGATTCCTCTGGCCATCATGGCGCAGCGCTCGATTCTCGGCGCGGCCGACCCGTCCGACATCTTTATCCCGTGCATGATCGCCACCTACGTCGCCACCATGGTCGGCATCATCACGGTGTCCATCAAGCAGCGCATCAACCTGCTCAACAGGGTCGTGCTGGGCTGGATGGGCGGCATGACGAGCGCCATCGTCGCCATGATCTGGTACTTCACCCAATACCTGACGAAGCAGGAAATCGAGCTGGTCTCGAAGGTGGTCAGCAACCTGGTGTTGATCAGCGTCATCGCCATCTTCATCATCGGCGCGCTGCGCAAGAAGGTGAACGTGTACGACGCCTTCATTGAGGGGGCGAAGGGCGGCATCCAGACCTCGATCACCGTGATTCCCTACCTGGTCGGCATGCTGGTGGCCATCAGCGTGATCCGCAACGCGGGCGTGTTCAATTTCCTGATGAGCGGCATGAACTGGTTCTTCGCCAACCTGGGCATCAATACGGACTTCGTGCCGGCCCTGCCGACGGCCATGATGAAGCCGCTCAGCGGCTCCGGCTCGAAAGCCATGATGATCGACGCCATGAACACCTACGGCGTCGACTCGTTTGTCGGCCGCCTGGCCTGCGTCTTCCAGGGTTCGGCCGACACCACCTTCTATATCGTGGCCCTGTACTTCGGCTCCGTCGGCATCCGCAAGACGCGCTATGCCATCACGGCCGGCCTGATCGCCGATCTGGCTGGCGTGATCACGGCCGTCTTCGTTGCCTACGTCTTTTTCCACTAAGGAGCGCCATGTTTCGTCCCATCCTCATCGCCGCCTTGCTGGCTGGCATAGGCTTGTCCAATGCGCAGGCGCAACTGCCCGAATCCGTCAGCCTGCTGCTGCGCAGCGCGAATATTCCCGAAGACGCCATGGGCGCCATCGTCTTGCGCGGCAACGCCACCGTGCTGTCGCATGGAGCTGAGCGCAGCATGCAGCCCGCGTCCACCATGAAGCTGGTGACGACGGCCGTGGGCCTGGAGCAATTAGGTCCCATCTTCCGCGGCCGCACGGAACTGCGCACCAGCGCCGACGTCATCAATGGCGTACTGAAGGGCGACCTGATCCTGCGCGGCGGCGCCGACACGGATTTCAACGCGGACGTGCTGGCGCACATGCTGCAAACCCTGCGCAACCAGGGCATCGTGAAAATCAAGGGCGATCTGATCCTCGACCGCCAGCTGTTCCAGCCGGCCCGGCCCGACCTCGGTGCGCCACCGTTCGACGAGTCGGCCGAGTTCCGCTACAACGTCATCCCCGATGCCTTGTTATTGAACACCAATCTGATCGATATCAACATGAACTCGACGGACCGGCAATTGAGCATCCTGATGCAGCCGGCGCTCGAGAACGTCAGCATCACGAGCGACATGAAACTGGTCAAGAGCAATTGCGCGCGATGGGAAGATGGCTGGCGCCCGCCCGAATACCGGCGCGATGCGGGCGGCAAGCTGCAGGTGATACTGCACGGCACCTTCCCGCAAAATTGCAGCAAGGCCACCAGCATCAATGTGCTCGACCGCAATGATTATGCGGACCGGCTGTTCCGCGCCACCTGGAAACGCCTGGGCGGCGCGATCACGGGCACGGTGCGCGAAGCGCCGTTGACGGGCTTGCCGCCGACGGCCGAACCGGTGGGCACGCGCATGCTGGCCGACCATGTGGCGCGCGCCTTGCCGGAAGTCTTGCGCGATATCAACAAGACCTCCGACAACACCCTGGCCCGCACCCTGTTCCTGAGCCTGGGCAGCTTGCAAAGCGATGGATGGCTGGGCAGCCGTCCCGTCGCCATGGCGGCGCCGGAAGACACGGCCACGCGGGCGCGGCAAGTGATCCAGGAATGGTTCCAGCGGCACCATATCGACACCCAGGGCATGCTGGTCGACAACGGTTCCGGCCTGTCGCGCACGGGACGCATTGCGCCAGCGCAAATGGCCGGCGTGCTGCAGGCGATGCAGCAAAGTCCGTGGGCGCCCGAGTTCCAGTCCAGCCTGCCCATCGTCGCGCTGGACGGCACCATGCGCAAGCGCCTGCTGAACAGCCCGGCCGCCGCGCGCGCCCGCATCAAGACGGGAACATTAAAGAATGTCGTGGCCATCGCCGGCTATGTACCTGACGCCAACAACCAGCTATGCGTGGTCGTCGCCATGATCAATAGCGACCTGGTGGGCAACGGCAATGGCCGCGCCGCCGTCGATGCGCTGATCGAGTGGGTGGCCAGGAGCGGCGCCACGCCGGCGGTGGCTGGCCAATAAGGCCGCTGCAGCGGCCTAGCGTGGTGCGCCGGCAAAGGCCAGGCGCAGCACATAGGCGGCGACGGCGCCGATTAGCAGGATCGTCACCAGCGACGCTTCCACACCGAAGGCGCCGCCCGTCAGCATGACATTGCCGGCCAGTTCGCCGCGCAGCAGGCCATCCGTGGCCGCATGGCCCGATACCGTCGAGGAAAATACCTGGCTGACACAGTAATTCCAGCCGACATGTGTGCCGATGCAAACCCACAGGCGGCGCGTCCGCATGTACAGTGCGGCCTGCAGCACGCCATAGGTGACAATCGCGGCGATGGCCAGCAGCGAAAAACCGGCATTGGGCAAATGGGCCAGGGCGAACACCAGCGATGAAATCACGATGGCGGCCTTGCTGCCCAGCGCACGTGCCGTCACGCCGAACAGGATGCCGCGAAACATCATTTCCTCGGCCATGCCGACCAGCACCAGTTCGGCCAGCGGTAGCAACAACGCGGCATGCACGGCATTGACGCCGCTCAACTGATATACGCCCTGCGCTGCCAGCACGACAAAGGTGAGGCAGACCAGCCCGGCGCCAAGCAGCAGTCCACGCCCCAGTTCACGCGCCATGCCCGGCATTGCCAACTCGGTCGGCTGGCGCTTTTCGATGTGGCGCACATAGAAACGGTAGCCGCACCACACCAGTATTGCCGCCAGCAACTGCGGCCACAAGATGCGGTAGGGCTTTTCCACCAGTTGCGAAGCGATGCCCATCACCAGCGGTATCCCGGCAAAGGTGAGAACCATGCCCAGCACAATCTGCACCAGGGGATAGGCCATCAAGCGGGCCAGAGGGGATTTTTTTGTTGCCATGCTCAGGGTGCTGTCCATCGTCGCTTTCCTCAGATAGTTTTCAGGGCGTTGTTTTTACCTGCTTGCTTGTATCCCGGATGCGCTCGCCAAATGAGCGCTGTTCCAGCATCGTGATGGCTTGCGCCAGGCATGTGGATAAAGGAAATGCCAATTCCGCATCCAGGCTGTCGGCAGCACACTTGGTCGCCTGCCAGCAAGTTTGCAGGCGGGGCAGCAGTGCCTCGCCCTTGCTGCTCAGGCGTACCACGCGCTGGCGACCATCCTCGCCATCGGCAGCCACCAGCAGCAAGCCTTCCTTTTTCATCAGTGCCACCGTTTGGGTGACCGCTGGCTGCGTGATGCCTGCCAGCTCAGCCAGCTGGCCGATGGTCGCGCTCTGCTGTTGCGCCAGCACCCGCATCACGGGCGTGTAGCGTGGCCGATAATCGAGGCCAGCGTCCGCGTAGGCTTGCTGGACGGCGCCGTCCAGCAGTTCGATCAGGTGGCGTAGTTGTGTTCCGAGTCCTTGTTTCATGTAACGATAGTAACAGCATTTATATAAGCACTTATATAAATGCTGAAAGTTGTTGTATTTTATGCACACCAGGTGGGTGCCTGAAAAGGAAAGGAGTGGCAAGGAAGCGCCAGACGAAAAAAAACCCGCTCATTGCTGAGCGGGTTTTTTTCTAGGTGAAACAGCCGGCGGCTGTTTCAGCAAATAACAAGCCTGACGATAACCTACTTTCACACTGGTTGCAGCACTATCATCGGCGCAAAGTTGTTTCACGGTCCTG
>NZ_JBWKUZ010000012.1:0-146120 GCF_059421435.1 Janthinobacterium sp. GW821-FHT03A03 | reverse complement strand
GACAAAGCGTTGTGTTTGTCAGCTGCGAAGAAGGAAGAGTATGAAGCGTTTCGCCAAATCCGTCAACCTTCTTTTTTACCCACCTCACTCAGCATTTGCATGCGTCGTTCAGCGAGGGGGCGAATTATAGCCCTGCCCCGCACGCCCCGCAAGGGCTAATTTGCAGCTGGACAAATATTGCTGTGTGATATCGTAGTGCCGACAATACCCTGCCGCATTCACCTTGACTCCCATGCCTATCCCACACATCGCCCCCACCGCCAATCCCGCCCTGGCCAGCGCCCTCGAACATGCCATCAATAGCAAGACCAAGCCGCTGGGCAGCCTCGGACTACTGGAAACCCTGGCCCGGCAGATCGGCCTGATCCAGCAAAGCACACACTTGGCACTGCAACAACCTGCGATTATCGTTTTTGCGGCCGACCATGGCGTCGTCGCGGAAGGTATTTCGGCCTATCCGCAAAGTGTGACCTGGCAAATGGTGGAAAACTTCCTCGGCAACGGTGCCGCCATTAACGTCTTCGCCCGCCAGAACAATTGCGCCCTCTATATAGTAGATGCAGGCGTGAACCACGATTTCGGTCCGCGCGACGGCTTGCTCGACCGCAAGCAGGCTTCCGGCACCCGCAACTTTGCCCAAGAACCTGCCATGAGCCGGGAACAATGCCTGGCCGCCATGCAGGCGGGCATGGACCTGGCCGCCACCCTGGACGGCAATGTGCTGGGCTTTGGCGAAATGGGCATCGGCAACACTACCGCCGCCGCCGCCCTGATGCACAAGCTGACCCAAACACCGGTCGCCGACTGCGTGGGCGCCGGCACCGGCCTGTCCAAGGAAGGCATTTTGCACAAGCAGCAGGTGATCGAAGCGGCCGTCGCCCATCACGCGACAGTCCATGAGCCGCTCGACGTGCTGGCCACGTTTGGCGGCTTCGAAATCGCCATGATGGCCGGCGCCATGCTGAAAGCGGCCGAACGACGCATGATTCTGCTGATCGACGGTTTCATCGTCAGCAGCGCCCTGCTGGTGGCGGCGCGCTTGCGGCCGGCCATCCTCGATTACTGCGTGTTTTCGCACTGCTCCGATGAAAACGGCCATCGCCAGCTGCTGGCCAGCCTGGGAGCGCGTCCGCTGCTGCACCTCGATTTGCGCCTCGGTGAAGGCACGGGGTCGGCGCTGGCCTTGCCGCTGCTGCACGCGGCCGTCAACTTCATGTGCGAGATGGCCACCTTCGCCTCGGCCCAGGTCAGCGAAAAGTCCACGTCACACTGACCATGGCCAACCCCGTTTCCGCCGCAGTCCACCAGTGCCGCCTCTTCTTCATCGCGCTGCAGTTCTTTACGCGCCTGCCCATCCCCCGCTGGGTGGGTTTCGAGCCGGCCTGGCTGCAGCACGCTTCACGCTACTTTCCGCTGGTGGGCGCGGTGGTGGCGACCATCTGTGGCGCCGTGTATCTGCTGGCCAGCTGGCTCCTGCCTTCGGCGGCGGCCGTGCTGCTGGCCGTCGCCGCCGGCATCTACCTGACGGGCGCCTTCCATGAAGACGGTTTCGCCGACATGTGCGATGGCTTCGGCGGCGGCTTGACGCGCGAGCGGGTACTGGAAATCATGAAGGACTCGCGCATTGGCGCGTATGGCGCCATCGGCATCATCTGCCTGCTGGCCATCAAGTGCACGGCGCTGGCCTCGCTGCCGCCACACATCGTCGTGGCGACACTATTCATCGCCCATCCGCTCTCGCGTCTGGCCGCCGTCTCGCTGATCTGGCTCATGGACTATGCGCGCGATGAAGGAAAATCCAAGCCGATGGCACAGGAAATGACGACGGGAGAATTCATCATCGCCGCCGTCTGCGCCCTGCTGCCGGCCATCGCCTGCGGCGTGCTGGGGATATTTGACTGGGCGGCGCTCGCCTTTGCCATCGTGGCTGGGGCAGCGGCCGCATTCTGGCTGGGCCGCAAATGCCAGCGCCGCCTGCAAGGCTACACGGGCGACTGCCTGGGCGCCGTGCAGCAGGTGGCGGAAGTGGCGATTTACCTGGCCATCCTTTCCAGCTTGCAGCCGCCCACACGCTTCTTCTATTAACACCATGCGCCTGATTCTCGTTCGCCACCCCGCACCGCAGGTAACCAGCGGCACCTGCTATGGCCGCAGCGACGTGGCGGTGGCGCCGCACGAAATGGCCGCCGTGCGCACCAGCCTGCAGGTGACCTTGCCGGCCGATGTGCCACTCTACGCCAGTCCGCTGCGCCGCTGCGCCGGCCTGGCGACGGCCCTGGCGCAGGATCTGCCAGCGAGCGAACTACACTTTGATGCCCGGCTGGCCGAAATGGATTTCGGCACATGGGAAATGCAGCCCTGGCACGCGATTGCGCGCGCGGACATCGATGCCTGGGCCGCCGACCCGGCCTGGTACCGCCCCGGCGGCGGCGAAAATGTGCTGGCGATGGCCGCCCGCGTCGATGCGTTTTTAGGCGATCTGTTGCGCGAACAACACGAAACAGTGCTCATCATCTGCCATGCGGGCACCATCCGCCTGTTGTCGGCGCTGCAAGCACGCCTGCCATTGGAGGAAACAGCCCTGCTGGCCGCCCATTCCGCCCACAAAATCGCCTATGGTGCGACCGTCGTCGTCGATTTCTGATATCGAATCGTCCAGCCGACCATTTCAGTCCCCGCCTGCTGCACGTATAATGGCGGGGTTTTGGTGCCCGCGCTCATGTCCATGAGCGCAGTTAAACGGGAAACACGATGCCGCGCTCGCGGCGAACGTGTGCTGCCCCCGCAACGGTAAGCAAGTGTCGCCCCTCTCTACAGGAAGCGGACGACAAGCTATCTCTGACAACCACTGTGCTTGCAATCATCGAGCATGGGAAGGTGGGATAGCCGTACTTGCCAGCCCGGATACCGGCCAGGACAGGTGGAAGTGTGCGAACGGGGATGTTCGCGATCCGAATGGCCCATGGCCGTCTTCGATCGTCAATCTCAGTTCCCACTTCTGTTCAATCTGGCCTACGGGGACGTCGGCTGGTTGCATATTACTTACTGAAAATTATCATGACCCATGCTGTTTCCCGCCGCGCGACGCTCACGTCGCTCGCGCTAGCCATTGCCGCGCCTGCCGCCTTCGCCCAAGCCACGCCCGACACCTTCGATCCGGTGATCGTTACCGCAACCCGCACACCGCAAAAAACCAGCGAATTGCTGGCCAATACGGCCATCATCACCAGCGAAGAGATCGCGCGTTCGGGTGCGGGATCGGTTACCGAGTTGCTGCAAAAACAACGTGGCATCGAAGTCGTCCGCAATGGCGGTGCAGGCACAGCGGCATCGGTGTACATCCGTGGCGCAAACAGCACCCAGAATATCGTTCTCGTGGACGGCGTCCGCATCGGTTCCTCGACCCTGGGCACCGCCAACTGGAGCCCGGTTCCACTGGCAAATATCGACCGCATCGAGATCGTCTACGGTCCATTGAGCACCCTGTACGGCGCCGATGCCATCGGTGGCGTCATCCAGATTTTCACCAAAAAAGGCAGCGGCGCGCCAGTGGTTGGCGCATCGGTCGGCTTTGGCAGCGATGCCACGCGCCAATATGATGCCAGCGTTTCGGGAGCAACCGGTGGCTACAACAGCCTGAGCTACTCGTTGAACGTCAGCAAGGAAAAAAGCGACGATTTTTCGGCCACCAAACCAGGCAATTTCTCTTACAACGCAGACAAAGACGGCTACGACAAGAAGAGCGTCACTGGCCAGGTTGGCTTCCAGTTGGCCAAGGGACATGACTTGGGCCTGGCATTCATGAACAGCAAGCTTGAGGCCCAGTACGACAACGGCCCTGGCTATGATACGCGCAGCAATCAAAAGCTGGAAAACATCGGCGTATTCATGAACAACGAATTCGTTCAAGGCTGGCACAGCAAGGTACAAGTTGCCGAAGCACGCGACAAGGCCAACGAGGACACCGCTGCGGGCGCAGCCGGCAAAAGCCATCTGGAAACCAAGCAATCGACTTTCGATTGGCAAAATGACATTACTATCGGCGCCGATACGCTGCAGTTGCTGGCCAGCTACCGCAAGGAAGAAGTTGTCGCCAGCGCCAAGCCAATCTTGAATCGTGCGCGCGACACCAAGTCGCTGGCAGCGTCCTACACCATGAAGCGCGACCAGCACCTGCTCAGCGCAAGCCTGCGCCGTGACAAGATGTCGGAAACCGGCTCGACCAACACAGGCAGCCTTGGTTACGGCTACCAGATCAATAATGCCTTGCGCGCCACCGCCAGCTACGGCACCAGCTTCCGCCAGCCTACCTACAATGAACTGTATTACCCAGGTTACGGCATCGCCAGCAACCGTCCCGAAAAAGGCCGCAATGCTGAAGTCGGCCTGCGCTATGACGATGGCAAGACACAGCTGAGCGCCGTGTACTATCACAATCGCGTGACCGATTTGCTGATCTATGCGGACACCTGCCCGGTTGAAGTGGCCACGCATCCGTTCGGCTGCGCCTACAACGTCAACAAGGCATTGCTGGAAGGTATCACCTTGACCGGCCGCCGCAAGTTTGGCGACTTCGGCTTCAGCGGCAATATCGACCTGCAAGATCCGCGTGATCAAACCCTGGACAAATCGCTGGTGCGCCGCGCCAAGCGTCATGCCAACTTTGCGGCTGACTACAGCATCGGTCAACTGAACACGGGCGCCGAATGGCAATTGTCGGGCAAGCGTTTTGAAAATCCTGCCAACACGACCAGCCTTGGCGGTTATGGCCTGGTCAACCTGTTCGCCACCTATCAAGTGGCGCAGGACTGGTCGGTGCTGGCGCGCTGGAACAATATCACTGACAAGAAGTATGAACTGGCCCGTAACTACAATACCGCCGGCTCCAACTTCTTCGTCGGCCTGCGTTACGGCTCGAAATAAGCAGATAGTAATGATGTAAGCTGCGGGCGATGGCATGCCGCCATCGCCCGCAGATGCGGTTCCCGATTTTAAGGCAGTACATGCACCCATTTTTCCGCAATATGCGCCACCGCGCCACGGTGATCGTCACCGTGCTGGTCGTGTGTGCGATTGCCAGCCTGATTTTCTCCGGCATGATCGGTTCGATCGCGATTCCGCTCGCCGACCTGCCTTCCGCCCTGCTCCATCTGGTGCAAGGCAAGACCGACAACATCGCCGCCACCCTGCTCGACCTGCGCCTGGGTCGCGCGCTGACCGCCTTTGTCACGGGCGCGGCGCTGTCGCTGGCCGGCGTCATGATGCAGGCGCTGCTGCGCAATCCCCTGGCCGACCCGTACGTACTGGGCATTTCCGCCGGCGCCTCCGTCGGCGCGCTGGCCGCGCTGCTGTTCATGTGCGCGCTATGGGTGGTCGACGCTGCCGCCTTTGCCGGCGCCGTCGGCGTGTCCATGCTGCTGTACCTGTTTGCCCGGCGCGACCTGCGCGGCGGCGCGGCGGCTGAAGGCGGCGCCTCGCTGTTGCTGCTGACGGGCGTCATTCTGGCCTCGGCCTGCATGGCCATCGTCACCCTGATGCTGTCGATCGCGCCCGAAAGCCGCTTGCGCAGCATGGTCTTCTGGATGATCGGCGACCTGGCCGGCGCCCCCGCGCGCCTGATGCCCTGGCTGGTACTGGCCGGCGCCCTGGTCTTCGCCTTGCGCAGCGCCCGCTCGCTCAACGTCATGGCCCTGCATGCGGAAGCGGCCAGCACGCTGGGCGTGCGCGTGGGCGCGTTGCGCAAGGGCCTGTTCTTCTGTTCCGGCCTGCTCACGGCCAGCGCCGTCACCAGCGCCGGCAGCGTGGGCTTTGTCGGTCTGATCGTGCCGCACGCGCTGCGCTTTGCCTGCGGCCCCGATCATCGCCTGTTGATTCCCGCCGCCGCGCTGGCAGGCGGCACCTTCCTCGTACTGGCAGACACGCTGGCGCGCACCGTGCTGGCGCCGTTGCAGCTGCCAGTGGGCGTCGTCACGGCCATGATAGGCGCGCCCGTCTTCCTGTACCAGCTGCACCGGCTGCGCCGCACATGAAATCAATATGATACGCACCTACCAACTTGGCCTGAAAGCAGGCGCGCGCTGCCTCGTGGATAACCTCAACTGGCGCATCCAGGCGGGAGAATGCTGGAGCGTCATCGGCCGCAATGGCGCCGGCAAGAGCACCTTGCTGCGTACCCTGGCTGGCCTGCGCGAACCGGATGCCGGCCACGTGACGATACAGGGCCGCGCCTTGATGGACTGGCCTCTGGCCGACCTGGCACGTGAGCGGGCGTTCCTGGCTCAGGCGCGCCATGATGCGTTCTCGTACCGCGTCATCGAAACGGTGCTGTCGGCGCGCCATCCATACCACGACAATCATTACTGGGAGGGCAGCGACGACCAGCGCATCTCCCTGGCGGCGCTGGCATCGATGGAAGTGGAACACCTGGCCGAACGCGACGTGCGCAGCCTGTCGGGCGGCGAACGGCAGCGCGTGGCGATCGCCGCCATGCTGGCGCAGGATACGCCCCTGCTGCTGCTGGACGAGCCGGCCAACGCGCTGGACCTGGCGCACCAGGTCAGCGTCATGGGCTTGCTGGCGAGACTATGCCGCGAACAGAACAAAACCGTCGTCATGGTGGGGCACGACCTGAACCTGGCGCACAGCGTCTCGACCCACGCACTGCTGCTGATGGGTGATGGCGGCTCGCTCGCCGGCCCCGTGGCCGACGTGATGCAGGCATCGCTCCTGAGCCACTACCTTGGCCACCCGATCGAAATCATCGAACACGGCAAACGCAAGATATTCATACCGAAAGAGGATCAAACATGAGCGATAGCAAACACGTCGACGCGGAAACCGCAGCCAATACCGCAGCTATAAACGAGCGCCACCGCGTGCGCATGGAGAGAAAGAAGGCCATCATCGATGCAGCCATCGCCAAGGCGGACAAGGAAATCGGCATCATCATCGTCAACACGGGCAATGGCAAAGGCAAGAGTTCGAGCGGCTTCGGCATGGCCATCCGCGCCATGGGCCACGGCATGAAAGTGGGCGTGGTGCAGTTCATCAAGGGCGCCATGTCGACCGGTGAAGAAAAGTTCCTGCGCCGCTTCCCCGATGAAATCAGTTTTCATGCGATGGGCGAAGGCTATACCTGGGAAACGCAAAACCGCGAGCGCGACATCGAGAAAGCCGAACTGGCATGGGAGCAGGCGAAGACCTTCCTGGCCGACCCAAGCTACGGTCTGGTGCTGTTCGACGAACTCAATATCGCCCTCAAGTACAACTACCTCGACGTGCACAAGGTCATCGCCGACCTGCTGGAGCGCCCGGCCATGCAGCACGTGGTCATCACGGGCCGTGGCGCGCCCGACGAACTGATCGCGATCGCCGACACCGTCACCGAGATGGCCGTCGTCAAGCATGCGTACGCGGCCGGCATCGGCGCACAAATCGGCACCGAGTGGTAACAGCGCCATGACGCGCACCCTGGTCTTCGGCGGCGCCCGTTCCGGCAAGAGCGCCCATGCGGAAAAGCTGGCCCGCGAGTCCGGCAAGGAGGTGATCTACATCGCCACCGCGCAGGCGGGCGACGGCGAGATGGCCGCGCGCATCACGCATCACCGGGCGCAGCGACCGGCAGAATGGGTCACTGTGGAAGAGCCGCTGCGGCTGGGCGACGCCATCCTTCGGCAGGCACGGCCCGGCCGCCTGCTGCTGGTCGACTGCCTGACCCTGTGGCTGACGAATCTGATGTTTTCCAGCGGCGAGACATATCCGGACGTGGGCGACATCGTCCTGCCGGAGCTGTTCCACAGCGAGCGCGCGCATCTGCTGTACGCGCTGGCCGAAATCGAAGACACCGGCTGCAACCTTGTGCTCGTCTCGAACGAAGTGGGCATGGGCATCGTGCCCTACGGCGCCATCTCGCGCTGCTTCACCGATGAAGCGGGCCGCTTGAACCAGGCCGTGGCGGCCGTGTGCGACAAGGTTGTCTTTATCGCCGCCGGCTTGCCCCTGCACCTGAAAGGCGGCCCATGCTGAGCGGCCTGTCGCTGCCCATGCTGGCCGCCCTGATGACGGCCGGCGTGCTGCTCGACATGCTGCTGGGAGAAACGCGCCGCTGGCATCCGCTGGTGGGTTTTGGCCGCCTCGCCAGCGCGCTGGAGCGCCGGTTGAACCGGGGCCGTGGGCGTTTTCTGCGCGGCGCGCTGGCATGGACGCTGGCCGTGCTGCCCATCAGCTATGCTGCCTGCTGGCTGTGCGGCCTCTCGGGTGCGGCGCTGCACGTTTTTTTGCTGTATCTGTGCCTGGGCCTGCGCAGCCTGCGTGACCACAACCAGCCGATCGCCGATGCCCTGGCCATCGACGACCTGGACAACGCGCGCCTGCTGACGGCGCGCATCGTCAGCCGCGACACGGCCAACGCCGATGCGGCCAGCCTGGCCAAGGCCAGCACGGAATCCCTGCTGGAAAACGGCAACGACGCCGTCTTCGGCACCCTGTTCTGGTTTGCCGTGGCGGGCGGCCCCGGCGCCGTGCTCTTCAGGCTGGCCAATACCCTCGATGCCATGTGGGGCTACCGCAATGCGCGCTACGACTGGTTCGGCTGCTGCGCCGCGCGCATCGACGACATCCTCAATTACCTGCCGGCGCGCCTGACGGCCCTGTCGTATGTCTTGCTGGGCAAGAGCATGGCGGACAAGAAGCGCGCATGGCACTGCTGGCGCAGCCAGGCCCCCGCCTGGGGCAGCCCGAATGCGGGTCCCGTGATGGCCAGCGGCGCCGGCGCCCTGGGCCTGGCTCTTGGTGGCGACGCCATCTATGACGGCGAGCTGGAACCCCGCCCGCCGCTGGGCGCCGGCCGTCCCGCCGAAGCGCGCGACATCGACCGCGCCTGGCGCCTGGTGGCCGAGACGGCAGTGCTGTGGCTGATCTGGGTGGCGCTGCTGGCCGGGCTGTACTACTTGAGGGGAAAATACCTTGCTTGAACATGGCGGCAACCTGCGCGACGCCGCGCGCACGTATGGCCGGCCCCTGGAAGACTGGATCGACCTGTCGACCGGCATCAATCCGCACTGGTATGCAGCGCCAGCACCCGACGCCAACGCCTGGCACCGGCTGCCGGAAGCCGATCCCGCGCTGGCGGCTGCCGCCTGCGCGTACTACGACGCGCCTGCCATGCTGCCCGTCGCAGGCACACAGGCCGCCATCCAGGCCCTGCCCCGGCTGCGCGCGCCATCGCGCGTGGTGGTGGCCGCACCGTCCTACGCGGAACACGCACACCACTGGGGCCAGCACGGCCACCAATTGCGGCAAGTACCATATGCGCAGCTGGCCGAGGCCGTGGACAGCTGCGACGTGATGGTCGTCTGCAATCCGAACAATCCCACGGGCGAGCGCATCGCCCCCGAACTACTGCTGGCATGGGCGGGCCAGCTGGCCGCGCGCGGCGGCTGGCTGGTGGTCGATGAAGCGTTTGGCGATACGGAAGCGCCAGTCAGCCTGGGGCCGCACTCGGGCCAGCCGGGTCTGATCGTGCTGCGCTCGGTGGGTAAATTCTTTGGCCTGGCGGGTCTGCGCCTGGGCTGTGTCGCCGCCCATCCCGCGCTGCTGGCACAGCTGGCCGACATGCTGGGACCGTGGAGCGTCAGCGGCCCGGCGCAGCAGGTAGCGCTGGCGGCCCTGACGGACACGCACTGGCAGGACGCCATGCGCGAGCGCCTGCGCGGCGAAGGCGCCCGCCTGCACCAGCTATTGGCCGCGCACGGCATTGCCAGCAGCGGCACGGCGCTGTTCCAGTGGTGGCCGGAAGCACGCGCCGAGGCGCTCTGGCGCCACATGGCGGAATCTGGCATCTGGGTGCGCCTGTTCCGCCACGCCGCCCACGGCATCCGCCTGGGCCTGCCCCCCGACGAACACGCCTGGCTGCGCCTGCAGCAGGCCCTCACTACATGGAAGCACACATGAAAATCCTGAAAATATCGCTACTGCTGGCCGGACTGGTCTCGCTGCAGGCGCATGCCGCCATCACCGTGCGCGACGACGACGGCAATACCATCACCATGGCCAAGCCGGCCCAGCGCATACTGGCACTGGCGCCGCACGTCACGGAACTGCTGTTCGCCGCTGGCGGCGGCGAGAAAATCGCCGGCGTCGTCAGCTATAGCGACTACCCGGAAGCGGCCAAGAAACTGCCGCAGGTGGGCGACAACCGCCAGTACGACATGGAGCGCATCATCGCCATGAAGCCGGACCTGATCGTCGTATGGATGCACGGCAGCGCCGAGCGCCAGATCGCCATGCTGCGCCAGCTGAAGGTGCCGATTTATCACAGCGAACCGCGCAAGCTGGCCGACATTCCCGACAGCATGGAGCGCCTGGGCCAGCTGATGGGAACGGAAAAAATCGCCAAACCGGCCGCCGCCCAACTGCGCGCCAAACTGACCAGCCTGACGGCGCAATATGCGCAGCGTCCGCCCGTGCGCGTGTTTTACCAGGTGTGGGACAAACCTTTGTATACGCTGAGCGGCGCGAGCATCATCAGCGACTCCATGCGCGTCTGCGGCGGCCAGAATGTGTTTGCCGCGATGAAGGTGGTGGCGCCCGTCGTCACGCCGGAAGGCGTGCTGCAGGAAGACCCGGAAGTCATTTTCGGCACCAGCGAAAAGAGCGACCCGCGCAGCGAGGGCGGCCTGGCCATGTGGCGCGCCTTCCCGTCGATGACGGCCGTACGCAGGAATAATCTGCTGCGCCTCAATGGCGACCTGCTGAACCGCGCCGGTCCGCGGATGATCGAAGGCACGGCCGCCATGTGCGAGCAGCTGGAAGCGGCCCGCCAGCGCCGTACCGCTCCCGCAGCCAAGGGCGCGCAATGAGCCACGCAGCGAGTCACTACCAGCGCATCGCCTGCCTGTCGACGGAGGCCGTGGAAACGCTGTACGCGCTGGGCGCCCAAGACGTCATCGCGGGCATCTCGGGCTTTACCGTGCGCCCGGCCCGCGCACGCGAGGAAAAAACCAGGATCAGCGGTTTTTCCTCGTCAAATCTGGAGCGCATCCTGGCCGTCCGGCCTGACCTGGTGATCGGTTTTTGCGACATGCAGGCGGACATTTGCCGCGACCTGGTCAAGGCCGGCATCGAAGTGCACCAGTTTAACCAGCGCACGGTGGACGGCATCCTGCGCATGATCGCCGTGCTGGCCGCGCTGGTCCAGCGCGAGGAGGCAGGCCGCGAGCTCGTCGCCAGCCTGCGCGCCGACATCGCCGCCGCCCGCGCCCGCGCCGCAGCCTGGACGCGCAAGCCCTTGATTTACTTTGAAGAGTGGAATGATCCCCTGATGAGCGGCATCTGCTGGGCAGCGGAATTGATCGTCATCGCCGGCGGCGCGGACGCCTTCCCGGAATTGTCCGTGCAGCCGGGCGCAAAGGAACGCATCATCGCCGAGCCGCGGGAGGTGGTGCGGCGCGCGCCCGACATCATCCTCGCCAGCTGGTGCGGCAAGAAGTTCCAGCCGGCGCAACTGGCGGCGCGCCCGGGCTGGGATGCGATTCCCGCCGTACGCAATGACATGCTGTTCGAGATCAAGTCGCCCGACATCCTGTCGCCCGGCCCGGCGGCGATTACCGAAGGGCTGCGCCAGATCAGCGACATCATCGCGCGCTGGCAACATCTGCAGGAGCAGCAGGCATGAAGCTTCCCTTCCCCGCCCTGATGGTACAGGGCACGACGTCCGACGCGGGCAAGAGCACCGTCGTGGCAGCCCTGTGCCGGTTGTTGAAGCGCCGTGGCGTGACGGTGGCGCCGTTCAAGCCGCAAAACATGGCCTTGAACAGCGCCGTGACAGCGGACGGCGGCGAGATCGGCCGCGCCCAGGCGCTGCAGGCGCTGGCCTGCGGCATTGCGCCGCACACGGACATGAATCCGGTACTACTAAAACCGTCCTCGAACACGGGTGCGCAAGTAATCATCCACGGCAAGGTGCGCGCCGAAATGGATGCGCGCGATTACCAACAGTATAAAACCATCGCCATGGGCGCCGTGCTGGAGTCGTATGCGCGCCTGCGCCAGCAGTACGACGCCGTCGTCGTCGAAGGCGCGGGCAGCCCCGCCGAAGTCAACCTGCGCGCGCGCGACATCGCCAACATGGGCTTTGCCGAAGCCGTCGACTGCCCCGTGATCCTCGTCGCCGACATCGACCGGGGCGGCGTCTTCGCCCACATCATCGGCACCCTGGCCTGCCTGTCCGACAGCGAGCGCGCGCGCATCATCGGCTTCGTCATCAACCGCTTCCGCGGCGACATCTCGCTGCTTGCGCCCGGCATCGAGTGGCTGGAACAGCAGACGGGCAAGCCCGTGCTGGCCGTGCTGCCCTATCTGCAAGGCCTGTTCCTCGATGCGGAAGATGCGGTCGAAGCCATGCAGACCGAACGGGGCGCCTTCAAGGTGGTGGTGCCGCAACTGCCGCGCATCAGCAACCACACGGATGTGGACGCCCTGCGCGCCCACCCTGGCATCGACCTGCAATTCATCCAGCAAGGGCAACCGATTCCCCCTGCCGACCTGGTGATCCTGCCCGGCAGCAAGAACACGCGCGGCGACCTGGCCTGGCTGCAGCAGCAGGGCTGGCCCGCCTACCT
Organism: Janthinobacterium sp. GW821-FHT03A03; assembly: GCF_059421435.1. Classification (NCBI taxonomy): domain Bacteria; kingdom Pseudomonadati; phylum Pseudomonadota; class Betaproteobacteria; order Burkholderiales; family Oxalobacteraceae; genus Janthinobacterium; species Janthinobacterium sp. GW821-FHT03A03. The sequence goes on along the minus strand of NZ_JBWKUZ010000012.1, from coordinate 133,500 downwards.
GGCCAAGCACCTGCGCTACGGCGGCAAGGTGCTCGGCATCTGCGGCGGCTTCCAGATGCTGGGGCAAAGCGTGCGCGATCCGCTGGGCGCGGAAGGCGCGGCGGGAGAGTCAAAGGCACTGGGCCTGCTCGATATGCTGACGGATCTGACGACGGACAAACGCCTGCAACAGGTGAGCGGCCATTGCGCATTTGCCGGCGCGGCAGACGCGCCCGTAGCCGGCTATGAAATCCACATGGGCGTGTCGCATGGCGCCGCATTGCGGCAGCCGGCCTTCGTCATCGAAGGCCGGCCGGAAGGCGCCGTATCGGGTGACGGGCAAATCCTGGGCAGCTATTTGCACGGCATGTTCGACACGCCCGCCGCGTGTTCGGCGCTGCTGCGCTGGGCCGGGCTGGACTCGGCGCACACGGTGGACACCGCCGCCCTGCGCGAGGCCAGCCTGGAGCGCATCGCCGACGCGACGCTTCCGCTGCTGGCGGCGCTCGACGCACTCCCGCGCTAGGCTTTACTTTTTCAGGCAGCTCGTCAGGAAGGAGCGGTCGGTCGAGAACTGCACCGCCATGCTCGACGAGACGGGCATGAACATCGCGTAATCGGCCAGCGCGTCGGCCGGGTCCTTGAATACGGCGACGCCGTCGAATTCGACGGCCTGGGACCCCGTGCCCAGCTTGTTCAAGCTCACGTTTTCCCCGTGTACCTTGCCGCTGGCATTGTTCGTGATGGTCGCCACATTGCCGGCGATATCGATCTTGCCCGTCGTGCCGCCCTGCTCCGCGCACGCGTAGCTGCCATTGATTTCTGTGCCAATCTTCTGTTGCTTGGCCGCCACGATGGTACCCACGCGCAGGACATTTTCCTGGTTCCGGCTATAGCGGTCGATGAACAGCGCCAGCCCCCGGTCCCCCGCATGCACGTGCACGATGCCGAAGTCCTGGCCGCCCTGGCGGGCGACAAGCAAGCCGTTCTTCGCATCCTTGACCAGCGTCAAATCCGCGCCTTCCGGCGGCGGCAAGCCCGGCACGGCCGAGCAGACGCCCTGGGCATCGAAAACACCGCCATTGCACAGTCGGGCCGCTCCGTCGGCAGCGATCCTGAAACTGCCTTTCGGATTGAAACGGTCAGCGCCATTCGATGCGTTGCGCATGGCGCCCAGGAAAATATAGCTGCCGGCCAGCCGGGCGACATCGCCCACCGTGTAGCCGGTGCCGCTGACGGTCGACGCCATGTTACCCAGCTTGATATTGCCCGACAGAAGACGCGTGCGCGCATCGACGGTGACGCTGAAATCCGTTGCCGTGTAGGTGGTGAGATTGCCGGCGGTGGTAGCGCTGAACGTACCGCTGCGGTCGCTCAAGCCGAACTGCGTCGACAGGACACGGATGGCATAGGTTTTCTTGACGCGGTCAAACGTGATGCGCCAGGTGTCGCCGATATCGGCAGCCACGTCATAGACGCTTTCATCGGCGCCGGCGCCGGCAATGACGTTCAGGCCGGCCTCTTTGGCCACGGCTTCCGACGCCAGCGTCACGCTGTCAGCGGGGGTAACGGGTGGCGTCACCACGACCGGCGGCGTCGCCGGTGTCTCAGGCGCGCCGCCACCGCTGCCGCCGCCACATGCGGACAGGGCCGCGCCCAGGACAAGAAACGTAAGTACATTTTTCATTTGAGGTAACTTTTCAGGAAGGAAGAGACCGGAGATGTCAGGAAACACATGCTAGCCGTGCCTGGGATCTATTGCCATAGAACAAATGTTCCATGGACTATTCCGTCGACACGAGGGCGAAATGGACAGCGCGGGCGGCACGCCAGCGCCATTTATGTGACAATCCACCGCACTGTCGGCTCCGTTTCTCCTCCCCAGGCTCGCATCCATGACCAGTTCCCCGATTAAAAGCTACCTTCCCTGGGTGGTCGCCACCGCCCTGTTCATGGAGCAACTCGACTCCACCATTGTCAACACCGCCATTCCCGCCATGGCTGCCAGCCTGCACGTGACGCCGCTGAGCCTGAAAGCCGTCGTCACCAGCTATATCCTGAGCCTGGCCGTGTGCATTCCCATCAGCGGCTGGATGGCCGACCGCTTCGGCACGCGGCGCGTGTTTTCCGCCGCTGTTGCCATCTTCACCATTGCCTCCATCCTGTGCGGCCTGTCCGTCAATTCGCCGATGCTGGTGGCGGCGCGGCTGCTGCAGGGCGTGGGCGCGGCCATGATGATGCCGGTGGGCAGGCTGACCATCATCCGCACCTTTCCCAAGTCACAATTGCTGGCGGCCATGAATTTCGTCATCATCCCCGCCCTGATCGGCCCCCTGCTGGGCCCCACCGTGGGTGGATTGATCGTGCACTGGCTGTCGTGGCGCGAGATTTTCTTCGTCAACGTACCCGTGGGCCTGGCGGCGCTGTACCTGGCGCACCGCTACATGCCCGACTACTACGGCGACAAGCCGCGCCCGCTGGACCTGATCGGCCTGGTGCTGTTCGGCACGGGCATCGCCTTGCTGTCTTGGCTGCTGGAAATATTCGGCGAGCACAAGATCGACCCCACCTCGGCCGCCGTGCTGCTGTTCATCTCCATCAGCCTGCTGGCCGCGTATGCCTGGCATTCGAGCGAAGTGCTGCACCCGCTGCTGCGCCTGACCCTGTTCAAGATCCGCACCTTCCGCGTCTCGGTGGTGGGCGGCTTCGTCACGCGCCTGGGCGTGGGCGGCCTGCCCTTCCTGCTGCCGCTGCTGTACCAGCTGGGCCTGGGCTTGCCCGCCTGGCAGTCGGGCTTGCTGATGATGCCGTCGGCAGCGGCCGCCATGGGCATGAAATTCATTTCCGCGCGCGTGCTGGCCCGCTTCGGCTATCGCCAGGTGCTGATCGTCAACACAGTGCTCATCGGCATCACCATCGCCATGTTTTCGCTGGTGGGCGTGGGCACGCCCCTATACATGATCGTCGCCATCAGCCTGTGCCTGGGCTTTTTCAATTCGCTGCAGTTTTCCAGCATGAACACCATCGCGTATGCCGACGTCGACAATAGCGATTCCAGCATGGCCAGCACCATCGCCAGTTCCATGCAGCAACTGTCGATGAGTTTTGGCCTGGCCTTCGGCTCGCTGATCACGGGCTGGTACCTGGGCGACATGCCGCAATCGGACCGCGCCATGCTGAGCACGGCGCTGCACCACGCTTTCCTCACGCTGGCCGCTTTGACCGTGCTGTCCTCGCTGACCTTCTGGACCCTGCGCCGCGACGATGGCGAAAGCATCAGCAAGGGTTCGGAAAGCAACGAGGAAGCGACGGCCGACGTCAAGGCCCAGGCTGTCGTGCAGACGGAAGTACAAGCCACAAAGGGCTGAGCCAGATCAAGCGTGGCGCCAGCGCTGCTGGTGTTTTTTCCTGCCGCTGCTACAGTGGCAGCAGGAGGCGCACATGGCGGCCGAGCGTCAGTTTGCGTGGAAGGGAACGGACCGCCATGGCAAGCCCGTGGACGGAATGCTGCGCGCAGCCGACGCAGCGGCGGCCAGCCTCGCGCTGCGGCGCCAGGGCATCCTGGCCACGCGCGTGCGCGCGGCCCGCGCCGCGCCGGGCAAGGCCATCACGCAGAAGGATATTGCCCTGTTCACGCGCCAGCTGTCGACCATGATGGCGGCCGGCGTGCCGCTGCTGCACGCCTTCGACATCGCCGGCAAGGGCCACGCCAAGCCCGCCATCACGGAACTGATGCGGCACTTGCGCCACGACATAGAAGCGGGCAGCAGCCTGCAGCAGGCATTCCGCCAGTTTCCCCTGCTGTTCGACGAACTGTATTGCAATCTGCTGGCGGCCGGCGAGCAGGCCGGCATCGTGCAGGAATTGCTGGCGCGCCTGGCCACGCACCAGGAAAAGGCCATCGCCCTGCGGCGGCAGGTGCGCGGCGCGCTGATGTATCCGCTGGTCATCGTGCTCGTCGCCATCGTCGTCACGGCCATCATCATGAGCGTGGTCGTGCCCGCCTTTCGCCAGGTTTTCGACAGCTTCGGCGCGCCCTTGCCGCTGCCCACCCTGGTGGTCATGGGCTTGTCTGCCTTCCTGCTGCGCTACTGGCTGGCATTGCTGGCGGCACTGGTGCTGGCCTATGTGCTGCTGCGCCTGGCCTGGCGCCGCTCGCCGGCCCTGCGCCGGCAGGCACAACTGCAGGCGCTGCGCCTGCCGCTGGCCGGCCCGCTGCTGCGCAAGGCGGCCATTGCCCGCTGGACGCGCACCCTGGCCGCCATGTTCGCCGCCGGCGTGCCCCTGCTCGACTCGCTCGATCTGGTCGGCGCCGCTTCCGGCCACGCGCTGTACCAGGAGGCGACCGCCCGCATCGACCGCGACATCCGCGCCGGCGGCAGCCTGGCCCTGGCCATGGAACACAGCGGCGTGTTCCCCGACCTGCTGACGCAGCTGGCCCTCATCGGCGAAGAGTCCGGCGCGCTGGACGCCATGCTGTCGCGCGCGGCCGAGATCGTCGAAGGGGAAATCGAAGCGACCGTCGCCCTCCTCACTGCGCTGCTGGAGCCGGCGCTGATGGTGGTGCTGGGCGTACTCGTCGGCGCCCTCGTGATCGCCCTGTATTTGCCGATTTTTAAGCTTGGCGCCGTGATTTGAAGACATGTCCACGTAAAACGCCCCCATGCGCCGGCGGATGTTTTACACTGCTGCAGTGCCAGGCAATGTTTGCACGGCAACATTCATCCCCTCAGACAAGTTCACCATGCTGCAAGATACCCTGCTGTTCGCCGCCCCCGGCAATCTGCCCGTCACCCTCGCCGCCGCCCTGTTCGGCCTGATCGTCGGCAGCTTCCTGAACGTGGTGATCCACCGCATGCCGAAAATGATGCAGCGCGAATCCGACAATTACGTGGCGGAAGAAACGGGCCAGCCGCTGCCGCACACGGACCGCTACAACCTGATGCTGCCGCATTCGCACTGCACCGCCTGCGGCCACCGCATCACGGCCATGGAAAACATTCCCGTCATCAGTTATTTGCTGCTGCGCGGCAAATGCAGCGCCTGCCAGGCGCCCATCTCCGTCCGCTATCCACTGGTGGAATTGCTGACGGGCGCGCTGTCGGCCGTACTCGTCTGGCATTTCGGCAGCGGCTGGACGGGGCTCGCCACGCTTGTCTTTGCCTGGCTGCTGATCGCCATGACCTTCATCGATGCCGATACGCAAATGCTGCCCGACGACCTGACCTTCCCCCTGCTGTGGGCTGGCTTGCTGGTCAATATCAATGGCACTTTCGTGCCCCTGCAGGACGCCGTCATCGGCGCGGCCGCCGGCTACCTGGCCCTGTGGAGCGTGTACTGGGCCTACAAGCTGGCGACAGGCAAGGATGGCATGGGCGCTGGCGACTTCAAGTTGCTGGCCGCGCTAGGCGCCTGGCTCGGTTGGACTATGTTGCCAACCATCATATTACTGTCGTCGCTGGTGGGCGCCGTGGTCGGCATCGGCCTGATCCTGTTTGCCAAGCGGGCCCGCGACAATCCGATCCCGTTCGGCCCCTACCTGGCGGCCGCGGGTTTCATCGCCCTGCTGTACGGCACCTCCCTGTCGCGGCTCACGCCTGGCCTGCCCGGCTGACCGGTGCCACATCCCGAATGGATAACAACATGCAAGTACAAGACGCTCCCTATTTCAGCGTGGGTCTCACCGGCGGCATCGGTTGCGGCAAGAGCACGGTGGCCGACCTGTTCGCCGCGCGCGGCGCCGCCATCGTCGACACCGACCAGATCGCCCACAGCCTGACGGCACCCGATGGCGCGGCCATGCCGGCCCTGGTCGCGGAATTCGGCCCCGACTACGCCGATGCGCGCGGCGCCCTCGACCGCGTAAAAATGCGCAAGCTGGTCTTTTCCGACGCGGCCGCCAAGGCCAGACTGGAAGCCATCCTGCACCCGCGCATCCGCCAGGCCACCCTGACGGCCGCGGCCGAAGCGACGGGCAGCTATGTGATCTTTGCCGTGCCCCTGCTGGTCGAGTCCGGCGGCTGGGTGGAAAGAGTCAACCGCGTGCTGGTCATCGATTGCCTGGAGAGTTTGCAGATAGCGCGCGTGATGGCGCGCAATGGATTGTCGGAAGAACAAGTCAAAGCCATCATGGCCACCCAGGCCACGCGCGCCATGCGCCTGGCCGCGGCGGACGATGTCATCGACAACAATGGCGATTTGGCGGCCCTGGAGCCGCAGATTGCCCAGTTGCACGATTTATATCTGGCATTTTCAAAAAGAATGGCTGGAATCGGGTCGCAACGTTTGTAATTTGTCGACGCTTGGTTCAAAATCACGGGATTGTTTGCAGGTCCTTACTTAAGGGAATTATTTTGATTGTCTACGAATACCCTTTCAACGAACGCATACGTACCTTGTTGCGGCTGGAAGACCTGTACGACAAATTCAAGTTCTTCATCCAGCAAGAGCATGCAATGCAGCATCATGTCGCTTTGGCAACCATTTTCGACATGCTCGAAGTGGCGGGCCGCGCCGACCTGAAGTCAGACCTGCTGCAGGAACTCGAGCGCCAGCGTCAAAGCCTGCTGGGCTACCGCAGCAACCCGAATGTAGAACCGGAAACCCTGGACGCCATACTGGGCGAACTCGACAGCGTTAGCGGCGCCCTGGTGGCGGCGCAAGGCAAGACGGGCCAGAATATCCGCGACAATGAATGGCTGATGAGCATCCGCGGCCGCACCATCATCCCGGGCGGCGCCTGTGAATTCGACTTGCCGTCGTACTTTGCCTGGCAAAAGCGCAGCTGCGAGCAGCGCCTGACCGATATCCACGCCTGGTTCGCCCCGCTGGCGCCCCTGTTCGATGCGCTGGCCCTGGTGTTGCGCCTGCTGCGCGATTCCGGCGGCCCCGTCAAGCTGATCGCCAATGGCGGCAGCTACCAGCAAATGCTGCAAGGCAAGGTGTACCAGATGCTGCGCCTGAGTCTGGACGAAAGCAGCGGCGCCATCCCGGAAATTTCCGCCAACAAATACATGCTGTGGGTACGCTTCACCACCCAGGGCGGCGACCTGAAACCCAAGCCGCTGGAAGACGATGTACCATTCGAGCTCACACTCTGTAATTTTTAACTGTAATCGCCATGACCGTCGTTAACTGCCCTACCTGTGCCGCCAAAGTCGAATGGACTGAGGCCAACAAATACCGCCCCTTCTGCTCGGAACGCTGCAAGCAGATCGACCTGGGCGCCTGGGCCGAGGAAAAATACACGATTCCCGCCGCCGACCCGTTCGAAGATCCGCTGGCGGACGAAGACAACAAGCCGCAGTAATCTTCAAGCAAACGGATTTTCCAGGCGCAGCCCCTGCGCCACGAAGTTGACCAGCCGTCCACTGACTACCGTCAAGCCATAGGCGATACCCATCGCCGCGATCTGCCTGTCCACGTCCCGCACCCGGCTGCCGCCATCCTGCAGGCGGGCGCAGACAAGGGCGCAATCGAGGTCGAAGTCCAGCAGCCGCGGCGCATACTCCGCCAGCACGGCTTCCAGCCAGCCTTCCAGGGCCAGCGCTTCGAGCGCTGCTTCGCGCCGCCAACTCAGTTGTATGCCTGCACGCAACTCGGCGATCACCTGCACCGGCACATAACGCTCTTCCGGCGCGCTCCGCTCAAAAAAGGCGGCCACGCCCGCTGGCGCCCTGTCTCCCTTGCGCGCGGCAATGATCACATCCGTATCAAGCAGGTAGCCGGGCATGGCGCGTCAGGAGCGGCGGTGGAAATCCGTGTCGAGTCCCACATCCGGCATGGCGCGCAAGATGTCGTCGAGCGGCCGCTTCGGCAACGGCCGCAAGGCGCTGCGCAAAATATCGCGGTGCTCTTCCTCGATGCTGCGTCCATGCGCACGGGCACGCTTATGCAGCGCCGCGAGCAGCAATTCATCGGTATCGGTGAAGGTCAGGGTCAGGGTCAGCGCCATGCGAATTCCCCCAGTACGTCATGCAAGCACTGTAGCGCAAAACATCGCCGATGCAAGGGAAGGATGAAACAGGCTTGCGCCAGCGCAGCGCAAAGGCTGCATCCTGGCGCCAGTCACGTTCAGGCGGCAGCCAGGGATTCCCGGCGCACCTCGTCCAGCCATTCCAGCAAGGGAATGGTGGCGGGCAGCAAAGGTTCCACGCCGACCGTGCCCTGCCAGGCGAACGCCTGCCCTTCCAGGCTTTGCGGCTCGCCGCGCCAGTCGCGGCTGATATAGAAGTGCAGGCGCACATGAGCGTGCGGATATACGTATTCGACGCCGCACCAGGCTTCGGCGCTGTCGATATGCAAACCGAGCTCTTCGACAAACTCGCGCTTCAAGGCGTCAAGGATGGCTTCGCCCGGCTCGACCTTACCGCCAGGAAATTCCCAATAGCCATCATACGGCTTGCCGGCCGGGCGCTGGCCCAGCAAGACGTCGCCGTTCGGCTTCATCAGGATGCCGACGGCCACGTCCACCGGTTTCACTTTCACTTCGCTCATAGCGGCAACTTTCCCGCAGGTAGTTTCCCAGCATAATCGCGCGCAAATTGCCAGGCTACCCGGCCCGAACGGGAACCGCGCTGCAAGGCCCAGCGCAGGGCGTCGCCGCGCGCCGCGGCAATCTGCTCCGGCGTGCAGCCGAACGAGGCCAGCCAGTGCGCGGCGATATCAAGATAATCATCCTGCTTGAACGGATAGAACGACAGCCACAGGCCGAAGCGCTCGGACAGCGAGATTTTCTCTTCCACCGTCTCGCCAGGGTGCAGATCGCCATCATCGTCCGTCTTGTAGCTGCTGTTGTCGGACATACGTTCCGGCATCAGGTGACGGCGGTTCGAGGTGGCGTAGATCAGCACATTGTCCGATTGCGCGGCGATGCTGCCGTCGAGCGCCACTTTCAGCGCCTTGTAGCCGCTTTCTCCCTCTTCGAACGACAGGTCGTCGCAAAAGATGATGAAGCGCTCGGGGCGCGCCGCCACCAGGTCGACGATGTCGGGCAAGTCGGCCAGGTCCGCTTTATCCACTTCGATCAGGCGCAAGCCCTGGTTGGCAAACTGGTTCAGGCAGGCCTTGATCAGCGAGGACTTGCCCGTGCCGCGCGCGCCCGTCAGCAGCACGTTATTGGCTGGACGGCTGCTCACGAACTGGCGCGTATTCTGCTCGATCTGGGCCTTTTGCGTGCCGATGTTGTGCAAGTCGTCCAACGCGATGTTCGACACGTGGGCGACCACCTGCAGACATGGCACGGCGCCCGGGCGCCGGCGCCAGCGGAAGGCAAAGCTGTTCCAGTCCGGCGCGGGCGCCGCCTGCGGCAAGATCGCTTCCACCCTCGCCAGCAAGGCTTCGGCGCGGCTCAGGAATTGATCGAGGCCGGTCATGAGCGATAGTCGGCGTTGATCGACACGTAGTCATGCGACAAGTCGCACGTCCACAGCGTGGCCGTGGCATCGCCGCGCGCCAGTTTCACACGGATGGTGATTTCGCTTTGCTGCATCACGCGCTGGCCATCCTGCTCCTGGTAATCGGGGTTGCGGCCGCCATTCTTGGCTACCCACACGTCATCCAGATACAGGTTCAACTGGCCCACGTCCAGGTCATCCACGCCTGCGTAGCCGATGGCGGCCAGGATGCGGCCCAGGTTCGGGTCGGACGCGAAAAAGGCCGTTTTCACCAGCGGCGAATGGGCGATGGAATAGGCGATCTTGCGGCACTCTTCCACGTTGCGGCCGTCTTCCACCGTCACCGTCATGAACTTGGTGGCGCCTTCACCGTCGCGCACGATGGCTTGCGCCAGGAAAGTCGACAGTTCGGTGACGGCCGCCGCCAGTTGCGCATAGTGCGGCGAATCGATGGAATCGACGACCAGGCTGCCGGCGCCCGTGGCCACCAGCATGAACGAGTCATTCGTGGACGTGTCGCCGTCGATGGTGATGCAGTTGAACGATTTATCGGCCGCCTGTTTCACCAGCTGGTCCAGCACCGGTTGCGCCACGGTGGCGTCGAACGCGAGGAAACCCAGCATGGTGGCCATGTTCGGCTTGATCATGCCGGCGCCCTTGCTGATGCCCGTCAGGGTGACCGCGTGGCCGCCGATGGTCACCGTGCGCGAGCCCGCTTTCGGCTGCGTATCGGTGGTCATGATAGCTTCTGCGGCCGAGAACCAATTGTCAGGCGTCAACGCTGCCACGGCTTGCGGCAGACCGGCGACCAGGCGCTGCACGGGCAAGGGTTCGAGGATCACACCCGTGGAAAACGGCAGGATTTGCTGCGGCGTGCAGCCCAGCAACTCGGCCAGCGCAGCACAGCTGGCCTGCGCGTCGGCCAGGCCCGAATCGCCCGTGCCCGCATTCGCGTTGCCCGTATTGACCAGCAGCGCGCGGATCGGTGCGGCGCCGGCCGTCACGGCGGCCAGGTTGGCTTTCGAGATTTGCACGGGCGCGGCGCAGAAGCGGTTCAGGGTGAACACGCCGGCCACGGTGGCCGTCGGCGCCAGTTTCAATACCAGCAAATCCTTGCGGTTGGGTTTCTTGATGCCAGCTTCGGCGACACCGATTTCAATGCCGGCGACGGCTTTCAAGTCGGCGGCGACGGGCTTGGGAGAATTGACGGCCATATGAGTTCTTCTGCTAGGGAAAATGGAAGCGCTATTGTAGCGCCTTCGCGCCGCAGGTGAACAAGCGGCAAGTGAATAGTCGCGGCGGCACCGGCGGCGGCGGGACGGGCAACTAGCGTGGCCAGACTTGCGATTTATCAGATTGATGCCGGCTGGCGGCGCTAAAATGGGGGAACAGGCCACTATGCGTCTGGTAAGCGCCGCCCAGGGAGAATGTCATGGCCCATGGCAAATCATACACAACACAGCGCAGCGACGCAGGTCTGTCGTGCCTGTCGTGCCTGTCGTGCCTGTCGTGCCTGTCATGCTTATCGTTCCTGCTGTACCTGCTTTGCCTGCTTACCTGGTTGACCGCATGCACGGCACCGCCCAGTCCCACCGACGCCGCCCGCGCTCCCGCACCCGCTGAACAGACGCCCGACACGCTGCTGCGGGCTCACTCGCCGCCGCCCAAGGATGCCGCGCGGCCGGCGACAGCAGCCGCGCCTCCCGGCGATACGGCACCGCCACGAAACACGCCCTGGACCAGTTCGTGGTCCAGGGCGGGCCTGGGCGGGCTGTTCGGCAAGCTCGGTAGCGCGGCCGCAGGTGCCGGTTCCGCCATTGATAGAGCCTCCTCCCCCGTCAGGACAAATGGGGGAGCGGCTGCCACGCAAGTGACCGTGTACTACGCCACCGACAGGAAGTACCTGCCAGAGCGCAACAATTATGGCTGGCAGCCCAACCGCACGCCCCCCTACCTGAGCTACGGTAGCGTGCAGGTGAGCATTCCCGAAAAAAGAGCGCCGGGCGAGCTGCCGCTGCCGCCCTGGTACGACATCCTTTCCGGCGACGATGCGCAAAAATACGTGCTAATCAAGGGAAGCACACGCCTGTCGCGCGCGGATTTTCTTGCCACCGTCAAGGCCAGGTTACGGGCCGCGCCGGAACGGCACGCCGCCTTCGTCTACATCCACGGCTACAGCAATTCCTTTGACGACGCCGCCAGGCGCACGGCGCAGATGGCCGTCGACCTCGATATCGGCGCCCTGCCCGTGTTCTACAGCTGGCCATCAAAAGGCACGCTGGCCGGCTATGAGTTCGATGAAAACGCCGCCGAATGGACCCAGACGCACCTGCAGGCCTTCCTGGCCGACTTCGCGGAGCACGCTTTCGCCACCGATATCTATATCATCGCCCACAGCATGGGCAACCGCCCGATGACCGTGGCCCTGGCCAACTTGCTGGAAAAGCGCCCCGACCTGCTGCCCCAGTTCAAGCAGGTGGTGCTGGCGGCGCCGGACATCAATGCCGATATGTTCCGCGAGCAGATCGCTCCCCGTTTTGCCAGCCTCAAGCTTCCCGCCACGCTGTACGCCTCCGCGAACGACAAGGCCATCCGCGCTTCCTACAATTTTGCCGATTGGGACAGGATAGGCGACATCCGCGGCCCCGTCGTCGGCATCCCCGGCATGGAACTCGTCGATGCCTCGGCCGTCATCATGAATTTCATGGGCCACGATTACTTTGCCAGCAACCGCGTCCTGCTGACCGACATCGCCACCCTGATCAAGACGGGCCAGCGCGCAAAAAACCGCGGCGGCTTGAAAGGCATTCCCTCGCAGGCGCCGCAGTACTGGGCCTTTCCCTGAGCAGCCGGCCACACGTTGCTGCAAAAAAAAACGGAGACCGCAGTCTCCGTTCTTGTTCAGGCTGTCAAGCAGGCCTTACGCCAGCTTGCCGTGGCAAGCCTTGTACTTCTTGCCGCTGCCGCATGGGCATGGATCATTGCGGCCAACCTTGACGCCCATGCTCACGCTCATGTCGTCGACATACTGGTCGTTGCCGTCGCCAGCCGTCGGCGCCAGCAGTTCTTCCGGCGCCGCGTTCGGGTCGAATTCGGCGTGCTGGTAGTGCACGTTTTCCACGTGCGACTGCTGCATCGCCTGTTCGGCCGCATCGACTTCTTCGCGCGACTGGATACGCACCGTCATCACGTGTTTCGTGACGTCGTTCTTGATCATGTCGAGCATCTGGCCAAACAGTTCAAACGCTTCGCGCTTGTATTCCTGTTTCGGGTTCTTCTGCGCATAGCCGCGCAGATGGATGCCCTGGCGCAGGTGATCGAGCGCCGCCAGATGTTCGCGCCAGTGGCTGTCCACGCTTTGCAGCATGACATTGCGCTCGAAGCCGCCAAACGATTCCTTGCCGACGATGTCGATCTTCGACTGGTACACGGCGTCGGCCGCGGCCAGCACTTTTTCCAGGATTTCCTCGTCCGTCAGGGTCGAATCGGCTTCCAGCATTTGCTGCAGCGGCAAGTCGAGCTGCCATTCGCCGGACAGGGTATTTTCCAGGCCCTTGATATCCCACTGCTCTTCCACCGACTCTTCGGGCACGTACTGGTGCACCAGGTCGGTGAACACGCCGTGGCGCAGGGAAGCGATCATGTCCGAAATATCGGTCGTTTCCAGCAGCTCGTTACGCTGCTGGTAAATCACCTTGCGCTGGTCGTTGGCGACGTCATCGTATTCCAGCAATTGCTTGCGGATGTCGAAGTTGCGCGCTTCCACCTTGCGCTGGGCCGATTCGATCGAACGCGACACGATGCCTGCCTCGATCGGTTCGCCTTCCGGCATTTTCAGGCGGTCCATCACGGCGCGCACGCGGTCGCCGGCGAAGATGCGCAGCAGCGCGTCGTCGAGCGACAGGTAGAAGCGCGACGAACCCGGATCGCCCTGGCGGCCGGCACGGCCACGCAGCTGATTGTCGACGCGGCGCGATTCGTGGCGTTCGGTGCCGATGATGTGCAAGCCGCCAGCATTGACGACGTGGTCGTGCAAGGATTGCCATTCGTCGCGCAGGGTCTGCGACTGGGCTGCCTTGTCGGCGTCGCTCAGTTCAGGATTGGCTTCGATGAACTTGATCTGGTTTTCCACGTTGCCGCCCAGCACGATGTCGGTACCGCGACCGGCCATGTTGGTGGCGATGGTGATGGCTTTCGGACGGCCTGCCTGGGCGATGATTTCCGCTTCGCGCGCATGCTGCTTCGCATTCAGCACGTTGTGCGGCAAGCCGGCCTTGGTCAGGATGCCCGACAGCAGTTCCGAGTTCTCGATCGAGGTCGTACCCACCAGCACGGGCTGGCCGCGCTCGTAGCAGTCGCGGATGTCGTTCAACATCGCGTTGTATTTTTCCGCCGACGATTTATAGACCTGATCCTGGCGGTCCTTGCGCTGCAGCGGACGGTTTTGCGGAATGACAACTGTTTCCAGGCCGTAGATTTCCTGGAATTCGTACGCTTCGGTATCGGCCGTACCCGTCATGCCGGCCAGCTTGGCGTACATGCGGAAATAGTTCTGGAAGGTGATCGAGGCCAGGGTCTGGTTCTCGTTCTGAATCTTGACGCCTTCCTTCGCTTCGACGGCCTGGTGCAGGCCGTCGGACCAGCGGCGGCCCGTCATCAGACGGCCCGTGAATTCATCGACGATCACCACTTCATTGTTCTGCACCACATAGTGCTGATCCTTGAAGTACAGCGCATGCGCGCGCAGGGCCGCATACAGGTGGTGCACGAGGGTGATGTTGGCCGAATCGTACAGCGACGCGCCTTCCGGCAACAGGCCCATCTCCATCAGGATGCTTTCGGCCTTTTCGTGGCCCGCTTCCGTCAGCAGCACCTGGTGCGCTTTTTCATCCTTGGTGTAGTCGCCCGGCACTTCGACCTTGCCCTTGCCGTCCGGCGTTTCTTCGCCGATCTGCAGGGTCAGGCGCGCAGGCACTGCATTGATCTTGTGATACAGGTCCGTGTGGTTCTCGGCCTGGCCCGAAATGATCAGCGGCGTACGCGCTTCATCGATCAGGATCGAGTCGACTTCATCGACAATGCCGAAGTTCAGGCTGCGCTGCACGCGCTCGCGCGCTTCGTAGACCATATTGTCGCGCAAGAAGTCGAAACCGAATTCATTGTTCGTGCCATACGTGATGTCGGAGTTGTACGCCTGCTGCTTGGCGCTGTGCTCCATCTGCGACATGTTCACGCCCGTCGACAGGCCCAGCCACGCATACAGGCGGCCCATCGTCTCGGCGTCGCGCTGCGCCAGGTAATCATTGACAGTCACGATATGCACGCCCTTGCCCGACAAGGCGTTCAGGTAGGCTGGCAAGGTTGCCATCAGGGTCTTGCCCTCGCCCGTGCCCATCTCCGCGATCTTGCCGAAATGCAAAACCATGCCACCGATCATCTGCACGTCGAAATGGCGCATGCGCAGGACGCGCTTGCTGGCCTCGCGGCAGACGGCAAACGCTTCCGGCAACAGGGCATCGAGCGATTCACCGGCGGCGATGCGTTCCTTGAAGGCAGGCGTCTTCGCTTGCAGCTCGGCATCCGACAGCTTTTCGATGGCCGGCTCGAGCGCATTGATCTCGCGTACCGTTTTTTGGTATTGCTTGAGCAGCCGCTGGTTGCGGCTACCGAAAATCTGGGTCAGTAATGACATGCTTGAATTCTTGAAAAAACGCCGTTAAAAAAAGCTCGGTAGGTGACGACGAAGTAACAATCGCGTAACCGCACGGAGTTCGACTATGGCAAAAGACGATGATTTTATCATGCGTTCCCGCCAAGGTTGGGGTAATGCACCATATAACAATAGCTTAATGACAAACAAATGGCAGAAAGTGCGGACATTTCCCATACTGTAAGGCAATACGGCCTGCCCGCCTGCGCCGCCCTCGCCGCCGCCCTCGTCATGCGCGGGCGAGTGTGCTATGTTTCGGCCATGCGAACTCCCACATATTCTCCGGCACCACGCCGCGGCTACGGCTTTGCCCGTTCAGGCCCGGCCGTCACGGGCGCAACCGATTTTCTGCGCGGCAACGCCACGATGGCTTCCTTGATGCCCACCGTCACGCGCCTGGCCGCCCTGCAAAAAGATTGCGCCAAGGCATTGCCGGCGATGTTCGAGCATTGCGACATCCTGCAATTCGAGAGCGGCCAACTGGTACTGGCTACGCCGAACGCGGCGCTGGCGGCCAAGCTCAAACAGCAATTGCCGAAATTACAAGGAGAACTGGAAAAGAAGGGCTGGCAGATTTCAGGCATCAAGCTGAAAGTGCAGGTCATCAAGAGCATCGCGCCCATCGTGCATACGCGAGCGCTGGTGTTGCCGGAAAAAGCCATGTCGGCCCTGGAAGAACTGAGCACGGCCCTGCCGCCATCGAAGCAGAACGAGCAATTGATCGCAGCGCTGCGCAACATGGTGCGCCACCACCGCGAACCAAAAGATTAAGAACACCATGCGGCGTCTTGACACCTCAGAAAACCGTAGCGAGCGGGCCTAGTTCTGGTCAAGAAGCGCAACTGCGCTAGAGCACAGTGAGCATCGCAGGCCGGAAATCGGCCCGCGCAGTAGGTTTAATGAGGCGTCCCTCAAGTAAGCGACCACTCGCGCTCCATCTGGCGCAGATACGATTGAGGCGCCGCCTCGTTGGTGGCGAACGAGACGATTTCATACGCATCCGGCTGTTCCAGCAGCGCCAGCAGCAACTGGTTGTTCAGCGCGTGGCCAGACTTATGCGCCGTGTAGTACGCCAGCAGCGGGTGGCCCACCAGGTACAGGTCGCCGATGGCGTCGAGAATCTTGTGGCGCACAAACTCGTCTTCATAGCGCAATCCATCGGCGTTGAGGATGCGGTATTCATCCATCACGATGGCGTTTTCCAGCGAACCGCCCCGCGCCAGGCCCATGCCGCGCAAGCTTTCCACGTCCTGCATAAAACCAAAAGTGCGCGCGCGCGCCACGTCATGCACGTACGATACGTCGCCAAAGTCAACGGAGGCGCGCTGCATCGTGCCATCGACGGCCGGGTGGTTGAATTCGATGAAGAAATCGAGCTTGAAGCCGTCGTACGGCGACAAGCGCGCCCATTTCTCCGCGTCTCCCTTGCCATGACGCACTTCCACGGGCTTGATGACCTTGATGAATTTCTTCGGCGCCTGCTGCTCTTCCACCCCGGCTTGCTGCAGCAGGTAGACGAAGGACGAGGCGGAACCGTCCATGATGGGAATTTCTTCCGCATTCACGTCGATCACCATATTGTCGATGCCGAGGCCGGCAGCGGCCGACATCAGGTGTTCCACGGTAGACACCCTGGCGCCGTCCTTGATCAGCACGGACGCCATGCGCGTATCGCCCACTGCCATGGCGCTGGCGGGAAATTCCACGACAGGATCAAGGTCGATGCGGCGAAACACGATGCCCGTGTCGATCGCGGCGGGACGCAGGGTCAGCTCTACCTTGGTTCCTGAATGCAAGCCGACACCAATGGTGCGGACCAATTGTTTGATAGTACGTTGTTTTAACATCTGTCGATTATATCTATTTGCCGGATTTTCGTTGCGGCGCGGCATGGACCACACCAGAAAAACCACATTCGGCCGTCATGGATGCTCGCTTTCCGCATGCACGGCTTCGCGCCGCACCAGGTAAATGCCGCTGCCGATGATGATGGCCGCACCGACCAGCGTGTATTCGTCAGGCAAGGCACGCCACAGCAGCCAGTCCAGCGCCATGCCCCAGGCCAGGGCCGAATATTCGAACGGCGCCACACTCGACGCCTTGCCATGGCGAAACGCCTCCGTGATGGCCAGTTGCCCCAGGAAGCCGCTCAGCGACAAGCCCGCCAGCAGCCACCAGTCTTCGCGGCGGATGTCGACCCACTCGTGCGCCGACAGGGCCACGCCGCCGGCCGCCATCATCACCATCAGCCAGAACACCATGCTTTCGCTGGCGTCCGTGCGGCTCAGGATGCGGCCCGTGACGGCGGAAATGGCGTAACAGGCAGCCGAGCCGAGCACGGCCAGCCCGGCCAGCGAAAAGAAGCCGGTACCGTCGGGGCGCAGCGCCACCAGCACGCCCAGGAGACCGACGGCGATGGCGCACCAGCGGGCCAGGTCGACTTTTTCCTTCAGAATAAACACCGACAGGACCGTGATCAGCAAGGGGGCGACGAAGAACAGCGAATACGCCTCGGCCAGCGACATGCGTTTCAAGCCGTAGGCGAACAGGGTAATCATCAGCACGCCCAGCGCGCCGCGCAGCACATGCAGCGGCCAGCGCACCTTCAGCACATTCTTGAAGGCGCCGCGGTACAGCAGGTACAGGCAAACGAGCGGCAAGGACGACAACGCGCGCAAGGCCGTCACCTGCATGGGCGGATAATGGGCGGACAACAGCTTCATGGCTGTGTCCATCAAGGAAAACATGGCGACGGCGACCAGCATCACATAGATGCTGCGCAGGTTAGGATTGCGGGATATCAGGACAGACTCCTGGCGAAAGAGCGGGACCGTCATCATGGCGACGGCCGGAGCCAGGACAGGATGGCAAGGCCAAGCGGTCAGTCCGATTATAACAAGCGCGGCCGTTTTACATTTTCAAAGGAGCAACTACACGGACAGCAGCATCACCAGCTTCAGTTCGTGCTGACGCGCCAGGTGCAGGGTCACCTGATGGTAGCTGAGCATCCCCTGCAGGGGATGCTGGAAGCGGCGCACGCCCCCATCGCGGCCCTGTACCTGCTGCGCGCCCCACCACTGGCGAAATTCAGCACTGGCGTCGGCCAGCTCCGCGATCAGGCCGGCCAGCGGCGCCTGGTCCGCCTGGCGGCCGATATCGGCGCGAAACTCCGCCACCAGCCGCCGCGCCCGCTCGGGCCAGCCAACGACCAGGTCGCGCGCGCCAGGCTCCAGGAACATGAAGCGCAGCTGATTCGGCGCGGCCCCATTGCCATGCAGCCAACCCGTAAACAAGGCGGACGCCGCGCCGTTCCACGCCACGGCGCTCCATTCGCGGTCGAGAATGTAGGCGGGCGCGTCGATGGCGGCGACGATGGCGGCCAGCTCGGCGGCAGCAGGGCCCTCGCCCTCGCCTGTTCCATGGCTGGGGTCATGTTTGTCGGCCACCTCGAACAGATAGGCGCGCTCGGCCGCGCTCAGCTGCAGCACCTGCGCCAGGCGAGACAGCATCTTCGCCGACGCCGACACGGGCCGCCCCTGCTCCAGCCACGTCAGCCAGGTGGGACTGACATCGCACAGCTGGGCCAGCTCTTCGCGCCGCAAACCGGGCGTGCGCCGGCGCCCGCCACCGGGCAAACCGGCCATGACGGGGGTGACGGCTTCGCGCCGTGCGCGGATGAATTCAGCGAGTTTGCTCGACATGACAAGGATGCATGGTAGTGGATATACCAGTATAAGTTATGGTCTTGTTACAGGATAATTTTATCCCTATTCTGCAGGAACTCACCCATCAACAGGAGAACACCATGCAGCAGCACGATGTCGTTACCGAACAGTTTGGCAAGACGGCCAATGCCTACCTGAGCAGCGCGGTCCACGCGCAAGGGGCCGACCTGGTGCTGATGCAGGAATGCGCGCGCCGCCATGGCAGGCCGGCCGTGCTGGATCTGGGCTGCGGCGCCGGCCATGCCAGCTTCGCCGTCGCTCCCGTGGCGCAATCGGTCGTCGCCTACGACCTGGCGCAGCCCATGCTCGACGTGGTGGACCACGCCAGGGCGCAGCGCGGGCTGCATAACATCAGCACGCAGCAGGGCGACGTGGCCCGGCTGCCGTTTGCCGACGCCAGCTTCGACATGGTGGTGACGCGCTTCTCCGCCCATCACTGGAACGACGTGGCGGGAGCCTTGGCCGAAGCGTGGCGCGTGCTGCGCCCGAACGGCACCTTGCTGGTGGTCGATATCGTGGCGCCGAAGACGGCCCTGTACGACAGCACCTTGCAGGCGGTGGAAATGCTGCGCGACGCCTCGCACGTGCGCGACTACCGCACCTGCGAATGGGGCGCCAAGTTCGACAGCGCCGGTTTCACGCACAGCTTGCGCAGCGTATGGAAGCTGACCATGCAGTTCGACGAGTGGGTGGCGCGCATGCGCACGCCGACCGAGCGCGTGGCGGCCATCCGCAACCTGTTCGATGGCGCGCCCGAGGAAGCCAGAAGATATTTTGCGCTGCAGGACGACTATTCGTTCAGCATCGACGCGGCCATGTTCGAGGCAACGAAACCGTCGGTGCAGTAAACGTAAAAACGGCGCCCAAGGCGCCGTTTTTTCATGCTGCGAACAACGCTTAAGCCAGCTGGCCCAGCAAGGTTTCCGCATTCGACACTTCAAACTTGCCGCCTTGCTCGATGTTCAATTGCGTCACGACGCCATTGTCGACCAGCATCGAGTAGCGCTGCGAGCGCGTGCCCATGCCGTACTTGGAAAAATCGGCGTCCAGGCCCAGGGCCTTGCTGTAGGCGGCATTGCCGTCAGCCATCATGCGCACGACGCCGGTGGCTTTCTGGTCGCGGCCCCAGGCGCCCATCACGAAAGCGTCGTTGACGGAGATGCACCAGATTTCATCGACGCCCGCCGCTTTCAGGTCGGCAGCGTGCTGCACGTAGCCGGGCACGTGCTGTGCGGAGCAGGTCGGGGTGTAGGCGCCGGGCAGGCCGAAGATGGCGATCTTCTTGCCCTTGACCAGGTCTTGCACGTTGAACGTGTTCGGGCCCAGTGCGCAACCTTCGGTTTCGCTTTCGATGAATTCGGCCAGGGTGCCTTCTGGCAGGGTGTCGCCGATCTTGATGGTCATGTTGACTCCTTGTGTACTGTCGGTTGAGGATGCTGCCGGCATGATGCCGACACTGCGCGATAGTATGCCTGACTTGCCGTATTTGTGCAGAAAGTGGGCGGAAAGGCAAAGTCAAAAGTCAACAAACGGCAAAAAAAAACGGCGGCCCTCAGGCCGCCGTCATCGTTACTGACATCAGATCACCTTAATCTGCTTGCTTGCGCAGGAACGCTGGAATATCGTAGGTTTCCATGCCATTCTTTTCCATCGCGCGCACCTGCTCGGAAGCCGATTCGCGGCGCCATACTGCCGGCGCCTTCATGCCGTCGAAACCGGCTGCCGGCGTGGCCACGCCAACCGTCGTCGTCGCCGCTTGCGCGCTACCCATGGCAGCCGACGGGGTCAGCGGGCTGTTGTGGGTGCCGGTGCGCAGCACTTGCTGCGGTACCAGCTGGATGTTTTTCTTCGCGCGGCCCAGGCCCGTGGCCACCACGGTAACGCGGATGTCGTCACCCATGGCGTCGTCGTAGGCGATACCTTGCGCGATCGACGCGTCCGGCGCGGCAAACGCGCGCACGGCAGCCATGACTTCCTTGATCTCTTTACCTTTCAGGCCACGGCTGGCCGTGACGTTGACCAGCACGCCACGCGCGCCAGAGAGATCAATGCCGTCCAGCAGTGGCGAAGCGACAGCCTGTTCGGCGGCGATGCGCGCGCGGTCGACGCCGGAAGCCGTTGCCGTGCCCATCA
This sequence comes from Janthinobacterium sp. GW821-FHT03A03, assembly GCF_059421435.1. NCBI lineage: Bacteria > Pseudomonadati > Pseudomonadota > Betaproteobacteria > Burkholderiales > Oxalobacteraceae > Janthinobacterium > Janthinobacterium sp. GW821-FHT03A03. The sequence goes on along the minus strand of NZ_JBWKUZ010000012.1, from coordinate 112,558 downwards.
TGGCCTTGCCCTGCTCGCCCATGATGGTTTTCACGTCGTTGAAGTCGACGTTGATATGGCCAGGTACGTTGATGATCTCGGCGATGCCGGCCACCGCGTTGTTGAGCACATCATCGGCGTGCTGCATCCACTCCAGCATGCTTTCGTCTTCGTAGATCTCTTCCAGTTTTTCATTGAGGATGATGATCAGCGAATCGACGTGCAGGGACAGCTGCTCCAGACCTTCGTCAGCGATGTCCATGCACTTCTGGCCTTCGTACGAGAATGGCTTGGAGACCACGGCCACCGTCAGCGCGCCCAGTTCCTTGGCCACTTCGGCCACGATAGGAGCGGCGCCCGTGCCCGTGCCGCCGCCCATGCCGGCGGCGATGAAGACCATGTGCGCGCCGCGCAGCGAATCGGCAATGCGTGCGCGCGATTCTTCAGCCAGCTGGCGGCCGACAGCAGGCTTCATGCCGGCGCCCAGACCGGTATCGCCGATCTGGATGATGTTGTCGGCCTTCGATGTCGACAGGGCCTGTGCATCGGTGTTGGCGGCAATGAACTCCACTCCCGACATGCCTTTGTTGATCATGTGTTGGACTGCATTGCCACCCGCACCGCCGACGCCGACGACCTTGATGACGGTACCTAAAGCTGTGTTATCGACCATATCGAACTCCATGATGTGCTCCTATCAGATGCGGTTTCCAAGCGCCAGGCCTCATATTGGTAGGAGAACTGGAGATTGAAAACTGCGGTTAAATATAAAATAAAGTTATGTGTGTACCTGCGTTGCTGCCAAAAAACCTGACCTGCCGGGCCTGAAGTACGCCCTTAAAAATTTCCCAAAAACCATTCTTTCATGCGCTGCCAGACTGCCTTCACCGAACCGTCCTGACGCGTCACGATATGGCCGCGCAGGTATTGCTTCTTCGCTTCCAGCAGCAGACCCAATACCGTGGCATAGCGCGGACTGCGCACCACGTCGGCCAGCTGGCCCCGATACTCTGGCGTGCCCAGGCGCGCCGGTTTCAGGAAGATGTCTTCCGCCATTTCCACCATGCCGGGCATGATGGAGGTGCCGCCCGTGAGCACGATGCCCGATGACAGCACGCCTTCGTAACCGGATTCGCGCACCACCTGGTGCACCATGGCGAACAGCTCTTCGACGCGTGGCTCGATCACTGCCGCCAGCGCCTGGCGCGACAGGTTGCGCGGTCCGCGGTCGCCCAGGCCCGGCACTTCCAGCGATTCGCCAGGATCGGCCAGGACCTGCTTGGCCACGCCATAGCGGATCTTGATTTCTTCCGCTTCCGCGGTCGGGGTGCGCAAGGCCATGGCGATGTCGTTGGTGATCTGGTCGCCGGCGATGGGAATGACTGCCGTATGGCGGATCGCGCCATCGGAAAATACCGCCACATCGGTCGTGCCGCCGCCGATATCGATCAGCACCACGCCCAGTTCCTTCTCGTCGGGGGTGAGCACCGCATCGGCGGACGCCATCGGCTGCAGGATCAGGTCCGACACTTCCAGGCCGCAGCGGCGCACGCACTTGACGATGTTCTGCACCGCCGACACGGCACCGGTGACGATATGCACCTTCACCTCCAGGCGAATGCCGCTCATGCCGATAGGCTCGCGCACATCTTCCTGGCTATCGACGATAAACTCTTGCGGCACCGTGTGCAGCAATTGCTGATCGGTCGGAATGTTAACCGCTTTTGCCGTCTCGATGACGCGCGCCACGTCGGTCGCCGTTACTTCCTTGTCCTTGATGGCCACCATGCCGCTGGAATTGAAGCTGCGGATATGGCTGCCCGCAATGCCCGCGTACACATTGCGGATCTTGCAGTCGGCCATCAGCTCGGCCTCTTCCAGCGCGCGCTGGATGGACTCAACCGTGGCCTCGATATTGACCACCACGCCTTTTTTCAGGCCCTTCGATTCGTGCTGGCCCAGCCCGATCACTTCGTGGCGCCCGTCGGACATCACTTCGGCTACCACCGCCACCACTTTCGAGGTGCCGATGTCGAGGCCGACGATCAGGTTTTTCGCGTCTTTTGTCATTTCTTTCGCCTAGTTTTTTGGGCTATTAATTGATTAATTGATGATTCGGTCAAGTCGGTTTTTTAATCGGACTGCCATTTTTCTTCCTGATCGCTGGCGCCGGCCTGCCACCCTTGCCTTCGGCCGGTATTACCAGGCCGGCGGAGCTGAGCGCCAGGCCATTCTGATAGCGCATATCGATCGTGTCGATATTTTCCAGCCGGCTCGCCAGTTGCGGGTAGATGCCCACCAGCCGCTCGACCCGCGCCTTCAGTGTCGTATGATTCTGCTCGCGTCCCAGCGCCACGCTCATGCCGTTATCCAGTTTCACCGTCCACGCATAGCGGCTCGACAGCGACAGGGTTTCCGGCACCATCTTCAACGGCGCAAACCACTTTGCCAGCTGCACGTAGGTGGCCAGCACTTCCTTCTCGCTGCCATCGGGGCCGGCGAAAGCAGGCAATTCATGGTCGTCTTCAGCTTCGGCCACATTGGCCGTAAACACGTCGCCCTTGACCGACAGCAGGCGTCCATCCTCGCCCCAGGTACCCAGCGCCTCGTGTTCTTCCAGCGCCACGATCAGCTGGTTCGGCCACTCGCGGCGCACACTGGCGCGGCGCACCCAGGGCACCGATTCAAACACGCCGCGCACGCTTTCCAGGTTGGTCGTGAAAAAATTTCCCTTGATGCGGCCCTGCGTGCCGCTGCGCAGTGTCAGGTAATTCACATGGCGCAGGCCCTTGTCGTCCGCGCTTTCCACCTTGATCGTGCGCAGGTCGAACATGGGACGTTGCGACACCCACCAGACGCCGGCGGCCACGCACACGACCAGTACCGCGGCCAGCAAGCCGTTGGCAGTCGTATTGAGGCTTTTAGCGTCATGCCACATATCAGCGCTGTCCCTTGTGCATTTTCAGGCTTGCGCCGGAAACGATTTCCAGGCACAGGTCTTCATAGCTGGTGCCTTCCGCGCGCGCCGCCATCGGTACGAGCGAGTGCCCCGTCATGCCCGGCGAGGTATTCACCTCCAGCAGGAACAGCTTGCTGTCGGCCGCGCGCATCAGCACATCCACACGTCCCCAGCCTTCGCAGCCGAGGGCGCGGTAAGCTTCCAGGGCGATGCGTTCCATCTCGGCCACGATCGCCTGGTCCAGCTGCGGCGGGCAGAAATACTGCGTATCGTCCGTGAAGTACTTGTTCTGATAGTCGTAATTGCCTTGCGGAGCGACGATTTCGATCGGCGGCAGCGCGCGCGCCGTGGCGCCTTTGCCCAGGATCGCGACGGTGAATTCGCGGCCCTTGATGAACTCCTCGGCCAGCACCGAATCATCCAGGCCGGCAGCGATATCGTAGGCGGCCTGGAAGTCCGATGCCTCGTTGACGGTCGTGATACCGATGCTTGAACCTTCGTGCGGCGGCTTGACGATCAGTGGCAAGCCCAGTTCCGCGGCGACCTTGGCCAGGTCGGAGCTGTCGTCCAGCACCGCATACTTCGGCGTCGGCAGCTGGTGCATCAGCCAGATCATCTTGGTGTAAACCTTGTCCATGCCGACCGAACAGGCCATCACGCCGCTGCCTGTGTAGGGAATGCCCAACTGTTCCAATGCGCCCTGCAGACTGCCGTCTTCGCCGAAGCGGCCGTGCAGCGCGATGAAGACGCGGTCAAATTTTTCTGCGGCCAGTTCGGCCAGGCTGCGTTCGCCCGTGTCGAAGCCATGCGCATCCACGCCATGGCTTTTCAGTGCGGCCAGAACGCCTGCGCCGGACATCAGCGACACTTCGCGCTCGGCCGAGCGGCCGCCGAACAGGACGCCGACCTTGCCCAATTGTTTTACGTCGATAGCTGAAGCTTGGTTCACGTCAGGCCTTTACAGTGTTGGATTGATACGTTGTCAGTTGTTGCGGGATGCCGCTGATCGAGCCCGCGCCCATGGTCAGCACGACGTCGCCATCGCGCGCCACACTCATGATGGTATCGGCCATGTCGGTCATGGACTCGACGAAAATCGGTTCGATCTTGCCCCGCGCGCGCAGCGCATGCGCCAGTGCGCGGCCGTCGGCGGCGACGATAGGCGCCTCGCCCGCCGCATACACTTCGGACAAGAGCAGTACGTCGGGCGCACCGAGCACCTTGACGAAATCCTCGAACAGGTCGCGCGTGCGGCTGTAGCGGTGCGGCTGGAAAGCCAGCACCAGGCGGCGGCCAGGATAGGCAGCGCGCGCGGCGGCCAGGGTCACTTCCGTCTCCACCGGATGGTGGCCGAAATCGTCCACCAGAGCGAAGCTGCCGCCGTTCGGCAACGCCACATCGCCGTAGCGCGTAAAACGCCGGCCCACGCCGGAAAACTCGGCCAGGCCCTGCTGCGTGGCGCTGTCGGCAATACCGATTTCGCGCGCGATGGCGATCGCCGAGCAGGCATTCTGCACATTGTGCATGCCGGGCTGGTTCAGCACCACGTCGAGGTCGGGATAGCCTTCCTGCAGCACCGTGAAATGCATTTCCAGGCCCACGGCGCGCGCGTTGATGGCGCGCACTTGCGCATCTTCCGCAAAACCGTAGGTGGTGACGGGCTTGGTCACGAACGGGATGATGGCGCGCACGTGCGGATCATCGATGCACAGCATGGCACGGCCATAGAACGGCAAGCGGTGCGTGAACTGCACGAAGGCCTGCTTGAGCTTTTCGAAATCGTGCTCGTAGGTGTCCATGTGGTCGGCGTCGATGTTCGTGATCACTTCGATCATCGGGGTCAGATTCAGGAACGAGGCATCCGATTCGTCGGCTTCGGCTACCAGGTAGTCGCCAGAACCGAGCTTGGCGTTCGCTCCGGCGCTGGTCAGGCGTCCACCGATGACGAAAGTCGGGTCGAGACCTCCCTGCGCCAGCACGGAAGCGACCAGGCTGGTGGTGGTCGTCTTGCCGTGCGTGCCGGCGATGGCGATGCCGCGTTTCAAACGCATCAACTCACCGAGCATCACGGCGCGCGGCACCAGCGGAATCTTGCGCGCGCGCGCGGCCGCCACTTCCGGATTGTCTTGCGGGACGGCGCCAGACGTGACTACCGCATCGGCATCGCCGATGTTCTCGGCCGCGTGGCCGAGCATGACGGTCGCGCCCAGGCTCGCCAGGCGCTGCGTCGCCGCATTGCTGCCCAGGTCGGAGCCCGACACCTTGTAGCCGAGGTTGACCAGCACTTCGGCGATGCCGCTCATGCCGCTGCCGCCAATGCCGACAAAGTGGATATTGTTTACTTTATGCTTCACAGAGCTAACCTCATGCCAATTTTTCCAATACGTGTGCGATCGCCTCATTGGCGTCGCGCTTGCCTGCTGCCAGTGCCGCCTGCGCCATCTGCTGGCAGGTATCGCGACTCAGCGATGCCAGCAGTGCACTCAGCGACGCCGCACTCATTTCCGTCTGCGGCAGATGAATCGCCGCACCTTGTTTTTCCATCCATTGCGCGTTGTCGCGCTGGTGGCTGGTGGTCGACGCCACCAGCGGCACGAGCACGCTGGCCACACCAGCCGCCGTCAATTCCGACAGGGTGATCGCGCCTGCGCGGCAAATCACCAGGTCGGCCTCGGTATACGCCCTGGCCATGTCGTCGATGAAGTCGACCACGTTGGCCTGCACGCCCGCCTGCGCATACGCGGCGTGCAGGGCGTCGATATTCTTCTTGCCCGACTGGTGCGTCACCAGCGGACGTTCGCCCTCCGGCATCAGCGCCAGCGCGGCGGGCAGATTGTCATTCAGTGCTTTTGCGCCCAGGCTGCCGCCCACCACCAGGACGCGCAACGGGCCGCTGCGGCCCGCGAAACGGGGCGCCGGCGGCGCCATGGCCAGGATCTCTGCGCGCACGGGATTGCCCGTGACGACGGCCTTGCCGGCGGCACTGCCGAAATCGGCGGGAAAGCCGAAGCACACCTGCTGCGCCAGCGGCACCAGGGTCTTGTTCGACAACAGCAGCGCCGCGTCGGCATTGACCAGCACCAGCGGCACGCCCTTCAGGCGCGCCATCAGGCCGCCCGGCACGGTGACGTAGCCGCCCATGCCCATCACCACGTCCGGCTTGCGGCTGGCGATGAAACGACGGATGGCAAAGAAGCTGGCCAGCATCCTGAAGCCGCCCTGGATGGTGTGCCCCAGGCCCTTCCCGCGCATGCCGGAGAATGCAATGGCATCCATGGGAATGCCGCTTTTCGGCACCAGTTCCTGCTCCATGCCATGGGTCGTGCCCAGCCAGCTCACTTCCCAGCCGCGCGCGCGCATCGTCTGCGCAATCGCCAGGCCAGGGAAAATATGGCCGCCGGTGCCGGCCGCCATGATCATCAGTCGTTTATTCGTTTTCAAGTTCGTCGCGTTGTTCATAGCCGGCCTCCGCGCATCAGGATCCGGTTTTCGTAGTCGATGCGCAGCAAAATCGCCAGGCCGATACAATTAATCAGTACGCCCGTGCCGCCATAACTCATCAAAGGCAAAGTCAGGCCCTTGGTCGGCAGCAGGCCCAGGTTCACGCCCATGTTGATGAAGGTCTGCACGCCGATCCAGATGGCGATGCCCTTCGCCGTCAGCCCGGCAAAGGTTTGGTCGATGGCGATCGCCTGGCGGCCGATGTCGAACGCCCGCTTGATAATCCAGTAGAACATGCCGATCACAACCAAGACGCCCACCAGGCCCAGCTCCTCGCCGATCACGGCCAGCAAAAAGTCCGTATGCGCTTCGGGCAGGTAATGCAGTTTTTCCACGCTGCCGCCCAGACCCACGCCAAACAGCTCACCACGGCCGAAGGCGATCAGCGAGTGCGTCAGCTGATAGGCCTTGTTCAGCGCATTGTCTTCCTGCCAAGGATCGAGATACGCAAAAAACCGCTCGCGGCGGAATTTAGACAAGGCGATGATGGTGACAAAGATCGCCGTCAGCATGGCGCCGATGCCGCCGAACCAGATGGCGTTGACGCCGCCCAGGAACAGAATGCCCATGGCGATGCAGACGATCACGCCGAAAGCCCCCAGGTCGGGCTCCATCAGCAGCAGCAAGCCGACAAAACTGACGGCCAGCGCCATCGGCATGAAGCCCTTGGTCAGCTTGTGCATGTATTCCTGCTTGCGCACCGTGTAGTCGGCCGCGTACAGCACCATCACCACTTTCATCAGCTCGGACGGCTGCGGGCGCAGGCCAGGCAAGTTCAGCCAGCGGCGGCCGCCGTTGACAGATACGCCCAGACCTGGTATCAGCACCATCACCAGCAGCACCAGGGTGCCGATGAACAGCCACGGCGCCATCTTCTGCCAGGTGGCGATGCGGATGCGGAACACCAGCGCGCCGGCAATGACCGACACGCCGATGAACAACGCCTGGCGCACGACAAAATAATTGTTCGTATAGGCGGCAAATTTACGCGCATCGGACAGCGAAATCGACGCCGAATACACCATCACCATGCCCAACAGCATGAGCAGTAGGACCACCCACACCAGCGGCTGGTCGTACTCCATCATCTTCGACTGCCGCGCGCGGCCATCCAGCGGCTTGACAGCCGAGCCGGAACCGAAGCTGAAGGGCAGTTGAAAGGCCATCAGATATCCTGTCCGTTTTCCAGGGCGATATCGCGCACGGCGTCGACAAACACCTGCGCGCGGTGCGCATAGTTCTTGAACATGTCCAGACTGGCACATGCGGGCGACAGCAGCACGCAATCACCGGCCAGCGCCAGGCTGCTGGCACGCTGTACGGCTTCCGGCAAGGTAGCGCAATCGATGATATCCACGCCGGCCGGCTCGAGCGCCTCGCGCAAGGCTGGCGCGTCGCGCCCGATCAGCACCACGGCACGCACGTAGCGCGAGACCGGTTCAGCCAGCGGCGAGAAATCCTGGCCCTTGCCGTCGCCGCCTGCGATCAGCACCAGGCGCTGCTCCGCGCCGCCAAAGGCTTTGCCCAGCCCAAACAAGGCCGCCACGGTGGCGCCCACGTTCGTGCCCTTGCTGTCGTCGTAGTATTCGACTTCATTCACGGCCGTGATCAGCTCCACCCTGTGCGGCTCGCCCTGGTATTCGCGCAGGCCGTGCAGCAGCGGAGCGAATGGCAGGCCAATAGCCCGGCACAGGGCCAGCGCCGCCAGCGCATTCGAAGCATTGTGCTGGCCACGGATTTTCAGCGCATCAGCCGGCATCAGTTTTTTCGCCGTCGTCGGCACCGGTTCCGGCGCCGGGTCGTTCTTTCTACGTTTTTTCTCGATCACTTCTTCGCTGGGCACCGCTTGCGCCAGCCAGAAGATGCCCCGTTCATTGACCAGGCCAAAGCTGTCGGCTTCCGCCGGCTCGCCCGTGCCGAAGGTAATCGTTTCGGTCAGCGGATCGGCCATGCGCATCACGGCCGCATCGTCGCGGTTCAGGATGCGTACGGTCTGGTCGCCGAAGATGCGCGCTTTGTCAGCGGCATAGGCAACCATGTCGCCATGCCAGTCCAGGTGGTCCTGCGACAGGTTCAAGACCGTGGCCGCATCGGCCTGCAGGCTGAACGTCGTATGCAGCTGGAAGCTGGACAGCTCGAGGATCCACGCCTGCGGCAGGGTACTGACGACGGATTCCGCCGCTGCCTCGCCTTCGGCGTCTGCTTCTGCGACAGGTTGCGGCGCAGGCTCGGCATCGAGCACTTCGCGCAGCACGTCCAGCGCGGCCGGACTGATATTGCCGGCCACGCGCGTGGCCAGGCCCGCGCGCTCGCACAGCAGCCCCACCAGGCTGGTCACAGTCGTCTTGCCATTCGTGCCCGTGATGGCGATGACTTTCGGCGCATAACCGCGTTCAGCCTTGAGCGCGGCCAGGGCCTGCGCGAACAGTTCGATCTCGCCCCACACAGGGATACTCTTTTCAGCAGCGGCAGGCGCAATCTGCGCCAGTTCGCGGCCCGGCGCCAGGCCAGGGCTGACGGCGACGAAATCGACGCCATCAAGCAGGTCGGCCGTGAACGCGCCGGCGATGAACTGCGCCTGCGGCACGGCGGCCTGCAGCGCGGCCAGGCGTTCAGGCGCCTCGCGCGTATCGGCCACGCGTACGGCAGCACCGCTGCGGGCCAGCCACAAGGCCATCGCCAGCCCCGATTCGCCGAGGCCCAGTACCAGTGCGGTTTTAGCGTCGTACATCATCAGCGCAGCTTCAAGGTGGTCAGGCCGAGCAGCACCAGCATCATGGTGATGATCCAGAAACGCACGACAACCTGCGTCTCCTTCCAGCCTTTTTGTTCAAAATGGTGATGCAATGGCGCCATCAGGAAGACGCGGCGGCCAGCGCCATAGCGCTTCTTGGTGTACTTGAACCAGACGACCTGGATGATCACGGACAGCGTTTCGACGACGAAGATGCCGCCCATGATGAACAGGACGATTTCCTGACGCACGATGACAGCGATGGTGCCCAGTGCGCCGCCCAGTGCCAGCGCGCCCACGTCGCCCATGAACACTTTCGCAGGGTGTGTGTTATACCAGAGGAAGGCCAGGCCGGAACCGGCCAGCGCGCCGCAGAAGATCACCAGTTCGCCGGCGCCAGGGATGTGCGGGATGAACAGGTAGCGCGCATACGTGGCGTTGCCCGTCAGGTAGGCGAACAGGCCCAGCGCCGTCCCCACCATCACGGTCGGCATGATGGCCAGGCCATCGAGACCGTCCGTGAAGTTGACGGCGTTACTGGTGCCGACGATGACGCAATAGGTCAGCGCAATGAAGCCCCACACGCCCAGCGGATAGCTGATGGTCTTGAAGAACGGGACGATCAGGTCGGCCTTGGGTGGCAGGTCCATGGCAAAGCCGGACTGCACCCAGGCGTAGATCAGATTCCACACGTGGCCCGCGTCCGGTTCCGAGACGGAGACGGAAAACGCCAGGTAAAACGCGGCGACGATGCCGATCAGCGACTGCCAGAAGTATTTTTCGCGCGAGCGCATGCCTTCCGGATCCTGGTGCACCACCTTGCGGTAGTCGTCGGCCCAGCCGACGGCGCCAAAGCCCAGGGTGACGATCAAGACCGGCCAGATGAAGCGGTTCGACAGGTCGGCCCACAGCAAGGTGGAAATGCCGATGGCGATCAGGATCAGCACACCGCCCATGGTGGGCGTGCCGTGCTTTTTCAGGTGCGTTTGCGGGCCATCCGTACGCACGGCCTGGCCGACCTTCATGCGCGTGAGCATGCGGATCACGGCGGGACCGGCACACAGGCCAATCAGGATCGCCGTCAGAGTGGCAAAGACGGCGCGGAATGTGATGAAGTTAAAGACCCGCAGTGGGCCAATGTCGTCCTGGAAATAATGAGCGAGCCAGAGCAGCATGATTAGTGAGCTTCCTTGTTTTTGTTGTTTGAACCAATCAAATGCTGCACGGCCCGTTCCATCTTCATGAAGCGGGAGCCCTTGATTAATACTGTTGCATCCGAACGGCCGGACAGACGCGCATCGAGCGCCGCCAGCAAACCGTCGAACTGTTCAAAATACTCCACGACCGTGCCTGATTCCTGGCTGGCGGCTGCCTGCGCCGCATTCACCAGATGGCGCGCCAGGCCGCCCGTCGCCAGCACGTACTCAATGCCTTTGGCGGCGGCGTAGGCGCCGATCTCTTCGTGGAACTGCTGCCCCTGCGTGCCGACTTCGCCCATCTCGCCCAGCACCAGGATGCGCGGTGCCGCGGCCTGCGCCAGCACGTCGATGGCAGCGCGCGCCGAATCCGGATTGGCGTTATACGTGTCGTCGATGATGGTGGCGCCGTTGGCGGCACGTTTTTTCTGCAGGCGGCCGTTCACGGGAGCGAACGTCTCCAGGCCCTGCTTGATATGTTCGATGGAAATGCCGGTGCCCACGGCGCATGCCGCCGCAGCCAGCGCATTGCGCACATTGTGTTCGCCTGCCGCCTGCAAGCCCACAAGGAACTGGCACAAGCCGCCGTCCTGCGCGCGCACGCTGACGAACATGTCGCTGCCAAAATCCTCGGCTGCGCGGTGCGTGCAGCTGACGTCCGCCTCTTTCGACAGGCCGAAAGTGATGACGGCGCGCGCGCCGGCCAACTCGCGCCACAGCGCCGTAAATTCATCGCCATGCGGGAAGACGGCCACGCCGTCATCGGCCAGGGCCGCCAGCGCTGCGCCGTTCTCGCGCGCCACCGCTTCCACCGTATGCATGAATTCCTGATGCTCGCGCTGCGCGTTGTTGACCATCGCCAGGGTCGGCGCGGCAATCGCCGCCAGGCGCGCGATTTCGCCAGGATGATTCATGCCCATCTCGATGACGGCCGCCTTGTGCTGCTCGCTCAGGCGGAACAGGGTCAATGGCACGCCGATTTCGTTATTCAGGTTGCCGCGCGTGGCCAAACGGCCCTCTTCGCCAAAGGCCGCCGCCAGGATCGAGGAAATCATTTCCTTGACGGTAGTCTTGCCATTGCTGCCGGTGACGCCGATGACGGGCAGGCTGAAACGGCCGCGCCAGAAATTGGCGATGCGGCCCAGCGCGGCCAGGGTATCGGGCACCACGATGGCTGGCACCTCGGCGCTGTCCCAGCCTTCAGGCAGGCGCTCGACCACTACGGCGGCGACGCCGCTGGCAGCCACCTGCTCGAGGAAATCGTGGGCGTCGAAACTCTCGCCGCGCAGGGCGACGAACAGGGAACCGGCTGGGGCGCTGCGGCTGTCGGTGGAGACGCCGTCAAAAACGGCGTCGCCCGTCAGCTGCGCACCGTGCAGCACCTGCATCAGTTCTGTCAGGGTGCCGCGCATCAGTTCGTCCTCATCATGGTCAGGCGCGCGGACAGCGCCAGCTGCGCATGGTCGGCGTCGGAGAACGGCAGTTTCTTGCCCTTGATTTCCTGATACGGCTCATGGCCCTTGCCCGCCAACAGGATCACGTCCGGCTTGGCCGCGTGCTTGATGGCCGACAGGATGGCGGCGGCGCGGTCTTCGATGGCCTGCGGCTGCGGGCCATCGGCACGCATGCCGGCGACGATCTGCGCGATGATGGCGTGCGGGTCTTCGCTGCGCGGATTGTCGCTGGTGACGAGCACGTGGTCGGCCAATTGCGCGATGGCGCCCATCTGCGGACGCTTTCCCGGATCGCGGTCGCCGCCGCAGCCGAACACGCACCACAGCTGGCCGCCCCGTTCCTGCGCCACCTGGCGCAAGGCGGCCAAGGTTTTTTCCAGCGCGTCCGGCGTGTGCGCGTAATCGATGACGACCATCGGCGCTTCCTGGCCGCCCACCTGCTGCATGCGGCCCGGGGCCGGCTGCAAGGATTCGATGCCGTCGATGGCCGCGCGCAGGCCCGTGCCGTGCGCCAGGAGGGCGCCCAGCACGGCCAGCGCATTGCTGATATTGAAATGGCCGACCAGCTGCGTCTTCACCAAGGCCACGCCCAGCGGGCATTCCAGGTGGAAGTCGGTGCCGGCATTGCGGCTGCGGAACTGGCTCGCGCGCAGCATCAGCACGCCAGGCAGGTCAGGCAAAGCCAGCGCATCCTGCAAGGTATAGCCGATGACCGGGAATTCGCCGGCCAGCTTGCCCTCCACGTGGCGCGCCAGGCGCAAGCCCATGGCGTCGTCCAGGTTGATAACGGCCGTTTTCAGGCCCGGCCAGTCAAACAGTTTGACTTTCGCCGCCTCGTAGGCCGCCATGTCGCCGTGGTAATCGAGGTGGTCGCGCGTCAGGTTGGTAAACATCGCCACGTCGAAATGCATGCCGGCCGCGCGTTCCTGGTCCAGGCCGATCGACGACACCTCGATGGCGACGGCTTGCGCGCCGGCGTCGCGCATGACGGCGAGTTTTCGCGCCAGCAGCACGGCGTCCGGCGTGGTGTAGCCAGTCACGTCGAATTCGATCGCGCCGCGCGGCTTGCACAGGCCCACGCCCAGGGTACCGATGACGGACGAGGTCTTGCCGAGGCGCGCCAGCGCCTGCGCCAGCCACAGCGCGCAGGAAGTCTTGCCATTCGTGCCCGTCACCCCGGCGCTGAACATGGCGCTGTCGGGCAGGTCATAGAACGCATGCGCAACAGGGCCGGCCAGGTGCTTCAAGCCGGTCACGGCCAGGTGCGGCACGGTCCAGGCAGCGTCCCAGGAAAAGCCCGTATCGTCAAACACGATGGCCGCGGCGCCCTGCTCAACGGCGGCGCCGATGAAATGCGTGGCGCCCGCGTAGGCGAAAAACACGTCGCCGCGCTGCACGCGGCGCGAATCGGACGTCAGCTGCCCGGACGGGGCAGCCGTTTTGATCCACAAACTGATGTCTTGTATGGTCATGAGTGACTTCACATGGCCTCCGGACCGGCATTGGCCGGGACCACGATTTCGGTAACGGAGGAATCGGGCGGTACGTTCATCGCGCGCAGCGCGTTGGTCGCAATCGCCGCGAAAGCGGGAGCGGCAACCTGGCCGCCATAGTGTGCCGGGCCGGTAGGTTCATCAATCATCACGGCAATGATGAAGCGCGGCGCCGACATCGGCACCATGCCCACGAAAGAGCCGATGTATTTGCGCGGCATCGCGTAACGGCCGTTTTCCACCTTGTAGGCGGTACCCGTCTTGCCGCCCACGCGGTAGCCGGCGACCTGGGCGCGCTTGGCCGAGCCGTGCGCGCCGGAGACCACCAGTTCGAGCATGGCGCGCATGTCGGCGGCCGTCTTCGGCTTGATCACCTGCTGGCCCACGGGCAGTTCATTGACCTTCTGGAACGACAGGGGAATCGTGTCGCCGTCGCGCGCAAACATCATATAAGAACGCGCCAGCTGGATCAGCGACACGGAAATGCCGTTACCGTAGCTCATGGTCGCCTGCTCCACCGGGCGCCACGATTTATATGGACGCACGCGGCCCGCCACGGCGCCGGGGAAGCCCCATTTCGGCTGCTGGCCGAAGCCCACTTTGGTAAACATTTCCCACATTTCCTGCGACGGCATGCCCAGCGCGATTTTCGACGTGCCGATGTTCGACGACATTTCGATGATCTCGGAGACATTGATCACGCCGTGCGGTTTGGTGTCCGTAATCGTGCGGTCGGCGATGGTGTAGCGGCCCGGTCCCGTGTCGATCAGGGTGGTCGGCTTGACCCTGCCCGTGTCGAGCGCCAGCGAGACCGTAATCGGTTTCAGGGTCGAACCGGGCTCAAAAGTATCGGTCATGACGCGGTTGCGCAGCTGCTGGCCCGTGAGCTTGCGGCGGTCGTTCGGGTCGTAGCTGGGGTAATTGGCCAGGGCCAGCACCTCACCCGTGTGCACGTCGAGCACCACGGCGCCGCCGGCCTTGGCGTTGAATTTTTCCACCGCTTCCTTCAGCTGCGTGAAGGCGATGTACTGGATCTTGCTGTCGACGGACAGGGTCAGGTCCTTGCCGTCGTGCGGTTCGTGGATGAAGCCGATGTCTTCGACGATGTGGCCCAGGCGGTCCTTGATCACGCGGCGGCTGCCGGTGGTGCCGACAAGGGTTTTCTGCTGCGCCAGTTCCATGCTTTCCTGGCCCACGTCTTCCACGTTGGTAAAGCCCACCACGTGGGTCATCACTTCGCCCTGTGGATAAAAGCGTTTGTATTCCTTGCGCTCGTCGATGCCGTCGATGCCCAGCTTGGAAATCTTGTCGGCTACATCCATCTCGACCTGGCGTTTCAGGTACACGAAGCTGCGGTCCGAATCGAGCTTCTTGCGCAATTCGTTGACGTTCATTTCCAGCAGGCCGGCCAGCGCATTGATTTTCTCGGGCGACGCCTGCAGCACGTCGTCGGGAATGGCCCAGATGGCTTTCACAGGGACGGACGAAGCGAGCACCTGGCCATTGCGGTCGGTGATCTTGCCGCGCGTGGCCGGCAGTTCCAGCGTGCGCTCATAGCGCGCCTTGCCCTGCTTTTGCAAAAACTGCGTCGACACGCCCTGCAGCCACAGGGCGCGCGCGCCCAGGCCGGCGAAAGCGAAGAACAGCAGGAACAGCACGACGCGCGAACGCCAGACGGGCAGACGCACTGCCAGTACGGGATTCTTCGAGAATGGCACGCCCTTCGACGCCGCCACCCGGCCATTGCTGTTACCGCCCAACTTCATTATTCGCCCTCCGTCAGGTATTGCGTGCGTGCCGCCGTCAGCGGCGTCATGCTCAGGTCGCGCCGTGCGATCGCTTCGATGCGTTCATGCTTGCCCAGCGTGGACTGGTCCAGCTGCAGCTGCGCCCAGTCGATGTCGAGCTGGCGCGACAGCGCTTGCGCGCGTTCCAGGTCGATCAGCAGGTGGCGCGACTGGTACTGCGCGTTCACCAGGGACAGGCCGCAGCACACCAGCAGGGCCGACAGCACGACACACAGCTTGCCAGTCATCGGGCGCCGCCATTTGCAGGGGCGGCCAGCGGCAGGCGCTGCGCCACGCGCATCACGGCCGAACGCGCACGGGGATTAGCCTCGATTTCGGCGTCGGACGGCTTCATTTTCGAAATCAGCTTCATTTCCGGCTGCGGCAAATCGACCGCGCGGATCGGCAGGCGGCGGTCAGGCTGCTCCACGTTCGCCTTCGAGGCGAAGAAGCGCTTGACCATGCGGTCTTCCAGCGAATGAAAACTGATCACGGCCATGCGCGCGCCGGGCGCCAGGCAGGCATATGCCTGGTTCAGACCGATCTCGAGGTCCTCGAGCTCTTTGTTAATGAAAATGCGTATGGCCTGAAAGGTGCGGGTAGCGGGGTCCTTACCCTTCTCGCGGGTCTTGACGGCGCCTGCCACGATGCCGGCAAGCTGTCGTGTGCTTGAAATTGGCTGGACTGCCCGGCCAGCAACAATCGCCTTTGCAATCTGAAAAGCAAACCGTTCTTCCCCATAATCGCGTATCACCTTTTCTAAATTCTGCTCGGTTTCCACGGCCAGCCACTCGGCCGCGGAAATGCCGCGCGTGGTATCCATGCGCATGTCCAGCGGTCCGTCGTTGCGGAAGCTGAAACCGCGCGCCGCATCGTCGACCTGCGGCGAAGAGATGCCCAGGTCGAGCAGGATGCCGTCCACCTGCTGCACGCCGCGCGCGGCCAGGCTGGCCGTCATGGTGGCGAAACTGTCATGGACGATTTCAAAGCGAGGGTCGCCGATCTGTTCGGCCGTGGCGATGGCCTGCAAATCCTTGTCGAAGCCGATCAGACGCGCGTCAAGCGCCAGGCGCGAGAGGATCAGGCGGCTATGGCCGCCGCGGCCAAACGTGCCGTCGACGTAAATGCCGTGCGCGCGCTCGCCCGTCAGGTCGAGCGCATCGACCGCTTCATCGAGCAGCACCGTGCGATGCTGAAATTCCGGCACCGTGAGTTGTGTCATTACGGAGCCTTAGAAAGAAAAATTGGAAAGTACATCGGGGGTGCCGGCATCGATCGCCTGCTGTTCTTGTTCGGCCAGTTTGGCGGCATCCCATATTTCAAAGTGGCTGCCCATGCCGATCATCATCACTTCGCGCGACAGCCCGACGGCGTTGCGCAATTCAGGAGAGATCAGCACGCGGCCAGCCGAATCCAGCTCGACGTCGCAGGCGTTGCCGAGGAAGATGCGCTGCCAGGCGCGCGCCGACATGGGCCAGGTGGCGATTTGCTGGCGGTGGCTTTCCCACACGGGACGGGGGAAAAACAGCAGGCAACCATCAGGGTGTTTGGTCAGAGTCAAGCGGCCTTCGCATTGGATCGCCAGCGCGTCACGGTGCTTGGCAGGGATAGACATCCTGCCTTTGGCATCGAGATTGATTGCGGACGCGCCTTGAAACACGGAAGACCTTTTTGAGCTGGGGTTGCGACGCCTTGGCGTCACGCCGGGAGGGAAAATTTCCCACAAAAATACACTTTTTCACACAGTTGCCCACTTTAGAGTAAGCAAAGATAGTGGTCAAGCGGTTTCCGATTGGCAAAACAGGAATTTTATTAATGAAATTAAGGACTTAGCGCATATCGTTGAAGGAGTCTCAAATAAAAATATATCGATAAATTAGATACTTATGAAAGATAGTGAATGTGGTACCTCATCTGCACACATGTGTTTTCCTACCGTAAACATCGAAAAAAACGAAATCAGAAAATTGAATTTTTTACAGTTAGTTGACACATGACAATACTTTCGTCATCCAGACACAACAGCAATCAGTCACAGCAAAAGACTTGGTTTAAAGCAAAAAATCATCACCCATGGCGCGTATCGGCTCTGTTTTCCGGGGCTGACCTGACGCAGGAAAACTATTTTTGCAACGCAGCAATTAATTGTAAATGAGAAATTTTAACCAATTGTCTATCTTAGTTGTATATACAACTTTATCTTGATCGTTGCACTTTCAGAAACAAAAAAAGCCCCTTTGCGGGGGCTTTTGGGTCGTGCCGGCGATGCGAACAGCACCGCCGCCGAACACCCCCAGGCATGCCGGAGGGCAAAGAATTCAAGTGAAGCAGGCCGGTAGGCCGGATTTTGTTACGGCGCCTTCCCTTGCAGGTTGGCGCTATGACAGTCATTCCTCTAGGCGCCAGATTACTCGGGCGCTCAAGCTTTCTACCCGCACGCTCCGCGAGCAGCATCATCGCGTGCCTATTTGAAATTGCACCAGGTGGAGGTTACCGCGTTTCACCGTAACTTAATACGCTCGTCTCTGTGGCCCTATTCCTCGCCTTATACTCCCCCGGCATACAAGTACGCCGGGGCGGCTTTCGACGGACGGCCGTTAACCGTCACCCCGCTCTATGGAGTCCGGACCTTCCTCCCGCCAGCGCATTGCTGCGCCGGCCAGCGACTGTCTGGCCTGCTTCACCCGCCATTGTACCGCGCCGCAGCATGTTTCTGCAAAAATGCCGCTCCCGGGACGGCTGCGGCTCGCCGGCGCTCGCGCGCCGGGGGATTGTGTAATTCGGTGTCGCCATTTCAAAAGCCGGGCCAAATCGGCTCACATAGAATGGCGCAAGCTGCCTGCATACCCAGCGCATGCGCTTCGCTTGCCCGATTTTCTTTGCCACCCCACTAGAATATAAAGAGCCGAACATGACGCAACAACCCCGTACCGGCGGCCAGATCCTGGTCGATGCCCTGCACATCCACGGTGTCGACACCGCCTTTGGCGTGCCCGGCGAGAGCTACCTCGACGTGCTCGACGCCCTGCACGATTCAGGCATCCGCTTCATCATCAACCGCCAGGAGGGCGGCGCCGCCTTCATGGCCGAAGCCTACGGCAAGCTGACGGGCAAGCCCGGCATCTGCTTCGTCACGCGCGGACCAGGCGCCACCAACGCATCGATCGGCGTGCACACGGCCTACCAGGATTCGACCCCGATGATCCTGTTCATCGGCCAGGTGGGCAATGATTTCATCGACCGCGAAGCATTCCAGGAAATCGACTACCGCCGCATGTACGGCCAGATGGCCAAGTGGGTGGCGCAGATCGACCGCGCCGAGCGCATCCCCGAATACCTGGCGCGCGCCTTCCAGGTGGCCACCAGCGGCCGCCCCGGCCCGGTCGTGCTGGCCTTGCCGGAAGACATGCTTATCTCCCTGGCCACGGTGGCCGACACGCGCGCCTACCAAAGCGTGCAGGCGGCGCCATCCGATGCCCAAGTGCAACAGCTGCGCGCCATGCTGGCCGCCGCGCAGCAACCGCTGGTGTTGCTGGGCGGCACCACCTGGACGCCGCAGGCCTGCGCCGACCTGCAACAATTTGCCGAAGCGAATCACTTGCCCGTCGCCTGCGCCTTCCGCTTCCAGGATTTGCTCGACAATGCCCACCCGAACTACGTCGGCGACGTCGGCATCGGCATCAACCCGAAACTGGCCGCGCGCGTGAAAAATGCCGACCTGGTCATCGCCATCGGCCCGCGCCTGGGCGAAATGACGACGGGCGGCTACACCCTGTTCGACGCGCCCGTGCCGCGCCAGCGCCTGGTGCACATCCATACGGATGCCGAGGAACTGGGCAGCGTTTACCAAGCCGAGCTGATGATCAACAGCGGCATGCCGCAGGCCTGCGCCATGCTGGCCACCATGGAACCCGTCGACGCTGCCGCATGGAAACATACACCGGCCGAAGCCAGGGCCGAGCTGGCCGCTTATCAGCAGCGTCCGCCCATCTTCCAGGACGGCAAGGCGCCGCTGGACCTGTGGCAAGTAACGCAGGACATCATGGCGCAGGCACCCGCTGACACCATCCTGACGAACGGCGCCGGCAATTACGCCTCGTGGGCGCACCGCTTTTATCGCTACGGCGGCCTGCGCACCCAGCTGGCGCCAACCAACGGCGCAATGGGCTACGGCGTGCCGTCCGGCGTGGCGGCCAAGATCGTGCACCCGGAACGCACCGTCATCACCTTTGCCGGCGATGGCGAATACATGATGAATGGCCAGGAACTGGCCACGGCCGTGCAATACCAGGCGGGCGTGGTCATCATCGTCTTCAATAACCAGATGTTCGGCACCATCCGCATGCACCAGGAACGCGATTATCCGGGCCGCGTGTCGGGCACGACCCTGCACAACCCGGATTTTGCCGCGCTGGCACAGGCATATGGCGCGCATGGCGAAGTGGTGAATACAACAGAAGAGTTCGCCCCAGCCCTGCAGCGGGCGCTGGCGCACGCCAGGGCGCATAGCTTGCCGGCCCTGATCGAACTGCGCTATGACGGCAACCTGATCACGCCGAACGCGACACTCGCCACCATCCGCGCGCATGCGGAAAAGGCGCAAGCGGCAACATAAGCCACTTGCAAGGCTGAAAATGGCAAGGCCCGGTCGATACCGGGCCTTTTTTATTTCAAAGCGACAACAAATTACGCAGCAGCGGGCGTGGGTGAGTGCTCCTGCATCGGCTCGGCAGGCGCCGCCTCGGCCGGTGCCTGCGGCATGGGCGGGCATGGCGTGCAATTTTTCAATGGACGGCCAAAATCGCGCACGCGGCTCAGCTTCATCGGCATGCGCACATTGCCGCCGCAGTAATCGCCTTCCAGGGTCAGGGTTTGCCCGTCTTTGGAAAACTTGCCGACGATGGTACGTTCCTCGCCGTCGGCGCCGGCAATGGTGAAGTCGAAGGCGCCCGTGGCGGCGTCCAGGTTGACGTCGTTGGCCACGATGGGCCAGCTCAGGGCGCCGGCCGTGAATTCATAGATGACGGAATCGGCTTCGGCAAAGCGGTGCAGGGTCACGCGCTGGCCGCCGATTTCGCCGCTGTCCTTTTGCAGGCACAGGTCCGAGTAGACGGCCACGCCGTAGCGCTCGAGTCCGGCCGGCTTCTTGCCCTTGGCCGCGGCAAACGCGGCACCCGTGGCGCTGGCGAGCACCAGGGCGGCCAGCATGGCGGCCAGGCGCGGCGATGTGTATGGATACATGGCATTCCTTTACTGTAGTGACGGCAACATTATAACTGCGCCGCCCATGCAAAAACGCGCCGCCAGGACTAGCCTGGAGACGCGTTTTCTTGCTTAAAGACATCCCCGAAGGGATGCCTGCAGCGGTACTAAGCTTCGCTTGCGCGAATATTAGAACGAGTGACGAACACCAACGTTGAAGGCTTTGTCGCCCGTACCAACATTGCTGTTGTTACCAACGGTGTAGCCTGCGCCGTTTTTGTTCTTGATTTTAGCGTACGAAGCGTAGGTGCTGGTGCGCTTCGACAGAGCGTACGAGTAGCCCACTGCCCATTGATCAGCATCAGCGTTCGTGGAAGCTTTGTCGTTCGTGCGGATGAACGAAGCCATGACGGTGCCAGCTGGGCCGACAGGTACGGTTGCGCCAACCAGGATGTTGTTGCTGTCGTTGCTGTAAGCAGCCGTGTTGTAGTTGAACGAGTTGACAGTCGAGAACGTGCCGTCAGCGTTTTCCTTGGCGTTGTTAGCTACAGCGCTGTTGTTACCTTTATTGGAACCGTATGCGATGTAAGCTTTAGCAACTGCGAAGTCGTAGTTAGCTGCAGCCAACCAGTTACGTGCGCTACCAGCTTCGGTGGTTGCGGTGTCGTTGCTGGTGGTGTTGTAAGCCAGACGTGCGTTCAGAGGACCGTTCGAGTAGCCAACCGACGCGCCGATTTGACGGCCGATTTTGTTCGACTCAGCTTTTTCGCCGAAGGTGTAAGCCACGTCAGCGTCAAAGCCGTTGAAGTTTGGCGAGGTGTACAGCACGGTGTTGCTGGTGCGGGTCAGTGCTTTCGATGGGAACAGGTTCTTGGCGGAACCAGCGTAGCCCACTGCGAATGGATCAGCAACTTTCGACAGGGTGTTGTACCAAGGGGTGTATTGACGACCCAGGGTCAGGGTACCAGCCGTTTTGCTGCTCAGACCTACGTACGATTGACGACCGAACAGGGCTTCGTTTTTACCTTGCGAGCCGGTGTCAACGCCGAAACCAGCTTCCAGAACGAACAGAGCCGACAGGCCGCTGCCCAGATCTTCGGTGCCTTTGAAGCCCAGACGGGAAGCCGAAGCAACGCCGCTGTCCAGTTTGTTAACGTTGCCGTTAACGCCGCCGCGCTCGCTGACGAAACCTGCGTCAACGGTACCGTAGATGACAACGCTCGATTGAGCTTGGGCTACGCCGGTGGCTGCTGCCAGAACTGCCAGGGTGATCAGAGTTTTTTTCATTGCGATTTCCTTTAATTTTGAAGCAAAAAGTAATACAGCCTATGCATCTCGAGCTGCGCTCTAACAGAGCGCTTTTTATGAGTGAGGGCAAGGTCTCCACCTGCCACATTGCTGTTCCGGTCAGAGGAACAATTCATATCGGTATCGGCACGCTATTGCACCGATAAGCTTGAAGGCTGCAGAACGACCGTATTTTCGTGCGCCGGTTCGGTGCTCAAAAGGCACCGGAAGCGGCACTATAACGACCGTTTCACATTCCATCAAGTTCCAACATGTTACTTCCGGTACCAGGCCGAGTGCTTTTTCAGGCATCCCGGCCATCGCCAACCGTACTGCGCGATAGAGCCAGTGCCCCTTGCCAACCAATGCATTGGCCTGATTGACCATTCCATCATAGCGCATGCCTAGTCGACATCCGTTGTATTAGTGCAACAGTATCAGGCGCATGATTAAAACGGCAACATGCTTCACCCATCATTTGCCCTCCACGACTTACACGACAAAGCGTGCAATTTGTAAGGTGATAATGGATAAACGGGACGAAGCATACACGGCATCGCCAATGTTTGCTGCCGGAGGTCCGAAAACGGGAAATAATGCGCGCCATTTTGGTGCGTTGCCGCATTATTCAGGGGCGTAGGCGCATATTTCGACGTCAGAGCAAGCACCGAAAAAATAGTCAGAGTACCAACACAATTACTGACTTTTCGGTAATTTAAATTGCTCACATAGAAATGTTTTCCTGTTCTTCCGGCACCGCCGCCAGGTACCCGCCTGGAATGGATGAGGACGACTCTTGCTTGCAAATTCCGCATCAATTGAAACAATTTCTTACAATGTTGCCTTCTAAATATTTCTACATATTTGTTGCAAATAAACGACATTTTGATCGAAATCAAGTTTTTCCAAGCGCCCTTGCGCAGTATTTTCTTTTTCTTTTGAGTAAATTTTGCTTAAAAACGGAAAAGCCGACGCTAGCGCCGGCCCGCGCGCTTGAGCACGCGCATGACGCAGCCCAGCAAAGGCAGCTTTTCATACAATTCCTCAGCCACATCCCAGTAATCGCGGTGCGATACCACCCGTCCCTGTGCATCGAAACGCACGTGCGTGGCGCCACGGATACATTGCTCTCCCGCCACCCGGCGTTTCAGGCGAAAACGGAATTCCCAGGTAAGAAACGCCTGCTCGCCCTGCCCCATGCGGTCGAGCACGATGAAACGGGGCGCATCGACCTGCACGAACATGTGCTCGAAGATGGCCAGGATGGCCGCATGGCCAGCCACCTCGTTGAACGGGTCCTTGAAACTGGCGTGCGGCGCATACACGGCGCCCAGCTGGGCCAGGCTTTCCAGGCTCAGGTGTTCGTAAAACGCCACCAGGCGCGCCAGCGCGCACTCCACGTCCGCCATCTGCTGCATATCTGCTCCAGTCATAAGCCGGTCACCTTGCGGATCAGCCAGAAATAGGCGCGGTAGGGCAAGAGCCGCGCCAGCCGCAGGACATTCGTAAAGCGTTTCGGAAAGTGGATATGAAACTGCCCCCGCTCCATGCCGTCGAGCATGGCTGCGGCCGCGTCCTGCGCCGTCATCAGGGCCGGCATCTTGAAATCGTTGCCTGCCGTCAAAGGCGTGGCGACAAAACCAGGGTTGATTTGATACACGTCAATTCCGCGCCCATGCAGATCCAGATACAGCGATTCCGTCAGGTTGATCAGCGCCGCCTTGCTGGCGCCATACGCGAGCGCCTTCGGCAAGCCGCCATAGCCGGCCACCGAGGCAACGATGCCGATGCCGCCCCGGCCCTGGCGCAACAACCACGGCAGGGCCTGGTCCAGGCAATTGAAGACGCCGCCCACATTCAGGGCCAGCAAGCCTTGTGCCGCTTCCAGGTCGAAAGCGTCGGCGCGCATGGCCTGATAGCCGCCCGCCACTACCAGTATCAGGTCGATGTGCGGCCACAACTGCATCAGTGCGGCGCACACGGCGCGCACCTGCGCATGCTGGGTGATGTCGAGCGGCAAGGCCAGCGCCAGCGGCTGCTCCTGGCATAGCTGCTCCAGGCTGGCGCGGTGGCGGGCCGACAAGGCCACGCTGGCACCCTGCTGCAACAGCTGGGTGGCGCAGGCTGCGCCGATGCCGCTGGAAGCGCCGATGATCCACACGCGCTTGCCGGCCCAGCTGGCAATCTTGCGATTCATGGCGCCGCCTGAGGACGCTTGCTGAAGGACAAGGTCACGGCGCCCAGGCTGAAACCGAACTTGCTCATGGCGGCGCGGTTGAGCATGACCTTGTCATCCATTAAAAACATCCAGTCCTCGAAGTCCACGTGATACACCGTGCCGTCGACAGGCAAGGCCAGCACGTATTGCCAGCGCAAGGCATTGCCGGCCACCTCGCCGACGGCTTGCCCGATCACATCGGGCGCCGTGCCGATGAAGCGCCCGGGCGCCGTCTTGCGCAGGGTCCACACGCGCCGCTGGCGGCTGCCGTCCGCATACGTGAAATCCTCGTCCAGGGTGCCGGTGTCACCGTGCCAGTTGGCGCGCAGCACCACCGTGAAACGTTTCACCACCCTGCCGGAGCGGTCCTGGAAGATGCCGTGCGCGTCGAGCGTGCCGTTGAAATACTGCTGCACGTCCAGTTTCGGCAATTCCTGCGCATATGTGGCAGGCAGGGGCGGCGTGGAACAGGCGGCCAGCGCCAGCAGCAAGGCCGCCAGCGGCAGGCGGTGTTTCCAGTTGTTCATGAGGCGCATGGCATCTTCTCCCGGTGATCGCTATATATATGTTGCAAGGGCGCGCGCCACAGCAGCAGCGCCGCCAGCAGCTTCAGGGCGCAGGGCAGCAAGGCGTAGGCGGCGGACAAGGCCGGCAAGCCGCCGTTGCCGCCTGGCACATAGCCGAGCCAGGCCAGCAGGGGCAAGGCGATGCCGGCCGCCAACGCCAGGCTCATCTGCACGCCCCAGTTCCACCAGCCGAAATACGCGGCCTCATGCCCGCCCGCCTGGCCGGCGGCGCCGATCAGCGCTGCCAGCAGGGCCGGCGGCAAGGCCAGGTCGGCGCCCAGGGCCAGGCCCGACAGCAGGCAGATACTGGCAAAGCCCCAGGCGGCGCCCGCGCCGAGGCCATACGCCCAGACGAAGACGGTGGCCGCCAGCAGCATGGCGCCGGCCCAGGCGCGCGCTTCGCCAAAACGGCGGGCCAGCACCACCCATGCGGGCATGGAAGCGGCCGCCGCGCAAAAGTAGACGCTCAGGAAAGCGCCCGCGTCATGCCCGAGGCGCAAGTAATCGCCGGCAAAAAACAGGAACAGGGTGGCGGGAATGGCCGCCGCCACGCCGTTGATGAGCAAAATGGCAAACAGCCAGCGAAACGCGCGCTGGCGAAATGGCAGCTGCCAGCCGCCACGGGACGCTGCCAGCGTGACGCCGGACGCTGCCGGACGCGGGGCGCGCGCCAGCAGCAAGGCGCCCGCCGCCAGCAGGCAGACGGCAAAGGCCAGCGACAAGCCGTCATAGCCGAGCACGGCTGTCAGTCCCGCCGCCAGGATCACGCCCGTCAACCCGCATGCCTCGCGCACGGCCGTCACGCGCGCACGCAGGCCCGGCGCCTGGCTCAGGGCCGCGCCCCAGCTCTGGTGGGCGATGCTGGCCAGGCCGAACGCCGCATACACAAGCAGCAAGGCAGCCAGGAACCAGGCCAGCGTAGCCGCGGGCGACAGGGACGGCGGATGGAACAGGGCGCCAAAGCCCAGCAGCAGCAAGGGCAGCGACGCGCCGACCAGCATGGCATAGCTGCGCCCGCCGCGCGCCATCCAGGCGCCCAGGGCCGGGTCGATGAAGGCGGCGGCGATGCGGGCCGCCAGCAGCACGGCGCCGATTTGCGCCAGGTCAAGACTGCTGCGCTGCGCATAAAACGGCGCCACATATATATAGATGGGCAGCGCCAGCATGGCCAGCGGCAAGCCGAACAGGCCATAGCTGAACAAGGCTGGCAAGGTCAGCGTGCCGGCAGCGGCGTTCATGGCAGCGGGGCCGCGTTCTGCAGCAAGGCGCTGCGCAGCTTCGGCGCCGTCGACTCGGGCGACAGCCAGATGGCAAAAAAGGCGCGCGCAAAGTCGCCGTCCGGCACGTCGGCCAGCACCTGGCCATCGAGATAAAAGCGCACGCCGGGGGCGGCGCCGGCCCGGTAGGCGCCCGCGATGCGCTGGCCTTCCTTGACGTCAGGAAAGATGCGTCGCATGGCGTCCAGCCACGCCAGACGCTGCGCTTGCGTGCCCGCGCCGATTTTCCGCATCTGTTCATAACTGGCCTCGGCGATCTTCCTGCCGTCGAGCGCACGCGCGTAGCGCAATTCCAATACAAACGGCGCCGTGGCGGACGCCGCGCCCTGGTAGCCGAACGGCCCCACCCATAGTTGTGCCTGATAAATGCGCATGCCGAACCACGTATAGTCGCCTTCGCCCGCCAGGCGGGCTGCGGGCACGTCGGCAGCGACAAAGCCTGGCGGCGCGGCCAGGGCGCAGGACATGGCCAACGACAACACGACAATGGCAAGCAAGCGGCCCATGCTCACTCCTTGACGAGGGTAAATTGCATCACATCCGTGTTGTGGGCCTGGAAGGCGGCCTCGCAATACGCGAGGTAAAACTCCCAGGTCAGCAGGAAACGGCCGTCGAAACCCTGCTTTTCCAGCGCCGCGCGCCGGGCCAGGAAGCTGGCGCGCCACTGGCGCAAGGTTTCCGCGTAATCAAGGCCAAAGCTGAAGGCGTCTTCCACGCGCAAGCCCTGCGCCTCGGCGGCGCGGCGAAACGCGGCCGGCGAAGGCAGCATGCCGCCCGGGAAAATGTACTGTTGAATAAAATCCGTGCTCTTGCTGTAGCGCTCGAACAACTCGTCGGCGATGACGATGGTCTGGATGCAGGCGCGTCCGCCCTGCTTCAAATTGCGCGCCACACAGGCGAAATAGCCGGGCCAATAGCTTTGCCCCACGGCTTCGAACATCTCGATCGAAGCGACAGCGTCGTACTGGCCGTGGCTGTCGCGGTAATCGCACAGCTGCAAATCGGCCAGGCTGGCAAGCCCCGCGTCGTGCAGGCGCTGGCGCGCATACGCCAGTTGCTCCGTCGACAAGGTCAGCCCCGTCACATGGGCGCCGTGGTCGCGCGCCGCCGTTTCCGCAAAGCCGCCCCAGCCGCAGCCGATTTCCAGCACGCGCTCGCCGGCCTGCAGCTGCAGCTCGCTGGCAATGCGCCGGTATTTCGCCGCCTGCGCCTGCTCCAGGCTGGCGCCCTCGCTGAACAGCGCGCTCGAATACGTCATCGACGGGTCCAGCCACAGCTGATAAAAGGCGTTGCCGATGTCGTAATGGGCGTGGATGTTCTTCTTGCTGCCGGCGCGCGAATTGCGGTTGAGCAAATGCCGCAGCTTATACACCAGGCTGCCCCACCAGTTGCCATAAATCAAGGACTCGATCTGGTCGCGATTGCGTATCATCAACTCGATCAAGCCCGGCAAATTGTCCGTGCGCCAGTCGCCCGCGATGAACGTTTCGGCAAAGCCGATGTCACCCGAGCGCAGGACGGCCGCGCACAAGCGCCAGTTGTGCAAGTCCAGGGCAACGGGATTGCCGCCGTCGCCATACAGCAGGACGCTGCCATCGGGCGTACGCAGGCGCAAGGCGCCGAACTTCAGTTGCGCCAGCAGCCGCAAAATCATGCGCCCGGAGGCGGGCATGTCCAGGTGCGCATGGTCATGGCACGCGCTGCGCACATGCACGCTGGTGGGCAGGGATTCAGAGCTCATCGGGACACCTTTTCTTGTGGAGGGAGGGGTTTGCTGAAAAACGGCACGCGGCGCAGCCACAGGCGCAGCGCCTGCCAATGGATGCGCGCCATCACGCCCCAGGTCATCAGCGGATAGCGCAGCAGGGCATAGACGATGGCGCCGTCCCCCAGGGGCCGCGCCGCGCCGGACAAGCTCGTCTGCAGCAGCGGGCCGTCGGGGTCGTCGTAATCGACGCGCGCCAGGTGGCGCTCGCCGTCCTGCTCGTCATTGCGCAGGAAACGGAAGCGGTAGCGTCCCTGCACCTGGCAAAACGGCGAGACGTGGAAAATCTTGCTGGCTTGCAATTCGCTGCCATGGGCGATGGCGCCGCCCTGCTCCAGCAGATACAGGTGGCGCTCGCCGAAGGTATTGCGCACATCGCAGAGCACGGCGCGCAGCGCGCCGTCAAGCCGGTGACAAAACCAGAAACTGACGGGGTTGAAGACATAGCCGAACACGCGCGGCATGGTTTGCAGCCAGATTTCGCCGTGCGCATCCGTCACGCCGTGCTGGCGCAGCAGGGTGTCTATCCATTGCAGCAGCGGCGTTTCCCCATCGCCATGATCGCGGTCGCGGAAGGACAGCAGATTGGTGCCGTTGCGCGAAATCAAACGGGCGGGAAAATCCTGCGCGCCCATGCTGCGCAGGGGCAGGCGCACATAATAGATGCCGTAGCTGAAAGCATGCGCGCGGGGCCGCAGGCGCGCATGGCGCACCTGGCCCAGGCACAGTTGCGGCTGCGCCGGCGGCGACGGCTCATGCGGCATGGCCAAGCTCCGCCGCCGCCATGCCATTGAGCACTTGCGCCACTGCCAGGCCCGACTTCAAGCCGTCCTCATGGAAACCATAGCCCGTCCAGGCGCCCGCGAACCACGTGTGCTGCGCGCCCTGGAAAGCGGCCAGGCGTGCCTGGGCGGCGATGGCCGCGCCATCGAACACGGGATGCGCATAGGAAAATTCGTCGATCACCTTGGCCGGGTCCGGCTCGTCGAGCGGATTGAGCGAGACGATGACGGGCGTCGTGAACGGCAGCGGCTGCAACTGGTTCAGCAGATAGTGCACGCACACTTGCGGCGCCTCGCCTTCCCCTGCCGCCCGGCCCTGGTAATTCCAGGCCGACCAGGCGCGGCGGCGCTGCGGCAGGCAGGACGCATCCGTATGCAGGACGGCCCGGTTCGGCTGGTAGCGCACGGCTTCGAGCACGGAGCGCTCGTCGTCGCGGATGTCTGCCAGCAGGGCCAGCGACTGGTCGCTGTGGCAAGCGAGCACCACGTGATCGGCATGCGCGACGCCTGCCGCCGTGTGCAGCTCGACCATGCGCGCACCGCCGTGCCCCTGGCGGTGCACGGCCAGCACGGGACACGCGAGGCGTTGCTGGGGGATGCCCGCCAGCAGTTTTTCCACGTACACGCGCGCGCCGCCCCGCACCGTGCGCCATTGGGGCCGGTCGCTGACCTGCAACAAGCCGTGGTTGTGGCAGAAACGGATAAAGGTGGCCAGCGGAAAGGCCAGCATCTGGCGCGCTGGGCATGACCAGATGCAGGCCGCCATCGGCAACAGATACCAGTGGCGGAACCCGGCGTCATAGCCGTGCAGGTCGAGAAACTCGCCCAACGACAGGGCCGGCGCCGGCAAGCTGGCCGTGGCCAGGGCGCTGGCCTGCCGGTTGAAGCGCACGATATCGCGCAGCATGCGCAAAAAGGCGGGGCGCAGCAGGTTGCCGCGCTGGGCAAACACGGTGTCCAGGCTGGCGCCCGCCCATTCCAGCACGCGGGCATGCGCGGCAGTACCCAGCGGCATCTTCACGGAAAACGACATGTCGCTGTCGGCCGCCGCGACGCCCAGTTCATCGAACAGCTGGACCAGGTTCGGATAGGTGGCGTGGTTAAACACGAGAAAGCCCGTGTCCACGCCATGCGTGGCGCCGTCGAGCGTGACGTCGACCGTGTGGCTGTGGCCGCCGAAATAATCGCCCGCCTCATACAAGGTGACGTCCTGGCCCGCCTGCGCCAGCCGATACGCACATGACAAACCTGCAATTCCCGCACCGACAACAGCAATCTTCATGATGGCACCCATATCAAGTTTGTCCTGGACAAATCGACCTAGCAGGATATTCGATTAAATATTGAGCTATGTCAATGAGGGCGTGCGCCACTCAGGAACTTGTACGCAGGCGCTTTCCAATCGGATTCAGCTATTTGGTGCGGGACAGGCAAAGGCGTAAAATGCATGCCACGTTCATCCGCAAGCGAGCAAAACCCTGGTATGGATACTGACCTGCAAGCACTGCATCCCCCTTCCGCCTTCAGCATCAGCGATGTCGAGCGCGATACGGGGCTGGCCAAGGAAACCTTGCGTGTCTGGGAGCGCCGCTACGCCTTTCCCCAGCCGCAGCGCGACGCCTTCGGCGAACGCAGCTACCCGGCCGAGCAGGTGCAAAAACTGCGCATGGTCAAGCGCTTGCTGGACCTCGGATTTCGTCCGGGTAAAATCATGCAGCACAGCACCCTGCAACTGCAGCAGCTGGCCAGCGCCGGCACGCCGCCGTCCCAGCAGGCGGCGCCGCAACTCGGGCACTACCTGGCCCTGTGCCGCGGCCACCGGATGGCGGAACTGGGCGACGCCCTGCGCCAGGCGCTGGCCGTGCTGGGCCTGAAAGCCTTTACCGTCGACGTGATCGCGCCGCTGACCGGCATGGTAGGCGAGGCCTGGGCCTGCGGCGAACTGGCCGTGTACGAGGAGCATCTGTATAGCGAAACCTTGCAGACGGTGATGCGCCACGCGATTTTTTCGCTGCCACAACAAAGCAGTCCCAGCACGCGCACGCCGCGCATCGTCCTGAGCACCCTGCCGCAGGAACGCCACGGCCTGGGCTTGCTGATGGCCGAGGCGCTGTGCGTGGCGGCCGGCGCGCACTGCATGTCGCTGGGCGTGGAAACGCCGCTGACCGACATCGTCGCGGCGGCCGGCGCGCAGCGGGCCGACATCGTCGCGCTGTCGTTTTCCAGCGCCAGCAAGGCAAGGCAGACGCGCGACAGCCTGCAGCAGCTGCACGCCAGCCTGCCGGCCAGCACCGAGCTGTGGGCGGGCGGGCGCAGCCCCGTGCTCCACAAGCGTCCGCCGCCGTTCCTGCACGTGCTCGATTTGCGCCAGGTCGAGGAAAGCATCGCCAGCTGGCGCCAGCGCCATGCGCCCGACGCCGTGCAAACGCACTGATCGCAATATATCTGCGGCGATCTCCGGGGATAGGCGCGCAATGTTGCCAATCGAACAGTAATGCATGAAGCGCCGGGCGCGCTCTGGTAGAATAGCCGGTATGAAACAGTGTCCGGCGCCGCCGGGCCTAAGGTCAGCACCCGCCACCACACATCCATGTTTAGTTTCTTCAAGAAAAAAACCGCCGCCCCTGAAGCCTTGCCTGCCAGTGTCGAGCCTATCGCCGCGCCCGCCGCCGTCACGCCGCCCGCCGTCCCCCTGAGCGGTGCGCCAGCCGAGCTCGTGCCCGTGATCGTCGCTGCCGAGCCCGAGAAAAAATCGTGGATGACGCGCCTGAAGGCCGGCTTGTCGAAAACCTCGAACACCTTGTCCGTGCTGTTCGTCGGCGCGAAGATCGACGACGCCCTGTACGAAGAGCTGGAAGCGGCGCTGCTGATGTCCGACGCCGGCATCGACGCCACCGAATTCCTGCTCACGGAATTGAAGAAAAAGGTCAAGGAAGACAAGCTGCTCGATGCGGCCGCCGTCAAGGCCGCCCTGAAAGTGCTGCTGATCGAGCTCTTGCTGCCGCTGGAAAAGCGCTTCGAACTGGGCCGCCACAAGCCGCTGGTGATGATGATTTCCGGCGTGAATGGCGCCGGCAAGACCACCACCATCGGCAAGCTGGCCAAGCACATGCAGTCGAACAACCAGTCCGTGCTGCTGGCCGCGGGCGACACCTTCCGCGCCGCCGCGCGCGAGCAGCTGATGGTCTGGGGCGAGCGCAACAACGTTACCGTGATCTCGCAGGAATCGGGCGACCCGGCCGCCGTGGCCTACGACTCCGTGCAATCGGCGAAAGCGCGCGGCATCGACGTGGTGATGGTCGACACGGCGGGCCGCCTGCCGACGCAATTGCACCTGATGGAAGAATTGAAGAAAATCAAGCGCGTAATCGGCAAGGGCATGGAGGGCGCGCCGCATGAAACGCTGCTCGTCATCGACGGCAACACGGGGCAGAATGCCCTCACGCAAGTCAAGGCCTTCGACGACGCCCTGCAGCTGAGCGGCCTGGTGATCACCAAGCTGGACGGCACCGCCAAGGGCGGCGTGCTGGCGGCCATCGCCCGCGTGCGCCCCGTGCCCGTGTATTTCATCGGCATCGGTGAAAAAATTGAAGACTTGCAGCCCTTCGTGGCTGCCGAATTTGTCGAAGCGCTGCTCGGATAAGCCTATACATGATTGAATTTCAGCACGTCTCCAAGCAATACTCCCCCGACGCAGTGGCGCTCAGCGACATTTCGCTGAGCATTGCCAAAGGCGAGCTGGTCTTCCTGGCCGGCCCGTCCGGCGCCGGCAAGTCCACCCTGCTGAAAATGATCGCCGCCATGGAGCGCCCCACGTCGGGCAAGCTGATCGTCAACGGCCAGGACATGGCGAAGATCAAGCCGGCCGGCGTGCCATTTCTGCGCCGTAACATGGGCCTGATCTTCCAGCAGCAGAAACTGCTGAACGACCGCTCCATCCTGGCCAACGTCATGCTGCCCCTGCTCGTCGTCGGCGCGCATAAAGTGGCCGCCGAGCAGCGCGCACGCGCCGCGCTCGACAAGGTTGGCCTGCTCGACCGCGCCCTGGCGCGCCCGCTGTCGCTGTCGGGCGGCGAGCAGCAGCGCGTCTCGATCGCGCGCGCCATCGTCAACCGGCCGCAGATCATCCTGGCCGACGAA
This sequence comes from Janthinobacterium sp. GW821-FHT03A03, assembly GCF_059421435.1. Taxonomy (NCBI): domain Bacteria; kingdom Pseudomonadati; phylum Pseudomonadota; class Betaproteobacteria; order Burkholderiales; family Oxalobacteraceae; genus Janthinobacterium; species Janthinobacterium sp. GW821-FHT03A03. Next base: position 80,218 of record NZ_JBWKUZ010000012.1, on the reverse strand, counting down.
CCGACGGCCAACCTGGACCGCGCCAGCGCCAACAAGGTGCTCGACGCCCTCAAAGCATTCCACTCGGTGGGCGTGACCTGCCTCATCTCCAGCCACGACGAACAGATGCTCGACGCCGCCGCCCGCGTGATCCACCTGAAGAACGGCCAGCTGGTCGCCATCGACAAGGCCACGCAGGCGCCCGTGTTCGCCCCGCCCGACCCCGATTTTGCGCCCGCCCCCGATGCGGACGACGCGCAGGGAGAACAGGCATGAGAGGCTGGTTCCGTCAACACCGCTTCGCCCTCGGTTCGGCGCTGATTCATCTGCGCAAGTCGCCCGGCGGCTTTTTATTGAACGTCGTCGTCGTCGCCATCGCCCTGTCGCTGCCGTTTGCCGGCCTGACCATGCTCGACAACGTGCGTCCCATGTCGGAGCAGATGTCGGTCGACCCGGAAATCAGCGTCTTCCTGAAAATCGACACGCCGCGCGAGCAGGCCGTGGCCCTGGCCGGCGCCATGCGCAAGATCGTGCGCGAGCAAAAGGCGAAGATCGTCTTCATCCCGCGCGAACAGGCGCTCGACACCCTGAAAAACAAGAACGGCCTGGCCGACGTGCTGAGCACCCTGGGCGACAATCCCCTGCCCGACAGCTATGTGCTGAAACTCGACGCCTTCAGCAGCGCCAGCGAAGCGCAGGACGTCGACGCCGTGGCGGAACAGCTGCGCCACCTGCCCGGCGTGGAATCGGCGCAAGTCGATTCGGCCTGGGTCAAGCGCCTGGCGGCCCTGCTGGGCGTGCTGCGCCTGGTGCTGCTGCTGCTGGCGATCACCCTGGGCGTGGCCGTCATCGCCGTGGTCTTCAATACCATCCGCCTGCAAGTGATGCAGCAGCGCGATGAAATCAGCATCTCGAAACTGATCGGCGCAACCGACACCTTCATCCACCGCCCCTTCTATTACACGGGCGCCCTGCTGGGCCTGTGCGCCGGCGCGCTGGCCCTGGGCGCCGTGGCGCTGGCCTTGCAGCCGCTCAATACCGCGATTGCCGAGTTTGCCCGCCTGTACGCGTCCGAATTCCAGCTGGTGCCGCTGGCGCCGCTGTCGATGGCCGGCCTGCTGGCCGTCAGCGCGGGCCTGGGCCTGACCGGCGCCTTCCTCTGCGTGCAGCGCCATCTGGCGCGCCTGAACTGACCTTCCCTCCCATGGCGGCGCCACGCGCGCCGCCATTCCTCACTGCCCCTTGTTTTTTTGACACTCACCCCATACTGCTGTTATCTTGATATTAAGCAAGTATTCTTAAGGTTCGCTTCAGCTTGCGGCCGTAGACTATGTATGTTGTCGCTGGGAAGCAAGAAAAGGGCGCGCATGGCAGTGCCGATGCGGCCCGGCGCGATGTTTTAGATTACATATCAGTCATTAAAACCCCATAGCATATAGGCTATCAGAGCGATTAAATGTGCTGATTGGCACTCTCAAGCAGAGAGTGCTAATATATGGACATACCCAGGCAGGATCGCCATGAGCGCCAGATATAGATGGTGCCGCGAACTGCAAAGTGCAAGACCGGATACGCAAGAACGAACTAAAAACGGGCCCTGTCGTGTGACATGGCCAACTGGAACAAAGCAAGACTACGAGGGAGAAAACATGACTATGATGTCCGCAACGTCCGCATTGGTTCCGACCAAGAATAACGCGCTGGGCCTCGGGTTCACCGGCAATCTGGGCAATATCGACGCCTATATTTCGGCCGTGAACCGTCTGCCCATGTTGACCCACGCCGAAGAAATGTCGCTGGCGAAACGCCTGCGCGAAAAAAATGACCTGGCCGCCGCGCAAGAGCTGGTGCTGTCGCACCTGCGCCTGGTGGTCTCGATTGCCCGCGGCTACCTGGGCTATGGCTTGCCGCATGCCGACCTGATTCAGGAAGGCAATATCGGCCTGATGAAAGCCGTGAAACGTTTCGACCCTGACCAGGGCGTGCGCCTGGTGTCGTACGCCATGCACTGGGTGAAAGCCGAGATGCACGAGTACATCCTGAAAAACTGGCGCCTGGTCAAAGTGGCGACGACGAAGGCGCAGCGCAAGCTGTTCTTCAACCTGCGCAGCCACAAGACGGGCCTCGATGCGATGACGCCGAAGCAGATCGACGCGCTGGCCAAGCTGCTCGACGTGAAGCGCGAAGAAGTGATCGAGATGGAAACGCGCTTGAGCGGCCGCGACATCGCCCTGGAGTCGCCGACCGACGATGAGGACGACAAGTTTTCGCCGATCGCCTACCTGTCGTCGGAGCAAAGCGAGCCGACCAAGGTGCTGGAAGCGGAGCAAGTGACGCGCCTGCAATCGGAAGGCCTGGAAACGGCCTTGAGCAAGCTGGACGACCGTTCGCGCCGCATCATCGAAGCGCGCTGGCTGGCCAACGACGACGGTTCCGGCGCCACCCTGCACACCCTGGCAGAAGAGTTCGGCGTATCGGCCGAACGCATCCGCCAGATCGAAGTGGCGGCGCTGAAAAAAATGAAGGGCGCGCTGGCCGCTTACGTGTAACAGCAAGCCAGAGCCGCAGTAAAAAGGCGCCGCAAGGCGCCTTTTAGTTTTGAACTTTGATATTTATCAACAGATAAACATTGTCGACCGTTAAGCTGCAGCCAGGCCCTTGGTGATCAGCTCGGCGACGACCTCATTCAGATCCGCGCCGCGCTCCTTGGCCAGGGTCTGCAATTGCAAGACCAGATCGCTGTTCAGCTTGACGGCGAACGGCACCAGGCCCAGGGCCTGATCGCGCTTGCGCTGCTCGCGGCGGTCGACGAGCACCGCTTCCTTACCGAATGCACCGGCGCCGGGAACATTCATCTTTCCCATCAGTTTCTTGGCATCGCTCTTGGCCAGGTCGGTTTTTTTCATGGTTGTTTCCTGATTTTCAAAACAGCCATTCTACGCAGTAATCGGCGCGCCGCGTGGACGGCGCATCAATTCATCCGCAGCACGCCAATGGTGCGCCGGAAAAATATCATTTTGTTATTATCATTTTCATCCCACGCGTGGATGCCACGTCGGGGACGCTCCACCTGAAAGGAAAAAACATGCATTACCTCCATGACTCGTATCGCCGCCTGTTCCTGCCCCTGCTCGTCGCCTGCCTGGCCGTGCTGGCCGGCTGCGGCGCGGCCGGCAGCGCCGGCGACGCGGAAAACACGCCGCGCAGCGTCACCCACGTGCTGTCGCCGGGCCAGCAGGTGGCCATCACGGCCACGGACACCCTGAAACTCGAGCGCGTCAACGACAGCCGCTGCCGCAAGGGCGCCGTGTGCGTGTGGAAAGGCTACGTCAGCTACAGCTTCAGTTTGCTCAACAGCGCGGGCGCCACCGACATCGTCCTGTCCGAGTCCATGCCCGGCGCGTCCAGTTCCGTGACCGTCAACCACCTGACGTTCACCCTGCTCGACGTCGACCCGGCCACGCCGCCGGCCCTGAACGCAGCCGAACCCGCGTATCGGGTCAAGGTCAAGATTACGCAGGGCGCGCTGGCACGCTAATTACCGTGGCGACGCCGGCTGTCGGCGGGCGCCTGCTGCCGCGCCAGCATGCCGTAATCGCGCACGACGGCGGCGATGCGCAGCCGGTAATCGTCGAACACGCCCTGCCGGCCGGCCGACTGCGCCGCCCGGTGCGCTTCCAGCTGGCGCCACTGCGCCAGCGCCGCTTCGTCGCGAAAGAAAGACAGCGACAGCAGTTTGCCTGGTTCGCTCAGGCTGCCGAAGCGTTCGATGGAAATGAAACCATCGACCTCGTCGAGCAAGGGCCGCAGGGACGCCGCCAGGTCCAGGTACTGCTGGCGCCCTTCGGCGCCGGGCCAGACTTCAAAAATCACGGCAATCATGCGCTGGCTCCTTGCATAAACACGGGGATACGGGCGTTCAGCGAGGGCAGATAACTCCAAGCCAGCGGCAAGTCTTGCAGGCTATCGGCCCATGCCTGCAAACAAGCCGTGGCTATCGTCTGCGCGATGGACTGGCCGGGACAGGCGTGACGGCCATGGCCAAAGCCTGACTCCGCATGGCCGGCGCTGGCCAGCACGACGATAATCATCTGTCCGGCCGGTATGCGCACGCCGTGCAATTGCACGTCCTCCGCCGTGTAGCGGCGCGTGTTGTGGATCGAGGGATCACGCAGGCTGACGTCGCGTAACAGGGCCGGCCATCGCCCGGGTGCGGCGCGCAGTTGCGTGGACAACTCCGGCTGCGCGCGCAAGGCCACGACGGCATTGCCCAGCAAGCCGGCCGTGGCGTCGCAGGTCTGCGACAGCAAGCCCACGAGGTTGGCCAGCACGCCGCCAGACGCCTGCCAGCCGACGGCATCCGCCCCGGCCACGATGTCGTGCAGCAAGCTGCCGGGCAAGGCCTCCGCCTCGCGCAGCAACACGCTAAAACCTCGCAGCAAGGCATAGGCTGCGTCCTGCGCGCCGGCCAATTGTTCGCCATTGCTGAGCGGCGACAGACAGGCGACAAAATCACGCGTCCAGGCGGCCAGCGCCGGCCATTGCGCTGGCGCAAAGCCCAGCAAGTCCGCCATGGCGAACAGGGGCAGTTCAACAATTGCATCATTGAGCCGCGCGGCGCGGCCGGGAACGCGGTCACCGGCAAGCTGCATCACCCGCCCATGCAGGCGCGCCAGATCCACCCGGCCCAGCGCCCGCGCCAGCACCTGGTTTGGCACGGCATGCCGTTCGCCGTCGTTCATGCGCACCAGTTCGGCAAAAATCGCGCCGCAAGGCGTGCCTGCCAGGTTGAGCGGCACGGCCAAGCCCGGCGGGCGCACGCGGCAAGCGGGATGCGCGAGCACGGCCTGCACGCCAACGGCTCCCGTCGCCAGCCAGCAATCGAGCGACGCGTCGAAACGCAGCGGCGGGCCGTCCGCCAGGCGGCGATAGTAGTCATACGGCGCCGCGTGGGTGACGGCGGAAAAAGGGTCGGCGGGGTCGATAAGAAAGTCGGCGAGCGGCATGCGCGTTCCATTGCAGTGAAGTGGGGACACGAGTATGCTGGCCCTTCCACCACAACACTTCGCCCGTGAACGAATCATGGAAGACAAGTTTCCCTCGGCCGACCTGGGCCTGGCGCAACTGGCCGGCGCCATCGCGGAACCAGCCCGCGCGCGCATGCTGTGCAGCCTGCTTGACGGCCATGCGCGCACGGCCACGGAATTGGCTACGCTGGCCGACGTGGGCGCCTCGACAGCCAGCGCCCATCTGGCGCGCCTGCGCACAGATCGATTGCTGACCATGGTGGCGCAGGGCAAGCACCGCTATTACCGCCTGGCCAGCGCCGAGGTGGGCCAGGCGCTCGAAGCGCTGCTGGTGGTGGCCGGCGTGCCCGCAACGCCGTTTACGCCCACCACGCCGGACCGCTTGCGCCGCGCGCGCACCTGCTACGACCACATGGCCGGCACGGTGGCCGTCGCCTTGCACGACCAGCTGCATGCGCAAGGCTGGCTGCTCGACGACGGCGGCGAATATCGCCTGTCGGAAGCGGGCGCGGCCAGCATGGCGGCGCTGGGCATCGACGTGCCGCAACTGCAGCGCCAACGCCGCCGCTTCGCCTGTGCCTGCCTGGACTGGAGCGAACGGCGCGCCCACCTGGGCGGCGCGCTGGGGGCGGCCCTGCTGCAGCTGGCCCTGCGCCAGGGCTGGGCCGAGCGCGAATTCGACAGCCGCGCCCTGCGCATCACGCCAAGCGGCGAGCGGCGCCTGCTGGCCGTATTTGCCTGCCGCTCAACGGTGCCGGCATTTTGTATCTCATAAGCAACTATCGAGAGAAAAATGCCCTTTTGCCATTGTTTTCATTCATCATATGCTGCGCTCTTCAGCGCGCATTTCCCCCTTTCGCCTATGGAAAGAGTCCATCTTGAAAACAGTGTCACCCAGCACAAGTCCCGCCAGCACCTGCCATAACTGCCACACCGACGCGCCAGGCAACTTCTGCAGCACCTGCGGCCAGTCCACCGTCGTGCACGTGCCCAGCGCGCGCGAATTCCTGCATGAATTTGTCGCCCATTATGTGGCGCTCGAAGGCAAGCTGTGGCGTACCCTGGCCCTGCTGCTGTTCCGCCCGGGCGCGCTGACGAACGAGTACATTGCGGGGCGCCGCGTGCGTTACGTGGAACCGCTGCGCGTATACCTGACCTTCAGCATCCTGTTCTTTGCCATCCTCAAGTTCGGCAGCGCCGACTTGTTCCTCACCGTCCACAGCCAGCAACCCCAGGCGAGCGCCCACGGCCCAAGTCAGACTCCGGACAACAATGCGTCGGGCATGCAGGTCAGCATCCTGGGCCAGACACCCACGCTGCCACATCAGTGGCAAGACTTTCAGCAACTGCCCGTGGCCGGAAAGCAAAAGCTGATAAGGGAGAGCTTTTTTCATTACGCACCCTATGCCATGTTTGGCCTGATGCCGCTGTTCGCCCTGTTCCTGAAGATCCTCTACCTGGGCAGCGGACGGCGCTATGGCGAGCATTTCCTGTTCGCCTTGCATACGAATGCCTTCGCCTTCATCACGATGGCGCTCATGACCTTGATCCCCGTCGATATTGTCCGCCTCGCGCTCTGCGCCTGGCTGCTCGGCTACCTGCCCTGGGCCATGTGGCGCGTGTATCCAAGCGGCAAGCTCGCCACCGTCTGCCGCTGGCTGGTATTGATGGCAGCCTATGCCCTCGCCATGAGCCTGGCGATCATGGCCTGCATCGCCACGGGCGTGATGCTGCGCCATTAGGCAGCAAGGAGCGTTGGGGCGGCGCCGTATCGGGCTATCATCCCGCACGCTCTCTTTTTTGGGATACACGATGATTGTTTTTGAAGGCTTGTCCAAACAGTACGGCACGTTCGAGGCCGTCAAGCCGCTCACCTTGCAGGTGGGAAAAGGCGAGGTCTTCGGCTTTCTGGGACCGAATGGCGCCGGCAAGACCACCACCATCCGCATGCTGATGGGCATCCTGGTTCCCAGCGGCGGGCGCGTGCTGGTCGATGGCCTCGATTGCCACCGCGACGGCGCCGCCGTCAAGCGCAAGGTGGGCTACCTGCCAGACACCCCCGTCTTTTACGATTATTTGCGCGGACGTGAAATCCTGCAATTCGTTGCTGAAATGCATGGCTATGCGCGCGCGGAGGCGGCCACCCGCGCGGCGCGGCTGCTGAGCGAATTCGGCCTCGATGAAGCGGGCGAAGATTTCGCCGTCAATTACTCGCTGGGCATGAAGAAGAAGCTGGGCCTGGCCTGCGCGCTGATCCACGATCCGGCCGTGCTGATCCTTGATGAACCGATCAACGGCCTGGACCCGCGCGCCTCGCGCGAAGTACAGGAACGGCTGCTGCGCATCGCCGCCGCCGGCACCACGATCTTCGTTTCCACGCATTTGCTCGACATGGCGGAAAAGCTGTGCAGCCGCGTGGCCATCATCCACCGCGGCGCGCTGGCGGCCACGGGCAGCCTGGACGAGATTCGCCGGCAACTGTCCAGCGACGGCAGCCTGGAAGATATCTTCCTGCAGCTGACCGATGAAACGGCGACCGCATGACGCCGGCGCCGCTGACCGCCTGGCGTGCCGTCTGGCTGCTGACACGCTTGCGCCTGCAGCGCCTGCTCAACGTCAGCGGCCGCGGCTTCGCCTTCAGGAAGGCCCTGCAGGGCCGCCCCGCCACGCCGGGCAAGCAGCGGGGCCGCTGGCTGCTGGGCGTGCTGCTGTTCCTGCCCATGTTGTTTTCCTTCGGCACCATGGCGCGCCATGGCGTGCTCAACATGCATTGCCTGCTCGACCAAGTGGCAGCCTGCCAGGCGCAAGGCAGCATGCAGGCGGGCGAACGCCTGCTGGCGCCGGTCATCGCCGAATTCATCGGGCATCCGTTCAGTGCGGCGCTGGCAGGCGGCCTGACTCTGCAATTGATGCTGCTGTGGCTGGTCAGCGTGTTGTTACCGCTAGGCATGGGCGAACTGTCGAAACCGGACTGGGACCTGGAATGGCTGGTCACCTTGCCGGTCGACAAAGCCACGCTGCTGTGGGCGCGCGTGCTCGAGCGCACGGTCGTCAATCCGGCCGGCCTGCTGGCCCTGTGGCCCAGCACCACCATGATCGCCTGGTATTCGGGCCAGGGCTGGCTTTCTCCGCTGTCCGGGCTGGCGGCCAGCCTGCTCCTGCTGGCCCTGGCCGCCATGCTGCGCACACTGGTCGATACGGGCCTGCGCCTGTCGCTCAGTCCGGCACGGCTGGGCAACCTGCAGGCGCTGCTCTCGGTGGCCGGGGTATTTCCCATGTATATGGGCATGTCTTTTGGCATGGGCACGGGCGGCTTTGCCCATGGCTGGGCCGCTGCCATGCCCGCCTGGAGCGGCTGGACGCCGCCCGGCCTGCTGGTGCGCGCGCTCAATGCCGCCAGCCTGGCGGATGCGCTGTTGCCCGCCTGCCTGCTGCTGGCGCAAGTGCTGCTGATGATGCTGCTGGGCATGGCGATGCTGCGCCGCCAGTTGCGCCATGGCGTCGTGGGCGCGGGCCAGCGCGAAGCGAGCCGCAAGCGCTCTCCGGCGGCGCTGCCCGCTGGCCGGTGGCGCGCCCGCATCGGCACGGTGATCCAGCGCCGCGAATTGACCCTGCTGGTGCGCGACCGTAACTTCATGGTGCAAACGCTGCTGATGCCGCTGCTCATCCTCGGCGGCCAGGCTTTGTTTTCCGGCCAGGCGCGCGACCTGCACGCGCTGCTGGCCAGCCCCGCCCTGCTGGCATCGACGGGCTTTTTCCTCGGCAGCTATGTGCTGATGATGTCGGCCTTCCAGACACTGAACAAGGAAGGCGGCGCGCTGTGGCTGCTGTACACATTTCCCGTTCCCGTTGAGCGGGCGCTGCGGCAAAAGGCGCAATTGTGGGCCGTACTGGCCCTGCTGTATCCACTCATCCTGTTCGGCGCGGCGCTGGCCTGGCTGCCCGCCTGGTCGTGGCAGACGGCGGGCCTGATGCTGCTGGCCCTGGCCGGCATTCCCCTGTATTCGATGATCGCCGTGGCGCTGGGCGTGTTTGCCAGCGACCCGCTGGCCACGGAAGCGGCGGCGAAGATACGCCCCACATATATGTATCTGTACCTGCTGCTGAGCGGCCTGTACCTCGCCGCGCTGGCGGCCGGCAGCGTGGTGCAGCAGCTGGTGTTTGTCGTGCTGACGGTGGCGCTGTCCCTGGCGCTGTGGCAAAAGGCGCGTGACGAGCTGCCGTACCTGCTCGACCCGGCCGCCTCGCCGCCGGCCACGGTGTCGGCGGCGGACGGCCTGATCGCCGCCATGCTGTTTTTTATCCTGCAGACACTGGCCTTGATCCTCCTCAAGGATGCGGCCGGTGCAACGCTGCCGCACGCGGCCATCGCCTTCGGCAGCGCGGGCGCGCTCACGTATGTGCTGGTGCGCCTCGTCTACTGGCGCGGCAAGACGGCAGGCGTGCCGCGCATCGGGCCAGGCCGGCAACCGTGGCGCCGGGGCGCGGCAGCCGCGGTGCTGGCGGCCCTCTTCGGCATCGGCTACCTGGCCATCGTGCAAGCCTGCGGCTGGTCACCTGCGCGCGCGCCGCTGGCGGCCGGGACGGGCTGGGACGCAGTATGGCTGGCAGGACTGGCGCTGCTGGCCGCGCCCCTGTGCGAAGAATTCATTTTCCGCGGCCTGCTCCAGGGCGGCCTGCGCCGCTCGCTGCCCGCCTGGCAGGCGATCGGCATCGGCGCGGCCCTCTTCGCCATCGTCCATCCGCCGGCCTCCATGCTGCCCGTCTTCGTGCTGGGCCTGTGCGCGGGCGCCGCCTATGAACGCAGCCGTTCGCTGCTGGCGCCCATGCTGGCCCATGCCGGCTATAACGCGGCCATCCTCGCGCTTCAACTCCATGCATGAGCATGGACAAGTTTGCTAGAATCGCACACGTTTTCCGTCCGTATCCCAAACAATGACTACGCACAGATCCCGCATGCATCCACGCTTGTCCGCACCACTTGTCCTCGCTGCGCTGCTGAGCGGCTGCACGGTACTCGCCCTGCACCCCAACAGCGGCGTCGAAAACCGCACGTTTACCGTGCAGGAATCGCCGCGCCTGCGCATCGACGCGCCCAAGGCGCGCATCGAGAATCCGATGCCCAGCGACCATTTCATCGGCATCGCCCTGTCCGGCGGCGGCAGCCGCGCGGCCAATTTCTCGGCGGCATCGCTGGAGCAGCTGGAGCAGTTCGGCCTCGTCAGCGGCGCCTCGGCCATCTCCGGCGTCTCCGGCGGCGCCATCGCGGGCGGCTACTATGCGCTGCACGGCAAGCAGACGAACTGGCCCTTGCTGCGCAGCAAGCTGAAAACGGATTTCTTCGGCCAGACCATATTAAAGCCCGCCAACCTGACGACGATGTTGCTGACGAACAAGACGCGCACGTCCTTCCTGTCCGACGTGCTGGACGATGTGCTGTACGACAAGAAAACCTACGAAGACTTGCCGCACGACGGCCCCATCTTCCTGGCCAACGCGACGGACGCCACCGATGGCGGCAAGCGCGTGGTGTTTTCCTATGAGTATTTTTACAATACCCTGCATTCGCCCATCCAGGATATCCGCCTGGCAACGGCCGTGGCCACCTCGGCCGCCTTTCCCGGCGTCTTCGATTCCGTCACCTTCGAGCGTTTCCGTCCGAAAAATACCTTCGTGCCGGAACTCGGTTCCGAGTCGCGCGAATCACCCTCGTACGTACACCTGTTCGACGGCGGCGCGGCCGACAACCTGGGCGTGGAAACCCTGTGGGACGCGGCCCTGACTCAGCTGTACGGCAACGACATGGCCGTCGTGCCGCCGCGCCTGAACAGCAAGCCCTTCATCCTCATCTCCATCGACGCCAACGCGCCCAATTCCAGCGCCGTGTTTGAAAAGATGTCGGACGAGCGCCAGCCGCTGGACCGCATCTTCAACAAGAACATCTACGACGCCGTCGATGCCCTGTTTTCGCGCCAGCGCAAGGAAAACCTCGTCAAGATGGGCTTTGGCCAGGCCCGCTTCGATACGGTCACGCACGAGAATTTCGGCGACCTGAGCCAGAAATTCGTCAAGGGCAAGCGCACCTCGGCCTTTGCCATTCCCGTGCTGTGCCGGCCCCATCTGGGCCAGTACCGCTGCGAAGTCGATGCGGCCGCCCCCATGCCGGGCCAGGTCCGCACCACCCTGGAAGGCTTCGCCTGGCATATTTCCATCGATGAAATCGCCTCGCTGGCCCTGCGCCTGGCCAGCGACGATGCGCAAGTCAATTTTGCGCGTAAGCAAGAGCGCGCGGCCCTCGTCAAGCTGCAGCGCCTGGCCACGCAAACGAAGACCCATCTGAAACTGACGGGGCCGGAAAACTGCAGCCCGGAAGTACTGCAATCGGCCCTGTACAGTGCCGCGCGCGTGCTGATCCTCGACGACGAGGAATCGCGCTTCGCCCTGTGCGACTACATGCTGGCGGGAAAGCTGATCAACGACGACATCGTCTGCAAGCAGCGCTACGTGCACGCCGTGCCCAGCTTTGCCATCGAAAGCGAAGATTTGCAGTACCGCAACCTGAGTTCGGATGGCAATTCCGTGAACGTGCCGATACGCTGCAAGAAGTGAGCGCCCACAAAAAAGCCCGCACGATCGCTCGTGCGGGCTTTAGCGCAAGGATTCCAAGCGCCCGGTTGATTTAGATCAATCGACCTTAAATCAAGCGACTACGCCTGCGCATGTAGCTGCGGCTTAATGCACCTTCCAGTTCCTGCTCCGTCTTATGCTGGTTTACTGTGTACAGGGCCCACAGGGCCGCCGGCGCCCAGCCGATCACAGTGCACTGCAAAATCAAGGCGGCGGCACCGGCCAGCGGGCGCCCCAGCATGAAAAACGTGAGACACGGAAGTAGCAAGGCTATCAGCAATCGCATCACGACATACTCTCCTAAATATAGAGCAGCGGACAAGGGCCGGTATCCGGTCCGTCCCCCGCCCGCTGCGTACTGCTCCTTATAGATGCACGGAGATTTGCGGCATCAGGTCGTCAAAGGTGCGACCGTTGCCGTTTTCTCCGATGGCGTGCATCTTCCATTCGCCGTTATGGCGGTACAGCTTGGCCATGATCTGTGCCGTGTGGGAACCTTGCACAGACAGGTTGAAACGCGCGACTTCCTGGTTATTGCTCGCATTCAAGATGCGGCAATAGGCGTTTTCCACCTGCGAGAAGTTCTGGCCAGTAAAGCTGTTGACGGTGAAGACCAGGCTTTTCACGTGCGCCGGCACGGTCGACAGATCGACATTGATCTGTTCGTCGTCGCCGTCGCCCGCGCCCGTGCGGTTGTCGCCCGTGTGGACAATGCTGCCGTCCTTGCTTTTCAGCTGGCGGAACCAGACGATGTCGGACGTGCTCTTGTTCTCGTCGAACATGACGCACGAGGCATCGAGGTCGACGGCTTCCGTCTTCGAACCGAAACCGAGGAAACCCTTGGTCTTGGCCGCATCCCAGCCCAGGCCCATGGTGATGCGGGTCAGGGTGGTGCCAGCTTCCTTGTCCAGAGAAATCTTCTGGCCCTTGCTCAAATTGACAGACATACGCATTGCTCCTGTTTAGTTAGTTAGTGCTTGATTACGCCGGCTTGCTTTGCGTCCAGGCGAGGAAGGCCGCGCGGTTGCGCGAGCACACGAGGATTTTTCCCGTGCCTGAAAACTTCAGCACCATGCCCTCGCCGCTGGTCTGGCTATTGATCAAATTGCCCAGAAAGCCGCCGCTGCTGCCGGTCGTGATGGAAATCTCGTATTGCAGGCGCTTGTCCCAGCACACGACGTGCGAGTTATCGATCACCACGTCCTTGCCAGGCGTCACTTCCAGTTCCGACATTGCGCCAAAACCGGAGACCGCCAACTGGCCGCTGCCTGCCGTCTCGGTGATGAAAAAGCCACCGCTCTGGGCAAACAGCGCATTGCCAAGGCTTTGCGTGCGCACCTTCAATTCCACGCCAGAGCTGGCCGCCACGAAGGCGCCGTCGCTGATCATGTATTGCTGGGCGCCAATCTCAAGCACCCGCATCGCGCCCGGCAAAGTGGGCGACAGCAGACAGTCGCCGTCGCCCCGCATGGCCTCGATATGCTGCTGAAAGAACGATTCACCGTTGGCAAAGGTGCGCATCAGCGCGGCGCCGATGCCGCCCGTCATCTTGCCTTTCAGCTCAAGATTGGTTTCCATCATCACCATCGCATCGGATTCGCAATAAATCTTCTCGCCCTTGGCCAGCGACACATGCAGGAACGGGTCGACGTCCCCGGTAATATTAAAAACTGGCATTCAACTGTTCCTTCCTTGACGATGATGGTGATGGCGGCGGCCCGCGCCGCGGACCGCCCTTGCTATTGACGACTTATACGCCGACGCCGAACGAGGCAGCCAGAGGACCTAAACCGCCCTTGTAGCCCTGGCCGATGGCCTTGAATTTCCAATCGCCGCCGTTGCGGTAGATTTCGCCGAAGACCATGGCCGTTTCCGCCGAGCCGTCTTCCGACAGGTCGAAACGGGCGATTTCCGTGTTGCCGTTGGCGTTGACGCAGCGCACGTAGGCCTTCGATACCATACCAAAGTTTTGCTTGCGCGCTTCGGCGTCGTGGATCGTCACGCAGACGGCGATCTTGTCGATATCGGCCGGCACCGTGGCCAGGTCGACGACGACGGTTTCATCGTCGCCATCGCCAGCGCCCGTCTTGTTGTCGCCCGAGTGGGTGACGGCGCCGTCGCTCGACTTCAGGTTGTTGTAGAAAATCATGTCGACGTCGGCGCGTACCTTGCCGTCGGCCTTCAGCAGGAACACGGAGCCGTCGATGTCGAACGCGGCGCCGTCGGTGGCGCGGGCATCCCAGCCCAGGCCGATGATCATCTTCGAAATGCCAGGGGCTTCCTTGCTCAGGTTAACGTTGCCGCCTTTTTGCAGACTGATTGCCATGATGTATTGCTCCTATATGGGTTGTGTATGACCAAACACCTGGCGTCCTCCACCGGCCTGACTCCCCAGGCCGGCGGCGACGCTTGCTACAACTTGCCGACAAACGGGTGCAGTCGTTTGCCGCGCATTCTTTACACTGCCTTGACCGCTTCGAGCGCTTCCGGCCGGCCTTCTTCGAGGGCCATCCTGCGCTTGTGGCGTATCGACGACCACAGCGAGGCGAGAATGAAGGCCACGCCAATCAGACCCGTGAAGATCTCGGGAATGTGGAACTTCATGCTGACCAACATGATCACGGCCAGGATACCGATCGCATAGTGCGCGCCGTGCTCCAGATAAACGAACTCGTCGAGCGTACCCTTGCGCACCAGGAACACCGTCATCGAGCGCACGAACATCGCGCCGATCGCCAGGCCCAGCATGATGATCACGACATCCTTGGTGATGGCAAACGCGCCGATCACGCCGTCAAAGCTGAACGAGGCGTCGAGCACTTCCAGGTACAGGAAGCCGCCAATACCGCCGCGCTTGATGATGTCGCCCATGTTGCCGTCGCCGTTATCGCCTTCCAGCAAGCCGCTGATCACATCGACGCCCACGTAGGTCAGGATGCCCCACAGGCCGGCCGTCAGGACCACCAGTTTCTGGCCTTCTTCGATCATCGACAGGCTGGCCATCAGGGTACCGAGCGCGATCATCACGGAAATCGACGAAATCTTGCCCAGCGCGCCCAGTTTTTCTTCAATACGGCCCAGCCAGTGCGTTTCTTTTTCCGAGTCCAGCAGGAAGTTCAGGAAAACCAGCAGCAGGAAAATGCCGCCAAAGGCCGCCACTTCCGCGTGGTGATTCGTCAGGTGCATCGAATACTGTTCCGGATTGCTCAACGCCAGATTCCATACTTCCATCAGCCCCAGGTCCGCCGCTTGCGCCACGATGACCAGCGGAAACAGCAAACGCATGCCGAAGACGGCGATGATGATGCCCACGCCAAGGAACAGACCTTGCCAGAACTTGTCCCAGTTCTTCAGCACCGAGGCGTTGACGACGGCGTTGTCAAACGACAGCGACACTTCCATCACGCCCAGAATCACCGCGATACCGAGCGCCGCCAGCATCGTCTGCACGCCACCGTGCGTATAACCCCACCAGGCGGAAATGCCCAGGCAGATAAATGTCACCAGAAATGACACTATGAAATGCTTCATCGATAGTTCCCCGTTATCTAGATTTAATGAAACATAGTATAGGGACATGTCACACATTTAAAAATGGAAGATAATGGAAGTATTACTTCGTAAAAACAGAAGATAGGATATCGCGATGAAAACCACGGGCTTCAATTACCGCCATTTGTACTTCTTTTGGGTGGTCGCCAAGGAGGGCGGCGTGACGCGCGCGGCCGAGCGCCTGGGACTGGCCGTGCAAACCATCAGCACGCAGCTGGCCCTGCTGGAAAAGGAACTGGGCAAGTCGCTGCTGCAGCCGCAGGGACGCCGCCTGGTGCCGACGGAAGCGGGCCGGCTGGCGCTCGGCTATGCGGACCAGATTTTCCTGCTGGGCGAGCAGATGCAGGATGCGCTGGCCGACGCGGACGCGGAAAAGATGCGCCTGACGGTGGGTATTTCCGATTCCCTGCCGAAACTGATGGCCTACCGCATGCTCGACGCCACGCGCAGCCTGGACCAGCCCGTCAAGCTGGTCTGCCTGGAAGATGAATTCGAATCCTTGCTGGCCGACCTGGCCCTGCACAAGCTGGACCTGGTGTTGACGGACCGCGCCGTGCCGGCCGGCGCCAGCCTGCGCGTGTCCAGCCACTTGTGGGGCGAGAGCGCCATGAAGCTGTTCGGCATCCCCGCCCTGGCCGAACAGTACCGCGGCAATTTCCCGCACAGCCTGCACGGCGCGCCCTTCCTGCTGCCCGCGCGCAACAACGCCTTGCGCGGGCGCATCGATGAATGGATGGTGCAGCAAGGCGTGCGGCCCGACGTGGTGGGCGAATTCGAGGACAACGCCATGCTCAACGCCTTCGGCCGCAAGGGCCTGGGCCTGTTCTTCGCCCCGGCCAGCCTGGCGGCCGACATCGAGGAGCAATTCGGCGCCGTGCTGGTGGGCGACGCCTCGTCCCTGCGCGAACAGTTTTATGTGATCTCGAACGAACGCAAGATCATGCATCCGGCGCTCGATGTGATCCTGGCGGCCATCCAGGGCAGCCCGAAGATTTACAAGGAAACCTGATAAATCCATTCGAAAATAACGTTTGAATAATCAATCAAAAGCGATTGTAATGAAGCCTGAGACAAACACGCGCCCCGCCCTCGCCGGAAGGGCGCGACCACCATAAAAAAACAGGAGCATCACCATGTCCATGGCAGGCAAGACGATCGATATTCCCGATCTCATCAATAACAACAAGATCGGCTCCTTCCAGATCGGCATGCTGATCCTGTGCGGGCTGTGCGTCATCATGGATGGCTTCGACGTGCAGGCCATGGGCTATGTGGCGCCCGCCATCATTGCCGACTGGCATGTCAGCAAGGCCAACCTGGGCCCCGTGTTCGGCGCGGGCCTGCTGGGCATGCTGGTCGGCTCGCTCGTCTTCAGCATCACGGCCGACAAGTTCGGCCGCCGCCCCGTGCTGATCGGCTCGACCATCTTCTTTTCGCTGTGCATGCTGGTCACGCCGCTGGCCACCAGCATCGAGCAATTGCAGCTGATCCGCTTCATCACCGGCCTGGGCCTGGGCGCCGTAATGCCGAACGCCATGGCGCTGGCCGGCGAATACAGCCCCGTGCGCAAGAAAGTCACCCTGATGATGCTCGTCTCGTGCGGCTTTACCCTGGGCGCCGTGCTGGGCGGATTATTGTCCGCCGCGCTGATTCCCGCCTTCGGCTGGCAATCCGTGTTTTACGTGGGCGGCGTGGTGCCCTTGGTCATCGGCGTGCTGATGTTCTTCCTGCTGCCGGAATCGATGCAATTTCTGGTATTGAAGAAACGCAAGCTCGACAAGGTGGCCCAGTGGCTCAAACGCATCGACCCGACGGTGAGCATCACGCCCGACACGCAATACCTCGTGCATGAGAAAGAACACAAGGGCGCGCCCGTGCTGCAATTGTTTACGGGCGGCCGCGCGAAGATGACGATTTTGTTGTGGGTCATCAACTTCATGAACTTGCTGAACCTGTATTTCCTGTCCAACTGGCTGCCGACGATCGCCAAGGAAGCAGGCCTGTCGACGGCCAACGCCGTGCTGGCGGGCACGGCCCTGCAAGTGGGCGGCACCATCGGCACCCTCGTCATGGGCCAGCTGATCGACCGCTCCAGCTTCCGCCGCATCCTGCTGCCGTGCTTTTTGGTCGCCGCCGTGGCCATTGCCCTGATCGGCCGTCCCGACGTGTCGCTGGCCTTCCTGTTCATTACCATCTTCATCGCGGGCTTTTGCGTGGTGGGCGGCCAGCCGGCCGTCAACGCCCTGGCGGCCAGCTACTACCCAACCACCCTGCGCTCGACGGGCATCGGCTGGAGCCTGGGCGTGGGCCGCATCGGCTCCATCATCGGCCCCGTGCTCGGTGGCGAGCTGATCCGTCTGAACTGGCCCAACAGCACGATTTTCCTCGTCGTCGCCATTCCCGCCATCGTCTCGGCCGTCATGGTCTTCGCCATGCGCGGCGGGCCGCAAACGGCGGCCAAAGGCTGAACAAGCGTGCAAGACCGGCCGCGCGCGCCCGCCTGCACGGGCGGGGCGCGCGGCTAAATTAGGCTATGCCGGCCTTCGTCGTTTAAGATGTCGTTTTTACAGCCCATCTTCCGCGCCCCCATGCACAATGTCTTGCTAGTCCTGCTCGCCCTCTTCCTGGTCGCGCTGAACGGTTTTTTTGTTGCCGCCGAGTTTGGCATTGTCACCTTGCGCCGCACGCGCATCCGCGCCATCGCCAAGACACAGGGAATGCGGGGCCGCATCCTGGCCAAGGTGCATGGCCAGCTGGACGCCTACCTGTCCGCCTGCCAGCTGGGCATCACCCTGGCGTCGCTGGGCCTGGGCTGGGTCGGCGAACCGGCATTTGCCGGCTTGCTCGAGCCGCTGTTCGGCGCCATCGGCGTCACTTCGCAAGAGCTGATCCACGGCGTCTCGTTCGTCGTCGCCTTCAGCGTGATTTCCTTCCTGCACATCGTCGTGGGCGAGCTGGCGCCCAAATCGATGGCCATCCGCAACCCGGAAGCCGTCGGCCTGTGGAGCGCCATTCCCCTGTACGGCTTTTACTGGACCATGTACCCGGCCATCTACCTGCTCAACGCCAGCGCCAACTGGGTGCTGCGCCTGGCGGGCCTGTCCGGCAAGGGCGGCCACGACGCCCATTACTCGTCCGAAGAACTGAAACTGATCCTGCGCACCAGCCAGCCCGGCGAAAAGTTTACGCGCGACGAGCGCAACATCCTGGCGCAGTCGCTTGATTTTGAACAAATGACGGTGTCGGACCTGATGCGCCCGATCAATGAAGTGATCGCCCTGCATGCCTCGAGCACGCTGGAAGAAAACCTCGACACGGTGCTGCGCAACCGCTTCAGCCGCTACCCGTATTTCGACACGAACGAAGACGACGTGCTGGGCGTGGTGCACCTGAAAGACCTGTTCTTTGCCCAGCAGGCGGGCAAACCGATCACTTCGCTCACGCCGTTCCTGCGTCCCGTCGACATCATTTCCGCGCGCACGCCGGCACTGGAACTGTTCCGCCGCTTTCGCGACGGCGCGCCCCACTTCGCCCTGATCGGCGAAAAGGGCAAGCGCCCGCTGGGCTTCATCACCTTGGATAATTTGCTCGGCGCCATGGTCGGTGAAATCCGCGACGAATTCCGCCGCAATGAAAACGACTGGCTCAAGCAGAGCGACGGCACCCTGATCGGCAAGGCCAGCCTGCCCATCTTCTCGCTCGAACGCATCCTCGGCATCGATATCGAAAACGAGGAGCTGGGGCTGGACGACGTGGAATCGGTCGGCGGCTTGATCATGGTCAAGCTCGGTGACATTCCGAAGCAGGGCCAGCGCATCACCTTCGTCGACTTCGACATCGTCGTCAAGAAGATGAACGGGCCCCGCATCGTGCTCATCAAGGTGATCCCCAAGCAGGAACGCGATCTTGATGCCGATCTACGTGATTAGTCTTTTTTCAAGGTAAGCGTATCCTTGCCCTGCGGCACGGTGGTCTCGCCCACCGTCCACGTCTGCAGCAGGCTGTACAGCACTGCCAGCAGGGTCGGACCGATAAAGATGCCGACGAAGCCGAAGGCCAGCACGCCGCCCAGCACGCCCAGCAGCACCAGCAGGAAGGGCAGGCTGCTGCCGCGGCTGATCAGCATGGGCTTGACGACGTTATCGACGCCGCTGATCAGCAAGGCGCCCCACACCAGCATGAAAATGCCCCAGCCCGTCTGGCCATCGGAAAACAGCCAGATGGCGGCGCCGCCCCAGATCAGGGGCGGGCCGACGGGAATCAGCGAAAAGATGAAGGTGGCCACGCCCAAGAGCGCCACGGCCGGCACGCCGGCGATCAGGAAGCCGATCACGGCCACCAGCGCCTGCGCCAGCGCCGTGCCCAGCAAGCCGTACATGACGCCGCGCACGGTGCGGCTGATGGTCAGGCCCACGCCCGGCGCGCTGTCGCCGATGATGCGGCCGGCGCCCGTCATCAGGGCGCGGCTCAGCTGCTGGCCGTCGCGGTAGAGGAAGAAGCTGACGAACACGGCCAGGCTGGTCTGCGCCAGGCCCGTGCCCAGCAGGATGCCGCCGGAAGCGAGGAAATGGCGCGCCGGCTCCAGCATCGTCTTGCCCAAATTCAGTAATTCCTCGCGGTCCGCCAGCAGGCGCTCCACGTAGCCGGCGATGGTGTCGCCCACCACGGGGATGCTGGCCAGCCAGGCCGGCGGGTGCAGGCCGCCCGCTTCCAGCGCGGCGCGGATCTGCTCATAGATGCGCGAGACGTTATCGGCCAGGTTGTAGGTGACGAGGGCCAGCGGCAGCACGATGACCAGCAGCAGCGACAGCGTCATGATGGCGGCCGCCCAGTTGCGCCGGCCTTTCAGGCGCTCGAGCAGGAGGATATACAGGGGCCAGCTGGAAATGCCCACGCAGGCGGCAAACAGCATGGCGGCCAGGAAAGGCCGCAGGACGAAAAAGCAGCCGATCAGGAGAAAAATGATGGCCGCCAGGCGGGCGTGAGGCTCGAAACGTTTATCCATGTACCGCGTATCCTGAAGATGGCGCCCGGGGGCGCGACCGGATCAGGATAGCAGAAGTTTAAGATCGTGCGCGATGGCGGCCGGGGTTTCGCCATGGCGCACGAACAGGCGGATCTTGCCTTCGCGGTCAAACACATAGGTGCCGGCCGTGTGATCGACCGTGTAGCTGCTGTCCGTCTCGCCCTCGACCTTGGCGTAATACACCTTGAACTCCTTGGCCACCCTGGCCGTCGCTTCCAGGCTGCCATACAGCCCGACGAAGCGCTTGTCGAACGCCGGCACGTACTGCGCCAGCAGGGCTTGCGTGTCGCGCTCGGGGTCGACCGTGACGAACAGCACCTGCACCTGGTCCGCCTGCGGGCCCATTTCCTTCATTACCTGGGCCATGTCGGCCATGGTGGTGGGGCAGACGTCCGGACATTGCGTGTAGCCGAAGAACATCAGCACCAGCTTGCCCTTGTAGTCGGCCAGGGTGCGCGGCTGGCCCGTGTGGTCCGTCAGCGCGAACTCGCGCGCGTAGCCCAGGCCCGTCACATCCGTATTCTTGAATTCCAGCTTCGATGCGGCAGGCTTGCCGCAGCCGGCCAGCACGACGGCCAGCGCGGCCGCCAACAACAGGGTCAGGTATTTTTTCATGATCCGATGGGAATGTAATGGTCGACCAGCAAGGCCGCGAACAGCAATGCCAGGTAGATGATGGAAAAAGTAAACGCTTTGCGCGCGATCAAGTCCGTGTAGTGGCGGTACATCTTCCACGCGTAGTACAGGAAGCCGGCATTGAGCAGCACGGCCGACACCAGGTAGATCAGGCCGCTCATGCGCACGGCGTACGGCAGCAAGGTGGTGGCGGCCAGCGCGATCGAGTACAGCCAGACGTGGAATTGCGTAAATTGCATGCCGTGCGTGACGGGCAGCATGGGCAAGCCCGAGCGCGCGTAATCGTCGCGCCGGTACATGGCCAGCGCCCAGAAGTGCGGCGGCGTCCAGACAAAGATGATCAGGACCAGCAGCCACGCCTGCATGGGCACGTCGTTGGCGACGGCGGCCCAGCCCAGCGCGGGCGGCATGGCGCCGGACAGGCCGCCGATGACGATATTTTGCGGCGTGGCCGGTTTCAGCACCATGGTGTAGATCAAGGCATAGCCGACAAAGGTGACAAAGGTCAGCCACATGGTCAGCGGATTGACGAGGTGATACAAAATCGCCATGCCCAGGCCGCCGATCACCAGCGCGAATACGACCGTTTGCTTGACGGAAATGTCACCCATGGCCATGGGACGGCGCGCCGTGCGGGCCATGCGCGCATCGATTTCGCGCTCGGCCAGGCAATTGACGGCAAACGCGGCGCCGGCCAGCAGCCAGATGCCGATGGTGCCGAACACCACCGCACGCCAGTCAGGCAACTCCTCGCTGGCCAGGAACATGCCGATGACGGCGCAAAACACGGCCAGCTGCGTCACGCGGGGCTTGGTCAGCGCCCAATACTGGGCGATGCGGGGGGTAGGTTTACGGCTGAGTGTCTGAGTAGTCATTTATGCGGTACGGGAAGAACTGGCTGGTGCCGGGGGCACTGTCGCGAAGGCGGAGGCGGATGTCCGCGCAACATCGAGTTGGAATTTAGCCTTGTAGTTTAACATGGTCAGCAGCAACACGAGCAGCGCCGCCCCGCCGTTATGCAGGACGGCAATCGACAGCGGCCAGTTCAGGTAAATCGTCGCCAGGCCCGTGGCCGCCTGCAGGGCCAGCACCGCGGCGATCCAGCGCGCCGTGCCGCGCAGCGATGGCAGTTTCCACGCGCGCAGCACCGTATAGCCGACGCCGGCCAGCACGACGAAGGCGAAATTGCGGTGCACCCAGTGGATGGCCGTCAACGCGGAAAACGGCAGATAGTGGCCGGCGGCCGTCTTGCCCAGCTCGCGCCACAGGTGGAAGCCATGCTCGAAATCCATTTCCGGTATGACTTTCCCGCCGCACAGGGGGAAATCCGTGCAGGCCAGGGTGGCGTAGTTGGTGCTCACCCAGCCGCCCAGCGCGATCTGCACGGTCAGCAGCACGAGCGACAGCACGGCCAGCGCGCGCACGGGGCGCAGCGCGGCAGCGTCCGCATCGGCGCGCAGCAAGGGTTTGACGGCATGGTCCTGGCGCCCGCCCAGCCACGTCAGCATGGCCAGCAAGCCCATGCCCAGCAGCAAGTGAATGGTGACGATCACGGGCTGCAGCTTCAAGGTGACGGTCCAGGCGCCGAACGCGCCCTGCAGGCAGACGAACAGGAACAGCGCCGTCGGCAGCGCCGGGGCGAACTCTTGCCGTTTGCTCTTGCGCCACTGGCGCCACGCCTGCACCATCATCGCCACGATCAGCACGCCGATGGCCATGGCCAGGTAGCGGTGCGTCATCTCGATCCACGCTTTCACTACCGTCACGGGCCCTGTCGGCATCAGGGTTTCCGCCGCCACGATATGCTCGTGCGCCAGGAAAGGATTGGCAGAGCCATAACAACCGGGCCAGTCAGGGCAGCCCAGGCCGGAATCGGACAGGCGCGTAAAGCCGCCAAACATGATCAGGTCGACCGTCAAAAAGACGGCGATCCATACGAGCTTGCGGTATTTATTGGCGTCCGCGGACACCCACACCATGGTCAGCGGCAACAGCGCCACCAGCAAGCCCGTCAAACCCAGCTGGGCCAGCGCGGAGAGATGCATCGTCGGCATGCAGACTCCTCAACCGATCGCCGAAGCTTTGAGCAGCTTGGCGATGTCTTTCTTGACCTTGCTCGGGTCCGCGTCTTTCGGGAAGCGCATCATCAGGTTGCCCAGCGGATCGATCAGGTACAGATGGTCGTCCGCCTTGCCGCCCGCTTCCACGGGCAGCCACGCCTTCAGGGCGTCGCTATTGACGCGCAGCATGTTGGTGCCGTCGAATTCGCGCATCACGAGGGTGTCGAGCGGCTGCTCGTCCGTCACCAGCCAGACGCGCTCGATGCGCTCGCGTTCCTTGCCCTGCATCAAACGCAGCTGCTGCATGGCAAACAGCTGCTTCTTGCACGCTTCCTGGCAGTCGGACGGGCCCGTTTGCAGCATCACCCACTTGCCCTTGAACCGGGCCAGCGGCGAGGCCTTGCCATCGAGTTCCGTGACGTGCAGCTGCGCCTCGGGAATCGGGTGCAAACGGGGGTCGATCAGGGCGCCGTAATTGTTGCGGCCCGTGGGCTTGATGATGTAATACGTGAAATACGAGGCGATGATGGGAAAGGCGCACACGGCCACCACGGCCAGCAGTTTCCAGCGTCCGCTGTTCTGGGCCTGTTTATCGCCACTGTCTTGCATTGTTTCAGGGTTGTTTGTTTGCACGTCGAAATCCTGTAAAGACAAAAAATAAAAAGGCCATCAGCGCCAGTGCATACCACTGGAAGGCATAGCCGCGGTGCTTGTCGGCGCCCAGGTCGGGCGCCGGCCAGTCGCGCACGGGAAGCTGGCCGGACGTCGCCATCGCTCCGTCGGCCGTTTGTTCGATGACGAGGGGCTGCAAGGCCAGCCCGCTGGCCTGCGCCAGCTGGGCGATATCGGCATTTTGCACGATGGCGTGCGGCGCCAGCGGCGGCGCCGTGCCCAGTTCCATCACGTGGCCCGCGTTCAGGCGCGCGATGCCGGTGATCGTCACCGTGCCGGCCGGCGTGGCGTAATCGGGGATGCGCGTGCGCTCGGCATTGTTGCGCGGCAACCAGCCCTGCGCCACCAGCACGTGCATGGGGGAACCGTCAATTTGAAATGGCGTGAGCACGTGGAAACCGGCCTGGCCCTGGTAGGGGCGATTGTCCAGGTACACGGTCCAGGCGGGCACGAAGCGGCCCGTGACGGTAACGCGGCGGTATTCGATCGCTTGCGCCTCGGCGGCCGACAAGGGCGCGGCGCCCAGGGCCAGGGGCGCGGCCTGGTTGCCCGCTTCCAGCCGGGCGGCGCGGGCGATTTTTTCATCGGCACGGCGCTGCTGCCATTGCGCCAGAGAGACGCCGAGGGCAACGAGTAGCAACATTACAACAAATGGAATCCATCTAAAATGGAAGCGGATACGCATTACAATGAAACCTCCTCAAGCCTGGCGCTACCATCCATGAAAATCCTCGTTGCCATCGCCTTCATCCTGATCCTGGGCAGCCTGGGCTCGGCCCTGTTCTTCCTCATGCGCGACAAGGGCAAGAGCAACCGCACCGTGCAGGCGCTGGCCCTGCGCGTGGGGCTGTCCATCACCCTGTTTTTGCTGATCCTGCTGGCGCATCATCTGGGCTATATCCAGCCCACGGGCATACATTAAGCCTCTTCTTGTCTGATTGGCAAATTCTTTACGCTAAGAAAAAAGCCGTACCCAGGATGTCCCGGTACGGCTTTTTTTATGGTGCAGGCGCACGCGTCAAGCGCGCGCCCTGCCCCGCCATTATAACCAATACACGACCACGTACAGGCCCAGCCAGACGACGTCGACAAAGTGCCAGTACCAGGCGGCGCCTTCGAAGCCGAAGTGGTGCTCGGGCGTGAAGTGGCCTTTCAGCACGCGGTACAGGATGACGGACAGCATGATGGCGCCCAGGGTCACGTGGAAGCCGTGGAAGCCCGTCAGCATGAAGAAGGTGGCGCCGTAGATGCCGGACGTCAATTTCAAGTTCAGTTCGCTGTAGGCGTGGATGTATTCGTAGACCTGGAAGCCCATGAAGATGGCGCCCAGCACGATGGTGGCAAACAGGAACAGGGCCGTCATGGCGCGGTGGCCGGCGCGCAGCGCGTGGTGCGAGATCGTCAGGGTGACGCCCGACATCAGCAGCAGGGCCGTATTGATGGTCGGAATCCAGAACGGCGTCATGGTGGTGAATTCCTGCACCGTGCCGGCCGGGCCCGTATTACCCCAGTGGGCGGCGAAGTCGGGCCAGATGAACTTGTGGTCGAGGTCGGCCAGCCACGGCATCGAGATGCTGCGCGCATAGAACAGGGCACCGAAGAAGGCGGCGAAGAACATGACTTCCGAAAAGATGAACCAGCTCATGCTCCAGCGGAAGGAATGATCGATGCGCTCGCTGTACAAGCCTTTTTCCGATTCGCCGATGGCGTCGCCGAACCAGAAATACAGCACCAGCAGGATGCCGGCGATGCCGATGAAGTTCAGATACGGTCCCCACGACACGTCGTTGACCCAGGCCGAGGCGCCTATCATGGTCAGCAGCAGGCTGGCGCCGCCCAGCAGGGGCCAGCGCGAGGGCCCGGGCACGAAATAATAAGGTGCGGCGGCGTGGTTGGAACTCATCATCATCTCCTCAAAAACTTGTAGGGTGGTTTTTATACGTTATAGATATAGATGCAGCAAAAAATCATGAGACAGCGAATTTAACGACGGCCAGGAGCACGCCGATCAGGCAAGCCACCACCAGCAATCCCGCGATGACGATGTGCACGGGATTGAGCCTGGCCGAATCCGTATCGAAATCGCTCTTGCGGCGCAAGCCCGTAAACGACCACACGACGGCCCGCAGCGAATACAGGAACGACGCTTTCTGCGCTTTGGATGCTTGCGGCTCGCTCATGGCACTCTCCTATTGGACGGCCGGCGCCTGAGCCTGGCTCAGACCGGCAATCTCGAAAAACGTGTACGACAGGGTAATGGTTTTCACCTCTTTCGGCAGGGCCGGATCGAGGAAGAACACCACCGGCATCTGCCGCGCCTCATGCGCCTTCAGGGTCTGCTGCTTGAAGCAGAAACACTCGACTTTCTTGAAGTGCGGCGTGGCGCTCTGCGGCGCGTAGCTGGGGATGGCTTGCGCATTGACGACGCGGTTTTGCGTATTGACCACTTCGTACATGACGGTCACCAGTTCGCCCGGATGAACTTGCATGCTCGACACGGTGGGGCGGAAGCGCCACGGCCCCTGGGCATTGCCGTCGAATTCGACGGTGATGCTGCGCGTCGTGTCGACCTGCGTATTGTTGTCGTAGGCGACCGTGCCATCCTTCTGCGTCAGCACGTTGATGCCCATCACTTCGCAGATCTGCTTGTAGACGGGAATCAGGGCATAGCCAAAGCCGAACATCAGCACGGCAATGACGATCAGCTTGCCCAGCATCTTGCGGTTCAGGCCGCGCGTTTCCTGTTGCACGGGCGTCGTCACGACAGCCACAACCGCTTGGCGAACACGGACAGGAAGAAGAAGGCCGCCAGGGCCGCCAATATCAGTCCGGTACGCAGGTTGTTCGGTTTTTTACGCTCAGTTTTCACTTCGGTCATGGCAGCTACTTTATTCAAGGCGGGCCGCGCAACACGCCGGCCCGTGACACTGACATTATTTGACGGTGGGCGGCGTTTCAAACGTGTGGAACGGCGCCGGGCTCGGCACGGTCCATTCCAGGCCTTCCGCGCCTTCCCATGGTTTTGCCGGGGCAGCCTTGCCGCCGCGGATGGTCGGCAAGACCACGAAGAACAGGAAGTACACCTGCATCAGGCCGAAACCGAAGGCGCCGATCGAGGCGACCATATTGAAGTCCGTGAACTGCGCCGGATAATCGGCGTAGCGGCGCGGCATGCCGGCCAGGCCCAGGAAGTGCATGGGGAAGAAGGTCACGTTGAACGTGATCAGCGACAGCCAGAAGTGGATTTTGCCGCGCGTCTCGTTGTACATATGGCCCGTCCATTTCGGCGACCAGTAGTAGAAGCCGGCGAACAGGGCGAACAGCGAACCGGCCACCAGCACGTAGTGGAAATGCGCCACCACGTAATACGTGTCCTGCAGCTGGATGTCGATCGGCGTGACGGCCAGGATCAGGCCGGTAAAACCGCCCATGGTGAAGACGAAGATGAAGCCTACCGAGAACAGCATCGGCGTCTCGAACGTCATCGAACCCTTCCACATGGTGGCGATCCAGTTGAACACTTTCACGCCCGTGGGCACGGCGATCAGCATGGTCGCGTACATGAAGAACAGCTGGCTCGTCACCGGCATGCCGGTAGTAAACATGTGGTGCGCCCAGACGATGAAGGACAGAATCGCGATCGACGCCGTGGCGTAGACCATCGACGCATAGCCGAACAGGGGCTTGCGGGCAAACGCGGGCAGGATCTGCGAGACGATGCCGAAGGCCGGCAAGATCATGATGTAGACCTCGGGGTGGCCGAAGAACCAGAAGATGTGCTGGTACATGACGGGGTCGCCGCCGCCTGCCGCATTAAAGAAGGACGTGCCGAAATGGCGGTCCGTCAGGGTCATGGTAATCGCGCCAGCGAGCACCGGCATGACGGCGATCAACAGATACGCGGTAATGAGCCAGGTCCAGCAGAACATCGGCATTTTCATCAGGGTCATGCCGGGCGCGCGCATGTTGAGGATGGTGACGATGATGTTGATCGAGCCCATGATGGACGAGGCGCCCATCAGGTGCATGGCGAAAATGGCCATGTCCATGCCGGGGCCCATCTGCGTCGACAGCGGCGCATACAGGGTCCAGCCGGCGGCCGTGGCGCCACCGGGCACGAGGAAGGACGTGGCCAGCAGGATGGCGGCCGGCGGCAGCAGCCAGAACGAAAAGTTGTTCATGCGGGCGAACGCCATGTCCGACGCGCCCACCTGCAGCGGGATCATCCAGTTGGCGTAGCCGACGAAGGCCGGCATGATGGCGCCGAAGACCATCACCAGGCCGTGCATGGTGGTCAGCTGGTTGAAAAATTCTGGGTGAAAAAATTGCAGGCCGGGATGAAACAGTTCCGTGCGTATCATCAGGGCCAGTACGCCGCCCGACAGCAGCATGATGAACGAGAACCACAAGTACAAGGTGCCGATATCCTTGTGGTTGGTGGCAAACAGCCAGCGGCGCCAGCCTGTCGGGTGGTCGTGGGCGTGGTCGTGGTCGTGACCGGCGTGGTCCAAGGTGCTCGTGCTAGTACTCATATGCGGCTCCTAATTACTTGCGTGCAGCCACGACTTCGGCTGGTTGAACGATGTTCTCTTCGGCCTTGTTCGACCAGGAATTGCGCGTGTAAGTGATCACTGCGGCGATTTCCGTGTCGGACAGCTGTTTCCACGCTGGCATTTCAGCCGGGAACTTGCCGCTCTTTTGCCCGTTCAGCAAGACATGAATCTGTTCCGCCTTCGGACCGTTCACCACGGCAGAGCCGTCCAGCGCTGCAAACGCACCCGGCACGCCCTTGCCCGTCGCCTGGTGACAGACCACGCAGTTGGCCGCATACACTTTCTCGCCCTTGACCTTCAACTCGTCGATGGTCCAGGTCTTGTTGGGATCATCAGCCAGTGCGGCCATTTCCTTTTGTTTTTTATCAACCCAGGCCTTGTAATCGTCGTTCGACACCACTTTGACGACGATGGGCATGAACGCGTGTTCCTTGCCGCACAGCTCGGCGCAATTGCCGCGGAAGGTGCCGACGTGGTCGGACTTGAACCAGGTGTCGCGCACGAAGCCGGGAATCGCATCCTGCTTCACGCCGAAGGCGGGCACGGACCAGGCGTGGATGACGTCGTTGGCCGTCAGCACCATGCGGATCTTCTTGTTGACCGGCACCACGACTTCGTTGTCGACTTCGATCAGGTAGTTTTCACCGCGTTTTTCCGTCGGCGGCGCGCCCGGCGCCCCCACTTGCGCGCGCGGCGTGGCCAGGTTGGAGAGGAAGGAAATGCCTTCGCCCTCGCCTTTCAGGTAATCATAGCCCCATTTCCACTGCATGCCGGTGGCCTTGATGGTGATGTCGGCGTTCGAGGTGTCCTTCATGCCGACCACGGTGCGCGTGGCAGGCAGGGCCATGCCGATGACGATCAGGAAAGGCACGACGGTCCAGGCGATCTCGACGGTGGTGCTTTCGTGGAAGGTGGCCGGCTTGTGGCCCAGGGACTTGCGGTGCTTGAAGATGGAATAGAACATGACGCCGAACACGGCCACGAAGATCACTAGGCAGATGATCATCATCCAGGTGTGCAAATCGTAGATTTCATGGGCGATCTGTGTCGCCGGCGGCTGCAGATTCATTTCAAACGGCACGGGACCGCCGGTGCCGGGATAGGTGCCGGCAGCCGGTGCCGCCGTGGCCCATCGCCCGATGCCAAACGCTGTCAAAGACAGCCCGAGCAGCAACGATTGAAGTCGCTTTGCATGTGTCATGTTTTCCCCAACCACCCAAAAATAAAGATATTTTAAACGGCTGCGGATTTCTCCGTACTGGACCGCTGCCGCTCCTCCATGAAAGCAACACGGCCAAATCCCGGCCATGCGCGTCAAGCACCAGCGAATTCCATGCTGGCCGTCCACAGCAAAACGCAGACGAACAACCATGCTGGAATCCTGTTTTTCTTCCACGCCCTGATATGGCCATGCATGGAAGATGGTTACTATACTAATGCAGTAACTTCGAATAAGTCTCGCTTTGTTTTATTTATTTTGTATGCAGCCCTTGTTTTTTCTACTTAACAAGCTGACAAACAATCAACGATTATAATCAAGTAAACTTGAATCCATCAAGCAATAATCGGCTTTGTGCGCGCCCTTCTCCCGGCCGCCGCGCGCTTTGCAACGCTTGTTGTACATCAAAGCGCGGATGGCAACCGAGTGTCGGTTTCTTTATGCTGTCATTTCGGCTTGCGCGGCAGATCGAAACGGATGATGGCCTCGCCATTGCGCGTCACGCGCGGCGCGGGGCGGAAGGCGTGGCCATAAATGATCTCGAAACTCAGGCCCAGCTTGCCGTCGGGACGGCGCATCTTTTCCAGCGCAGCCAGCATGCGCTGCCAGGCCGCCTTGCCCATCAGACCGCGCCGCCGCGTGGTCAGCGGGTTGCCGCCGAAGGCGCGCACGTCGGCCAGCAGCTTTTCCGCCGTGTCGTAGGTGACGGTGATGATTTCCATGTCCAGCACGGGCGTGGAAAAGCCCGCCTCGACCAGCATGTCGCCAAAGTCGTGCATGTCGACGAAGGGGAAGGCGTGCGGATACAGGTCCGCCTCGGCAAACGCGTCGCGCACTTCGCGGAAGGTGTCGGGGCCGAAGCAGGAAAACATCAGCAAGCCGTCGAGGCGCAGCGCGCGCCGCCATTCCGCAAACACGCGGTCGGGCTGGGCGTGCCAGTGCAGCGCCAGGTTGGACCAGACCAGGTCGACGCTGCTGGCGGCCAGCGGCAGGTCGCCCAGGTCGCCGCACAATAAATCCACGCCCGTCTTCGCCGGCAAGAGCTTGCTCAGGAACTGGTTCAGGCCGGCCAGCTTCGACGCGGGCGCGCGCGCCGCCTGCATCATCGCTTGCGCTGCATCGAGACCGATGATCTGCGCTGCGGGATAATCCTTGTGCAGCTGCGCCAGGTCCGCGCCGGGGCCGCAACCGGCATCGAGCACGCGCAAGGGCGTGATTTTCACCAGTTCCAGGCGCTCGTGCATGCGTGCCGACACTTCGCGGCGCAGGAAATCCGACGGCGCGATGCGCGCCGGACGGGAAAAGAAATCGCGTACTTGCACCGCATCGATGGGCGCACTCATTTTGGGCGGACTGGTGGGAACTGGCATGTGAAATCGGGTGAGGTGAGATAATGTCGGCAGTGTACATGGAACGACGCCATCGCGATGCGGACGGCCGCCCTGCCCCGCCTTGAGGCCGCATGGCAGGCGCTGCAGCTGTGGCTGGGCGCCGCGGTGCTGCCGGCGCAATGCGCGCTGTGCGGCAGCGGCTGCCCGCAAGCGCTGTGCGCGCCCTGCCGCGCCCAATACCTGGGACAAGCACGGTGCCGCTGCCGCCAGTGCGCCAATCCGCTCGCCGACATCGAGATGGCGCAGCTGTGCGGGCGCTGCTTGCGCCACCGGCCCGCGTATGACGCCACGGTCACGGCGTTCGACTATGCGGCGCCCGTCGACCAGTTGCTGCTGCAGCTGAAATTCGGCGCGCGCCTGGCACTGGCGCCCCTGCTGGCGCAACTGCTGTATGTTGCCATTCAGCAACAACCTGCATGGACAATGCCGCAACTGCTGTGTCCCGTGCCGCTGGGTCCGGCCCGGCTGGCCGAGCGGGGCTACAACCAGGCGCTGGAAATCGCCCGGCCGCTGGCGCGCCTGCTGGACGTCCCTTTGCAGCCGCGCCTGGCGCTGCGCGTGCGCGAAACGCGGGCGCAAAGCGGCGTGCCGCCGCGCGAGCGGCAAGCCAACCTGGCGCACGCGTTTGCCATCGCTCCGGAAACTGCGGATGTATTACAAGGATGCCATGTCGGCATCGTCGACGACGTGATGAGCAGCGGCCACACCGTCAACGCCCTGGCGGCCGCCTGCAAGGGCGCAGGGGCGGCAAGGGTCAGCATATTGGTGGCGGCGCGCACGCCGCCGCATTAGAGTAGCGACATATTAGATACAGATAGACCCAAGGAGAGCATTTTGTTTCACGTTGTTTTGGTAGAACCTGAAATCCCGCCCAATACGGGCAACGTCATCCGCCTGTGCGCCAACACGGGCGCGCAGCTGCACCTGGTCGAACCGCTGGGCTTTCCCCTCGACGACGCCAAGATGAAGCGCGCCGGCCTCGATTACCACGATTACGCCAGGATGAAGGTGCACAAGAACTGGGCGGCGTTCCTGGCCGACACCCAGCCCGACCCGGCCCGCATGTTCGCCATGACCACGCGCGGCTCGCGCCCGTTCGGCGACGTGGCCTTCCTGCCGGGCGACGTGTTCGTGTTCGGCTCGGAAACGAAAGGCCTCGACCCCGCCCTGCGCGACGGCTTCCCCGCCGAACAGCGCATCCGCCTGCCCATGCGCCCGGACAACCGCAGCTTGAATTTATCGAATACGGTGGCTGTCGTTGTCTACGAGGCGTGGCGCCAGCATGGGTACCAGGGCGGCGCGTAAGCTACGGCAGCAGCAAGGCTTCCGCCTCGTAGGCCCGGCGCAACAGGGCCAGGAACGCCGGCGCGGACGGCAGATCGATGGCGCCGATACGCGTGACGGGCACGCCGGGCGTCCAGGAATTCATGACGACGGCGCCGCCCATGCCAGCCACGTCGGCCAGGCGCATTTCCTGCTCGCGCTGCGGCAGGCCCAACCGCTCCAGCTGGCGGCGCACGATGGACATCGTCGTGCCCGCCAACATGGCGGCCACGGGCCACACGACGGCCTGTCCATCCCAGAACGCCAGGTTCCAGATCGTCCCTTCGCTGAGCCGGCCTTCACGATCGAGAAAAACGGCGTCATCCAGCCCTTGCCGGGCCGCCTCGCGCAAGTAATACGTCTTGGCGATTTCTCCCACATGTTTAATCGAAGGCAACATGCGTTCATGTTCGACGGCCAGCAGCCGCAGCGGCCCCGGCGGGCCATCCGACGGCGGGCCTGTACGCACCAGCAACTGCGGCATGGCGGGCGCGGCCGCCACGGCGAATTCGCCCGCGGGACAGGACAGGGTCGCCGTCAGCGAACAATCTGCCGGACTGTGCTGCAGCGCCGTGCGCAGCTGCGCCAGCAGTGCCGCGTCGGGCATGGCCTGGCCAAACAGCGCCAAGCAGGCGTGGCGCAGGCGCGCCAGGTGCAGGTCGAGGCCGCGTACCTTGCCGCCGCGCACCTGCATGGCCGTGAAATGGGCGTAGCCGGCAAAGGCCAGCGGCGCAAGCTCGGCGCTGCTGGCGCGGTGGCCGTTCAATTGGGCCAGGGACATATGTTTTCTCCACGTGTATCATCAAGGAAAAACATTATCGGCAATCGCCAGCGCCTTGAAAAACGAGGAGTTTTTACTTCACCATTCAATTTTCCTTGAAGATCTATGCAACGCATGCTCCCCGGCACCCGTGCCCTGCGCACCTATGAGGCGGCGGCACGCCACCTGAATTTCACGCACGCGGCGCAGGAGCTGGGCTTGACGCCGGCCGCCGTCAGCTACCAGGTCAAGGAAATGGAAGAGCAGCTGGGATTGCAGCTGTTCGCGCGCAATAGCCGCAGCATGGCGCTGACGCCGGCCGGGCGTTTGCTGTTCGACGCGGCCGCCGATGCGCTGGCCACCCTGCGCCACGCCGTGGCGCGCGCGCAGCGCCTGAACCGCGGCGGCGCGCCGCTGCGCCTGTCGCTTGGACCCCGCTTTGCCACCCACTGGCTGCTGCCCAGGCTGGCGAACTGGCGCGCCGCCCATCCCGACGTGGCCCTGACCTTCGATATCAGCGACGACGTGCGCGATTTCGATACGGACGAAGTCGATATCGCCATCCGCTTCGGCGCCGGCGCCTATGCGGGCACACATGCCGTGCGCCTGTTCGATACGCAAGTGGTGCCCGTCTGCAGTCCCGCCCTGCTGGCGGGCGGCGCCAGCCTGCGGCAGCCGCGCGACCTCGTGGGCCAGACGCTATGCCAGGTGGATTGCCAGATAGATAATATGGTGTGGCCGAACTGGGCCATGTGGATGGCGGCGGCCGGCGTGGCCGGCTTCGACGCCAGCCGCTGCGTGGGCTTTCGCGATTCTGCCCACGTGCTGCAGGCCGTCCTTGACGGCGGCGCCGTCGGCCTGCTGGAGCTGGCCATGATCCAGCAGGAAGTGGCACAGGGCCGCTTGCTGCGCCTGTTCGATATCGGCATTCCGGTGGCGGCCGGCCATGCCTATCACCTGGTGTGGCCGGACGCGGGCGCAGAAGACGGCCGCATCCGGGTGTTCCGGCAGTGGCTGCTGGAACAGCTTGCCGTCGGCTCTTAACGCTGCGCCAGCCGCGCCGCGACGCTATTGTCGTCCAGCATCACCAGCTGCGTGCGCAAGTCGCGCGTGGCGGCCAGCTTGCCGTTCACGTACAGATTCGTCTTGACGCCGTACACGCCCTGCGACACGCCGGCCGGCAAGGTCAGCTCGAACGAGTTTTCAAAGCGCCCGCCCGATTTGTTGTTGCTGGCCAGGGATTTGGAACCGGACTTGAATGGCTGGCCCTGCGGGTCGAGCACCACCAGCTCTTCGCGCACGTCGTTGACGCTTTGCGCGCTGCCGTTGACCAGCTCCACCACCGAATTGACCTTGAACGGCTGGCCGCGCTTGACGGTCGATGCGCTCAGCTGCGGCGTGTAGGACACCACTTGCGGCTCGCGCGGCAAGGCGCCGCGCGTGCGGATGTAGTCGCGGTCCGCCTGCGCCGCCGTCTTGGTCTGGCGCGAATTGACATTGATGGCCAGACAGCCGGCCGCCGCCAGGCCGCCGCCGATGGCCGCGCCCTTCAGCGCGCCATTCTTGCCGCTGACCAAGGCACCCAGCAAGGCGCCCACGGCCGCGCCGGCCGCCGCCGTCGCCCCCACGCTGCACGGATCGTCATCCGTCGCGCCCGTTGGGGGCCCCGGGTAGGTCGTGTCCTGGCGTACGCCCTCCGGATTCATCGGCGCCGTGGCGCAGCCGGCCAGCATGGCCGCGATCGTCAGCGCGGCGGCCGCGCGCAGCGTGGTGTGGTTCATCATGTTCACTCCGGTCTATTTAATCGTCGTTTCCGTCTGCAGCACCTGCCGTTCGCGCTCGCGGATGCGGCGCGACAGATTGTCGATGCGCGCATTGCCAGGATCGACGCGGCGCGCGCTTTCCAGATAGGTCTTGGCCGCGTCGAACTTGCCTTCCAGCAAAGAACGCTCGGCGTCGCGCAGGAACGACTGCGCCATCTCGTTGCGCATGGCCGCGCCGCTATCGACGGGTGCCGTTTCCAGCGGACGGCGTTCGGCCACGGCAGGACGTTCGACCGCGCGCGCGGGCGCCGGTTCCAGTGCTGCCGGTGCGGGGGCCGGTGCAGAGACAGGCGCGGGGGCGGGGGCAGGCGCCGCCGACAGCGCCTGCACGTCGGCCTTCAATTGCGGCAATTCCACCGCTTCGCGGTCGATCGCTTCCAGCCTGGCGATGCCATTGCGCGCCGCCGCCGCATCCTTGCCGTCAAGCGCCTGGCGCACGCCCACCAGCACCGAGGCGGCCGCCGCCTGCTGGCGCGTCAATTGCTTGCGCAACGATTCCACGCTGGCCGCGCCCGCGCAATCGACGTCGAGCGCGGCGATGCTCCTGGCGGCGCTTTGCAATTGATGGCCGTCAATATTGCGTTCGATGGCGCGCGCGCCGCGCTGGCAAGCGCCGGAGGCGGCCCCGGCCTTGGCGATGGCCGCCTGCAAGTCGTCCGCCTTGGCGCTGGACTTGCCCGTGCACGCCAGTTGCGCCGTCGCCAGCTTCTGGCGGGCGCCGTCCAGGCTGCCATTCGCCACCAGTTTCAAGCCGCTGTCGATGGCGTCATTGCAAGCCGATGCATTTTTTCCGCCCGGCTTGCCGTTCATGTAGACGACGACGGCCGCCAGCACGGCTGCGCCGCCCAGCCAGCGCAGCCACTTGCGCGGCGGCGGGACTGCCGGTGCAGGCGCCGATGGCGGCACCGGCGCGGGCTTCGGCGCGGCTTGCGGCGGCACCGGAGCCGGAGCTGGCTTCGGCGGCGGTTTCGGCGCGGGCGCCGGCGCCACCGGCACGGGCGGCGGCTTGGGCGCCGGCGGCGGCGCTACGGGCACAGGCGCTGGCACAGGCAGCGGCGGCGGCACGGCCGGCGCCGCGGGCGCGGATGGCTTGGCCGCGCCGGCCTGCGCCTGCCCGCAGTACGGGCAATGGCTGACGGCGGTCCACAGACCGGTCTTGCATTTGATGCAGATATCCAAAACTAATCCTTCATTCCAGCGTCATTCCAGCGTTCACAAGGGCGGCGGCATCAACGGTGGCGGCGCGCTGAGGAACAGGGGCGCCAGCTCGGGGAACTGGGCCAGGTCGGCCCAGGCCGGCAAACCGGCGCGCCACACCTTGGTGCTGCCAGGTACGACCTGCCCCGCCTGCACGTACTGCACGATCTGCTGGGCCGTGAACGGTCCCTGCTGCTGGCCGTTTATGCCCAGGAAATACTGATACTCCACCAGCGGCGGCGGCATGCCGCCCAGCGGTGGCGGCGCCATGCCAAAGGCCGGCGCCACGGCGGCGGCCGGCGCCACGGCGGCGGCCGGCGCGCTGGCCGGGCGCAGCAATTGCTCCAGGCGTCCCGCTTCCAGCATTTCCGCCTTGACCGCATATTTCAGGCGCGGCTGGCCGTCCGCTTCCGGTTCGCGCACTTCCCAGTCGTAGGCGTCGCCGTCGGAGTCGCCGATGACGTTCGCCCACTCCTTCAGCCGGCCCAGCAGGGCTTGCACCGTGCGGTCGAGCTCATCGCTGGCCATGCCCTTGCGGCGCGCCGACTCGCGCAGGCGCGCGCCCACTTCGGCGGAAATGGCGCTGCCAAAGCCGACGTAAGGCAGCTGCGAGCCGTCGGCCTGCGCCACCAGCTTGGGCGCATACACCGTGCGTTCATAGTATTTTGCCAGCGCCGCCATGGCCGCCGTCTGCACGGCGTCAAGCGCCGTCAATTTTTCCTCGATGCGCAGGGCGATGTTTTTCTCGTACGAGGCGGGCATGCCGTTCTGGCGGATGGCCCGTTCGTTGCCGATGCGGCGCAAATCGCCCGGTTCGACGGCAAACTGATACTGGCCCGGCGGCACGACTCTGCCCGTGTGGCGCGTCAGCACGCCCAGCATGATCGCTTGCAGGAATTCGCCGAAGTCTTCGGCCAGGCGTTTCATCTCGTCCGTATTCGGCGCGATCGGATGCGTAAATTGCGTTGGATCAATATGCGTGTGGGTCGGCGCCTTGTCGTTGTCGCCTTCCTTGCGGTAGCTGGTGCGCCAGCCTTCCAGGCCGCGCAGCACCGTCATCGGCACGCCGGCCAGTTCGCAATAGCAGACGGCGCGCCCACGCGTGCCCGTCTCGACGATTTCCAGCTGGCTCACCGTGATGCCCACCTGGGTCGGCACGCACGATTCAAGCTCAGCGCCGAATTTCGCCTTGAAGCCGGCCGCGTTGGCCACGCCGATCACGCACTTGAACTGGTCCGACACGACCGTGAAGTCGCCCGCCATGTTGGCGTCGATCCACGGCATGGAGCAGGCCAGCAGCTTGCGGAAACGGTCCAGGCGTTCGGACACGTCCATCTGTTCCAATGCCTCGAACAGGGGATCGGGCGTGCTCGTCGCCCCTTCCGCCAGGCCCGCCGTGGCGATCATGTTCTCGGCCATGCGCGTGACCTTGGCCAGGATCAAGCCCCGCTGCGCCGGTTCGCCCAGCATGGGGAACAGGGCTTTCGAGCCGCCCATGTCCTTGAACGCTTCATCGGCCCACTGGCGCAAGGTGGCCGCCGACGGCAGCGCAATGTCTTTTTCCGTGACGGGAATGACGATCAGGGTCGCGTGTTCCTTGTCCAGGTCCTTTTGCAGGATGGAATTGGCCGTTTTCAGTTCGGCCAGCATGGCCAGCACGCCTTCGCGGCCCGTTTGCAGCTCGCCCACCAGGCCATTCCACTGCGCGCGGCCCTGCGCATCGACGCCGACCCGGTTGCCCAGCCAGCGCGACAGCTCGCCCAGCAGAATGACGGACTCGTCCGCCGCCTTGGCGCGCAGATGGAATTTCAGCGCATTCGCCATTTCCGTGCGCAGATGATCCATCACCACGCCGGCCTGCTTTTCGCCATTGCTGAGGAAGCCGAAGGTGCTGCGCGTCTGCTCCAGGTTGTTCAGCAGGCGCTCGTATTCGCGCGAACGCACGGCTTCCTTGATTTCGCGGTAGCGCTCGGCATTCGCGCCGATCTGCGCCGTCAAGCCGCTGCCCGGCGCCTCGATGCGGTCCTTGATCTGTTCCACCAGCGACAGCACGTATTCCAGGCCGCCAAATTCCTTGTTGTCAAGATAGCCATACAGCTGGTCGCGCACGACTTTCTTGACGTCGTCGAGCACTTCGCGGCGGCGCTTGCTGATGCGGTCTTCCGTCGTGTCGGCCGTGGAATCCTGGTCGCGCACGGCGTCGCGTTCCAGGTGCTTCATGGCGTCGCGCACCTGGGCCGGCCATTCGCTGCGGTCAAAGCCCGTGCGGATATCGTTGATGCGCGTGTTGACGCGGTTTTCCACGCCGGCCAGCAAGTGGCCGTGGCGGTCTTCCAGCAATTCGTCGACGACGCGGAAATCGATGAAATCGCCGCTGGAGCGCTTCAGTTCGATGCTCTTGTCGGAAAATTCGGGGAAATCGCTGAACGGCGTGCCCTTCAGGAACATATTTGCAGCCAGGAAATTATCACGCTGCGTATCCGTGGCGCGGTTGGCGCCCGCATCCGTGCCGCCCACGCCGAAGAACGCCTGCAGCATGGCGCCGGCCCAGCGGTGGGCCCGCTCGTCGCGCGCCGCTTCCTGGCGCGTATCGAGCACGGCCATGCCGAACGAGGAAAAGCGCTTCGAGAAATACAGACGCATGTCGCCGAAGCGGTCTTGCGGCACGGGCGCGTTGTACAGCGAATTCTTGTGCTGCGCCTGGTTGACGGCGATCGAGCGCTTGGCGCGCGCAAAGTCGGCCGAGGCGAAATCCTCGAACAGCGAATCGGCCACCATGTGGTAGACGTCGCTGACTTCCTTGGTGTGCTGCTGCGCAAGATTGCCCGAATCGATCAGGTAGACCTCGCTGTACGGCTCGCGCGTCAGCTCGGGGCGGTCATATGCATCCCAGCGGCCCACATAGCCCTTGTTGCCCATCATGGCCGATTCCAGCTCCATCAGCGCCGCATAGCCGTTGGCCTCGACCCTGTCCTTGTTGGCCTTGGTGTAGCCGGTCGGCAAGAACAGCATCAGCTCCACGTCGGCCGCGCCCACTTCGCTGCGCGCCAGCCAGCGCGCCAGCAAGCCCATGTCGAGGAAGGAGCCGGAACCCGTGCCGCCGGCCACGGAACCGACGATGACGATGCGGAAACGGTTCGTTTCCATGCGCAAACCCAGTTCGGCCAGCTGGCGCTCGTGCGACAGGCCCGCCTTCAGCGCTTTCAGCTTCAGGCGGATCTTGTCGCGGATCTTCGCGTACTTGTCGAAGAAGTACAGGCGCGAGACGGCGCGGATCTGCCCGGCGCCGCTGCTCATGTCGAAACGCAGTTCGCGGATGCGCTGCGGCGTCAGCGGCAGCCATTCCTTGATGTGCGGATATTTCTCCAGAGAATCTTCATCACGGCTGTACTTGTCCATGTCGAACGATTCGACCACCTTGTCGTCGTCCGTGAACTTCACCTGGTCGAACTGCAAGTCCTTCGCCTGCGACTCGCCGCTTTCGATCACGGCGCCATTATCGAGGTCGAAATGGATGAATTGCGCGATGGGAAAGTCGGCCAGCCCCTCGATGCGCGTGCGGTTGCCCGCGCCGCCCCACAGGGTGTTGAGGATGCGCCGGCGCACGCGCATCAGCACCTGCATGCCCGTGCCGCCGATGCCGATGAACAGGGTCGGGCGCAGTTCGATGATCTTGTCCTGCTTGCGCTCGCTGGCGCCGCCGGGGATGGTTTGGTTCAGGTTCTCTGCCATGGCGATTCCTTGGATGAAACGGGTTGCCGCTTAGCGGCGGCTGGAGGTGAACGTCAACAGCAACGCTACCAGGCCCACCAGCACCAGCGGTCCCATGAACAGTGGCGCGAGGAATTTATGCGCGTTCACGGCCGCCAGCACGACGCCCGTCGCCAGGCTGGCCAGGAAGATGAACAGCCACCAGCCCGAGGCATTGGC
Organism: Janthinobacterium sp. GW821-FHT03A03; assembly: GCF_059421435.1. Lineage (NCBI taxonomy): Bacteria > Pseudomonadati > Pseudomonadota > Betaproteobacteria > Burkholderiales > Oxalobacteraceae > Janthinobacterium > Janthinobacterium sp. GW821-FHT03A03. Next base: position 40,443 of record NZ_JBWKUZ010000012.1, on the reverse strand, counting down.
CTTGTTCGGCGGCACGCGCTTGGCCACGAGGCCGTTCGCGTAGGCATTCTTGGCAAAGAAAAAGGCGATGAACAGCAGCAACAGCACGACGCCGCCGATCAGGGTGTCGCGCGACGAGGTGTCGGTGGTGGCGGCCGCGTCAAACGCGGGCGCGGCTTCGGTCGTTGCGGTGGTGGCCGCTGATGCGGCGGCATCGGCGGCCGGCGGCGCGGATGCCGGGGCCGGCAAAGTGAAACCTGCGTTGTCTTTGGGAGTGTCTTGCGCCATGGTATGCCTCTGATGGGTTTGAATAGTTTAAAAGGAAATCGTTATCAGGCCAGGCTCAGGCTGCGGCCTTCGGCCACGCGCACGACGGCCGGCTTGCCCAGGCCACGCTTGAGTTCGCCAATATCGCGGCCGTCATCGTCGCGGATCTGCACGCTTTTGAACGGTTTTAATAACACTTGGCGCTGCACGCCGTCGGCCAGCACCTTGTAGCGCGTGGCGCGCGTGCCAAGCAAGCCCAGCGCCAGCAAGCCCAGCACCAGCGCCAGCACGCCGCCGAGGATGACCAGCACGGGCAGCAGCGGATACTGGATGCGCACCAGCAGCGGTATCGTTGCCTGCGACGCGCGCACGCTGTCGGGCGGCGTGAACGTGCCAGAGATCGGGTCGCCGGGGAACAGTTCCTGCAAATCCTTGCCGAAGCTGGACGCCAGCGCCAGCCGCTGCTCCGACAGGCCCACCTGCGCCTGCAGGGGCAGCAGCACCTGCTTGCCCATGGCGGCCATCGCCTGCGCCGACCACGGCGACGGGATCTGCGCCATCGGCAGCGCAAACTGTACCTGCACGGACTGGCTGGCGCCCGGCTGCAGCTGGCGGATTTGATCTGGCGCAACGTGCAGCGGCGCGTTCCGGCCCGCCAGGCTGGCGTGCACCTTGGCGCTGTCGATCACGTACGGGAAAAACATGTTTTGCAGGGACGCCTGCAGCACCACTTGCGGCACCAGCTTCGCCGCATCGACGTCGAGCACGATGGTGCGCCCGTCGCGGCCCAGGCTGGCGTGCACATTGGGACTGTTCTTGACGGACTGGGGCACGATGCGCACGGCATCCTGGTCCACCGGTTTCAGGCGCGCGGGCGGGCGCGTCAGCACTTGCGACAGCCGCCCCTCGGCCAGGATGCGGGTCAACGCCTCGGACGCGGGCTGGCCATATGCGAGCGCATACACCATCAAGCCCTTGGCGCTGTACAGCTTGCCCTGCACGGGCATGCGCAGCGGAAACACCACCGTCTTGGTGATCGACGGTTCCAGGTGCAGCAGGCGGTAAAAGTCGCGGTTGCGTTCGGCCGTCTGGCTGTCGTTGTTCGGGCTGTTCTTGTTATTGGTAAAGATCCACACGATGCCGGAGGCGGACTGGAACGGCCCCGTGATGGTCTTGGTGACGGCTTCCTGGAAGTCCGTGTCGGCCAGCGCGCCGCCGGCGCCCTTGCGCGCCAGGCCGAGACCGGCCAGCTGGGCGGCCACGCCGGCGCCGCCCTGCCCCTGCCCGATCAGCGCTGGCGACACATTGCTGCCGCTGCTCTGGCTGAAGGCCAGGGTGTAGACCTTGTCGGACGGCCCCGTGGCGGCCTGCGCCACGGCACCCACGAGGACTTTGAGCTGCGAATGCTCATCCGTATAAAACGGCTCCATCCAGCCCGAGTTTTGCACCAGAAACGCCTGCTGGATGCCGGCCGCGTGCGCGGCGGCGGCGCTGAAAAACGCGGCGCAAGCCACGGTCAGTAAGCGCGCCTTCATGCCTGCAATTTCCAGCCATCAATACGCGACAGCAGCGGGTGGTAGGCCCACAGCATGCCTTCGTGGACAAACAGGCGTACGCGCCACGGCTCGCTGACGGCGAAGGTGTGAAACACGGTTTCGCGCAACTCATCGTCCTGCACCAGCTGGGCCGCCAGGCGCTCGTTCGAGCGCAGCACGCTCGACAGGCCGGCGCTGGTGGCGAACTTCACGCCAAACACGCTGCTGCTTACACCGGACTCGGCACCGGATTCGAGCAGCGGCATGACGGCCTGGTTCTTGCCGCCGTCGTCGCCGTGTTCCGGCTCTTCCCACGGCGCCGTTTTCAGCTTGGTGGCGAAGCGGTAATTGAAGCTGCCCGAACACAGGCGCGGCGCCAGCGCGTCGGCCTTCTCGGCCTGGACGCCCAGTTTCACGTACACATACGTGCCGCGTCGGCTTTCAAAGCACAGCTGCCACAGCCCGCCGTCGCGCGACAGATAGGGGCTGCCGAACTCGAAATGCGGCACCAGCCCTTCCGGCCACGGCGTAAACGAAGCGGCCACGTTGCCGTCCGGCTGCAGCTGCAAGCGCAGCTGGCCGTTGCCACAGGGCCACACGGCCATGCGGTTGTAGGCCACGGGCGCGCCGACGGCGCCCAGATCCATCATGCCGTCGAGCAGCACGTCGCTGCCCTGCTTTTGCGCGGCGTCAAGGTTGACGAAGCGGATGCGGCCGTCGTCGTCGCGCAGCGGCGCCCACAGGCGGCTCTGGAACCAGACGGGCGCGGCCGCGCACGGCGCGCCGCCCACATGCTCGACCACGTAAGTGAGCGAAGGCACGTCGGGACGGATGCAGGCCAGGCCGTGGCTGGTCGGCAAGACCAGCACACTGTTGAAATCCGGCACCAGCTCGGCGCGCCAGGCGCCGTGGGCCAGGTCCGATTCGGCCAGCAGGCTGCCATAGTCGGGGTCCAGCGCCAGCCAGCGCTTCGAGGCGGGCAGCCAGGCGTGCAACACGGCCTTGCGCGGGTCGAGCGCCAGCAGCGCGGGCGCACTGGTGCCGAACCGGGCGGAAAAGAATTCATACTCGCCCGGCGGCGGCATGGGCAGCGACGCTTCCGCCTGTGCATGTTCCTCGCGCGCGCGCTGGTCGGCCAGTTTCAGGGGCACATTGGCCTGGCGCAAGCCGGCCGCGCCAGCCGGCGGCATGTCGCTGACGGGATGCGCGCCGAAAGGAGGAACCCAAGGCGCTCCCCCGGACGGCGTGGCGGCCGCCTCGGGCGGCACTTGCAAGGCGACGCCGGAGGCGGGGTCAAACGCGAATTCAGGCGGAAACTGCCGCACGGCTTCGCCGTCGGCGCCAGGCAGGCGCCGGGCGTGCATCAGCTTGCCGATATCGGCCTGGCTCAGTAAAGGCGAGACGTTCTGCCCGTCCGCGCTGCGCTGCATGCTCCACGCGCCAGCGTCATCCAAGTACCAGGCGCCGGAAGGCAGTGGCCAATCCCCAGAAGTTTTAAGGTCCATTATTTTTTCTATGACTAACAACAAGCGCCATGCAATGGCGCCGAACACGCTAGGACGGGCTGGGGCTGTGGAAACAGGATCCCAGCCCGGGCTATTCTCATAGTAACGTCTTTTTATCTACATGGAAACATTGGATAAGTTTTCACCATGATGGCCGGCGCCACGCCAGCAACACGCAATGACACTTATGACAATATTGCCTATCCTTGCTGGGCCCGCACTTTCGTCAGCAGCTTGGTGGTCGAACGGTCGTGCTCGAAGTCGATGGCCACGGCCTGGCCGCCGTACGCCAGCACGGCGCGTCCTTCCGGAATGGCCGTCATGTCGTAGTCGCCGCCCTTGGCATAGATTTCCGGTTCGATTTCCTGCACCACGGCCAAAGCGCTGTCTTCCGAGAACGGCACGACCAGGCTCACCGCTTCCAGCGCGGCCAGCACGGCCATGCGGTCCTCGCAGTTGTTCAGGGGACGGTCGTCGCCCTTGCCCAGGCGTTTCACCGAAGCATCAGTATTCACGGCAACGATCAGCGAAGCGCCCAGCGCGCGCGCCTGCGCCAGGTAGGTCACGTGGCCGCGGTGCAGGATGTCGAACACGCCGTTCGTCACCACCACCGGTTTCGGCAGCGCTTGCGCGCGCGCGCGCAGTTCATCACGGCCGCACAGTTTGTTTTCAAAATCAGGCATCGATATCTCTTGTTGGGTTAAATATGATCTCGCTCAGGGGTGGCTATCGCCATGGATGCCGCCGCTGTCCTGGCGCCAGGCATCGATGAGGGCAGCGGTGGCCGGTTCCAGGCTGTCTTCGGCGATGGAATCTTGCCGGTAATAAATCATCAGCGCATACACGCCGGCCAGGCGGCTGACGGGCGCCGACAGCGCATACTCGTTGCCGCGCGCCGGCTGCCGCGCACGCCAGTAATTAATCGCCGCTTCCAGCGCCTGTATGTGCACATCCATCGCCCTCTCCCTCCACCGCTCACTCCCGCATTATAGGGGGCGATCCGCTACAATACGCCATCGGCGCCACAGTTTCACGTTCGCGCCACCTTTCATTCATTGCAAGTAAGTACTTCCTGTGTTTCAATCAACCTATGACACTGACTGAACTGAAATATATCGTTGCAGTCGCGCGAGCGAAGCACTTCGGCCATGCCGCCGAAGCCTGTTTCGTTGCCCAACCCACCTTGTCAGTGGCCATCAAGAAACTCGAAGACGAACTGGGCGTGGTCCTGTTCGAACGGGGCGGCGCGGAAATCTCCGTCACGCCCCTGGGCGCGCAAATCATCGCGCAAGCCGAGCGCGTGCTGGAACAGACGGCCGCCATCAAGGAACTCGCCAAGCAGAACAAGGACCCGCTGGCCGGCCCCCTGCGCCTGGGCGTGATCTATACGATCGGCCCCTACCTGCTGCCGCCCTTGGTCAAGGCCATGATAGACCAGGTGCCGCAAATGCCCTTGATCTTGCAGGAAAACTTCACGGTTCGCCTGCTCGAACTGCTGCGCCAGGGCGAACTGGACGTGGCCATCATGGCCCTGCCCCTGCCAGAGCACGGCATGGCCATGCAGGAACTGTATGACGAGCCTTTCGTCGTGGCCATGCCGCGCCAGCATCCATGGACGGCGCGCGCGCGAATCGCCGCGCAGGACTTGAAGTCGGAAACCATGCTGCTGCTGGGCAACGGCCACTGCTTCCGCGACCAGGTGCTGGAAGTGTGCCCCGAAATGGCGCGCTTTTCCTCGCCCGGCAACGGCATGCAGCGCACGTTTGAAGGTTCCTCGCTGGAAACTATCCGCCACATGGTGGCCAGCGGCATCGGCCTGACGGTCTTGCCGCGCGCCTCGGTCGCCAATATGCACGCCACCGACGGCATGCTCGAATACCGGCCCTTCGCCGAACCCGTGCCGTCGCGCCGGGTGGTGATGCTGTGGCGCAAGAGCTTTACGCGCAAGGCCGCCATCGACGCCCTGTGCGCGGCCATCGCCAGCTGCAACTTGCCTGGCATCACCCCCTTGTGCGAAGACGACGAATAGTACATTTACATACTATTTGCGATAATCGACCTTTCTCCTCAACAAGATCGAGTCTTCCATGAACAAGCTGGCGCTGTATTTCCGCCTGATACGGCTGGACAAGCCTATCGGTACCGTATTGCTGCTGTGGCCTACCCTGTGCGCGCTGTGGCTGGCGCAGCAGGGCGTGCCGGACTGGCGGCTGCTGCTCATCTTTACGCTTGGCACTTTCCTGATGCGCTCGGCCGGCTGCGCCATCAATGACTACGCCGACCAGGATATCGACAAATTCGTCAAGCGCACGATGGACCGCCCCATCACCAGCGGGCGCATCAGCGGCAAGGAAGCGCTGGCTGTGGCCGGCGTGCTCGCCGTGCTGGCCTTCTGCCTGATCCTGCCCCTCAATGCGCTGACCAAGCAATTGTCGGTGGCGGCCGTCATCATCGCCGGCACCTACCCGTACTTCAAGCGTTTCTTTGCGATTCCGCAAGCGTACCTGGGCATCGCCTTCGGCTTCGGCATCCCCATGGGCTTTGCCGCCATCACGGGCAGCGTGCCCGTCGTCGCCTGGCTGCTGCTGCTGGGCAATGTCTTCTGGGCCGTGGCCTACGATACGGAATACGCGATGGTCGACCGCGACGACGATCTGAAAATCGGCATCAAGACCTCGGCCATTACCTTCGGCCGCTACGACGTGGCCATCGTCATGCTGTGCTATGCCGCTTTCTTGCTGCTGTGGCTGGTCTGCGGCTGGCACCTGGGCTTGCGCTACTGGTATGTGGCGGGGCTGCTGGTGGCGGCCGGCTGCGCCGTTTACCACTACACCTTGATCCGCGCACGCGAGCGTATGCCGTGTTTTGCGGCATTCCGGCATAATAACTGGCTAGGAGCAGCGGTGTTTGCGGGGGTGGTGCTGGACTTTGCTTTCCGTTAATCAATGATCCTTGCGCCGCGGCAGCCTTTGAGGCGGCGCAAGACAAGCCGGCCGCTGCTGTCTACACTGGTATTTCACTGTGCAGTTTCACTTCCATGAGGTAATACATGAACTCGATACATACCGGAAAATCCAGCAACGACAGCGTCCTCGCCGACGCCGACAAGGCGCGTGAAAAACTGGCTGGCGACCTGAAAAACGTCATCCATGAAGCGGAAGGCTGGCTCGATGGCGCCAAGGACCAGACGGGCGAGAATGTCAAAGCCGTCAAGGACAAGTTCATCGCCACCCTGGAAACGGCCAAGAAGGATTTGATCAAGCTGGAAGAAGACTTGCTCGAACGTACCAAGAAGGCGGCCAAGGCCACCGATGAATACGTGCAGGACAATCCATGGAAAGCCGTGGGCGCGGGCGCCGTCGTGGGCGTGCTGTTCGGCCTGCTGTTGTCCTCGCGCCGCTAGACGCCAAAGCGACGCCCCCCCCTCCGGCGGCAGGCGCGCCGGGCAGCATCGACGGCACGGCCGTCCCTGATACGAAAGGCAGCAATGGCTATCGTTCATCATGTCGCCCAGGTCGCAGCGACCCTCGCCGCCATCGTCCAGACCCGTCTGGCCCTGGCGGCCGTCGAAATGGAAGAAGAGTCGCTGCGCTTCCTGTCCTATCTGGCGCTGGCCATGCTGGCGCTGCTATGCCTGTTCGTCGGCCTGGTCTTGATCGTATTCCTCGTCATCGTACTGTTCTGGGATACGCACCGCATCGCCGCCATCGCCGTCACGGCCGCCGTCTTCATCGCTGCCGCCCTCGCCACCCTGCTGGGCGTGCGCGCCAGTTTCCGCAGCAAGCCGAAACTGCTGTCCTTCACACTTTCCGAACTGAACAAGGACCTGGACGCGCTGCAACTGCTGGCCCGCCGGGGATCGGAGCGGCCATGACCACGCATCCCACCAAACTGTCGCATGTCCACACGGCCGCCAGCCTGGCGCAGCGGCGCGACGCGCTGCTGGCCGAATGCGCGCTGCAGCGCCTGGCCCTGGGCGTGCAGACGCGCCAGCTGCTGGAACCTTTGACGGGCGGCAACCTGCGCCACACGCTGGCCACGCGTTTTAAAATTCCCCTGATGCTGGGCGGCGCCGTGCTGGGCCTGCTGCTGGTGCGCCCGCGCCGCTTCCTGCCGCTGCTGCGGGCCAGCGGCGCGCTGCTCAGGCACGCCAGCACCGCCCTGCCCGTCATGCTGGCGCTGGCACGGCGTTTCAGCAAGAAAGAAACACCGCCGTAACTATTTTTGCTCCTGGCTGCATCCAAATGACAGGCCCGTGCGTATGTAGCATATCAACCAGCCGGTTGAGCCAACGACCAGGAGTTCGCCATGCATGCCTTCATCGCCCCACGCCCTACCGCCCCCTCGCTCGCCGTCCTGTGCGCCGCCCTGCTCGTGGCCGCCTGCGCGCCCATGGGCGCGCGCTATTCGCAGGAACAATTGCCGAACGCCGTGCAAGTGCCCGCTGGCCACCAGGTGGCCATGCAAACGGTGGGCGTGGGCAAGATCGCCTACGAATGCAAAGCGAAAAAAGACATGGCGGGACATGAATGGGCCTTCGTGGGACCGGACGCGGCCCTGAACGACCGCAACGGCATGCAGGTGGGCACCTATGCAGGCCCACCGGCCACCTGGAGCAGCCTGGACGGCTCGGCAGTGACGGCCACGCAAGTGGCCGTGGCGCCGGCCGGCGCGGGCAATATCCCGTATCAACTGGTAAAAGCCAATCCGGCCATGGGCAGCGGCGCCATGCAGGGCGTCAGCTACATCCAGCGCGTGGCCACCCGCGGCGGCGTGGCGCCAGGCAGCCCTTGCGGCATGGACACCGTCGGCGCCAGACTATGGGTGCCCTACCAGGCCGACTACATCTTCTGGAAAGCCGCATAAGCATCCGGCCTGTCCGGCCCAAGCCGCTTCACGGCCCGGGCCGCGCTGGCGGGCATATCGCCTTACCTGCCCAGCTCGTCCCCCATCTCGCGCCCGCGCTGGGCGGCCGCCTTGATGCCCTTGACGATGGCCGCCTTCACGCCGCTCTCTTCCATGCTGGTGAGCGCCGCATACGTCGTGCCGCCCTTCGAGGTGACGCGCTCGCGCAGCAGGGACACGGGTTCGCTGGAGTTCGCCGCCAGCTGCGCCGCGCCCGTAAACGTGGCAATGGCCAGCTGCGTGCCCTGCTCGGGCGTCAAGCCCAGCTCGGCGGCCGCCTGCTGCATCGCTTCGATAAAATAAAACACATAGGCGGGGCCGCTGCCGGAGACGGCCGTGACGGGGTCGATCTTCGCCTCGTCGTCGAGCCAGACGGTCTGGCCGACGGCGCGCAGGATGGCGTCCGCCGTCTTTTTCTGTTCTTCGCTCACGCCATCGCTGGCCACCATGCCCGTGATGCCCATGCCGATCAGGGCCGGCGTGTTCGGCATGCAGCGCACGATGGCGGAGTAACCGCCAAGCCAGCGCGACAGATCGGCCGCGCGGATGCCGGCCGCGATCGACAGGATCAATGGCGCCCGTTCGCCGTCGAGGAAGGGCAGCAGCTGCGCCGCCACGTCGCGCATGCTTTGCGGTTTCACGGCCAGCACGATCACGTCCACGCCGCGCAGCGCGTCGCTGGCGGACGCAGCCGTCGTGACGCCGAACTGCGCCTGCAGTTTTTCCAGCGCGGGCGCGTGCGGGTCGATCACGTGGATGTTGCCGCCCAGGGTCAGCTTGCCCGCCAGGCCGGCGATCAGGGCCGCGGCCATGTTGCCGCCGCCTACAAAGGCGATATTCAATTCTGTCGTCATGCTTGTTCTCTCTTTATCAGGAATAGTTGCGGGAACCGAAGATGGCGCTGCCCACGCGCACGATGGTGGCGCCCTCGAGCACGGCGGCGCGCAAGTCGGCCGACATGCCCATCGACAGGGTATCGAGCGCCAGGCCGTCCGCCTGCAGTTGTTCGTACAGCGCGCGCAATTGCGCAAACGCAAGGCGTTGGCGGCTGAGATCCGTTTCCGGCTCGGGTATCGCCATCAGGCCGCGCAAGCGCAGGCGCGGCAGTTGCGCCACGGCATGCGCCAGCGCCGGCAAGTCAGCCGGCGTCACGCCGCTCTTGCTCGCTTCGCCGCTGATATTGACTTGCAAACAGATATTCAGGTCCGGCAAGCCGGCCGGGCGCTGCTCGGACAGGCGCACGGCGATCTTTTCCCGCTCCACCGTGTGCACCCAGTCGAAGTGTTCGGCGATGGGGCGCGTCTTGTTGCTCTGGATGGGGCCGATGAAATGCCATGCAGGAACGTGCTGCGGTGCGGCTTCCTTCACAAGAGCGATCTTGTCGAGCGCTTCCTGCAGATAATTTTCGCCAAACGCCATTTGCCCCGCGCGCATGGCCGCCAGCACGGCGTCCGCGCCGAAGGTTTTTGACACGGCCAGCAGGGTCACGTCGGCAGGGGCGCGCTGCGCCTCCAGGGCCGCCTGCGCAATACTGTCGCGCACGGCTTGCAAGTTCTGTTCGATTGTGGACATAATCATTTTCTAGTGTATAGGGGCGGCGGCACGGTGCGCCAGCCCATCAATGCAGGCACAGGGATTATAAATGGACATCTCCGAACTTCTCGCTTTCTCCGTCAGCAACAAGGCTTCCGACCTGCACCTGTCTTCCGGCCTGCCGCCGATGATACGGGTCCATGGCGACGTGCGCCGCCTCAACGTGGCCCCGCTCGAGCACAAGGAAGTGCACGGCATGATCTACGACATCATGAACGACAGCCAGCGCAAGGCCTATGAAGAGGCGCTCGAGTGCGATTTCTCGTTCGAAATTCCCGGCCTGGCCCGCTTCCGCGTCAACGCCTACAACCAGGAACGCGGCGCCTCGGCCGTGCTGCGCACGATTCCGTCGAAGGTGCTGACCCTGGAAGAGCTGAACGCGCCGCGCATCTTCGGCGAGCTGGCCATGCGCCCGCGGGGCCTCGTGCTGGTGACGGGCCCCACGGGTTCGGGCAAGTCGACCACCCTGGCGGCCATGGTGAACCACGTCAACGAACGGCTGAACCACCATATATTGACCATCGAAGACCCGATCGAATTCGTGCATGAGCCGAAGAAATGCCTGATCAACCAGCGCGAGGTGGGTTCGCACACGCATTCCTTCAGCAATGCGCTGCGCTCGGCCCTGCGCGAAGACCCGGACGTGATCCTGGTGGGCGAATTGCGCGACCTGGAAACCATCCGCCTGGCGCTGACGGCGGCCGAGACGGGCCACCTCGTGTTCGGCACCCTGCACACCTCGTCGGCGGCCAAATCCATCGACCGCATCATCGACGTCTTCCCCGCCGAGGAAAAGGAAATGGTGCGCGCCATGCTGTCCGAATCGCTGCAGGCCGTGATTTCGCAAAACTTGCTCAAAACCAAGGATGGCATGGGCCGCGTGGCCGCGCATGAAATCATGCTGGCCACGCCGGCCGTGCGCAACCTGATCCGCGAAGCGAAAGTGGCGCAGATGTATTCGGCCATCCAGACGGGCAGCAACGTGGGCATGCAGACCCTGGACCAGTGCCTGTCCGACCTGGTGCGGCGCGGCACGATTTCGGCGGAGACGGCCCGCTCGGCCGCCAAGTCGCCTGAAAACTTCCCCGGATAAACCATGCAGACCAACCACGAACACGATGGCGCCATGCACGCGCTGCTGGCGCAGATGCGCGCACGGGGCGGCTCCGACCTGTTCATCACGGCCGGCTTTCCGCCCGCCATCAAGCTCGACGGCAAGCTGACGCCGCTGGGGGGCGGCGCGCTGACAGCGCAGCAGGCGGCCGGCTACGTGCGCGCCGTCATGAACGCGCGCCAGGCGGCCGAGTTCGAGTCCAGCCGCGAAGCCAATTTCGCCATCAGCCCGGACGGCCTGGGGCGCTTCCGCGTGTCCGCCTTCGTGCAGATGGGCCAGGCGGGCATGGTCTTGCGATTGATCAATACCGCCATCCCCACGCTGGATAGCCTGGGCCTGCCCGCCATCCTGCAGGACGTGGTGATGAGCAAGCGCGGCCTCGTCATCATGGTCGGGGCCACGGGCTGCGGCAAGTCGACCACCCTGGCGGCCATGCTGGGCCACCGCAACGCGCACAGCCATGGCCACATCATCACCATCGAAGATCCCGTGGAATTCATCCATCCGCATGGCAACTGCATCGTCACCCAGCGCGAAGTGGGCGTCGACACGGACGACTGGGCCACGGCCCTGAAAAACACCCTGCGCCAGGCGCCCGACGTGATACAGATCGGCGAAATCCGCGACCGCGACACCATGGACCACGCCATCGCGTTTGCCGAGACGGGCCATCTGTGCCTGGCGACCTTGCACGCGAACAACGCCAACCAGGCGCTGGACCGCATCATCAATTTCTTCCCCGAAGAGCGGCGCCAGCAGCTGCTGATGGACCTGTCGCTCAATTTGAAGGGCATGATTTCGCAGCGCCTGATCCCCAACAAGGACGGCAGCGGCCGCCAGGCGGCGCTGGAAATCCTGCTCAATTCGCCGCTGATGAGCGAGCTGATCTTCAAGGGCCAGGTGCACGAGATCAAGGAACTGATGAAAAAATCGCGCGAGCTCGGCATGCAGACCTTCGACCAGGCCCTGTTCGACCTGCACGAGGCGGGCGCCATCAGCTACGAAGACGCGCTGCGCAATGCGGACTCCGTCAACGACCTGCGCCTGACCATCAAACTCAAGGGCGCAACGGCGCCGGCAGCGGCGCCGCCCTCAACGGCCACCAGACTGGGACTCCTGTGACATGAACAACATCCACGATGTCCAGGCCACAGCGCTGGACGGTGCGCCCGTCGACCTGGCGCGCTACAAGGGCAAGGTATTGCTGATCGTCAACACGGCCAGCGCCTGCGGCTTCACGCCCCAATACGCGGGACTCGAAGCGCTGTACCGCGAATTCCACGACCAGGGCCTGGTGGTGCTGGGCTTTCCCTGCAATCAATTCCGCCAGCAGGAACCGGGCTCGAATGCGGAAATCGGCGCTTTTTGCGAAAAGAACTTCGGCGTCACTTTTCCCCTGTTTGCCAAGATCGACGTGAATGGCCCGCATACGCATCCCCTGTTTGCGCAATTGAAGCAGGCGGCGCCCGGCATACTCGGCACGCAGTCGATCAAATGGAATTTCACCAAGTTTTTGGTGCGCAAGGATGGCAGCGTGTTCCGCCGCTACGCGACGGCCAGCAAACCGGCCAGCCTCGTGGCCGACATACGGAAATTGCTACAGGAATAGCGATTCGGTGTTTTTATTAAAGACAACAATCATGCAAAATCAATAAAACCGTATTTATTTCATGCCTGACATCAATATTGTGTTTCCAATAGCAAATTTCAGTGATAATGTTTACATAATTATTCGCAGATATCGATCAAAAAACGATGCCAGTCTTTGGGAAAATATTATCTTCATGGATGCGGATGGGCTGTTATTCCCGCCTTTTCATTCCTATTTTCTTCCTGATACTTGCCGTTTCCGCCGTCCGTTATCACGCCCTGCTCGATACGGAAACGGCGCTGGCCAATTCACGCTACCGGAATGATGCACGGCAACTCGATCTCTACCTGGCCAATACCGTGCTGCCGGTGGCCGTGCAGGCAAACATGGAGAGCTTGCGCGACAACGTGCAGCAGGCGCTGCGCGGCGCCCTGCCGCTGAACCGCAGCCTCGCCTCCGTGCGCTGGGATAGCGGTTCCGAACACATCGAGATACGCGCCGACCGGCAGCTGGCCGAAGAGCTAGCGGCCAAGGTGCCGCCATGGTTTGCGCGCCTGGCCGGCATCACGGCCATCAGCAGCCGCCTGACGGTGGCGCTGCCCGGCGGTGGCGACGGCATCCTCGACCTGCACTACACGCCCAGCCTGCCGCTGACGCAGCTGTGGCACAGCGTACGCCACCAGGCCATGCTGAGCGCCATCAATATCGTCCTCGTTTTTTTGCTGCTGGGGCTGATCCTGGCCTCGCACCGCAGGCTGCTGGCGCGCCTCGTGCAGGCCAGCGACCGCTTCCGCGGCGGCGACTTCGCCGTGCGCCTGGCGGCCGGCGGCACGCCAGAGGCGCAAGCCGTGTCGCAGTCATTCAACAGCATGGCCGGCAATATCGAAGAACTATTGAGCTCGCTCAAGACCAGCCAGCGCCAGCTGGGCGAACAGCTGAACGAAACCGTGCACATGCAGCAGGCCCTGCAAAAGCTGTCATGGCAAAACTACAATGACGTGCTGACGGGCTTGCCCAACCGGGCCGCGCTGGCCGCCCGCTTCGAGCAGGAAATGTTCCTCGCCCGCGAACGCCAGCGCCTGCTGGCCGTGTGCCTGTTCGACCTTGACCACTTCCAGGCCATCAACGACCGCCACGGCGCCGAGGCCGGCGATGACATCCTCAAGCAGGTGGCCGGCCGCCTGCACGGCTTTTCAGGGCAGGTCCACTATGCGGCGCGCCTGGGCGGCGATGAATTCGTCCTGCTGCTGTGCGGCCAGGCCAGCATCGCCAGCATCGAACAGAACGTCACGCAGCTGATGGCCGAGCTGGCCCGTCCCTACCAGTGCGACCAGCAGGCGCTGCACATGACGGCCAGCGCCGGCGTCGCCGTGTATGCGGGCAAGGACCTGAATACGGAAAGCCTGCTGCGCCACGCCGACCACGCCGTCTACCAGGCCAAATTGACGGGGCGCAACCAGTACCACTTCTTCGACACCAATCTCGACGAGGAAGTGCGCACCCACCACAACCAGCGCACGGAAGTGCGCCAGGCCCTGATCAACGGCGAACTGCGGCTGTACTACCAGCCCAAGGTGAACATGCGCGCCGGCACGGTGGTGGGCATGGAAGCGCTGCTGCGCTGGCAGCATCCGCGCCGCGGCGTGCTGGCGCCGGCGCAGTTCCTGCCCCTGGTGGAGCAGACGGATCTGATCATCGATATCGGCGAATGGGTGCTGCGCCAGGCCCTGTGGCAGATGCAGCGCTGGAGCGCCGCCGGCCAGCACTGGGTGGTCAGCGTGAACATCGCGGCGCGCCACTTCCAGCAGCCCGATTTCGTCTCGCGCCTGAAAACCATCCTCGGCGAATTTCCCGGCGTGCGCGCCAGCATGCTGGAACTGGAAATCCTCGAATCGTCGGCCCTGCACGACATCGAGCACGTGCGCCGCATCATCCGCGCCTGCCAGGCGCTGGGCATCACCTTCGCGCTCGACGATTTCGGCACCGGCTACTCATCGATGTCCTATCTAAAACGCCTGCCGGCCAACATCGTCAAGATCGACCAGAGCTTCGTGCGCAATATGCTCAACGACCGCGACGACCTGCACCTGGTGCGCGCCGTCATCGGCCTGGCCCGTTCGTTTTCGCTGACGGTGATCGCCGAAGGCGTGGAAAGCATCGAACACGGCGCGCGCCTGATCCAGCTGGGCTGTGACCTGGCGCAAGGCTACGGCATCGCCCGCCCCATGCAGGCGGACGCCGTGCTGGAGTGGGCGGATAAATTCATCCCCGCGCCGCAATGGCGTATCGCGCAATACAGCGAAGTACCTATTTGACGGGCGTCAAGGCCGAATCAATCAGCTCGATCCAGTGCCGCACGGGCGTCTGCGTGCCCGACTGCAAATGGCTCAGGCAACCGATATTGGCCGACACGATCATCTCCGGCTCGCACGCTTCCAGGTTCGCCACCTTGTTGTCGCGCAGCTGCTGCGACAGGGCCGGCTGCAGGATCGAATACGTGCCGGCCGAACCGCAGCACAAATGGCTGTCCGCGCACAGGCGCACGTCGACGCCGACGGCGCGCAGCACCTGCTCCACCTTGCCGCGCACCTGCTGGCCGTGCTGCAGGGTGCACGGCGGGTGATACGCCACCCTCTTGGCGATGCGCCCCTGCAGCAGCGCCACCAGCTGCGCCTCAAACGCGGGCATGATCTCGGACAAATCGCGCGTCAACGCCGCGATGCGCCGCGCCTTGTCCGCATACTGCGCATCGTGCGCCAGCAGGTGGCCGTATTCCTTGACCGTGGCGCCGCAGCCCGACGCCGTCATGACGATGGCTTCGGCGCTGTCGACATACGGCCACCAGGCGTCGATATTGCGGCGCATGTCGTCCAGCGCCGCTTCCTGGTCATTCAGGTGATGGCGCAGCGCGCCGCAGCAGCCCGCCTTGGGCGCGACGATCAATTGCACGCCCAGCGCGTCGAGCACGCGCGCCGTGGCCGCGTTGATGTTGGGCGACATGGCCGGCTGCACGCAGCCGTCGAGCAGCAGCATGGTGCGCGCGTGCCGGCGCGCCGGCCATGCCCCCGCATTCGCGCCGGGGCGCAATTTATCCTGCAAGCTTTTTGACAGCAAGGGCCGCAGCGCCTGCCCCGCCTTGTACACGGGCGTAAACAGCCAGCGGCGCGGCAAGGCTTCCTTCAGGGCGAAGCGCAGGGCCCGTTCGCGCAAGGGGCGCTGCACGCGCTGCTCGACGACGTGGCGGCCGATGTCGACCAGGCGCCCGTACTGCACCCCGGACGGACAGGTCGACTCGCAGTTGCGGCAGGTCAGGCAGCGGTCCAGGTGCGTCTGCGTCCTGGCTGTGACGGGCGCGCCCTCCAGTACCTGCTTGATCAGGTAGATGCGTCCGCGCGGCCCGTCGAGTTCATCGCCCAGCAGCTGGTAGGTGGGACAGGTGGCCGTGCAAAAGCCGCAGTGCACGCAGGCGCGCAGGATGGCCCCGGCTTCGTCGCCTGCCGGCGTATTCTTGATGAAATCGGCGAGATTGGTTTGCATGCGCTCAAGTCATTCTGTGCGGGTTGAAGATGCCGGCCGGGTCGAAAGCCTGCCGCAGGCGCTGGTGGATGGCGGCGACGGCCGGCGCCAGCGGGTGGAACACGCCGACCGCCCTGTCGCCGCCGCGGAACAGGGTGGCGTGACCGCCAGCGGCCGCCACCGCCTGGCGGATGCGCTGGCCGCCTGCCGCATCGGCGTCGCCGTCGAGCTTGAGCCAGCGCTGCGCCCCGCCCCACTCGATCAGCTGGCGCCCTTGCAGGATGATGGCGCTGGCGTGCGGCGGCAGCGACAGGCGCCACAGGCTGCCCGCGCCCGCAAAAAAGGCGTGCGTCTGCTCGCGCAGGGACAGCCAGAAGGCGGCCGCGTCATCGGGCGCCAGCAGCTCGCCGCCCAGCGACTGCAGGGCCGCCGAGACGGCCGCCTCGGCGCCCGACAGGCGCACGCTCAGGACGCCGTCATGCCAGCAGCTGGCGGAAATGGGCAGCGGTTTTCCCGCCCATTCATTGAGCAGGCGCAAGGCGGCGATTTCCGCGCACGCCACGCGCAAGGTCGCTTCGCGCAGCGGCAGCGGCAGCACCTTGAGCGACACTTCCAGGATCAGGCCCAGCGTGCCCATGGACCCGGCCAGCAGGCGCGAGACATCGTAGCCGGCCACGTTTTTCATGACCTGCCCGCCAAAGGCCAGGCGTTCGCCGCGGCCGTCCAGCAGCACGGCGCCCAGCACGAAATCACGCAGCGCGCCCGCGCTGGCCCGGCGCGGGCCGGACAAGGCACTGGCGACGACGCCGCCGATAGTGGCGCCGGGGCCGAAATGGGGCGGCTCGAAGGCCAGCATCTGCTGGCGAGCGGCCAGCGCCGCCTCGATCTCGGCGAGCGGCGTGCCGCAGCGGGCCGTGATTACCAGCTCCGTCGGTTCATAGTCGATGATGCCCGCATACGCGCGCGTGTCGAGCACCTCGCCGTCAAGCCGCTGGCCATACCAGTCTTTCGTGCCGCCGCCGCGCAGGCGCAAGGGCTTGCCCACCGCGCCGGCTGCGAGGATCTGCTGCCTGAATTGTTCCACTATCGCTTGCAAAGGAGTCTCCGGCGGTTAAAAACGGGGCAGGTTGGCGAACGGCAGCCGCCCCGCCGTCACATGCATCTTGCCGAATTCGGCGCAGCGGTTCAAGGTGGGGATCGCCTTGTCCGGGTTGAGCAGGGCGTGGGGGTCGAAGGCGCGCTTGACGGCAAAGAAGGCATCGAGTTCGGCGCGCGTAAACTGCACGCACATGGAATTGATCTTTTCCATGCCCACGCCATGCTCGCCCGTGATGGTGCCGCCGACGGCCACGCACAGGGCGAGGATGTCGGCGCCGAACGCCTCGGCGCGCTCGAATTCGCCGGGCATGTTGGCGTCGAACAGGATCAGCGGATGCAGATTGCCGTCGCCCGCATGGAAGACGTTGGCGCAGCGCAGGCCATGCGTCGTTTCCATGGCGGCGATGCCCGTCAACACTTCCGCCAAGCGCTTGCGGGGAATGGTGCCGTCCATGCAGTAGTAATCGGGCGAGATGCGTCCCGCCGCGGGAAAGGCGTTCTTGCGGCCGGACCAGAATTTCATGCGCTCCGCTTCCGACTGCGACACGGCGATGGCGCTGGCGCCCGCCCCTTCCAGCACGGCCGTCATGCGGGCGATTTCTTCTTCCACCTCTTCGTGCGTGCCGTCCGCCTCGCACAGCAAGATGGCTGCCGCGTCGGTGTCGTAGCCGGCCTTGACGAACGGTTCGACCATGCGCGAGGAGGTCTGGTCCATCATTTCCAGGCCGGCCGGGATGATGCCGGCGGCAATCACATTGGCCACGGCATTGCCGCCCGTGACGACGTCGCCGAACGAGGCCATGATGACCCGCGCCGTGGCCGGTTTCGGTATCAGTTTGACCGTCACTTCCGTGACGATGCCCAGCATGCCTTCGGAGCCGATGAAGACGGCCAGCAGGTCGAGGCCGGGCGAATCGAGGCATTCGCCGCCCAGTTCCAGCACCTCGCCGTCTATGGTAACAACGCGCGCGCGCAGCACATTGTGCACGGTCAAGCCGTATTTCAGGCAATGCACGCCGCCCGAGTTTTCCGCCACGTTGCCGCCGATGCTGCAGGCGATCTGCGACGAGGGATCGGGCGCGTAATACAGCGAATATTGCGCGGCCGCTTCGGAAATGGCCAGGTTGCGCACGCCCGGCTGCACCACGGCCGTGCGCGCGTAGGCGTCCAGGCGCACGATGCGGTTCAGGCGCGCCGTCGACAGCACCACGCCGTCGGCGATGGGCAGGGCGCCGCCCGACAGGCCCGTGCCCGCGCCGCGCGGCACGATCGGCACCTTCAACGCGCGGCAGACGCCGAGGATGGCGATGACCTGTTCCTCCGTGTCCGGCAAGGTCACCACCATCGGCAGTTGGCGGTAGGCGGCCAGGCCGTCGCATTCATACGGGCGCGTATCTTCGGCGTCGGACAGCACGCAGCGCGCCGGCAGCACGGCCAGCAGGGCCGCGACGACGGCTTGCTGGCGCGCGGCGGTCAATCCGGATTCGGGAGCGGCATTGAGCATAAGGAGGCAGCTTAAGGTAGCAAAAGTGCATGGGCGTGCAACGATTGTAAGCACAAAAGCGGCGCGCGGCGCATTTTTTGTCCGATTTTCAGGCAAATCCCCGGCCAGGCGGCGCGCAGTGTCGTATGCTGCCCCCATTCTTCTTTGACAGGATCAGCATCATGGGCAACCGACTCTCGAAAATCGCCACGCGCACGGGCGACAATGGCAGCACCGGCCTGGGCGACGGCAGCCGCACCAGCAAAGACAGCGCCCGCATCCACGCCATGGGCGACGTGGACGAACTCAATTCCAACATCGGCTTGCTGCTGTGCGAAGCCATGCCCGACGCCTTGCGCGACGAGCTGGTGGCCATCCAGCACGACCTGTTCGACCTGGGCGGGGAAATCTGCATCCCCGGCTACCAGCTGATCAAGGAAGAGCACGTGCTGCGCCTCGACGCGCTATTGGCGAAATACAATGCCGACTTGCCGGCCCTCTCTGAATTCATCCTGCCGGCCGGTTCGCGCGCCGCCTCGCTGGCGCATGTGTGCCGCACCGTGTGCCGCCGCGCCGAGCGCAGCATCGTCGCGTTGGCCAATGCGGAAGCCCTGCACGAACATCCGCGCCAGTACGTCAACCGCCTGTCGGACCTGCTGTTCGTGCTGTCGCGCGTGCTCAACCGCTTTGCCGGCGGCAGCGACGTGCTGTGGCGGCATGACCGCACGCGGGGGTAAGTAAAAACGGCGATGCGGTTTGACCGGCATCGCCGCCTTGCATCAAGCTGACAGGCGCTTGCTAGCCGCAGGCCTGCAGACACGCCTTATTGACACGCACGCATTCAGGGACCTTGAACTCCATGACGCAGGCGTCGAGCGCCATATAGCACTCGGCCTGGCATTCCGAGATGTCGGCGGTACTGCTGGCCAGGGCATACGATGCGCTGGCGCCCATGGCAAACAAAAAGAAACCCAGCTTTTTCAACATAAGTACTCCTTTGCGGAAGGGCTGCGGGACGGATGAAGTGATTCAAGCGGCATGGCCAGCGCACTGGCCAGCCGGCCAATTTCATTTAATCTGATGCGCAGCTGGCGTAGCAAATCCGATGAATCTTCGAGCAAGCGCCTGGCGCGCCAGGGTGGTCCCGCATGCACTGTTCCAGATCGGCGTTACATTGCGAGTAGCATTCCGGCTCGCCGCTGCCGGCCATCGCATACGAGGCGCTGACGCCCATGGCAAACAAAAAGAAACCCAGCTTTTTAAACATAAGCACTCCTGTTGACTTGACAGACGATGAGCAACATCCATGGCGCGCCGTCTCTTACGCGCCATCCATACGCTGCTAGTGCGGCGGCGCGTCAATTACGCGGCGGACGCAGGCATTCCTTCTGGCAAGCCTGATAATTTTCCATGCAGGCCGGCTGGCCGAATTCCACGCAATCGAGCAGGTTGCGTTCGCAGACAAAGGTGCAGTCAGGGCCAAATGCCTGGGCACTGAAGGACAGCGCGGCGCCGGCGGCAAACAGGAAAATGGCAATCTTTTTAAACATGGTCAACCTTTCAAGTGAAGAAGCGGAACGTCAGATTTTCTTCAGCGCCGCTGCCAGCGCGCCCGCGTTGAAACCCTGGATCTTGCGGTTGCCGATCAAGACCACGGGCACGCCGCCGCCGCCGAGTGCTTCATGGGCCTGTTTCGCTTCCGGTGATTTTTCAATATCGAGATCGACGAAGTCGATCTTGTTCTCTTTGAAGTACGCGCGCGTCTTGGCGCAATAGCTGCACCAGTCCGTGCCGTACAGCACCACCTTGGCCTGGGCATTCGGGAAATACGCGGCGTAATTGCCTTCCGTATAATCCGCCTTGAGCAAGCCCGGCAGCAAAGACAGGCCGTAACCGCTGCCCAGGCCGGCGGCCAGGATCAAGCCATACATGGCGATAGTTTTTAATTGCTTTTTCATTGTGCAGTGACGTTGGCTTCATGACACGCATGCCGGGGCAATATTGCCTCCGGCAAACCCGGTTTGCGCTTAATTCAACGCACATTCATCCTTGCATCCTTTCAGCAGGGCATTGCACGTCTCCCTGGAATGGCCGGCATCGAGGCAATCGGTATGGGCGCCATAGCACTCGCGCTGGCAACTGCTCAATCCGCTACCGGCAGCCCCCACCGAATACGATGCACTGACGCCGACGGCGAACAGGAAAACAGCGATCTTTTTAAACATTTTCTACCTCTCGATTGACGTGGAAAAGGAATGCCCGCCGCAGTGCGATGCTTATTATTTTATAGAATATGCATCCTGCGAAATCGAATATAGACCGCACTTATTTTAGAGTCAACGTTTCCTTTCGATAAATTTCCATTTTGGAAAATATACCGGCAAAGCCCATGCCATGTGGATTTTGGAGAGATTGCAGCGCGTTAAACGTCTATACAATATCGGCGCCGCAAGCAGGAAAAGGCCGGCTGCGGGCGCAGCCGGCCGGGCGGCTACAGGACTTCCAGAAAAGTCTTCAGCGCGATGATTTCGTCGGACGTCAGCTGCAATGGCTGCAGCAGCGCCGACGTGACGGGAAACTTCGGATCGGCCGCCTGCTGCGCGTTGTGCGGCGCGGGACGCGACATGCCCGCGTTGTACATGTTCAGCATGCCCACCATCTGCGCGAACGCGCCATTGTGCATCCACGGACCCGACGCGGCCACGCCGCGCAGGCCCGGCGTGCGGAATTTGCCCACGTCCCCGTTCCTGCCCGTCACCAGATAGCGCCCCAGGTCTTCGTACTTGCGGCTGCCGTAATTGCTCAACCCCAGGTTGTGGAATTGCTGGTCCGTCAGCAGGGCGCCGCTGTGGCAGGTCATGCAGCGCGCCTTGGTGCGGAACAGGTGCAGGCCCAGCAGCTCGCGGTCGTTCAGGGCCCCGCGCCGGCCTTCCAGGAAAGTGTCGAAACGCGTGACGGGCGGCAACAGGGTGCGCTGGTAGTCGGCCAGCGCCGTCAAGATGCGCGCCAGGGTCACGCCGCCGCCCTTGCCGAAGGCGGCATCGAACTGCGCCGTGTAATCGCCCTGCGCGGCCAGCTTGGCCGGCAACGCCGCTGCATCCGTGGCCATTTCATCGGGATGCTGCAAGGGGCCCAGCGCCTGCTCTTCCAGGGTGCTGGCGCGGCCGTCCCAGAACAGCGCCTGGATCTGTGCCACGCCCAGCAAGCCCGGCGTATTGCGCTGTCCCTGCCGTCCATCATGCCCCACGGAAACACGCTTGCTGTCGGCAAAGCTGTGCGCGGGACTGTGGCAGCTGATGCAGGCCACGGCGTTCGAGCGCGACAAGCGGGGATCGTTGAACAGGCGCTGCCCCAGCGCCGCGACGGCCGGCGCCACGGAAACCACGGGCATGGCCGAGACGGGCGACATTTCCGCCGCGGTCACGCCGGCGGGCAATTGCGGCCGGGGCCAGCCGGCGATGGGCCGGGCATAGACCTGGCGCAAACAAGCCGCATCCCAGCCATCGCGCGTGGCGCACTCCGCCGCCGACGCCTCGCGCGCCGCGGCACCCTGGCCGAGCAGCAGGCCGGCTGCCGTGACCAGCACGGCCAGCGCCGAATTTCTTTTCGTCATGCTATCGTTCATCGCTCTGCCCTGCTCTACATCAATATTGGTATCGGCAAATGATAACAATGAGCAATGTCAGGGATCGCATGCAAGCGCGCGGAACACCCTATTGCGTGACCTGCGTCAATTTTCCCGGACTTCCCTCCGCCTGCGCATGCACATGTTCGCGCAACAAGCCGCGCAGCAGCTGCACTTGCCCCACGGCGTCGGCTTGCAGGGCCGTCAAACCGTCGCTGGCGCAGGGCGCGGGCGACGGCGTGCCCGGTGCGCCGCGCAGCAGGGCGTCGATCTCCGCGCTGACGGCGGCGATCCACTGCTGCAGCTCCGGCGTGGCCGGCTCGGCCTGGGGACTGAGGCTGATGCGCGCCGTGCTGCCCGCCACGCGGCGCAGCAGCGGCAAGGTGCGCAGCGCCGCCAGGCCCACGCCGCTGCTGCGGTCCAGGCGTCGCTCGATGCGCAGGCGCTGCAGCACCTGTTCCGCGTTATTGCTGGCCAGCCCCGCCTCGCGGCGCAGGCGCGCAATCGCGCTATCCCATTTCCCTCCCGCCGCCAGCACGGCCAGCAGGTATTTCAGATTGGCGGAAACGGCCTGCGCCAGGCGCTGGTCCAGGTCGTCCGCCTCGCGGTCCGGCCACAGGAAGAACGTGGCCAGCAGGGCCAGCACGCAGCCGAGCACATTGTTGCCCAGGCGGCTGGCCGCATACACCATCTCGCTGGCCGGGGCCGCATAGTCGGCCACCAGCACGAAGGCCGGCGTCATGAACAGCACGTGCAGGCTGTAGCTGACCCTGCGCAAGGCCATGGTGGCGACAATCAGGGGAAACACCACCAGCGAAATGCCCAGCGGCGTGTAAATGACGAGGCCGATCAGCACGGCCAGCACGGCCCCCAGCACGCTGCCGGCCACGCGCTCGATGCCGCGCGGCCAGGTGCTCGCCACGGACGGCTGCAGTATCAGCAGGGTGGCCATGGTGGCCCAGTAGCCGAACGGGATGTGCAGCGCCTCGACCAGCAAAAAGCCGGCCGTCGTCGCCAGCGACACGCGCGCCGCATGGCGCCAGCTCAGCGACTGCGGCGTGGCGTTGACCTTCAGGGTTTGCCACGCCTGTCCCAGCGCCAGCAGGGCCGCGTCGCGCCACGGCAGCTGCGCCGCGCGCGGCATGCCCAGGTCCATGAACTCCACGTTCAGGCGCAGCGGCAGCAAGGCGCCCAGCGCCGCTTCCAGGCGCCGTCCGCAGGCGGCCAGGCGGCGCTGCAACTCCAGCGGCGGCGTTTCCGGACGGCGCTGCACGGCTTGCCCCAGGCGGCGCAGCAGCACGCCCATCACTTCCAGGCTGCGCCGCGCGCGCGGGTCCTGGCGCAGCCGCTGCTGTTCGCGCTCGCACGAGTGCGTGACGGCGATCAGGTAGGCGAAGATGCGCTCGGCGTCGCTGAGCGCCAGCAGCAGGTTGTCGTACAGGGCGCTGCGGCCCGCGCGCGACGGCGGCACGGCGGCCAGCGCCACGCGCGCCGCTTCCAGCGCGGCGCGCGCCTGCGAGCGGTAGCTGGCGCCATGCGCGGCAAAGCCGCCTTGCGCCGGATCATGTTCGAGAAAGCGTGCATTGTCGCGCGCGATGCCGGCCAGGCGCGAATACGCGGCGCGCAGCGCGCGCCGGGCCGGGCTGAAAGGGTGGATGCGCCACACAGTAAAGCTGAGCACGGTGGCGAACAGGCAGCCGAACATGTACAGGCCCAGGAAGGGCGCGCTCTGCGTCATCGATTCCAATGGATGCGTGACCATCACCACGCAGGCCGTGGCCGCCAGGATGGCCACCTGCGCCGTGGCCGCGCCCCAGATGCGCGCCAGCGCGCCGGCCCAGGAAAACAGCAGCACGGCGATGGCCGCCGTCGCCAGGCCATGGCCGGCCGCCAGCGCGGCCAGCCCGCCCACCACGGTCGACAGCAGGCCGAAACCCAGCATCGAGACGAAACGCATGCGCCGCGTGCCGGCCGCGTCGGCCAGACAGGTCCAGAAGGCGCCGATGGCGGCCCAGGAAAAATCAGGGTGGTCGAACAGCAAACCCAGCAGCAGCATGGCGCTTGAGGCGCAGGCGGCCCGCAGGCCTTCGGACAGGTTCGTTTCATCGATGGCCAGGGTGACCATCCACAGGGGGCGGCGCTGCGCCAGGGTGTCGGTGTAGGCGTGCATGCCCGTCAGCCAGCGGCCGGCCAAGCCGCGCGCGCGGCGATGGAGTTTCCTGAAATGCAAGATGAACTTTGAAGAGGTATCAAAGCGTCATCGTAGCATTCCCCGGCGAAAAATGTTGCAGTGCAATGTAAATCGGCCATGGACGAAAAAAAAGCGACACCGCTGTGTCGCTTTTCTGTCTACAGGCAAACTTAGCTGACGGCAGCCAGGCGCGGCTGGGAACCGCCAAAGCGCTGCTCGATCGAGGCGGCGATGCCGGCGGCGTCCAGGCCCACGCTTTTCAGCAATTGCACGGGGTCGCCATGGTCGATGAAGGTGTCGGGCAAGCCCAGCATCAAAATCGGCTTGACGATACCCTCGGCCGCCAGCGCTTCGGCCACGGCCGAACCGGCGCCGCCCATGATGCAGCCCTCTTCCACCGTCACCAGATAATCATGCTCGGCAGCAAGCTGCTTCACCAGCGCCACGTCGAGCGGCTTGATGAAGCGCATGTTGGCCACCGTCGCGTCGAGCTTGTCGCCCGCCGCCACGCTAGGTGCCACCATGGAACCGAAGGCCAGGATGGCGATGCGCTTGCCCTGGCGCTTGAGTTCGCCCTTGCCGATCTCGATGCTGGTCAGTTCCGGCACGATGGCCGCCCCCGTGCCGGCGCCGCGCGGATAGCGGATGGCGGCCGGGCCCGGGTAGTGGTAACCCGTCGTCAGCATTTGACGGCATTCGTTTTCGTCCGACGCGGCCATGACGACCATGTTCGGGATGCAGCGCAAAAACGCCATGTCGTAGTTGCCCGCGTGCGTGGCGCCGTCGGCGCCCACCAGGCCGGCGCGGTCCAGCGCGAACGTCACGTCCAGGTTTTGCAGGGCCACGTCGTGGATCAGCTGGTCATAGGCGCGCTGCAGGAAGGTGGAATAGATGGCCACGACGGGTTTCAGGCCTTCGCAGGCCAGGCCCGCGCCAAACGTCACGGAATGCTGCTCGGCAATACCGACGTCAAAGTAGCGGGTCGGGAATTGCTGTTCGAACTTGACCATGCCCGAGCCTTCGCGCATGGCCGGCGTGATGCCCACCAGGCGCTTGTCGTGGGCGGCCATGTCGCACAGCCAGTTGCCGAACACTTCCGTGTACGTCATCTTGGCCGGCGCCGTGGCCGGCTTGATGCCCTCGGCCGGATTGAACTTGCCCGTGCCGTGGTACAGGATAGGTTCCGCCTCGGCCAGCTTGTAGCCCTGGCCCTTCTTGGTGACGACGTGCAGGAATTGCGGACCCTTCAATTGCTTGATATTTTGCAAGGTCGGGATCAGCGAATCGAGGTCGTGGCCGTCGATGGGGCCGATATAGTTAAAACCGAATTCCTCGAACATGGTGGCGGGCACGACCATGCCCTTGGCATGCTCTTCAAAGCGCTTCGCCAGCTCCAGCACGGGGCCGGGCAAGACGGATTTGCCAACATTCTTGGCTGCCGCATAGAACTGGCCCGACATCAGCCGCGCCAGGTGGCGGTTCAGCGCGCCCACGGGCGGCGAAATCGACATGTCGTTGTCGTTCAGGATCACCAGCAGGTTGACGTCTTCCTGCACGCCCGCATTGTTCATCGCCTCGAAAGCCATGCCGGCCGTCATCGAGCCGTCGCCGATCACGGCGATCGCGTGCAGCGGGTCGCCCTTGATCTTGGCGGCCTGCGCCATGCCCAGCGCAGCGGAAATGGACGTCGACGAGTGCGCCGTGCCAAACGTGTCGTATTCGCTCTCGTCGCGTTTCGGGAAGCCGGAAATGCCGTCCTTCTGGCGCAAGGTATGCATGCGCTCGCGCCGGCCCGTCAGAATCTTGTGCGAATAGGTCTGGTGGCCCACGTCCCAGACGATGCGGTCGTGCGGCGTGTTGAACACGTAGTGCAGCGCGACGGTCAGCTCGACCGTGCCCAGGTTGGACGACAAATGGCCGCCCGTCTTGGAGACGGAATCGAGCAGGAAGCTGCGCAATTCCTGCGCCAGCGGCACCAGTTGCGAGCGGGCCAGCTTGCGCACTTGCGCCGGTTCATTGATGGTTTCTAACAGTTTCATTTATGCCTTCCGCTGCACGACCAGGTCCGCCAGCTCGCGCAGGCGGCGTGCCTTGTCCCCGAATGGCGCCAGCGCCGCATGGGCGTCGCACCGCAATTGTTCTGCCAGGGCCCGCGATGGTTCCAGCCCCAGTATCGATACGTAAGTGGGCTTGTTGGCGGCCGCATCCTTGCCCGCCGTCTTGCCCAGGGTGGCCGAATCGGCCGTCACGTCGAGCACGTCGTCAACCACCTGGAAGGCCAGGCCGACGGCGCGCGCATAGGCGTTCAGCGCCGTCATCTCGTCCGCCGTCAAGTCCTTGCCGGCCAGCGCGCCGAGGATCACGGCCGCGCGCAGCAAGGCGCCCGTCTTGAGTTGATGCATCTGTTCCAGCTGCGGCAGGGTCAAGGCCAGGCCGACGCTGTCGAGGTCGATCGCCTGGCCGCCGCACATGCCTGCAGAGCCCGACGCGTGCGCCAGCAGCCGGATCATGGCCATTTGCCGCGCGGGAGGAATCGCCGCGCCGTCGGCCAGCAGCATGAAGGCCTGCGATTGCAGCGCGTCGCCCACCAGCAGGGCCGTCGCTTCATCGTAGGCGATGTGCACGGTGGGCTTGCCACGGCGCAAGGCATCGTCATCCATGCACGGCATGTCGTCATGCACGAGCGAATACACGTGAATCATTTCCAGCGCGCAAGCGGCGCGCGCGAGCGTGTCTTGATCCGCATCAAACAGCTCACCGGCCGCCATCACCAGCAGCGGGCGCACGCGCTTGCCGCCGCCCAAGAGCGCATAGCGCATGGCCGCGTGCAGCTTGTGCGGCACGACATCTGCCGCTGGCAGGAAGTGGTCGAGCCGGCCTTCCACGCCGGACTGGGTCGCCTGCATCCAGTCGCCGAAAGTGACGCCATCTTGTTGAATGCTGGCCATCATTGCGCGGCCTCGCCGGCATCGACGAACGGTTTGAGCATGTCGCCTTCCAGTACTTTCACCTGCGCTTCGACACTGTCGAGCTGGGTAGCGCAATACTTGACCAGTTCCGAGCCGCGCTGGTAGGCCGCGACCGATGCTTCCAGCGGCAACTGGCCCGCTTCCATTTGCGTTACCAGCTGCGCCAGTTCCGCCATCGCCTCTTCAAACGAGGCCGGCGCTGCGGCAGCGGCAGTTAATTTCTTCGACATAGACTCAGATCTCTTCGTGGCACGAGGGGCTTGTAGGGAGACGCCGGGGACTCCCGGCCAGCATAGAAGCGTTATTTTAGAACAAACCACACTATTAAGTGAAAACTAAAGCGCAATCGGCGCGCTCAAAGGAGGGGATGTTGCCAGTTGCTCCATGGATTTTAGCCCAATCGCCCCCGCCCACCGGAAATTCGACGGCAAATGACAATCTTTCTCATTAAAGTGGGCGAATTAGCGGCGGTGATGGCAATGCCGAGGCCGATCCGCGCTATAATCGCCGGTTCTGTCCGAAATACCGTTTCAACAATTTTGAATTCAGGTCTTTGCGGATTCTTTCTCTCTGTAGCGGTTGCCCAGGGAATGGCCTGGGGCACTGCTGACCGTTGTACATTTATGGGGGGTTGGGATGTCCGATCTGGCTACTCACGCCAAGCTGGCGCGCTCAAACGCGCAACTTCCGGTCCACGTCTATTTTGACGAAACGCTACTGCAGCGTGAAATGCAGCAACTGTTCCAGGCCGGCCCGCGCTATATCGGGCATGAGCTGATGGTGCCGGAAACCGGCGATTTTGCGACCCTGGCGTCTGAGAACGAAGGGCGCATGCTCGTGCGCAACGCCAACGGCATCGAAGTGCTGTCCAACGTGTGCCGCCACCGGCAGGCGCTGATGTTCAACGGCCGCGGCAACGCGAACAATATCGTCTGCCCGCTGCACCGCTGGACCTACGACCTCAAGGGCGAACTGATCGGCGCGCCGCATTTCCCCGAGACGCCGTGCCTGAACCTGTCGAAAACGCCGCTGCAAAGCTGGAATGGCTTGCTGTTCGAGCAAAATGGCTACAACGTGATGGAAAAATTGAAAGATTTGTCCGTCTCGAAAGACCTCGACTTCTCCGGCTATATGTTCGACCACGTGGAAATCCACGAGTGCGACTACAACTGGAAGACCTTCATCGAAGTCTACCTCGAGGATTATCACGTGGAACCGTTCCACCCGGGCCTGGGCAGCTTCGTCAGCTGCGACGACCTGCGCTGGGAATTCGGCAAGGATTACAGCGTGCAGACGGTGGGCGTGCACCGCGGCCTGCAGCAGGCCGGCTCGCCCGTCTACAAGAAGTGGCAGGAGCAGGTGCTGCAGTTTCGCGGCGGCGAAGCGCCGCCGTATGGCGCCATCTGGCTGACCCTGTATCCGAACATCATGGTCGAATGGTATCCGCACGTGCTGGTCGTCTCGACCCTGTGGCCCGATGGCCCGCAAAAAACGCGCAACGTGGTAGAGTTCTATTACCCTGAAGAAATCGTGCTGTTCGAGCGCGAGCTCGTTGAAGCGGAACGGGCTGCCTACATGGAAACCTGTGTCGAGGACGATGAAATTGCCCAGCGCATGGATGCGGGCCGCAAGGTCCTGATGCAGCGCGGCGTGAACGAAGTGGGCCCTTACCAATCGCCCATGGAAGACGGCATGCAGCACTTCCACGAATGGTATCGCAGCAATATCGAACTGTAATATTAGTAGAGGGGCCGCATAACGCGGCCCCTCATTCATTTAATTCTACACTTACAACACCTGACAAAACCGTAGCGAGCGGCAGCGCGGCGTGGATAAGAAGCGCAGCTGTACTGCAGTACAGCGAGCATCGCAGGCCGCGCCCCGCGACGCGCAGTAGGTTTGGTCAGGTGAAAGGCCAAAATGCAGTCACTTTGGATGTTATTCGCCAGTTTCATGTTTGCCATCATGGGCGTGTGCGTGAAACTGGCGTCGGATCTGTATTCGACCTCGGAAATCGTCATGTACCGCGGCATCATCGGCATGCTCGTCATGAGCTGCACGATTCTGTACCAGGGCGGCAGCTTTAAAACGACGATGCCGGGCCAGCATCTGTGGCGCGGCGTGGTGGGCGTGATCGCCCTGTGGCTGTGGTTTTATGCCATCGCCATCCTGCCGCTGGCCACGGCCATGACCCTCAATTACATGGCGCCCATCTGGATCGCCGTGATTCTGCTGGCCGGCGGCTGGTGGAAAGGCATGCAACAGGTCGAGTGGCCGCTGGTGGCGGCCATCGCCATGAGCTTTGTCGGCGTGACATTGCTGCTGCAGCCCGTATTCGAGACGGACCAGCTGGGCGGCGCCATCACGGCCTTGATTTCCGGCATGCTGTCGGCCCTCGCCTACTTGCAGGTGCGCAAGCTGGGCCTGCTGGGCGAACCCGAATACCGGGTCGTGTTTTATTTCTCGGTCGTCAATTTCCTCGCCGGCGTGATCGGCCACGTGGCCAGCGCCGGCGGCGGCCCCGTCGTCTGGCATGCGCACACGAGCGCCTATGGCGTCGGCTTGCTGGCCGCCGTCGGCCTGTGCGCCACCATGGCGCAGATGGCCATGACGCGCGCCTACCGCCTGGGCAAGACCCTCGTGGTTGCCAATTTACAATACACAGGCATCGTCTTTTCCAGCTTCTGGGGCGTGGTGATCTTTGGCGACCTGTTCGACTGGCACGGCTGGACCGGCATCGCCATCATCCTCGCCTCGGGCATCGCGGCAACCTATTACAATACCCGCAACACGGCCCGTGGCGCCGCCATCGCGCGCACGGATCCCATCGCCAGCGAAGTGTAAAGGAGCCTTTACCTTGTATACGACCTTGATACAGGCCAGCGAACTGGCCAGCCACCTGCATGACAGCGGCTGGGTCATCCTCGATTGCCGCCACGACTTGCTCAACCCCACGGCCGGCAGCGACGCGTTTGCCGCCGGGCACATCCAGAACGCCCAGTTTGCCGACATCGACACGGCCCTGTCCGGCCCCAAGACGGCGCGCGGCCCGGCATTTACGGGCCGGCATCCATTGCCCGACCGCAACGCCCTGCTGGCCGCCCTGCGCGGCTGGGGCATCGATGACGACACGCAAGTGGTGGCCTACGATGGCCAGGGCGGCATGTTCGCCGCCCGTTTGTGGTGGCTGCTGCGCTGGCTCGGCCATCCGAACGTGGCCGTGCTCGACGGCGGCCTGGCCGCCTGGCAGGCGCAAGGTTTGCCGCTGGTCACGCCGGTAGCGCCGCGCCCTGTCGGCAAGCTGACGGAAAAAGCCAGCCTGGTGCGCACGGCCAGCGTGCAGGACATCATCGCCAACCTGGAAGCGCAAGCCTTGACCGTGATCGACGCGCGCGCGCCCGACCGCTATCGCGGCGAAAACGAAACCATCGACCCCGTGGGCGGCCATATCCCCGGCGCGAAGAACCGTTTCTTCAAGGATAACCTGCAGGCCGATGGCCGTTTCAAGAGTGCCGACGAACTGCGGCGCGATTTCAGCGCCCTGTTTGACGCACCACAAGCGGCCATCATGCAATGCGGCTCCGGCGTGACGGCGTGCCACAACCTGCTGGCCCTGGAAGTGGCGGGCTTGCCCGGCGCAGCCCTGTATCCGGGCTCGTGGAGCGAATGGTGCGCGGACCCGGCGCGGCCCGTGGCGACGGGTAACTAAAAAAAAGCGGACCTCGGTCCGCTTTTTCATGTCCGGTGGATAACTACGAGCTTATCCCCAGCGATTGATTCAACTGCGCCAGTTCCGCCCGCCACGCCTGCTGGCTGGCCGGCTTCTGGTGCCGCGGCTTGCGAGCCAGATCCTCGGCCAGCAATTGCTCCAGTTCGCACAAGCGTTCGAGCTGTTGATCTACATCAGTTTGCGCTGGCGCAAGCGGCGCGCTTTCCACGCGCGCCAGCGGCAACGGCGCCTGCCCATCTTCCACGCTCAAGCGTGCATACGCGCTGGCCGCGTCCGGCCACTCTTCCAGCTGGCCGTCGGCCACTACCCAAAAACGGTTGCACGCCGTTTCGATCAGGTCGCGGTCGTGCGACACCAGCAGACAGCCCCCTGCAAAGCCGCGCAAGGCTTGCCCCAGTTCCGCCTTGCCCTGCATGTCCAGGTGGTTGCTGGGTTCATCGAGCAACAATAAATGATAGCTGGCCAAGGACAGCCCCAGGAACAGCAGCCGCGCCCGCTCGCCGCCGCTCAGGGTGGCCACCGTCTGGCCATGGCGCGCATACGGAAAACCGGCCGAGATCAATGCTTGCCTGCGCGCCACCTGGCTGCGCGCCGCTTCGTTCTGCACGGCAAACGGGTACAGCGCGTCGGACAGGTCGGCCGTATCGGCCAGCTGCTGGAGCGACTGGTCGTAATAGCCGATGTTGGCCGCCTTGTGGTAGCGCAAGTCGGGCCGCTCGTCCTGCGCCAGGATCGCTTGCCAGCACAGGCGCAGCAAGGACGACTTGCCGCTGCCGTTGGCGCCCAGCAAGGCGACCCGGTCGCCCGGCTTCAGCCACAGCTGGCCGGCCTGGAACAGCACGGGAGAAGCCGGCACGGCGCGCACGTCGAGTCCATCGAGCGCCAGCAGCTGGTCGGCCGCCAGCGCCTTGCCGCGCAGGGTCAAACGCCAGGGCGCGCCGTCGCTGACGAACGCTTGCGCATCCTTCAACTTGTCGATGCGCCGCTGCATGGTCTTGGCCTTGCGCGCCAGGTCTTCATTGTCATAGGTGCGGCCCCACAGGGCCAGGCGGGCGCTGCTGGCCGACAGGCGGTCGATTTCCTTCTGTTCGGCCGCGTGGCGGGCGGCAGCGGCCACGTCCATCTCGGCCAGCGCCGCCAGCGCGGGGCCGCAGGGCAAGTCGAAATCGTAGAGGCGGCTATCGCGCAAGATCCAGCTGCGCGTGGCCACGTTGTCGAGCAGGCGCTGGTCGTGCGAGACGAGGATGAAGGCGCCGCGCCAGCGCAGCAGGAATTGCTCCAGCCATAGCAAGGATGGCAAGTCCAGGTGATTGCTCGGTTCATCGAGCAGCAGCACGTTCGGCTCCTGCAGCAGGGCGCGCCCCAGCAGCAAGCGCGTGTGCTGGCCGCCGGACAAGGAATGCACGGGCACTTGCGCCGTGTCGTGCTCGAAGCCCAGCTCGGCCAGCAGGCTGTCGACCCGCCAATGCAGCTCGGGCTGGTCCAGCACGGGCGCCAGCAAGGCGTCGTACAGGCTCAGGCTGGCTAGTTCGGCCGGCAAATGCTGTTCCACGTGCTGCAGGCGGCAGGCACGGGCGACCTGAATGGTGCCGGCCGTCGCTGCCCGCGTGCCGCTGAGCAATCCCAGCAAGGTGGATTTGCCGCAGCCATTGTGGCCGATCAGGCCGATGCGGTCGCCCTGGCGCAAGGTAAAGGCGAGTTCATTGAAGAGGAAACCGTCGTGGGTATCCAGCTGTAAAGCTTGTGTCGAGATAAGGGTAGTCATGGCTCTTGTCTTTGTTCGGGATGCAAGCATCCGCGTTAACAGGAGCGCTAACGACAACGGAGTACCAGGAAAGGACTCGTAAGGGAGGGTAACTTTGCTCTGGCCAGGTTATCGCAGCGCGATAGAACGTGGGCAAGAGCTGGCAAATGCGCTTAAAGAGCGTGCGCGCCACAAGGCGAGCAACAAGTTTTCTTCCATTATATTTTCCTCCTTTCTGTGCAAGTTAGTCAGAAAGGCAATATAGCATAGATGGTATTGCGCCGGCAGAACGGCGTATCAACCGCCGTGGCGCTTGTGCGTCAAAAACAGCACGATGCACACGCCCAGCGCGATCAAGAGCACTTGCGGGATGGTTTCGCGCAGGGTGGCGCGGCGCTGCATCTGCGGCATCAGGTCGGACAAGGCGATGTAGATGAAGCCGGACGAGGCGAACACGAGCACGTAAGGGATCAGATTGCTGGCGCGGTCCAGGGTGAAATAGCCGAGCAAGCCGCCCGCCACTGCCATCATGCTGCACAACAAGTTGAACACATAGGCGCGCAGGCGCGAGAAACCGGCGTTGAGCAGCACGATGAAGTCGCCGATTTCCTGCGGGATTTCATGCGCGATGATGGCCAGGCCCGTGACCAGGCCCAGCTTCGGGTCGGCCAGGAAGGCGGCCGCGATCAAAATGCCGTCCGTAAAGTTGTGCATGCCGTCGCCCACTAAAATCATCCAGCCGGCCTTGCCCGCTTCGTGCTTGTCGTGGCCGTGCGCGTGGTGGTGGCCGTCGCCTTCATGGTGGTGCGAATGGCGCAGGATGGCGAATTTTTCCAGCATGAAAAAGGCCAGCAAGCCCGCCAGCAGGGTGGCGAACAGGCTGCGCGGGTCCGCCTGGGACTCGAACGCTTCCGGCAAGGCGTGCAGCAAGGACGTCGACAGCATGATGCCGACGGACAAGCTGACCATGCGTTCGACCACCTTGGACAGGAATGCAAACGAAAAGATCGCCGCCGCGGTAATGCTCAACACGCCCGCGATCGTGGTCGCGAGCAAAATGGATAAAAGGACGGGATCGATGATTTTCTTACCTCAAAATGGCGCCGGGTCACGGGCGCCCGCTGTGCTGGCGTCTGGCCTGATGACTATTGCTTATTATTTAATTTTTTGCGCGCATGGCGGCGGCGTAGCGCTGCGAAGATGCAATTGTACTGCATTTACACGAAGCGGGCATTTTACAGCCCGGTGCGCTTCTCGCGGCAACTTCTGGAAAATGCAGCTATTTTCTGTTGCGGCTCACGCCACGCCGTGGCTCTTGAACCAGGCTAAACAACGCGCATAGCCGTCTTTCGCATCGGCCGCCACATAGCTGGGGCGGTAATCGGCGTTGAAGGCGTGACCCGCATCGGGATAGACGACGAATTCCGACTTGTTGCCGCCCTTGGCCAACGCGTCCTTCATTTTCGCGATCGATTCCTGCGTGATGCCCGTATCCTTGCCGCCGTACAAGCCCAGCACGGGTACTTTCAAGGTGGCGGCGATGTCGATAGGGTTGCTCGGCTGCAAGGCAGTCGCTTCGCCCACGAGGCGGCCATACCAGGCCACGCCCGCCTTGACGGCCGGATTGTGCGCCGCGTACAGCCAGGTGATGCGCCCGCCCCAGCAAAAACCCGTGATGCCCAGGCGGCTAGTGTCGCCACCGTTCTGTTTCGCCCACGCAACAACCGCGTCGAGGTCCGCCATCACCTGCGCGTCCGGCGTCTTGGCGATGATACCTTTCATCAGTTCCGGGATACTGGCCACCTTGGTCGGGTCGCCCTGGCGCACGAACAGATCGGGCGCCAGCGCCAGGTAGCCCTGCTTGGCGAAGCGGCGCGCCATGTCGGCGATATGTTCATGCACGCCAAAGATTTCCGAAATAACCAATACCACGGGCAAACCTGTCTTGCCTTCCGGCTGGGCCGCGTACACGGGCACAGCCTGGCCATCGACCATGACGGACACGGTAGCCGTGACGAGGCCGGCGGAATCCGTCTTGATGACGTCTTGCGCCGCCACGGGCAGCACGGCCACGGCAAAGCCCGCTCCCAGCGCCACCTTCAGGAAACCGCGCCGGCCGTCCGGCCCGGTCACGCTGCTCTGGCCCAGCAAACTTTCACAATCGGTGATCATGTCGCTCATGCGCTTCTCCTGAAAATGTTGCGTTTATAAATTAGTGCGCTTCGTCCCAGTTCTTGCCGACGCCGACCTCGGCCGTCAGCGGCACTTTCAGCGCGGCCACGCCCGCCATCAGTTCCGGCAGCTTGCGCTTGACCAGTTCCAGCTCGGCCTCCGGCACTTCCAGCACCAGTTCATCGTGCACCTGCATGATCATCTTCGTTTGCAGGCCGTCCGTTTCCAGCCAGCCTTGCACGGCGATCATGGCCAACTTGATGAGGTCAGCGGCCGTGCCCTGCATCGGCGCGTTGATGGCCGCCCGTTCCGCGCCCTGGCGGCGCGGGCCGTTCGGCGAATTAATTTCCGGCAACCACAAACGGCGGCCGAACACGGTTTCCACATAGCCGCGCGCCTTCGCTTGCTGGCGCGTGTCTTCCATGTACTGTTTTACGCCCGAGAAACGGGCGAAATAGCGGTCGATATAGCTTTGCGCGGCCGCGCGGTCCACCCCCAGGTTACCGGCCAGGCCGAAGGCGCTCATGCCGTAGATCAAACCGAAGTTGATGACCTTGGCGTAGCGGCGCTGCTCGCTCTGCACTTCCGCGGCCGGCACGCCGAAGATTTCGGCGGCCGTGGCGCGGTGGATGTCGATGCCGTCGGCAAACGCGCGCAGCATGGCTTCGTCGCCCGAAATATGCGCCATGATGCGCAATTCGATCTGCGAATAGTCGGCCGAGACGATGTGGCTGCCCGGCGGCGCGATGAATGCTTCGCGGATGCGGCGGCCTTCCGCGCTGCGGATAGGAATATTCTGCAAGTTCGGGTCGTTCGACGCCAGACGTCCCGTCACGGCCACGGCTTGCGCATAGTTCGTATGCACGCGGCCCGTGGTGACGTTGATCATCTTCGGCAACTTGTCCGTGTAGGTCGACTTCAGCTTGGCCATGCCGCGGTATTCGAGCAGCACTTTGGGCAGCGGATAATCCTCGGCCAGCTTTTGCAGCACTTCTTCATCCGTCGACGGCGCGCCCGTCGGGGTTTTCTTGACCACCGGCAACTTCAACTTTTCAAAGAAGATTTCGCCGATCTGCTTGGGCGAACCCAGGTTGAACGGCTGCTCGGCCAGTTCATACGCCTTCTTTTCCAGTTCCAGGATCTTCACGGCCAGCTCGGCCGACTGGATGTTGAGCAATGCATCGTCGATCAGCACGCCGTTGCGCTCGATCTTTTGCAAGACGACGGCTGTCGGCATCTCGATCTTTTCATAGATGAAGGTGAGTTTTTCATCATTGGCCACATTGCCCCACATGGCATTGTGCAAACGCAAGGTCACGTCGGCATCCTCGGCCGCGTATTTCGCCGCCTGTTCCACCTCGACCTGGTTGAAGGTGATCTGCTTGGCGCCCTTGCCGCACACGTCCTCGAACGGGATAGTCGTGTAGTTCAGGTGGCGCAGGGCCAGGCTGTCCATGTCGTGTTTCTTGTGCGACTCGAACACATACGATTCGAGCAAGGTGTCGTGGGCGATGCCGCGCAGGGTCACGCCATGGTTGGCGAAGACATGGCTGTCATATTTCAGGTTCTGCCCCAGCTTGGGCTTATTTTCATCTTCCAGCCACGGGCGCAGTTTCGCCAGCACGTGTTCGCGCGTCAATTGCTCGGGCGCGCCCGCGTAGTCGTGGGCCAGCGGGATGTAGCAGGCGGCGTGCTCCGCCACGGACAGGGAAATGCCGACCATTTGCGCCGTCATCGGTTCGAGCGAGGTGGTTTCCGTATCGACGGCGCTCAAAGGCGCCGCGTCGATCAGGGCGATCCATTTGTCCAGCTGTTCGTCCGTCAGCACGGTTTCATACTCGGCCTCGACGGCTGGCGCGGCATCGGCGAACATGTCGCCCGTGGTGTTCGCAACCGATGCGCCAGCCGTTGCAGGCGCGCCGACAGGCGACATCGGCGGCGGCGTGGCGCCCAGTTCGCGCAGCAGGGCCTTGAAGCCGTAGCGCTGGAAGAAGGCCAGCAGGGCTTCCTTGTCTTCGTGCTTCGCCACCAGCGAGTCGGCGATGGTCGTCATGTGGCCGGACAGATCGCAATCGGTCTTGACAGTGATCAAGGCGCGCGCCTGCGGCAGCCAAGGCAGGGCCGTGCGCAGGTTTTCACCGACGGCGCCGCCCACATTGGCCGCGTTTTCCATGATGCCTTCCAGGCTGTCGAATTGCGTCAGCCACTTGACGGCCGTCTTCGGGCCGCATTTCGATACGCCCGGCACGTTGTCCACGGTATCGCCGATCAGCGACAGATAATCGATGATGCGGTTCGGCGGCACGCCGAACTTGACCAGCACGGCCGCCTCGTCGAGCTTTTCGTTGCTCATGGTATTGATCAGGGTCACCTGGCTGTTGACCAGCTGCGCCAGGTCCTTGTCGCCCGTGGACACCACCACGTCCATGCCGGCGGCGGCCGCCTGCACGGCCAGGGTGCCGATCACGTCGTCCGCTTCCACGCCGTCGACCATCAAAATCGGCCAGCCCATGGCGCGCACGGCTTCGTGGATCGGTTCGATCTGCAGGCGCAGGTCGTCCGGCATCGAGGCGCGCGTGGCCTTGTACTCGGGATACATGTCATCGCGGAAAGTTTTACCCTTGGCATCGAAGACGCAGGCGATGTAGGCGGCCGGGTAGTCGGCGCGCAGGCGGCGCAGCATGTTGACCATGCCGTGCATGGCGCCCGTGGGGTAGCCGTCCGGGCTGCGCAGGTCGGGCAGCGCATGGAAGGCGCGATAAAGGTAACTGGAACCGTCGACTAACAGCAGGGTGTTTTGCATAATGCCAATAAAATAAGGTGAGCCGCGCCGGCCTGGAAGAAAAAGCGGCGGGCGGGTGAAAGTTCGCCCAATTATCGCAGAGTTTAGGGCCGCGCCACCGGCCGCCACGCGTGCCGTTGCTGGCATTTTTGCCACCCTGGCAGCCCCGTGCGGGCGTGCGGGCTGGCGCCTGAGCCCGTTGCGGCGCAATTAATCGACCGTATCAAGCAGCATTGCCTAGCAGTTTGTTACAATGCCTTATAGATAAATTGACGGCATGACCACTGCATTTTCTGCAGTCCACCACATGGAAGCGAACCCCATCATGATGCGTACATCGACACTCTGGACATTCCTCGCCCTGCCCCTGCTGGCATGCTCGGCCATCGCCAGCGCCCAGACGCCGGCCAAACCGGGCGATGCGCCGCCACAACTGGAACGTATCGAGGAAATGGGCGAAGCGCCCATCACCGTCGCGCCAGCAGCGCCAAAACAACAGATTACGGAAAAACGCGAAGCGGGCGTGACGTCCGAAGTGAAAGTCACCAGCGGCGGCAGCACGTATTACATGAAGCCGGCCGCCGGCGCCGACCAGGCCAACGGCAACGCCCTGCGCGGCCCGCAGTGGAAAGTGCTGGAATTTGACCTGGGCAAGAAGAAACAGAAGCAGCGCGATGAAGAGGCCGCGGACGCGCCGACGCCGCCCGCCCCCGCGAAGTAAGCAGCCACGATCTGACGCCCTGCCCCGGCCATGCGCGGGGGCAGCCGGCTTTTTTTGACCCTTTAGACCATCCCCCTCTTTCCCATGGCAGTTTTTACCGCGCTACACCTGGACGATATCGGCCAGTGGATCACGCAATTTCCACTTGGCAAGCCTTTGGCCCTCAAAGGCATCGCTTCCGGCATCGAAAACAGCAATTTTTTCCTGAGCACGGAGCGCGGCGAGTATGTGCTGACGATCTTTGAAAACCTCAGCTTCGAGCAATTGCCGTTCTATCTGCAGCTGATGCGCCACCTGGCGGACCGGGGCGTGCTGGTGCCCGCGCCGATCGCCAATGCAGATGGCGAACTGGTGACGGCCCTGCAAGGCAAGCCGGCCGCCATCGTCAGCAAGCTCGACGGCACCTCGCAGATGGCGCCGCAAGCCGTGCATTGCGCCGCCGTGGGCGCCATGCTGGCGAAAATGCACCTGGCGGCCCGGGATTTCCCCCTGCAGCAGCCGAATTTGCGGGGCCTGGAGTGGTGGAACGCCACCACGCCGCTGGTGCTGCACCACCTCGATGACGCCAAAGCCCACTTGCTGCGCGCGGAAATCCACTTCCAGGACGCCTTTGCTGCCTGCGATACGTATAAGGCCATCCCGCGCGGTCCCGTGCATGCCGACTTGTTTCGCAACAATGTCATGTTTGACGGCGAACAACTGACGGGCTTTTTCGACTTTTACTTTGCCGGCTGCGACACCTGGCTGTACGACGTGGCCGTCACCGTCAACGACTGGTGCGTGGACCTGGACACGGGCGTGCTCGACACGGCAAGAGTGCGCGCCCTGCTCGACGCCTACCGGGCCGTGCGTCCGTTCACGCGCGAAGAACAGACGGCATGGCAGCCGATGCTGCGCGCCGCCGCCCTGCGTTTCTGGCTGTCGCGCCTGTATGACTATTACCAGCCGCGCGAGGCGGAAATGCTGACCCCGCACGACCCCACGCATTTCGAACGCATTCTGCGCGAACGCATCGCCACACCTGCCCCGGAACTGTTTTAAACATGGAAAAATTACCTGCAAGTACGGGCTGGCAATGGGTGAAACAGGGTTTCGCCCTGTTTCGCAAGCAACCCGGCGGCCTGTCGATGCTGTTTCTCGGCTATATGTTCTGCATGCTGGCCATCAGCATCGTCCCCCTGCTCGGCCAGTTGCTGCCCGTCATCCTCGTTCCCGTGTTTTCCGTCGCTTTCGTGCAAGGCTGCCTGTACATCGACCAGGGCAAGCGCGTCCTGCCCAGCCTGCTGCTCTCGGGCTTCCGCAAGCCGGCCCTCCCCGTCCTGCTGGGCCTGGGCGTGCTGTACATCCTGATGGCCATCGTGGCCATCGGCGCCTCGTCCCTCGTCGACGACGGCTTGCTGTGGCAACTGGTCACGGGCCAGCTGTCGGAAGAAGCGGCGCGCGCCGTCATCCCCGAATCGCGCCTGGGCCTGGGCATCTTGCTGGCCATCGCGATCTACGTGCCGGCCGCCATGGCCTTCTGCTTTGCCGCACCGCTGATCTACTGGAAACAAGTCAGCCTGGGCAAGGCGCTGTTCTTCAGCTTTTTCGCCGTCTGGCGCTCGCTGTCGGCCTTCATCGTCTTCGCCAGCACATGGTTTGCCATCAGCATCGTCACCAGCCAGCTGCTGGCCATGCTCTTCGGCCGCACCCCGCTGATGATGCAGATGATGATGCCGCTGTCGATGATATTGACCATCATCATGCATTGCTCGTTCTATGCCGCCTACCGCCAGATCTTCGGCTTGCCCGTCGATGAGGGCAAGACGGTGTCGCTGGACAAGCCGAACGACTGATTTCGACTCCGTGTCCAGTCCTAAAATAGGTTGACAGTATTTATTGCTGCACAAACGCCCGATGCACCGCATCGGGCGTTTTGTACTT
>NZ_JBWKUZ010000011.1:12084-162550 GCF_059421435.1 Janthinobacterium sp. GW821-FHT03A03 | reverse complement strand
GCCGCGGGCAGCACCACGATGGGGCCGGCCGCGCCGGCTGCGCCGGGGGCGTCCGTCAGGGGCATGGGCACGCCGGGCAGGTTGGCGCCCGCGCCGGGACTGCTGCTGGCGCGCCAGTACCAGTACGCCATCGATCCGGCCACCAGCAGCAGGATGGCCAGCAGCACGGCCAGGCGCACGGTGGCCGGGTCGACGCTGATGGGCCCCGTGGGCCCCTTGGGCGGCGTCTTGCTGCGGCTGGCGCCGGCCGCGGCGCGTGGCCGGGCCGGCGGCGGCTCGCTACGCGGGCGCGGCGCTTCGGGCCGCGGTCCCGCGTCCGGCTGGGACGCGCCCGGTTCAGGCGCTGGCCCCGGCTGGGGCGGCGGCGCTGGCGCTGGCGGCGGTGACGGGGCATCGCCCAGCGGTTCCAGGCTCAGGCCGCTTGCCGGCGGCGCTGGCGCCACCGGTGCGGGGCGCAGCGGCACGGCATCGGCCGGCGCCAGTTCCAGCACCTGGTCGTAGGCCTCGGACGGTTTTTCCAGCTCCTCGTCCGGCAGGCTGTTCTGCTTGGCGCGCTCGGCCTTCTTCAGCGCCTGCATGAGCAAGCTCATGGCAAATCTCCCTGCAGGCGGGCCTGCGGCGCGGCGGCGGGCGCCGGTCCGTCGGCGTAGGGCTGCTTGTTGAGCGGAGCCTGGTCGGGCAGCAGGTAGCGGTAGTCGCGGTAATCGCCGTCGATGCTGGCGTCCTTGACCACTACGGGGCGCATGAAGATCACCAGCTCCGTCTTGCTGCTCGCTTCGTTGCGATAAGTAAATAGATTGCCAACCAGGGGCAGGCTGGACAGG
The DNA here is from genome assembly GCF_059421435.1 of Janthinobacterium sp. GW821-FHT03A03. Lineage (NCBI taxonomy): Bacteria > Pseudomonadati > Pseudomonadota > Betaproteobacteria > Burkholderiales > Oxalobacteraceae > Janthinobacterium > Janthinobacterium sp. GW821-FHT03A03. The sequence continues at coordinate 161,726 of NZ_JBWKUZ010000011.1, read as the reverse complement.
CCGGGCACGCCGTCCTTGGCGTTATCGACGGAATCCTGCATCAGGCCGCCCATCACGGCGATCTGGCCGTTGCCGACCTTCATGATCGACTCCAGTTCGCGCGCCTGGATCACGGGCACGCGGCTCTGCACGCTGGCCGAGGTCAGGGCGGGATTCGGGTCCTGCACGTAGCCGACGATGCGCGTGATGGTGGGGCGCACATTGAGCGTGACCTCGTCGCTGTCGGAAATCTGCGGCGTGACGCTCATGACGAAGCCGACGGGCACGGTTTCCAGTTTCGACTCATAGGTGGCCGGCGTGGTGACGGTGCCTGTCGAACTGATCACGGCGGGCGTCACCTTGATGGTAAAGAAGACATTGTTGTCGACCACTTTCAGCATGGCCGTCTGGTTGTTCAGCACGCTGATCTTGGGACTGGACAGCACTTTTACCTTGCCGAACGATTCGAGCAGCTGGATGGTCGTGCTGAAACTGTCCTTCATGTAGTTGAGCACGAAGATGCCGGGCGAGGTACCCGGCAGGACGCCGCTGGGCAGGGGTTGGGTGCCGACGCGGCTCTGGTTCAGGCTCAGGTTGCCCGTCAGGCGCGACCAGTTGATACCTTGCTGGTACTCGTTGCTCAGGCGCACCTCGATGATGGTGGCCTCGATCAGCACCTGCCGCTTGGCGCTGTGCAGCACGACGTCGAGGAATGCGGCGATCTTCTCGTGCTGGCGGCCCGTGGCCCGCACGGCGATCAGCCCCCCTTCGGCATTCACCACCACCGACGAGGGACTGCCCTTGTTGGCCAGTTTTAACAGCGGCATGCCGTTCGCGTCGGTGGGCTGGGCCGGCGACGCATTGCCCTGCTGCTGGCCCGGCGCATACTGGCCGCCCGACGGCATGGGGGGCTGGGCGCCGGGCTGGCCAGCGTATTGGCCGCCATACTGGCCCGCGCCGCCGGCCGCCGGCGCATTGCCGCCCTGGACCTGTCCTGGCTGGCCCGGCTGGCCCTGGGCACTGCCCTGGGCGTTCGCCAGTTGCTGGTTCAGTTGCGCCAGCGGGTCGACCTGCACATCGTTGAGCGTGGTTTCGCGCAGCAGGTCGCGGATATTCCTTTCCAGGCTGTACCAGAAATTATTTTCTGAACGATTCACCACCAGGGTAGTCGAATTGTTATTGCCGTTGCCGCCGCTGCCTTGCGTGCCGCCGACCGGATTGCTGGCGTTGTTCGAGCCGCCGCCCGCCGTGGAAATCTGCGTGGCGATGTTTACGCTGCTGTTGGTGCTGCGCGCCATGTTGACGTAATCGACCTTGTAGTTGCGCCACACGGGCGCATCCGGCAGCACGAGCAGGTTCTTGCCGTCGATTTCGTAGCGCATATCGACTTGCTTGCTGATACGCGTGAGCAGCTGCGGCAAGGTCTGGTTGAGCGCGTTGAGCGTCACGCTGCCTTCGATCTGCGGGTGGATGTCGACATTCATGCCGGCGTCGCGCGCGAGTGCGAACAGCAGCGACTGCACGGGCACCTTGTGCACGGTGACGCTGTAGGTTTCGGCCTTGGCCGCAGGCAATGGCGCGGCCAGCACGCTGCTTTGCTGCACGGGCTCGGGAATGGCGCCCGCAGGGGGCGGCGGCGCATTCAGATGCCCGGGCGACAGGGGCATCTGATGCGAGGCGCAAGCTGCCAGCATGACGCAGCAGGCAACGGTGACGCAAGAGGCCAGCACAGGAATAGGGTGTTGAGTCATGAAAAGTTCGCCCTTGAAGTCGTGTTGTGCTTTTGTAATTTTAACCACCATGATCCTCTAAAAGCAATCGTATGTGCAGGCCAGGGAGGGAATATGCAGAAATAAAGTTGACCCCCGCCACGTCAAGGTTTTCGCTGGGAAACGGGTTTCATTTCCGTGCGGATACTGTCTATGTTGCTCAGCAATAGTTTCTGCGGCGACGCCGTCGCCAGCCGCGCCCAAACGGCTTCGGCGCTGGCGCGGTCGGCGAAGCTGCCATAGACGATGGTCAGGCGCGGCGCCATCGCTCCGGGCCTGGTTTGCTGAACGCGGAACACGTGGATGTCGCCCAGGCCGATGGCCAGCCGCGCCTGTTGCAGGAACGCTTCCGCCGCCGCCGTGTCCGTGGCAGGGATGCTGGCAATCTGCAGCACCAGTTGCTGCGGCGCCTGGCGCGCCAGCCATGCCTGCGATGCGGCCAGACTGCTGTCGAGCAGCGGCGTGGGCGCCGGCCGTCGCGCGAGTGCCGCTGCCTGGACGTCTGCCTTGGCGTCTGCCCTGGCGTCTATCGGCGCGTCTGCCGGTGCGTCTGCCGGCGCGCGGCTTGCCTCGGGCGCCAGTTCGCCGGCCGCATCGCCCGGCACACCGGCCTGGGCGCTTGTCGGGCTGTCCGCCGGCGCCCTGGCTGGCGCTGACGCGGCCAGGGGCGCGGCGTCCGCTGTCATGGCTTGGGTTGGCACATGCGTGGGCGCGGCAGGCCGTGCTGGCGCTGCGGCCGGCGCGGCGCTGCGGGGCGCCAGCCATTGCCACAGCAGTGCGCCGGCCAGCAGCAGCATGACGGCGATCAAGGCGCGCGCCAGCGGCATGCCCGCATGCCAGGGAACGGGGCGAAACGGGCTGTCGGCGATCGCCAGGCGCAGGTGGCGCGCGTCGATGCGTCCGGCGTCGTCGGCATAGGCGGCCAGCAGGGCTTTGTCGGCGAGGATATTGATCCGCCGCACGATGCCCTGCGAGGCGCGGGCCAGCTGGCGCAGCGCCGCCGCTTCAAAGACGAGCGGCGCGGCGCGGCCCGCTGCCGCCAGGCGGCATGCCAGGTAGTCGTCCAGCAGGGCGGGCGGCAGGCGCGGCACCGTGAAACTGTGGGTGATGCGTTCCTTCAATTGCCGCAGCTGCGGCAAATCCAGCGTGCGCTCGAGTTCCGGCTGGCCGAACAGCACGATCTGCAGCAGCTTGTGGCTGGCCGTTTCCAGATTCGTCAGCAGGCGCAGCGCTTCCAGCGTGTCCACCGGCATGGCTTGCGCCTCTTCGGCCAGCAGCAGCACTTGGCGGCCCGCCGCATGCCGGCTGATGAGTTCCTCGTGCAGGGCGCGCAGCACTTCGTCGGCGCGGCATGGCGGCAGCTCCAGGCCCAGTTCGGCGGCGATGGCGTGCGCGACTTCATCGGGCGCCAGGCCGGGGTTGGGCAGGTACAGCACGTCGACGTGGGCTGGCAGCCGTTCGGCCAGCATGCGGCACAGCATGGTCTTGCCGCTGCCCACCTCTCCCGTCAGCTTGATGATGCCTTCGCCTTGCGTGACGGCGTACAGCAGCGCGTCGAGCAGGGCGCCGCGCGTATTGCCGGTATAAAAGAAGGCGGGGTCCGGCGTGATGCCGAACGGCGCCGTGCGCAAGCCGAAGTGGCGCAGATACATGCCGTGCGGCGATGGCGCGTAGCGGCTGTCCGCAGCGGTGCGCGCGTCCGCATTCATGCCGCGATGCAATTCAAGAACGCCTGCTCCAGGCTGGCGTCGGCCGCACCGCCGTGGCGCGCGCGGCATTCGGCCGGCGTGCCCGTAAACAGCATGCGCCCTGCGTGCAGGATGGCCATGCGGTCGCACAGCTCTTCCACGTCGGCCAGCGCATGCGAGGTGAGCAGGGCGCCGCGGCCCTGCGTCCGCGCCTCGCGCAGCACCTGCTTGAACCTGGCCCTGGCTTTCGGGTCGAGTCCGCTCATCGGTTCATCGAGCACCAGTTGTTGCTTGCCCGATAGCAAGCAGGCAGCCAGCCCCAGTTTCTGCATCATGCCCTTCGAATAATCGCGCGCGGGGCGCCGCAAGGCGTCGGGCGCCAGATCCAGCACCGCGATAAGCTGCTGTACCGCCGCTTCGTCATGGCGTACATTGTGCAGGCGCGACAGGTAGCGCAGGAAATCGCCGCCCGTCAGGTAATACGGCGCCTGGAAACGTTCCGGCAGGAAAGACAGCGGCTGGCGCGCCGCACTGTGTCCGTGCGCCTGGCCGAAGATGGCGATGGCGCCCTGGTCCGGCGTGCAGAAATCGAACAGGCATTTGAGCAGGGTGGTCTTGCCCGCGCCGTTCACGCCTACCAGGCCGAACAGCTCGCCCGCGCGCACCTGCAGGTCGACGCCGCGCAGGACGGGGCTGCCGGCCAGCTGTTTGTGCACGTTATGAAACTCGATGGCGCAGGCATTCATGGGGCGTAGGGGGCAGGGCGGACGGTGAATGAATGCCATTATTGCCATGCGTGCCGGCGCCCGGCAAGTGTTTCCTTGCTGAGTGGCGAAATGCGTGAAAATCAAGCCGTGAAATGTATTTTCTTTAAGAAACAACAGGTTCTGGAATAAAATACCAGCGCGCGCCGCGGGCGTGCATCGTCTGTCGAATTTGTTTGTCGAGGAGTAAACATGGCAAGGCCAGAGAAAGTCCGGCTCGGGGAAATCCTGGTGCAGCAGAAATTGCTGACCGAACAACAGTTGGGCGAGGCCTTGACGGAACAGAAGCGCTCGGGGCGCAAGCTGGGCCGCGTTTTTGTCGAGCACGGCTTTGTCACGGAAGAGCAGATTTCCGGCGCGCTGGCGCGCCAGCTCGACATTCCCTACATCAACCTGAAGTTTTTCAACATCAATCCCGAGCTGGTGCGCCTGCTGCCGGAAACCCAGGCGCGCCGCTTCCGCGCGCTGGTGCTGGAAGACCGGCGCGATGGCTTGCTGGTCGGCATGTCGGACCCCACCGACCTGTTTGCCTATGACGAGATTTCGCGCCTGGTCAAGCGCCATATCGAGCTGGCCGTGGTCAATGAAACGGAAGTGCTGGCGGCCATCGACCGCATCTACCGCCGCACGGAAGACATTTCCACGCTGACGCGCGAGCTGGAGCAGGACCTGGGCGACGTCTCCGTCGACTTCGGCGCGCTGGCCGTCAATCCTGGCCTGGAAGAGGCGCCCATCGTCAAGCTGCTGCAATCGGTGTTCGAGGACGCCACGCAGGTGCGCGCCTCCGACATCCACATCGAGCCGCAGGAAGGCCGGCTGCAGATCCGCTTCCGCATCGACGGCGTGCTGCACCTGCAGACGGAAGCGGACAGCAAGATCGCCAGCTCGCTGGCGCTGCGGCTCAAGCTGATGTCGGACCTCGACATTTCCGAGAAGCGCCTGCCGCAGGACGGCCGTTTCGCCATCCGCGTGAAAAACCAGCGCATCGACGTGCGTATCTCGACCATGCCGACGCAGTACGGCGAATCGGTGGTGATGCGCTTGCTGAACCAGGGCGGCACGACCCTGCGCCTGGACGCCATCGGCATGCCGCCCGCGCTGGTGGAACAGTTCCGCGCCATCGTCAGCCGTCCGAACGGCCTCGTGCTGGTGACGGGGCCGACGGGCAGCGGCAAGACGACGACCCTGTATTGCGCCTTGTCCGAACTCAATTCCGTGGAGAAAAAGCTGATCACGGTGGAAGACCCCGTCGAGTACCGCTTGTCCGGCATCAACCAGGTGCAGGTCAACGACAAGATCGAGCTCAATTTTGCCCGCGTGCTGCGCTCGGCCCTGCGGCAGGATCCCGATATCGTGCTGGTGGGCGAGATGCGCGACCAGGAAACGGCGCAGATCGGCTTGCGCGCCGCCATGACGGGTCACCTGGTGCTGTCGACCCTGCATACGAACGACGCCATCAGCACGCCGCTGCGCCTGATGGACATGGGCGTGCCCCGCTACATGGTGGGCAGCTCGCTGCAAGCCGTGCTGGCGCAGCGCCTGGTGCGCGTGATCTGCGAAAGCTGCAGCACGCCGTACGCGCCCACGCCCAACGAGTACGAATGGCTGCGCCTGGAACTGGGCGAGCTGGTCGAGCGCAACCAGTATTTCCACGGCAAGGGCTGCTCGCATTGCAATGGCATGGGTTACCGGGGCCGCACGGGCGTGTACGAATTGCTGGAAATCACGCGCGCCGTGGCCGACGCGGCCAACCATGCCGACCCTTCCCACTTCATGAAGGTGGCGACGGCGCAGATGGCGGGCGCCACCTTGCGCCGCCATGCCGTGCAGCTGGTGGTTGCCGGCCGTACGACGGTGATGGAAGCGATGCGCATCAGCAACCAGAGCGAGGATTGAGGTGCCATTTTTCTCCTACAAGGCGCGCAACGCCAGCGGCGACCTGCTGACCGGCGTGATGGAAGGCGCCGACAGCGGCGCCGTGGCCGATCAATTGTTTTCCACGGGCGCGACGCCGGTGGAAATCCTGGCGACCCGAAAGGCCGCCACCACCGGCGCCGATATCGGCTGGTGGCAACGGCTGACGGAGAAAAAAGTCAGCTCGATGGACGTGCAATTGTTCAGCCGCCAGCTGTACACCCTGCTCAAGGCGGGCGTGCCCATCATGCGCGGCCTGGCCGGCCTGCAGGAGTCCGCCATCAGCCCCGCATTCGGCCGCGTCATCAAGGACGTGCGCGAATCGCTGGACGCGGGCCGCGAACTGTCGGCCGCCATGGCGCGCCACCCCGGCGTATTTACGCCGTTTTACCTGTCGATGGTGCGCGTGGGCGAGATGACGGGGCGCCTCGATGAAGTCTTCCTGCGCCTGTTCGACCACCTGGAATTCGACCGCGACATGCGCGCGCGCGTCAAGTCGGCCACGCGCTACCCCAGTTTCGTGATCGTGGCCATGATCATCGCCATGGTCATTGTGAATATGTTCGTGATTCCGCAGTTCGTGCAAGTGTTCGCCACCTTTAACGCCGAATTGCCCTTGATGACGCGCATCCTGATCGCCACCTCGGCCTTCATGGTGGCGTATTGGCCTTTGCTGCTGCTGCTGACTATCGGCGCGATAGCCGCTTTCCGGGCCTGGCTGCGCACGGTCAGGGGCCGTTATGCGTGGGACCGCTACAAGTTGCGTTTTCCCATTGCAGGGAAGATCATCCTGAAAGGCACCATGGCGCGTTTTGCGCGCAGCTTCGCCTTGTCGAGCACCAGCGGCGTGCCCATCGTGCAGGCGCTGACGGTGGTGTCGCAAACGGTGGACAACGCCTATCTGTGCGCCCGCGTGGAACAGATGCGCGACGGCGTCGAGCGCGGCGACAGCATCCTGCGCACCTCGGTGGCGGCGGGCGTCTTCACGCCGGTGGTGCTGCAGATGATCGCCGTCGGCGAAGAGTCCGGTTCACTCGATGATTTGATGAATGAAATCGCCCAGATGTACGAACGGGAAGTGGATTACGAATTGAAGACCTTGTCCGCGCAGATCGAACCCATCCTGATCGCCTTTCTTGGCGCCATGGTGCTGGTGCTGGCGCTGGGCATCTTCTTGCCGGTGTGGGATCTGGGCAAGGTTGCGCTGCATAAATGAGGTCATGCCTTTCGCCAAAAAACAACAGCGTGGCCGGCAAGGCGGGGCAGGCGGGCTTTACCCTGTTTGAACTGGCCGTTGCCGTGTCTGTCATTGCCGTGCTGGCGACCATGCTGCTGAGCCGGCTGGTGGCATACCAGCACGAAGCAGAGCGGGTCGCCGTGCAGCAAACGGTGCTGGCGCTGCGCGCGGGGCTGCGCATGAAAGTGCTGGAATTGTATGCGGCTGACCGGCAAAATGCGTTGCCTGCGCTGGCCGGACAAAATCCCTTCGATTGGCTGGCCGAGAAGCCGCCCAACTATTTTGGGGAATATGCGGCGCCGGAGCTGGAAAAACTTCCCCAAAGACATTGGTTTTTTGATAGAAGTAATGCAGAATTGATATATGTATTAAATCGAGGCAACACTTTCGGCCTTGGCCGTTCCGAGTTGCTTCAATTCAAGGTAAGCTTGCGGCAAGCCTCCGCTACCCGGGCCCAGCCCTCAACCCCGGTGGATGCGCCCGAAGTGGCGCTGATACAGCTTGGTGGTGCGGGCGGGCTGAAATAGTTCTTTTATTCTGCCGGCAAATTTTGCCAGCATTGTTTTTTGATTTTTTGGAGATCAGCATGAAACTGCAGTCAATTCGTCGTTTTCAACAAGGTGGCCAAGCGGGCTTTACGCTGATCGAGTTAGTCGTCGTCATCGTCATCCTGGGCATTCTGGCGGCCACCGCGATTCCCCGCTTTGTCAATCTGTCGGCCGATGCGCGCCTGGCGAAAATCAACGGCGCTCGCGCTACGGTGCAGGCCGCCGCTTCCCTGGCCCATGCGCAATGGCTGGTCAACAATGCTGCCGTCGGAGTAATTCCTCCTGTGGTAATGGAAGGTACGACCATCACCATGGTGAACGGTTATCCTGATGCGGCCGGCATCGTGCTGGCTGCCGGTGGCTTGGGCGACTACAATGTCTCGGGCACGGCGCCGGTATCGATCGCCGCCGATCCCAACCACCTTACCTGCGCGTTTACTTACACTGTCGCTACGGCGACTGCGGCGGCGGCGGTGGGCGTCGCGCCTGTTCTTGCCAGTTGTTAATGACGTGAATCTGCATGCAGCGGCAGGTCGCGCCGCATGCAATCCGCCTGGTTCGCCAGGCGTTTTTCATTCTTCCAGGCATGTTTCAGCCGGCATGCCGCTCATTGCCATAGGTGCGAGTACACGATGCTGTCTCCAGCAGGTTTGATATTTGCCGGGCCTGCCAACCGTGGGCGCCTGCAGCGCGGCTTCACCCTGGTCGAACTGATCGCCGTGCTGGTGGTGGGCGGGCTGCTGGCTGCCGTCGCCGCTCCCCGTTTCTTCCAGCAAGACAGTTTTGATGCGCGCAGCTTTGCCGATCAGAACGTGAGCATGCTGCGCTATGGGCAAAAACTGGCGATCGCGCAAAACCGGCCCGTCTTCGTGCAGCTCGACGGCGCGCGCATCGCCCTGTGTTTCAATACAGCCTGCGACGCGCCCAACCGCGTCTTGCCGCCCGCTGGCGGCAACAGCGGCCGCAAAGCCACCTTGGCCGCCTGCGCCAATAGCGCGGCGTGGCTGTGCGAAGCGGCGCCCGGCAATATCAGCTACAGCGTGCCGGCGGAGGCCGCCTCTTTTTATTTCAACGCCCTGGGGCGTCCTTTCAAGGCGGGCGACGCCGAGCCCGTCTCGACCTTTCCCGCGCGCGTCAGTATCGGCGTCGTCGGCGGCGGCATGACGCGCAACATCATCGTCGAAGGGGAGACGGGCTATGTCCATTACTAGGATAGCCGTCTTGCGCAGGGCAGGGCAGCGCGGCGTGACCCTGATCGAACTGGTCATCTTCATTGTCATCGTCTCCATCGCCGTGCTGGGGTTGCTGCAGATTTTTACCCGCACCACGGCGAGCAGCGCCGACCCGCAATTGCGCAAGCAGGCGCTGGCGCTGGCCGAGGGCATGCTGGAAGAGGTGGCCATGGCGCGCTTCACGTTTTGCAATCCGGCCGCCGATCCGGCCGCAGATGCGGCGACGAATGCCGCGCCGCTCAGTGCCGCCAATCCCACCGGCTGCAACACGCCGCAGAATGTCAGCGCGACGGCGCCCGCCACGGGGCGGCCCTATTACAATGTCAGCGACTACGTGCGCGCGTTCGATACGCCCGTAAACTACACGAGCGATGCGGCCGGCAGCAGCTTTCCTGCGGGCTATGCGGTAAGCGTGACCGTCAGCCCTGATGCGGGATTGGGGCCGGCAGGCGCCACCTTGCCTTCGGACGCCACGCCCGTCAATATGAATGTGCTGCGCATCACGGTCACCGTGACTTACGGCGCGAATCAGCAACTGGTGCTGGCAGGCTACCGCGCGCGCTACGCAGGCAATGCCGTCCCATGACGACTTTTGCACGCCCCCGGCAGCGCGGTTTCACCCTGATCGAACTGATCGTGGTCATCATCATCACGGCCGTCGTGGCCGGCATGGTGACGGTATTCATCCGCGCGCCCGTGCAAGGCTACCTGGACGTGGCCGCCCGGGCCGAACTGGCCGATGCCGCCGATATGGCGTCGCGCCGCATCGCGCGCGACGTGCGCCTGGCGCTGCCCAACAGCGTGCGCGTGACGAGCAACGGGAGCGGCAGCTATCTGGAGCTGCTGCTGACCAAGACGGGCGGCCGCTATCTGTCGGAAGACGACAACCTCAGCTTGACACCGGGCAATGTGCTGGCCTTCGATCCCAGCACGCCGGGCGCCACCGCCAATGTGTTTAGCATCGTCGGCGCCGTGCCTGCCGGCTTGCAGACCATCGTGGCCGGCGACTTTATCGTCGTCAATAATCTGGGCGACCAGCCTCCCGTGGATGCCTATAACTGCAGCGGGCAATGCAATCGCGCCCAGGTCGCCTCCATCAGCGGCAACAATGTCACGCTGGCCAATAACCCCTTTGTCGCGCAAACGCCATCCATGCCTTCCCTCAGCTATCGTTTTCAGGTGGTCAGTACGGTAGTGACCTATCACTGCGCGCCGAATGCGAACGGCACGGGCACGCTGACCCGCTATGCGGGCTATGCGATCCAGCCCGTCCAGCCGGTGAGCGCCACCGCCGCGCCCCTCAATAGCGCGCCGTCGGCGGCGCTGATGGCGATGCAGGTCGCCGGCTGCGGTTTTTCCTTCACGACGCTGCCCAATGTGCAGCGCGGCCTGGTCAGCATCGGCCTGACCCTGGGCGCGCCCGGCGGCAATGCCGGCCAGATCACGCTGGTGCAGCAGGCACAGGTCAATAATTCGCCATGACGAAACCCGCTACCGCCATCCCCATGCCGCGCCGCCGCCCCGCATGCCGCCCGGCGCGCGGCTTCAGCATCATCACCGCCATCTTTCTGCTGCTGGTGCTGTCCGCGCTGGGCGCGGCGCTGGTTTCCATTTCGACCATGCAGCATGCCGAATCGGCGCTCGACGTGCAGGGTGCGCGCGCCTACCAGGCGGCCCGGGCCGGCATGGAGTGGGGGGTGTATCAGCAGCGCGTCAATAACAGTTGCGCCGCCAGCCGCGATTTTGCCTTGCCCGCGGCTGGCGCCTTGAACGGTTTTTCCGTCACCGTGCGCTGTACGCAGACGGCGGGCGCGGTGCCGCGCTACCAGGTGATCGCCACGGGCTGCAATCAGCCCGTTGGCGGCGTTTGCGCCACCGCCAACGCCACCAACCATCCCGATTACGTGCAGCGCGTCGTGCAGGCGGAGTTTTAGGCGAGGCAAACCAAAGGAGCGACATGCAGGCAGTCACGGCAGTATGGATACATGCACTGGGGCGCCTGGCCTTGCTGGCCATGCTGTGCTGCACGCCGGCACACGCGGTGACGTACGCCAATACCAGTTTTGCCTACAACTGGGTCGACGCCAGCAATCATGCCAGGCTCGGCTACAACACCTCGCCATACAAATTCAATGGCGCCACCGGCTGCGGCACCACGCCGCCCATCCTTGACGACACCCTCAGCGACGCCTTGCCCATCGGATTCAGCTTCATGTATTCAGGCGTGGCCTTCAGCAGCTTGCGCGTGATGACGAATGGCCGGGTGCAGTTCAACAACAACGTCACGTGCGGCTACGGCAGCCCCGTCCAGACGCTGCCGTACCCGGACAGCAGCCTGAATTACACCATGCGCATCTATGGCAATGATCTCGACCCCACCTCGAAGCTGGAATTGCCCTCCTACAATACCGCCTGCGCCAGCCGCGCCACCTGCTATGTCAGCTACGCCACCATCGGCACGGCGCCGTACCGCAGTTTTGTCGTGACGTGGAATAATGTGCCGGAGTGGACCACGGGCGCCAATCCGACCGGCTCCTACAGCCTGCAATTGATCCTGCAGGAAAACGGCGAATTCATCTACCAGTACGGCGCGGCAGTGGCGGGGCCTTCCGCCAAGCTGGGACAGATCGGCTGGCAAGCCGACAGCAACGATTACGACACGCCGCAGACAGGCTTTCCCGTCAGTAATTCTGCCATCAAGTTCTATATTCCCCGTCCCGTGATCGAATACCGCATGGAGCAGCCCAGCTGGAACAATACGCCGGGGCAAGTTAGCGATTCCAGCGGCAACGGCCGCGACGGCACGGTGCTGGGCGGCGCGCAGACCATCGCCGCCGGCCGCGTCTGCCGTGCCGCCAGCTTTCCCCTCAATACCAGCGCCGCGGCCATCGACGCCATCGACAGCGCCCTGTCCGTGCCCGGCACCATGGGCGGCGCCGGCACCATCACGTTCTGGTACAAGGCCAATACGGCCTGGTCCGGCAGCGGCGCGCGCGATGCGCAGCTGCTCGACGCGACACAGATGAACAATGAATGGTTTTTCCTTGTGCGGCGCAGCACGGGCGCCTTGCGCTTCGTCGTCACGGATAGCCTGGGCAACCAGCGTGCGGTGGAAACGGCCGCCAACACGGTGGCCGCCGGCACCTGGAAGCATATCGCCGTGAGCTGGAGCTTCAATGCGCTGGCCGCCGCCAACAGCGACCACTTGCGCATATACATCGACGGCGTGCTGCAAAAGGAGACGGCGTTTACCACGGCGGCAGTGGTGTCGCCGCGCATCGGGACGCTGTTTATCGGCGACAACCGCAGCGCATTCACGGGGCAGAACGGCAGCGGCAACTCCAGCGACGGCGCCATCGACGAATTGCGCGCCTATAACTACGAGGGCGGACTGGCGCTGGTGCAGCGCGACCAGAATCTCAGCCAGGCGGGCTGCCTGAACCATTATGCGGTGACGAATACGGGCACCGGCCTGACCTGCCAGCAAAGCACGGTGACGGTCACGGCGCATGACGTCAATCACAATAATATCGTGATGCCGAACAACACCACGCAAATCCAGCTGAGTACCTCGAACGGCATCGGCGACTGGGCCCTGATTTCGGGCTATGGCGTGCTTGCCAACGGCACGCTGAACGACGGCGTGGCGACCTATCTGTTCAACGGCGAGTACCAGGCGGTGTTTGGCCTGAGCAGCGGCACGGCGGCCACCGTCAGCGTGAATGTAACGGATGGGCAGTTCACGGAACAGGAAGACCAGTCGCTGGTGATCAAGGCGTGCGCCGTGGCGCGCTTCAACGCCTGCGAGGCGACGTCGCCCCGTTGCGTGCCCAGCACCAGCAGCCTGAGCTATGCGCGGCTCAATACCAAGCTGGCCGACACGGCCTTCAAGCTCGACCTGGTCAAGCTGAAGACCGATGCCAGCCTGGAATCGAATTTTGCGGGCGCGGCGACGGTCGATTTGCTGGCCAATACCGCCACCGGCGTGGCGCTGGGGGCGAATAACTGCCCGCTTACCCAGACGGCGGTGATTCCGCTGGGGCTGGTGGCGTTCACGGCCGGCTATTCGAGCACGAGCGTGAGCATCCCGGCCAGCGCCATCAGCGCCGTGGCGCCCCGGTACAGCGCCTACCGCGACGTGCGCGTGCGCGTCACTTGCACCGCGGCCGTGTGCGGCACCGCCAATGTGGGTTGCTCGACCGATAGTTTTGCAGTGCGGCCACAGCAGTTTACGCTCAGCTCCAATATGAGCAACAGCGGGCTGAGCGGCACACCCAGTCTGGCGGCCGGCGCCCCGTTCACCCTGGGCGCTGCCGCGGCCGCTGGCTATAACGGCACGCCGCTGGTCGACAATTCCGCCGCCGGCCAGAAAATCACCGGTTTCCTCAGTGCCAGCGACTACACCGACCGCCTCGCATCGACGGCCAATGCCAGCCCGTTCCCGCTGGGGCAGGCGGTGCTGGCCAGCGGCCTGGCCAGCAACGGCGGCGTGAGCTACGGCGATGTCGGCACCTTCCGCATGCTGCCCGAGGCGGTGCTCGACAATTCCTACACCAGCGTCGACCAGCCCGGCGACTGCGTGATCGGCAGCAGCAGCAATACGGCCGTCAATGGCAAGTTCGGCTGCAATATCGCCAACCAGGCGCAAACCCCGGTGCCCGTCTTCGGCCGCTTTTTTCCTGACCACTACGCGCTCACGGGCGCCCTGACCGCCGCCTGCGGCGACTTTACCTACATGGGCCAGCGCGAACTGGGCATCGTGCTGGGCGCAACGGCATTGAGCTACAACAACCAGATCCTCGCGCGCTATGGCAGCGGCTATCCCGCACTCGCCAGCGTCAGCGTGGGCGCGGCCAATGCCGGCACGGCGCTGGCCATCAGCCGCCTGGCGCCGGCCTTGCCCGCCTTCGCGTGGAACCAGGGGCGCAGCGGGCGTTCCTACACGACGGACGGCGCCGCCTATGCGTCCGGCAGCACGCAAGTGGCGGTGACCGGCAGCGGCGGCCTGTCGGCGGGGGAACTGATCAAGTTCGGCGGCGACAGCGCCATCTACACCGTGCAGGCCGGCACTGCCGGCGCCGGCACCATTACGCTGGCCGCGCCTGGCTTGCAGCAGGACATTCCAAGCGGCGCGACCGGCATCACGGTGCTGCACAGCTTTAACCGGCTGGCCAGCGGCCAGGATGGCCCGTATGACGATTTTTCGCTGGTGGTGGGCATCAGCGACAGCGACGGTGCGCTCATTTCCAGCGTGAATGGCCTCGCGGTCGCGCCCGCCGCCAGCGTCGCCGTCGGCGATACCAGCCTGCGTCATGGCCGCTTGCGGATCAACAATATGTATGGCTCGGAACAGCGCGCGCTGCCGGTGCCGCTGGCGGCGCAATACTGGAACGGCAGCGCGTTTGCCATCAATACGCTGGACACATGCACGGCCCTGCTGCGCAAGAATTTCGCCCTGAAGGATTACCTCAACCTGACGGATGCGCAGTTGCCGGCCGCCACCACCTTGCCGCTCGACAGCGGCTTGCTGCAGCAGGGCAGCGGCAGCCTGCTGATGGCCAAGCCCGCCGCGCCGGTGACGAAAAAGGGCACGCTCACGCTGCAGTCGCTGATACCCTACCTGCCGGGACAGGCGCGCCAGACCATCGGCACGTTCAAGAGCGACGTCATGTTGTACATGCGCGAAATTTATTGAAGGGCGCGCGATTTTTCGGCCTGCCGTGACATTCGTGGCGTTTTCCTGAAAATATGTTGTCAATTGTTTCTTTTTTAACCTGTTCATACCTGCTATGAATTAAAATTGATTCAATGCATCATTCGGGCGGCACCGCTGTCGTAGCATTTCATTATCTGGATCGGTGGCATGGGTTTATTCGCAAAAGCAAAAAAACACGAGGGTTGGCTGGCGACATCATTTTCGGCGGAAGGTGTGTGCGCCGCCGTGGTCAAACGGCGGGCGGATGACAAGCCGCTGGTGCAGGCGGCGGTCATGTATGCCGGTCGCAAGCCGCTGCCATCGGCCACCCTGGAAAAATTGAACCGGGATGTGCAGGCCCAGTCTTACCGCAACACCACCTTGCTCGGTGCGGGCGAGTATCAGCTGCTGACGGTCGACGCGCCCAACGTGCCGCCGGAAGAGCTCAGGACGGCCGTCCGCTGGCGCCTGAAGGACATGCTCGACTTTCCCGCGGCGGACGCCACCGTCGATGTCGTCGATATTCCTGGCGACAAGAACGGACCGGGCCGCGCGCAATCGCTGTTCGCCGTCGCGGCGCGCAACGGCGCCGTTGCCCAGCGCCAGGCGCTGTATGGCGCATGCAAGATTGCCCTGTCGGTCATCGATATCCCGGAAATGGCGCAGCGAAATATCGCCGGCTTGATGGAGACGCAGGGCCGCGGCCTGGCCATGCTGTCTTTCGATGGCGAAGGCGGGCTGCTGACCGTGACGTTCGACGGGGAGCTGTACCTGGCGCGCCGCATCGACGTGACCGTGGCGCAGCTGGCCGATGCCGGCGACGCCCAGCGGCAGCAGTATTACGACAAGATCACGCTGGAACTGCAGCGTTCCTTTGACCATTTCGACCGTCAATTCCATTTTATTACCGTTGCCAGGCTGGTACTCGCGCCCACCGGCAGCGATGGCCTGCATGCCTACCTTGCGGACAATCTGTACATGCCGGTCGAGGCGCTGGACCTGGCGGCCCTGTTTGATTTTTCCAGGGTGCCGGAGCTGCTGCCCCCTGCCGGCCAGGCGCGCTTTTTCCTGGCCCTGGGTGCGGCCCTGCGGCAGGAGGAGATGCCAGCGTGAGCCAGCAAATCAATCTGTTCAACCCGGCCTTTGAAAAACAGAAGCAGGCGCTGTCGGCAGCGGGCTTGCTGCGGTGGCTGGGGCTGATCGCCGCCGCCAGTGCCGCGCTGGTCTGGTATGGCGCGCACCAGGTGGCCGCGCTGGAGCAGGCGGCGGCCGACGCCAAGCGCATGCTCGACGCGCGCGAGGCGCGTCGGGCGGACGTGTTTGCACGGTTTCCCGTACCCGGCAAGGACCCGCTGATCGCCGGCGCGCTGCGCCAGGCCGAAGCCGACCGCGGCGCCTTGCTGGAAGCCGGGCAGATTCTGCAGGGCGGCGAACTGGGCAATACAAACGGCTATGCCGACTATTTCCGCGCCTTCGCGCGCGCCAGGGTGACTGGCTTGTGGCTGACGGGCGCGAGCATCGCCGGCGCGGGCAAGGAGATCGGCTTGCAGGGACGGGTGATGCAGCCGGACTTGCTGCCGCAGTACATCCTCGCCTTGTCCCGAGAACCGGTGCTGCGGGGGAAATCGTTTGCGCGCCTGGACATGGCCAGCGCGCAGCTTGCTGCGCAGACTTCCTCGCCGGCGCCGGCGTTGCCGGCCGCTGTGCCGGCGTTGCTGGGCGTTGCGCCGGCCGCTGCCGTGGCGGCATCGGCGCCGCGTTTTATCGAATTCAGTTTGCAATCGTCGGCGGCCCCGGCCAGCGGCGCGGGGACGGTCAAGGAATGAAACAGCAATGGCAAAAATTTGCCCTGAAATTTGATGCGCTCAGCGTGCGCGAACGGGCCATGGTCTTTGGCGCCAGTGCGGCGCTGCTGATTTTCATGGTCGTTTATCTGTTCGTCGATCCACAGTCAGCCCGGCGCAAGGCGCTGGCCGATACGATTGCCCAGCGGCAGCAGGCCGTCGCGGCCACCGATGTTGAGGTGGCGCAAAGGATGGCCGCGCATGCGGGCGACCCGGACCAGCAGGACCGCGTCCGGCTCGAACGGATCCGGCAGGAAGTGCAGCAGAAACGGCATGCCTTGCAGTCGACGCAACATGGCCTGGTGGCGCCGGAGCGCATCGTGCCGATGCTGCAGCAGTTGCTGAAACAGCAGGCCAACCTGCGCCTGGTGTCGCTGACCACGCTGCCTTCCGGCGCCATGGGACAGGGCGGCCATGTGGATGCAAAGGCGCCGTTGCCGGCGGCCGCGTCTGCCGCCACTCCCGCGCCGGCCGGGCCAGCGCCGGCGCAGTCCGAGCCGGCGAAGTCGCCTGCCGTGCTGTACCGTCATGGCGTGGAAATTGTCTTGCGCGGAAATTATCTGGATATGGTGAATTATATGGATGCCGTGGAGGCCATGCCTGCCCATGTGTTTTGGGGCAAGGTCAACATGCAAGTCGAGCAGTACCCGAATGCCACGCTGAGCCTGACCTTGTACACGCTCAGCCTGGACGAGAAATGGATCGCGCTGTGATGCGCGCCCGTTGCCGTATCGCCCTTGCGGGCGCGCTGCTGGCGCTGGCGCCGGGGGCGTTTGCCCAGGCGCTGGCCGACCCCACGCGGCCGCCTGATGCACCGCCCGTCCAGGGCGGCGCGGCGACTGCCGGCGCGGCGCGGCCGCAGCTGCAATCGGTGTTGATTGCCAATCAGCCTGGCGGGCGGCGCCTGGCCGTGATCGACGGGCGCAGCGTGCGCGCGGGCGACAAGCTCGACGGCGCAGTCGTCGTCGGCATCGGCGAGGCGAGCGTGACGTTGCGGCGCGGCAAGACCCTGGAAACGCTGCGGCTGTATCCGAAGGCGGTCGATGCGAATGATGCAATGCATGTGCGAAGGAAACAGGTTCATGTCACCCAATAAACACAAGGCGGGAATGCGGAAGATATTTGAAATAAGCAAGCGGGCGGGCGTCCTGGGACTTGCAGCGGGTTTGTGCGCCTGCAACGTCGCGCCGGTGAAGCGCGACACCTACAATGCGATCAAGGAGCAGGTGGCGGGCGCAGCGGCCACCACCGGCCCGGCGGCGCAGTCGGCGGCCGTGGAAAACGCGCTGCTGCCGCCGGCGTCCGCGCTGGCCGCGCAGCTGCCCAAGGCGCGCGGCGTGCTCGACGAGCGCTTTAACGTCGCTTTCAACAACGTCCCGGCACGCCAGTTCTTTCACTCGCTCGTCAGCGGCACGCGTTACAACATGCTCGTGCATCCTGATGTGCAGGGCACTGTTTCCGCCAACCTGAAAGATGTGACCCTGTTCGAGGCGCTCGATGCCGTGCGCGAGCTGTATGGCTATGACTACAAGGTCGACGGCACGCGCATTACGATACGGCCGCTCACCATGCAAACCCGCATGTTCCAGGTCAACTACCTGACGGGCAACCGCAAGGGCATGTCGAACCTGCGCGTTTCCTCGACGTCGGTAGCGAACGCCGGCACCAGCACCAGCGGCCAGAGCGCGAACAACGGCAACCAGCAGGCGCAGCAGAACCTGCCGCAGCAGCCGGGCCAGTCGGGCCAGCAAGTGGTGCAGGACAGTTCCAATCTGAGCACCACGTCCGAAAGCAATTTCTGGGCCGAACTGAAAGACTCGCTGGGCGCCATCATCGGCGGCACGGCCGATGGCCGCAAGGTGGTGATCAGCCCGCAGTCCGGCGTCGTCGTCGTGCGCGGCATGCCCGATGAGTTGCGCGCCGTGGATCTGTACCTGAAGGCAACGCAGCTGTCGGTGGACCGCCAGGTGATCCTGGAAGCCAAGATTCTCGAAGTGGAATTGAACGATAATTTCCAGACGGGCATCAACTGGGCATCGTTCGCCTCGATCAAGAGCGGCCACACGAACCGCATCTCGACGGGCTTCATCCAGCCGGGCGGCACCCTGGCGCCGCTGCCGTTCAACGGCGGCCAGCCGCCGAACATGACGAATGGCAGCGGCCTGACGGCCAGCAGCGGCTTTGGCCTCAGTTCGGCGGCAAATGCGGCCGGCTCGATGTTCGGCCTGGCATTCCAGACGGCCAATTTCGCCGCCATGATTACGTTCCTGGAGTCGCAGGGGGCCGTGCACGTGCTGTCGAGTCCGCGCATCGCCACCATGAACAACCAGAAGGCCGTGCTGAAGATAGGCACGGACGAATTCTTCGTCACGGGCGTGAGCACCACCGTGACCTCCACCGGCACCACGGGCGGCACCACCTCCAGCCCGAACGTCACCCTGCAGCCTTTCTTTTCCGGCGTGGTGCTGGACGTGACGCCGCAGATTGACGAGCAGGGCAACATCATCCTGCACGTGCATCCATCCGTCAGCCAGGTCACCACCGTCAACAAGCAAATCGACCTGGGCAGCGCCGGTTCGCTGAAACTGCCGCTGGCCGCGTCCAGCACCTCCGAGATGGACAGCATGGTGCGCAGCCAGGATGGGCGCATCGTCGCCATCGGCGGCCTGATGCGCCAGGCCACCACCTCGGACCGTTCGCAAGTGCCGGGCGCGGGCGATATTCCCGTGCTGGGCGCGCTGTTCCGCAACACGGGGCAGGTGATACAGAAGCGCGAACTGGTGGTGCTGATCAAGCCCACCATCGTTGAAGGCGCCAGCAGCTGGAACGAGGACTTGCTCGATGCGGGCAAGCGCATCGAGGCGCTCGACCCGCGCCGGCCGTCGGAGCGGCGCTAAATGTACCAGGCCCATTTCGGCTTGCGCGAGGCGCCGTTCGGCCTCACGCCCGATACCAGTTTCTTCTTCAATGGCCCGCAATCGCAAAAGGCGCTCAACACCTTGCTGGTGGCGGCGCGCAATGGCGAGGGCTTCATCAAGATCACTGGCGAAGTGGGCACCGGTAAAACGTTTCTTTGTCGCAAGTTCATGCAGTCGCTGGGGCCGGAATTCGTCACCGCCTACATCCCGAATCCGAACTTGCCGCCCCGTTCGCTGATCCTGGCCCTTGCCGACGATCTTGACGTATTGCTGGAGAAAGATGCTGATCAGCATCAATTGCTCAAGTCTCTCAACTTGCGCCTGCTCAACCTGGCGGCGCAGGGCAAGCGCGTGCTGCTGTGCGTGGACGAGGCGCAAGCCATTCCCGTCGACAGCCTGGAAGCGTTGCGCCTGCTGACGAACCTGGAAACGGAAAAGCGCAAGCTGCTGCAGATCGTGCTGTTCGGCCAGCCGGAACTGGACGTCAAGCTGGCCCTGCCGGAAATCCGCCAGCTGGCGCAGCGCATCACTTTTCACTATCACCTGGGACCCTTGTCGCGCGACGACGTGGATTTTTATGTGGCGCACCGTTTGCGCGTGGCCGGTTTCGATGGCGCGCGCCTGTTCAGCCGCGGCGGCGTGAGCAAGCTGTACCAGGCTTCCGGCGGCATTCCGCGCCTGATCAACATCATGGCGCACAAGGCGCTGATGGTGGCGTATGGCGAAGGCCGGCAGCAGGTCAGCGGCCGCCACGTGGCGCTGGCCGCCAGCGACACCCTGGCCAGCAAGCCGCGCTTCTGGCAAGCGCCCTGGCGCCGCCCCTGGCCCTGGCTGGCGGGCACCGGCGTGCTGGCCGCCGCCTGCGGCCTGAGCTGGACTTTATTGAACCGATGACGAAGATGAGCCTGTAGATGAGCCTGATTAACAAGATGTTGCAAGACCTCGACGCCCGCGGCACCGCCGACGGACGCGGCGACGCGGGCGGCATCCGCTCCGTGCCCGAACGCGAGCGGGGCGTGTCGCGCGCGCTGGTGTTCGGCGGCGCGGCCGGCCTGACGGCGGTGGCCATCGCCCTGGGCTGGGTCTACCTGAAGCGCCCGGCCGTGCCGCCCGTGCTGGTCAGCGTGGCCAGCACGCCGCCGGCGGCGGCGCCGGTCCCCGCGCCGATCCCCGCGCCGGTGTCCGCCCCTGCACCTGCCGCTGCGCCAGTCGTGAGCCCTGCGCCTGCGCCGGTTGCCGCGGCGCCGCTGGCACCCGAGCCGGTACTCCAGGCCGGGGAGACGGTTGCGTCCGCCAAGATGCGCGATGCCGAGATCCGCCGCATCACTGGAAAGCCGGCCAGGCCTGCCGAGGCGCCCGTGGCCAAGGTGGCGGTAAGGGCGGCCGCGCCCGCCGCCAGCGAACGCATTATTGACGGAAAACAAGTCACGCCGCAGCAGCGCGTGGAGAATGAATACCGGCGCGCGCTGGCCCAGTTGCAGGACGGCCGCGTGGCCGAAGCGTTGCTCGGTTTGCAGCAGACCCTGCAGCTGGACCCGCGCCACCAGGGCGCGCGCGAAACCCTGGTGCGCCTGCTGCTCGAAGCGCAGCGCCCCGATGAAGCGGCGCGCCAGTTGCAGCTGAGCCTGGCACTGGACCCGAAACAGCCGGCGCAGGCCATGATGCTGGCCCGTCTGCAGCTGGACAAGGCCAACGGCGGCGCGGCCGCGCTCGACACCCTGACGCGCAGCCTGCCGTACGCCGCCGACAACGGCGAATACCACGCCTTCCTGGCCGGCGTGCTGCAGCGCGAACAGCGCTACCGCGAAGCGTCCGAGCACTATCAGCAGGCCCTGCAGGCGGCGCCCGACAACAGCGTCTGGTGGATGGGCCTGGGGATAGCATTGCAAGCGAACAACCATCCGGCCCAGGCGCGCCAGGCGTTCGAGCGGGCCAGGGGCTTGCAAACCCTGTCGCCCCAGCTGCAGGCCTTTGTCGAGCGCAAGCTGGTGCAGCTGGCGGCGGCCAGGTAAGTGCGGCCGATTGCGGCGCCGCCGTTGGCAGGCGGGGCGGGCACGATACGAACGCGCGTGCTGTCGGCGGCGTTGCCGGCGTTATGGACTGCCGCTGCCCCAATTGAAACGAATGTATCCGTGGACAGGGCAAGATGAGCTTTGCCTGGACATTCCCCGATGCCCCGAATACGGCCAGCTTCACGACCACGGAGGTCTGGAACGGCGCTCCCATCGTCCTGGTGTCCCATGACTACGAAGGGGATTGGCAATTTCACGCCGCCTCAAATGAAACGCTGTTGAGTTCAGTCAAGATTGTCTGTCTGGCAGACATGCTACGAAGAGATGACTTGCTGGCAGAGTTGCATGACTTGCCCTGTGGCTGGGGCGCGCAGCGGGATGGCGGGGCGGGACACTGGGAGCGTTTCAAGGACAATCCGTTTCCCGCGTTTGCCGAACAGGGCTATTACCCGGAAGACGCCGTCTGGCTTTCCCGCTATTTGACGGATAGCGAGCCGCCGCCGGCCGCGGTACGCGAGGCGCTGCCCGTCGGCGCCTGCGTGAAACGCGTGTTCCGCTTCGCCGCCGGGGATGGCGCGCGGCGACGGCCAGTGCGAACGGATGTGGGGGCAGGTGACCGGCATCGATGAAGACGAGGGCTGCTGCCGCGGCACCATCGCGAACCATCCGCGGCATGCGGCGGCCAGCTGCGGCGACCTGCTCGCGTTCCCCCCCCCTGCATGTGGCGGATATTGCTAGTGAACAAGATTGAAAGGACGCGCCGTGCGCAATGAACGCGAGGGGGCGAAAGAGGCGCGCCGGGAAATCAGGCGCTACCAGGAACATATCAATTCGCCGCGCCTGTGTCCGGACCAGTGTTACCGCTTGGCCAGCCCGACGTATGCGCTGGTGTGCCATGTCAACCAGGTGACGGGCCTGTTCCTGAGCAAGAACTATTACGTGATCCCCATTTTCCTCCAGCGCGCCCATGCCACGCTGCTGGAGTTGAAGGCAGAACGCGTCAGCGAGCCGTATCGCAAGCTGGTCGAGCAGTATCTGAGCCATATCGCACATTTCATCGTCGATTTTTCATGCCTGGCGGAAGACGAGCGGCAAGCCGCGCAATATATCCCGCCAGCGCTGCTGGCCCTCATGCCCGAGACCTTGCCGGAAGACTTGCTCATGGCGGGCGAGTTTTGATGTTGTAGCGCGGATGTATTTTTGGCATGATTGGAACAATATCATTTCTGTTTCAGATTGTTGATATCATCGCGCCATCACTGACTACCTCAAGGAACTCCGTTTGAAATCCTTCAGCCTGCTGCTCGCACTCTGCTGCCTGCTCAACAATGCCCTGGCCGCCCCCGCCAGCGCGCCTGCCAGCTACGTTCTTGACAATACCGAGGTGCGCGACATCCGCGCGCAAGGATTGAAGCGCGACTACCAGGTGTACGTGGCCTTGCCCGATTCCTATCGGCAGGGGAATAAACGCTATCCTGTGCTGTTCGTCGTCGATGCCAATTATGCGTTTCCCGTCGTGCGCAATATCGCGCAGCGCCTGAACAAGCATGCGGGCATGGAAGAGGTGGTGGTGGTCGGCCTGTCGTATGCCAACGGCGATGGCGGCGTGTACAGCCGCCGCCGCGATTACACGCCCACCACGCCGCGCAAGCACGATTACCGCTCGGACATGCCGGGGCGCCAGCCGGCGTTCGGCGAAGCGGCGGCCTATGGCCAGTTCGTCTCGGGCGAGGTGTTTCCCTTCATCGCGCAACACTACCGCGTAAACATGCAGCGCAAGGTGTTTATCGGCCACTCGTACGGCAGCCTGCTGGGCCTGCAATTGCTGCTGACGGAACCGCGCACCTTCGAGCACTACATCCTCGGCAGTCCCTCGCTGTGGTACGACGCCGGCGTCATGTTCGACCGCGAGCAGGCGTATGCGGGCAGCCACAAGGACTTGCCCGCGTCCGTGTTCTTCGGCATCGGCGGCCTGGAAAAGTTGGCGGCAGGCAAGAAGCGTTCGCGCTCGGAGGAAGACGCCGACATGGTGGCCGACTTGCGCGAGTTCGACGGCAAGCTGAAATCGCGCAAGTTTCCGAATCTGAAAACGCGCTTGCGCGTATTCGAGGACGAAGACCATGCGAGCGTGTTTCCGTTTGTGCTCACGCATGGCTTGCGGGCCTACCTGAAGTCCTCGAACTGAAACTGGTTTCACTGGAAATAATAAACCAAGCCGGGATATCTCCATGAAAACGACAGATGCTGGCAAAAGAATGACTTCATCACTGATGATGTTGGCGCTTTCCTTCTTGTTGACCATCCCGACGTGCGTGCATGCGCAGCTTGGCAATAATGCGCATGCGGAAAAGACAGATGGCTACGCCGCGGAAATTGATCGCTTGATCCAGGCAACAAGTCCAAGAAGTTTTAATGGCGTCATCCTCATCACGAAAAACGGCAAGACGACATATTCAAAAGCCTTTGGGTATGCGGATGTGGAAAACAAAATACCATTGCGGCTGGAGGATAATTTCAGGATCATGTCGAATAGCAAGCAGGTTACGGCCGTGCTGATCTTGAGGGAAGTTGAAAAAGGCAACATTGATTTGCACCGTCCCGTCAGACGATATTTGCCCGATCTGCCGCAGGCCTGGGCCGACGAAGTGACCGTGCATCAATTGCTGAACTTTTCGGCAGGAATAACCGACGTCGACAAGCCGCTGCGCTTCAAGCCCGGAACGGACTTCCTGTATGGCGTGACGACCTACACCATGCTGGGCACTATTTTTGAAAAAGTCAGCGGGAAAACGTATATCGAGGCAGCCAATGACTTGTTCAAGGAACTGGGGATGCACAACAGTTTTTGCTATGAGGAAGACAAGAATAACAATGTCATCAAGGGCTATGTCAATTCAAACAATGTGTTCGAGTTAAAGGCGCATCCCGTGCAGGGGGCAGGCTGGCTCGGTTTCATGCCAGCCGGAGGCATCGTTTCCAATGCCAAGGACTTGGCTGTCTGGGATGATAAGCTTCACAACGGAAAGATCTTAAAACCGGCCAGCTATAGGCTGATGACTGACTACAGCATATCCAGCCAGCATGTGGCTTTTGGCACTGAAGATGTGGGATATGGCTACGGTGTGTATGTGAGCGATAAAACAGCTGTTCAATACATCGGGCACTCTGGAAAAGGATTGGGGTTTGCTTCGATCAAGGTCTATTTTCCTGAAAAAGATGTCGATGTTGTCGTCCTGGAAAATCAGTTCAGCGAAGATAGCGCGCTGCACTACTATTTTGAAATAAAAATAAGGGAAATAGTGATGAATAGCAATCTTGTGAGATAGTCAGATTGCTCCGGCATCATCAGTGCCGAAGGTTGCGGCTGTGGGCCACGCGGATGCGGCATGTTGTCGCGGCCGGCAGTGTGCGAAAAACAATAGCGCCGAAGCGGCAATGTCCGCAGCGCCCTTGCGCTCCCGGACTGCCGCGAGCGCGCATCGATAAGGTCAGATTACATGCGTACATTGAATGAATTACTCGATAGCGAAGACCCGGCGTTTCCCCTGATCAGGCAATGGGCCGCCGAGGCCGACTTGCCGGTGGAATTGCTGCCGCCCTCGGCCGGCAGGGAGGATGTGCTGCTGAGCTTGCAGGTCACCACGCGTTCTGCCCTGGGGGCGATAGCCTATGAAACGGGGGGCATCCTGGTGGATGACGGCTGGCTGCGCATACTGGGGTCGGGACATGCCAGGCTGGGGCGGGATATTGCCGCCTGGAACAAAGGCAAGGCCGACGGTTTTCTGCTGGTCGCCGATGACGTGCTGGGCGGCTTTTTTGCCATCAACGGCGGCGCGCTCGGGGCTGATCAGGGCAATATGTATTACCTTGCCCCCGAAACGCTGGAGTGGGAAGCGCTGGAGATCGGCTTCACGACGTTTGTCGAGTGGGCCTTTACCAGCCAGCTGCGGCAGTTTTACGGCCGCCAGCCTGGCGACGCGGAGGACTTTGACGAATTGCCCGAATTGCCCTTGGCCGGCGAGCTATGCCTGAATTTTTATCCATTCCTGTGGACGCAAGAGGGTTCCCTCAAGACCAGTTCGCGGCGCGCCATTCCCGTGCAAGAGCAGTGGGCGCTTAACCTTGATCTGCAACAGAAGTTGCTGGATGCGCCTGCGAGCGGGCGCTGAGGCAGGGCTGCGGGCATATCTGAACGCATCGCCATGCGCATCCCGAGCCTGAACATGGCATTTCAATCCAGCAATCCGGCGTTTTGTCGCAATGGCATGCTATATAAAAGGGCAAGCAGGTAGCATGCAGTGGGCCTTCTCGTGATGCGCGGCCCGCAAGCGGGCGTTCGATACTGCCGCAGTCATCACCGGACGCTTCCCAACGACCATGACCAGGATGAACACGCATGAAATTGCCCCTTTCGCATCTTCTTTCCACCTGCCTGCTCTGCGCCTTGGGCGTGATCGGTGGCGCGCAGGCGGCGCCCGCCGACACCGAACTGCTGGCCCTGGTGCAGCGCCATGCGCAGGCCCAGAGCAGCTTCGATCAAGCCGCCTTGAAAGCCATCACGGCCGAGAATTATGTGGAAATATCGCCCGTCGGCGAGGTGGACGGCCGTGAAAAAATGCTGTCCTTCTATGCGCCGGAGCAGAAGCGGCCGGGTCCGCAAGTCCAGGTCGATGAACCGGCGGTGCGCCTCTTGGGCGATACGGCGCTCATCTCGGCCCGGCTGTCCTACCGGCTCGACCAGGAAGGGGCGGCCCGCACCTTCGCCATGCGCGCCGGCTATGTCGCCCGGCTTGTCGACAAGCAATGGCTGCTCGTCAGCGCACAGTACACGGGCATCCGTCCGCCTAAACCGTGAAATAACACTGTGCGGCGCTGGCTCCGGCGGCGTCCAGCCAGGCTAGAGCCGCGCCTCGTCGCCCCACACATTGCGCATGCTGAAATGCACGCCGGCGTCGTCTTCATGCAGCGACGAGACGATGGCGAACTGGCTCTCGCCCGTGTTGCGCGGCGTCATTTGCGACAGGTCGGCGGCGGCCAGGGGCGCACCCAGCGGGTCGCTGAGCGGGTGGACCAGGGCGGCGCCCCGCTGCGTCACCACCCCCAGTTCGCCGTTGCGCAGGCGGACTAATGTGCCGGGCGGATATTTGCCCAGCAGCTTGACGAACTGTTCGCCCAGCAGCGGGTCGATGGGCACGCCCTGGTCGAGGAAGATGTGCTGCAGCGCCTGGTCGGGCACGATGGAGCGCCGGTAGTTGCGCGCCGAGACGCGGGCGCAATAGCGGTCGGCCAGGCCGATCAGCTTGGCGTTTTGCAGGATTTCATCGGCCGTGCGCCCTTGCGGGTAGCCGCTGCCGTCGTCGTTTTCATGGTGCAGCAGCACGCAACTGAGCCATTCCTCGTCATCGACGCCGGCGCAGCGCAGCAATTCCGAGCTTTCCTGCGGGTGCTGGCGCACGATGCGCATTTCCTCGTCATTCAGGGGGCCGCGCCGGTCCTGGAAGCTGTCGTGGTGGCGCAGCATGCCCACGTTCATCGTCAGCGCGGCCGCGCCGATCAGCAATAGCTCATCGTGGGACTTGTGCATGCTGCGGCCCACCAGCATGGCCAGCAGCGCCGTTTCGATGCAGTGGCGCACGGCGTAGCTGCCGGCGATCTGGTTCAGCAGGATGCTGGCCAGGGCAATGTCGGCATCGTGCTCGAGGGCGCGCAGCAGTTCTCGGGCGATGTCGCGCACGTCGCGCTCGGCATTGCTTTCGCCGCGCATGTCCAGCAGCAGCCGTTCCAGGCGCTGCGCCGCTTCATTGAGCAGGCGCAAGACGGATGGCTGGTCGGGCGCGCCCACGTACAGGCCCAGCTGCATCAGCCGGCCCAGCTGGGCGCCGTCCGTGATGATCTGCCCCTTGCGCAGTTGCGGGCCGGCACTATGGTCAGCCAGAAACAAATCCCAGGGCAGGGGTTCGCCCGGAACCAGGTCGGCCGGGCCGATGCGACGCTGTACCATGCTGTCATCCTTTGCTCCGCCGGGGCGGGGCAGTACTGTCGTTAAATGCTGCGCAGGCGCTCCAGCGCCAGGCGCAAGGTCTCGTCTTTCTTGGCAAAACAGAAACGCACGATGCCCGACTCCTTGCTCTGCGCGTAAAACGCGGAGACGGGGATGGCGGCCACCTTGATTTCCGCCGTCAGCCATTCGGCGAACTGCGCTTCAGGCTCTTGCGAAATGGCATCGTAACGCACGCACTGGAAATACGTGCCGTCCGCCGGCAGCAGGGTAAAGCGGCTGCCGGCCAGGCCGTCGCGGAACAAGTCGCGCTTGCGCTGGTAGAACGCGGGCAAGTCCAGGCAGGGCTGCGGATCGGCCATGTAGCCGGCGATGCCGTGCTGCATCGGCGTGTTGACGGTAAACACGTTGTACTGGTGCACCTTGCGAAACTCGGCCGTCAGGGCCGCGGGCGCCGCCACATAGCCGACTTTCCAGCCTGTCACGTGATACGTCTTGCCGAAGCTGGACACGATGAAGCTGCGCGCCGCCAGTTCAGGGTTGCGCGCGAGCGACTCATGGCGCACGCCGTCGTACACCATGTGTTCGTACACCTCGTCGGACAAAATCAAAATTTGCGTGCCGCGCACGATGTCGGCCAGCGCCGCCACGTCGGCGGGGCGCAGGATCGTGCCCGTCGGGTTGTGCGGCGTGTTGATGATGATCAAGCGCGTCTTGCTGCTGACGGCGGCGGCCAGCTTGTCCCACGGCACGCTGTAGCCCTGTTCGCTCACTTCCATGGCCACCAGCACGGGCACGCCGCCGGCCAGCGCGATGGCGGGCAAATAGCTGTCGTAGGCCGGCTCGATGACGATGACTTCGTCGCCCGGGTGCACGCAGCACAAAATCGCCGTGGTCAGCGCCTGCGTGGCGCCGGCCGTGACGGTGATTTCCGCGCCCGCGTCATAGCCGTGGCCGTACAGGCTGGCGATCTTCGCGGCGATGGCCTCGCGCAGGGGCGCGGCGCCCGTCATCAGCGGATACTGATTGTGGCCGGCGCGCATGGCGTTGCTGACGAGATCGACCAGGGCCGGGTCGCAATCGAAGTCGGGAAAGCCCTGGCCCAGGTTGACGGCGCCATGCCGGGCCGCCAGGCCGGACATGCGGGTAAACACGGTGGTGCCCACGGCGGGCAAACGGGTGGTCAGGGCGGGAGTCAGGTGGGGCAGGGACGGGCTGTTCATGAACGGTAGGGGCGCGGTGCGGAAAGTGGAAACGTTTCCCATTCTAGCGCAGCGCGCCTCGTTGCGTGCGGGGCTTTGGCGGCTCAGCCGGGCAATGCCCAGCCTTCCGGCAGCATGATCCTGAACATGCCGGCCTTGGCCGTCTTGCGGGCCAGTTTCAGCAAGGCCTTGTCCTTGGTGATGAGGATGTCGGCGTTGGCGTCGCGCGCCAGTTCGAGGAATTTCTGGTCATCCTTGTCCGTGCAGACGGGCAGGCGCACGCCGGAGACGGGCGGCGCCACGACGCTGATGTGGGCGTCGAAGCGGGCGGCGGCGACAGCGCGGCTGGCTTCATCGAGCGGCAGGTGCTTGTAATGCAATACGACAAGATATTCCGCGCGGCAATCTTCGCGCGTGATGGCGTGCACGGCGCCGCTTTCCATGGCCGCCAGCAGGCCCGCCCAGCGCGGGTCGTTGAAGACGAACAGGTCGAGGCAGACGTTGGTGTCGAGGACGAGTTTTTGTGGAGCAGGTATCATGTCGGCAATTCTATTCTGTAGTGATAATTTATGTTGATCGTGCTTTCGCCCGCCAAGAGTCTCGACCTGGAGACGCCGCCAACGACCACGTTGCACAGCACCCCCGATTTCCTCGACCATTCCGCCCAGCTGATCGCCCGCATGCGCCAGTTTTCGCCCGCCGAAGTGGGCAGCCTGATGGGCATTTCCGACGCCTTGTCCGCGCTCAACGTGGCCCGCTACGCATCCTGGACCCCGCAGCTGGAGGAGGCGCGCCAGGCCATCATGGCCTTCAATGGCGACGTGTATGCCGGTTTCGAGGCGCGCAGCCTGCAGCCGGCCCAGCTCGACTATGCCCAGTCGCGCGTGCGCATTTTATCGGGCCTGTACGGCTTGCTGCGCCCGCTGGACCTGATCCACCCGCACCGCCTGGAAATGGGCACGCGCCTGTCGACCGCGCGCGGCAAGGATTTGTATGCGTTCTGGGGCGACACCATCACCAACGGCCTGAACCGTACAGCGAAGGAGCAGGGCGCGCAAGTGCTGGTCAATCTTGCTTCCGAAGAATATTTCAAATCCGTCAAGCCGCGCCAGCTGGACGTGCCCGTCATCGCGCCCGTGTTCGAGGACTGGAAGAACGGCAAATATAAAATCATCTCGTTCTACGCCAAGCGCGCGCGCGGCATGCTGGCCCGCTATGCGGCCGTCAACAACATCCGCGATCCCGAGCAGCTCAAGCAGTTCGATGTGGATGGCTACGGTTTCGTGCCGGAAGCGTCGAACGACACCAGCTGGGTGTTCCGGCGCAAGGTCGGCGAGTAACCCTGAAGCAAATGCTGGGGTCGTACCCGACGGGGGAATGCGTCCCAGTGGGACGCATTCCAATCGCGCAGCGAACGACCCCGGTCCTTGCTTTTGGGGCTGACGCAAGAAAAAAACCGGAGCAAGCTCCGGTTTTTTCATTTTACTGCCAGAATTTCCACCACTTGCGTTCCTTGTTCACCCCTTCCGGGCTGAGGAATGCCGTGTTCGGGTAGTTCTTGGTCAGCACGCGCAAGGTATCGTCGCGCAGGTCGGTCAAGCCCAGCTTGTCGTACGAGCGGTACATGATGAACAGCGCTTCTTCGATGGCCGGCGAGGCGCGGAAGTCGCTCACCGTCGTTTGCGCGCGGTTGGCGGCGGCCAGGTAGGCGCCGCGGCGGTAGTAATAGCGCGCCACGTGCACTTCATATTTCGCCATGGCATCGATCAGATAGTTCATGCGGGCCAGCGAATCGGGCGCATATTTACTATTTGGAAACTTGTCGACCAGTTGCTTGAAGGCCGCAAACGCTTCGCGCGTCGCTTTCGGGTCGCGCTCGGTCGGATCTTGCTCGTACAGGAAGTTCAGGAAGCTGATCTGGTCGTTAAAGCTGATCAGACCCCGCAAGTAGTACATATAGTCCACATTGGCGTGGTTCGGATGCAACTTGATGAAGCGTTCGACGGCGGCCAGTGCCTGCGCCTGGTCTCCCGACTTATAATACGCGTAAGCGATCTCCATCTGCGCTTGCAGAGCATAGTTGCCGAAAGGATAGTTAGCCTCCAGCTTCTGGAACAGGCCGATTGCAGCTTCATAGTGCTGCCCGGCCATTTCTTCACGCGCCTCCGAGTATAATTTCGTAACGGACCAGTTTTTGGTCTCATCCACTTTTTCAGGCAACAAGCTGCAAGCGGACATGCCGAGCAGAACGACTGAAGCGACTACCAACGATAATTTTTTTTGCATGACGTTTTGCAAGAAGGTTTTAACCAAGATTTTACAATAGGCTGATTATAGCCGATGGGAATGCTGTGATATTAACTCCGAAGCCTAATTTGGCTGACCCCGCGTTTGACTCCCTTTCTGACCATGCCGCCGAAGAGGCGTTTGACGGCGATTTTGCCGCCGACGACGTCTTCGAGGAAATGGCCCCGATTACATTGGAACTGACGCCGGACGCCTGCGGCCACCGCCTCGATAAAGTCATCGCCCAGCTGGTGCCGCAATACTCGCGCAGCCGCTTGCAATTGTGGCTGGAAGCCGGTTTCGTGACCGTCGACGGAAAAGTTGCCAAACGCAACATGACCGCCTATGGCGACGAGAAGATCGTCATTCTGCCGCAAAGCGCGCCGGAAGACGAGGCTTTTAAGCCGGAAGCGATGGAATTGAACATCGTGCACGAAGATGAGCATATCATCGTCATCAACAAACCGGCCGGACTGGTCGTGCATCCCGGCCCCGGCAACTGGTCGGGCACCCTGCTCAACGGCCTGCTGCACCACTGTCCGCAGCTGGCCGGCGTGCCGCGCGCCGGCATCGTGCACCGCCTGGACAAGGATACCAGCGGCCTGATGGTCGTCGGCAAGACCCTGGCCTCGCAAACGGACCTGGTGCGCCAGCTGCAGGCGCGCACCGTCAAGCGCGAGTATTTCGCGCTCGTGTGGGGCACGCCGAAAATGGCGGGCACCATCGACGCGTCCATCGCGCGCCACCCGCGCGACCGGGTCAAGATGGCTGTGTCGGAGAATTTCACCGCCAAGCCCGCCATCACGCACTATGAATTGATCGGCAGCGGCGAACTCGACCGCCGTCCCGTGAGCCTGATGCAATGCCGCCTGGAAACAGGCCGCACGCACCAGATCCGCGTGCACATGCAGCACCTGGGCTTTGCGCTCGTCGGCGATTACGTGTACGGCAAGCAGCACCTGGTGTCCGTCTTCTCGCGCCAGGCCTTGCAGGCGCGCCGCCTGGGCCTCGTGCATCCGGGCACGCTGGAAGCGTGCGAATGGATCGTGCCGCTGGCCGATGATTTCGCGCAACTGATCGCCACGGCCGGCATTCCCGAGCCGGAACAGGTCTGATGACAGCACCGTTGCCTTGCATTATTCCCCATTGGCCGGGCTTGCCCGCCAACGTGGGCGCGCTGGCGACCGTGCGCGCGGGCGGCGTCAGCCAGGAGCCATATGGCGACGGGCAGGGCGGCGGCGGCTTGAACCTCGGCACGCACGTGGGCGACGATCCTGTTCGCGTGGCGGCCAACCGCGCGCGGCTGGCGGCAGTCTTGCCGGCCGAGCCGGCCTGGCTGTCGCAGGTGCATGGCGTGGCCGTTGCCGACGCGGCCAGCCTGCGCGGTTGCGTGCCCGATGCGGACGCCAGCGTCGCCACGCAGGCGGGCGCCGTGTGCGTGGTGATGACGGCCGATTGCCTGCCCGTGCTGTTCAGCTCAAGCGATGGGCTCGTCGTCGGCGCGGCCCACGCGGGCTGGCGCGGCCTGGCCAACGGCGTCTTGCAGCGCACGCTGGACGGCATGCGGGCGCAGGGCGCGACGGAGATCCTCGCCTGGCTGGGGCCGGCCATAGGTCCACAGCAATTCGAAGTGGGGCAGGAGGTGCTGCAGGCATTCCGCGACGGCGCGCGCGACGATGCCGAGCGACAAGTGTTGTCCGCTGCGTTTGCCGCCGTCGCCGGCAAGCCGGGCAAGTACCTGGCCGACATCTATGCGCTGGCGCGCACCATGCTGCTGCGTGACGGCGTGGCGCAGGTGGCCGGCGGCGAGTACTGCACCGTCAGCGATGCGGCGCAGTTTTACTCGTACCGGCGCGACGGCGTCACGGGAAGACAGGCCAGTTTGATCTGGCGCAAATAATCTGCACGGCAGGCACTTATGTGTCTGCCGTTTTTGTTTTATCGTCTGCTGAGGCGAGGGCGCGCGCCTGCCGTTCGGCGGCGTGCTCAGCTTTGCGTTTGCGTCGCCGCGAACCCGTCAGATAGAATAGGATGGACAGCGGGATGACGCAGTACAGCACGAAGGTCATCACCCCGGCGACGATGGAAGGTTCCGTCAGCGCCATGAGGCCGACGACATAGATCCAGGCAACAGCGGTCATGAGCATCATGAGTAGTGGCAGTCAGTAAAGGTTTGCATGCAGTTGATCCGGAAGTGAATATTTATTTTTGACGACGTTTGCGACGCCGGACAAAACCCACGCGCAGCAGGTTTTGTCCGGCGTCCCTCAATTTTGAATGGACTTAACTATCTATGAATATGCCCGATCCTCAAATGATGACCAAGGAATGGATGGCGCAGATCAGCAATCCTGAGCAGTGGAAGACATGGTTCAACATGGTACCGCAGCCGGCCAGCAATCCGATTGCCGGCATTTTGCAGGACGCCGGCGCCAGCATCAAGCCGGAAGTGATCGAGCAACTGAAAAACGCCTACGTGGCCAAGCTGACGGGCTTGTGGGCGGACTTCATGGCCGGCAAGACGCCGGAGCTGAAGGACCGCCGCTTCGCCGCCCCCGCCTGGCATGCGAGTCCCCTGTCGGCCTTCAACGCGGCCGCCTACCTGCTGAACGCGGAATTTCTCACCGCCATGGCCAACGCCGTGGAAGCGACGCCGCACCAGAAGCAAAAGATCGCCTTTGCGGTACAGCAAATCGTCGACGCCATGTCGCCTGCCAACTTTCTCGCCACCAATCCCGACGCCCAGCAGACCCTGATCGAGACCAAGGGCGAAAGCCTGGCCAAGGGCTTGAGCAATATGCTGGCCGACATGCAGAAGGGCCGCATTTCGCAGTCCGACGAATCGGCCTTCGAAGTGGGCCGCAACGTGGCCACCACGCCGGGCACGGTGGTGTTTGAAAACGCGCTGTTCCAGCTGATCCAGTACACCCCAGGCACGCCCACGGTACACCAGCGGCCGCTGTTGATGGTGCCGCCGTGCATCAATAAATTCTATATCCTTGACTTGCAGCCGGAAAACTCGCTCGTGCGCTACGCGGTGGAGCAGGGCAATACCGTGTTCCTCATGTCCTGGCGCAATCCTGACCTGAGCATGCAGCACCTGACGTGGGACGATTACGTGGAGCAGGGCGTGATCGAAGCCATCCGGGTGGTGCAGGACATCTCCGGCCAGGACAAGCTGAACATGTTCGGCTTCTGCGTGGGCGGCACCATCGTCTCGACGGCGCTGGCCGTGCTCCAGGCGCGCGGCGAGAATCCGGCCGCCAGCCTGACCCTGCTGACCACCTTCCTCGACTTCTGCGACACGGGCGCGCTCGACGTCTTTATTGACGAACCGCAAGTGGCGCTGCGCGAACAGACGCTGGCCAAGGGCGGCCTGATGACCGGACGCGACCTGGGCAGCACCTTTTCCAGCCTGCGCCCGAACGACCTCGTGTGGAATTACGTGCAGTCGAATTACTTGAAGGGCAAGGAGCCGCCCGCTTTCGATCTGCTGTACTGGAACAGCGACGGCACGGGCTTGCCGGGCCCCATGTTCTGCTGGTATCTGCGCAACACCTACCTGGAAAACAGCCTGAAAGTGCCGGGCAAGCTGACGGTGGCCGGCGAAAAGGTCGACCTGAGCAGCATCGACGCGCCCGCCTTCATCTATGGCTCGCGCGAAGACCATATCGTGCCCTGGGGCGCGGCCTACGCCAGCACGGCCCTGCTGAACCCGAAAAAGCCGAAAGCCAACCGTTTTATTCTCGGCGCTTCCGGCCATATCGCCGGCGTGATCAACCCGGCGTCGAAGAAAAAGCGCAGCTACTGGAGCAATGACGCAGGCAAAGGCGCGCGCACGGCAAAGGCCAAGCCCCTGAGCGCCGAGCAATGGATGGCCGGCGCGACCGAGCACGCGGGCAGCTGGTGGCCGGAATGGGCGGCCTTTTTGGCCGAACATGGCGGTGCCGACGTCAAGGCGCCCGGCAAGCCCGGCAACAAGCGCTACGCGCCGATCGAGGCGGCGCCGGGCCGGTATGTTAAAGTCAGGGCGGATTAATTCACAAAGCGTTTTGCCGGACAAGGCCGGCGTAATCTCCGGTCTTGTCAATAATCTACTTTTAGTTGCGTTGCAATAAATGCGGGAATCTACTACCCTGATGTGCAATGGAGCCGTTTTCCACTCTATAATGGAAAACGTAGGCAGGTGCGAAAGCGGACCCACGTTCGCTTTTTTTTCGGATCAACTCAGTATGCGCTGCGGCGCAATAAGTGGAACTTGTGATGAGTAGTGCAAAAAAAAGTATAGACCGCCTGATTAAAAAATACCCGAACCGCCGTCTGTACGACACGCAAACCAGTTCCTACATCACCTTGACGGACGTCAAGCAGCTGGTGTTGGACAATGAGGAATTCACCGTCGTCGATGCCAAGTCCAGCGAAGATCTGACCCGCAGCATCTTGCTGCAGATCATCCTGGAAGAGGAAGCCAGCGGCGTGCCCATGTTTTCCAGTGGCGTGTTGTCGCAGATCATCCGCTACTATGGCCACGCCATGCAGGGCATGATGGGTTCCTACCTGGAAAAGAACGTGCAGGCGTTCACG
This sequence comes from Janthinobacterium sp. GW821-FHT03A03, assembly GCF_059421435.1. Taxonomy (NCBI): domain Bacteria; kingdom Pseudomonadati; phylum Pseudomonadota; class Betaproteobacteria; order Burkholderiales; family Oxalobacteraceae; genus Janthinobacterium; species Janthinobacterium sp. GW821-FHT03A03. The sequence goes on along the minus strand of NZ_JBWKUZ010000011.1, from coordinate 126,056 downwards.
GACATCCAGCACAAGTTCACGGGCACCTCGGCCGGCAGCTTCGAAGGCAAGCCATTCAGCCCGGAAATGTGGACCCAGTTCATGAACGTCCAGGGCCCGATGATGCAGGGCATGATGAACAACTACATCGACCAGAGCAAGAGCCTGTTCGTGCAGATGCAGGAACAGATGCAGAGCCAGAGCAAGAATCTGTTCGGCACGTTCCCGTTTGTCCCGCCCGTCCCGCCGACGGACAAGAAGTAAGCAGAGGCAAGGCGATGGGCGGCAATGCTGCCCATACGCCTCAACACATCTATTTTTGATATCGAATCTGTGTCATTCGCAGCATAGTTCTGCCGGCAAGGGGCGGCTCGGGGTACAATAGCCGATTCGCCTCACCATTTTACTAGCTGCCAACTATGTCTGAAATTCACCGTATTCCCGTTCCTTCCGCCCAGCCCGAGGCCATGCTGGCCATGCCAGGTGCGGCGCCGAAAGTGGGCTTTGTCTCGCTCGGCTGCCCGAAAGCACTGGTCGATTCCGAACAAATCCTGACCCAGCTGCGCGCCGAAGGCTACGAAACGGCGAAATCCTACGCTGGCGCCGATCTGGTGATCGTCAATACCTGCGGTTTCATCGACGCCGCCGTGCAAGAGTCGCTCGACGCCATCGGCGAAGCGCTGGCCGAAAACGGCAAAGTGATCGTCACCGGCTGCCTGGGCGCCAAGAAAGATGCTGCCGGCGACGACATCATCATGAAGGTGCACCCGAAAGTGCTGTCCGTCACGGGCCCGCACGCGCTGGCCGAGGTGATGGATTCCGTCCATTTGCACCTGCCGAAACCGCATGCGCCTTTCCTCGACCTGGTGCCGCCGCAGGGCGTCAAGCTGACGCCGAAGCACTACGCCTACCTGAAGATTTCCGAAGGCTGCAACCATCGTTGCAGTTTCTGCATCATCCCGTCCATGCGCGGCGACCTCGTTTCGCGCCCGATCGGCGAACTGATGATGGAAGCGGAAAACCTGTTCAAGTCCGGCGTCAAGGAATTGCTGGTCATTTCGCAGGATACCTCGGCCTATGGCGTGGACGTGAAATTCCGCTCCGGCTTCTGGAACGGCCGTCCCGTGAAAACCCACATGACGCAGCTGACGGAAGCGCTGGGCGAACTGGCCAAGTCCTACGGCGCCTGGGTGCGTTTGCACTATGTGTACCCGTACCCGCACGTGGACCAGATCATCCCGATGATGAGCGGCGGCCACATCCTGCCTTACCTCGACATCCCGATGCAGCATGCGCACCCTGACGTATTGAAACGCATGAAGCGCCCGGCCAGCGGCGAGAAAAACCTCGACCGCATCCAGGCCTGGCGCGCCATCAACCCGGACCTGACGATACGCTCGACTTTCATCGCCGGTTTCCCTGGCGAAACGGAAGCGGAATTCGAGTACCTGCTCGACTTCCTCAAGGAAGCGCAGATCGACCGCCTCGGCTGCTTCGCCTATTCCCCGGTGGAAGGCGCGACGGCCAATGAAATCGCCAATCCCGTGCCGGAAGAAGTGCGCGAAGAGCGCCGCGGCCGCGTCATGCTGCTGCAGGAAGAAATTTCCAAGAAACGCCTGCAGGCCAAGGTCGGCAAGACCGTGCGCGTGCTCATCGATGAAGTCACCCGCTCCGGCGGCGTGGGCCGCTCGTCCGCCGACGCGCCCGAAATCGACGGCGTCGTCTACGTCAAACCGCCGTTCGAGCCGCACCGCAAGCTGGCCGTCGGCCAGTTCGTTGATGTGAAAATTACTTCAGCGGACGCGCACGACCTGTGGGGCGCTGCGGAATAAATATTTTTCGCAGGTGTAACACTCTGTCAGACGTACGGCAGGCAAGGGCATAAGCCCTTACAATCAAGGCGGACCAGCACAGGCTGATCCGCCTTTTTTATTTGCCGACGATGCCATGACCACACCCAAATCCCCGCAGACCGCGCTGATCCACAGCGATTACCAGGCGCCGCAAGGTTTTGCCGCCTTTCCCAACGCCATCCATCACGCGTCGACCGTGCTGTTCAAGGACGTGGCGGCCATGCGCTCGGGCGACTGGAAAGAAAAGAACGCCTATACCTATGGCTTGCACGGCACGCCCACCACGTTCACGCTGGAAGCGCGGCTGGCCGGGATCGAAGGGGGAAATCACTGCCTGCTGGCGCCGTCGGGACTGGCGGCCATCGCCATGGCGGACTTTGCCCTGCTGAAAACGGGCGACGATGTATTGCTTCCCGAAAATATCTACAACCCGAACCGCGAACTGGGACGCTGGCTGGCGCAGGATTTCGGCATCACGGCCCGCTATTACGATCCGCTCATCGGCGCCGGCATCGCGGCATTGATCCAGGAGAATACCAAGCTCATCTGGACGGAAGCACCGGGCTCCGTGACCATGGAAGTGCCGGATTTGCCCGCCATCTGCGCGGCCGCCCATGCGCGCGGCGTGCTCGTCGCTTTGGACAATACCTGGTCGGCCGGCCTGGCCCTGCGCGGCTTCGACCTGGGCGTGGACATCATCATGCAGGCGCTGACGAAATACCAGTCGGGCGGCTCCGACGTGCTGATGGGCGCGCTCATCACGCGCGAGCGGGCGCTGCACGAGCGCCTGGCGCAGGCGCACATGCGTCTGGGCATGGGCGTGGGGGCGGACGACGCCTACCTGGTGCTGCGCGGCTTGCCCACGATGAAGCTGCGCTTCGACGCCCACGACAGGGGCGCGCGCACGGTGGCCGCCTGGCTCAAGGGCAGGAGTGAAATTGCCACGGTGCTGCATCCGGCTTTTGCCGATTGCCCGGGCCACGCCATCTGGCAGCGCGATTTCACGGGCGCGGGCGGCCTGTTTTCCGTGCTGTTCGATGCCCGCTACACGGAGCAGCAGACGGACCGCTTCGTCGATGCCCTGCAATTGTTCAAGATAGGCTACAGCTGGGGCGGCGCGAACAGCCTGGTGATGCCGTACCGCATCGCCGCCATGCGCAAGGGCTGGCAGCTGCCGGGCCAGCTGGTGCGCCTGAACGTGGGACTGGAAGAGCCGCAGGATCTGATCGCCGATATCGAACGGGCGTTCGCGGCGATGTAGCGCGTGGCGGGCAAGCGCAAAGGCTTGCCAGAATGGCAAGTGCTGGCTTTACATGGGCACGGGGCTGTTGTTGTTCAGGTCGAGGAAGCCGCGCAGCAAACGATACGCTTTCCACAGCCAGGCCACGCCCCAGACGACGAAGGCCAGCGGAATGCCGATGATGGTGACCCACAGCACGGCGCCGAGGACGACCCAGGCCAGATACCACCAGAAGGAACGGATCATCCAGCTGTGATGGCTGTAGACGAAGGTCCCGGCCGCCTCGTCCCGCTTCACGTAATTGATGATGAGCGGAATGAAGGAAAACGCGCCCAGCGAAAACACGAAGCTGGCGCCATGTATCAGGTACAGCCACCAGGCCAGGTTCCTGGTCTGCTGGAGTTGGGTATCCAAAATAATATCTTGTGACATGAAGCCTCCCGTCGTTGCTCAATTTTTAATTGTAACAAGCAAAGCGGCGCGGGAGCGCCGTCCATGGCAAAAAGGCAGAATACATTGTTAAAACGAAATCAATATTCCACCCTGGCCGCGCGCGCCAGGTTTTGGCTGCGCCGCGCCGTGCCGGCCTTGCTGCTGTGGTGCACCACGGCGGCGCATGCCGCCGGCGGCACCCTGGAAGCGGAGTTTGCCGCCGGCTTGAAGGAGGAGGGGCTGGCGGGCGCCGTCTGGAGTGAAGTCTTGCCTGATGGCACAGTCAAAGTCGGCGCCTCCGGCCTGCGCGATGCCGCCAGACAAGTCCCCATGCAGGCGGACACGCGCGTGCAGGTGGGTTCCGTGGGCAAGGTGGCGCTGGCGCTGGGCGTGCTGCGCCTGGTCAGCGAAGACAAGCTCACGCTCGATACGCCCTTGCAGCAGGTGCTGCCGGAACTGGCGCTGAAAAACCCGTGGCTGGCAAGCGACCCCGTGCGCATCCGCCACCTGCTGGCGCATACGTCCGGCCTGGACAACGCCCGCTTCTGGCAGGCGTTCAGCCTGCACCCGGCGCCGGACACGCCGCTGGCCGGCGCTTTTGACGGCGGCGGCAATCTGCTGCGCGTGCGCACGCGGCCCGGCAGCCGCTATGCCTACTCGAACATGGGCTATGGCTTGCTGGGCATGGTGATCGAAAAAGTCACGGGCCAGCCGTATGAACGCTACCTCGATGCGCAGCTGCTGCAGCCGCTGGGCATGGCGGACAGCACGTTTGGCTTTGTCAGCCAGACAGGCGCGCACGCGGACCCGCGCCTGGCCATGGGCTACTTCGAGCATGGCGCGGCGCAGCCGGCCGTGCCGCAGTATCTGCGCCCGGCCGCGCAATTTACCACCACGGCGGCCGACATGGGCAAGCTGGCGCAGTTTTTAATGGGCGACGGCAAGCTGCAGGGCGCGCAGTTCATCGACCTGGCCCTGATGGGCGCCTTGTCCGAGCCGGCCGGCACGGATGCGGCGCAGGCGGGCCTGGCGACGGGCCACGGCCTGGCGCTGGCCATGCGCGACCGCCACAACGTGGTGGGTGCCTGCCACCCGGGCACGGCCGTCGGTTTTCGCGCCATGCTGTGCATCTATCCGGAGCAGGACAGCGCGTTTTTCGTGGCCTTCAATACGGATGCCGAGCATGCCGACTATGAACGCTTCAACCGCCTGCTGCTGCGCGACCTGGAGCTGCCGCTGCGCGCGCCGGCCCCGCGCGGCACCCCCGCGCCCACGGTGGAAAACTGGCAGGGCGTCTACGTGCCGTCGCCCAGTCCCATGGCCAGCATGGCCTGGGTCGATGCCGTCTTCGGTTTTACGCGCGTCAAGTGGGATGGCGAAGCGCTGTTCCTGATTCCGTTCCAGGGCGAACCCAGGGAACTGGAACCGGTGGGCGGCCTGCTGTTCCGCGCCAGCGACCGCAGCACGCCGTCGCACGTGCTGATGCAGGAAGATGGCAAGCATATCCTCAGCGACGGCTTGCGCAGCTATGAACGGGCCTCGATGCTGCGCATGCTGGTGCTGTGGGGCAGCCTGGCCCTGGGCGCCGCCGGCTTGCTGTACGTGCTGCTGGTGGGCGCCTGGCGCGCCGCGCGGCGCGGCCTGGGACGGGGCGACCATCTGTTCGCGCCCTTGCTGTCGCTGCTGGCGCTGCTCCTGCCGCTGCCGTTTTTCTATTTCCAGTCCTTCCTGCGCCTGGGCGACGTGACGGTCGCCAGCGTGCTGCTGGCGCTGGCGACGGGCGCGCTGCCGCTGGCCATGGCGTTCGGCCTGGCGCGCTGCTGGCGCAGCCGCGGCGCGGCGGCCGAATCGGGCACATTGGCGACATGGGATTGGCTGGCCTTGCTGGCGGCGCTGCAACTGCTGCTGGTGCTGGCCTGGTGGGGCTTGCTGCCGCTGCGTTTGTGGCATCTGTAGCCGCGGGCGCTCAGCGCCGCACTCGCAGCAGGCGGCGCCACCAGCGTTGCGCCGGCTTTTCCAGCGTGCCGCGCGCGGCGCGCTTGGCGCCGTAGCTGGCCGCCGCCAGCCGCAGGCCGACGCGGTCCATCGCGGCCAGCGCGTCCGCTTCCTGCGGCGACAAGCCATGCAGCAGCGCTTGCGCACGGGGTTCGAGCAGGAAGGCGTCACGCACGGCGTCGTCCGTGTACAGCCTGGCCAGATAGGTTTCCAGGGCGGGAGAACTCATGCGCTGCGCCCCGCGCGCAAGGCCGCGCGCGCCAGTTCCAGCTGGTCCAGCACATGCTCGAATGACGGGTAATTGCCGTCGCGTTCGACGATCACCGTCAACGGTTGCGGCGCGTGGCGCGCCAGCACGGTCAACAGCTCGAAGACGGCGGGCGGCACATCGTGCAGATGGTCGTCCAGCAGCCGCTGGCCGCCGCCCGGCGCATCGATCCAGTGCCCGCCGCTCAGGTGCACGGCGCCGACCCTGGCCAGGGGCAGGCGCAGCAGCATCTGCTCCGGCTCTTCGCCAAAATTGACGGCGTTCGCATACAGATTATGCAGGTCCAGCAGCAGCGGCACTTGCGCGCCGTCAAGGATGCGCGCCAGCCACTGCGCTTCGTCCAGCGTGCTGGCGGGCGGCTGGACCAGGGTGGCGATGTTTTCCATCAGCGGCGCGCTGCCGACGATGCGCGTGGCCAGCGCGATATTGGCGATGGCGCCGGCCGCGCTGTGCGGCGTGCGCGGCGGCGCGGCCAGGTGGCCGATCTCGACGCCGCCGGCGCGCACGAAGCTCAGGTGCTCGGACCACGACTCTGCCTGCACCATCTTCATCAGGCGCGCCATCGCGTGCAGCCGGCGCGGCTCGGCGGGTATCGTCGAGGCCAGCCCCATGCCGACGCCGTGCAGGCTGAGCGGCACCTGGCGCGCCAGGCTGCCCAGGGCGGCGATGCCGGCGCGCGAGGCGCGGTAATAATCGTCGGCGATCACTTCCAGCACGTCGATCCGCGCCAGGTTGGACAAAATACCGGCAGCCAGTTCGCCGCGCCAGCCCAGGCCGACGCGGTCGCGCGCTGCCCTCAACTCAACTGCCACAGCCGCCGCCACCGCCGCAACCGCCGCAGCCGCTGCCGCCGCCATCGCCGCCGCCATCGCCCGATGAGGAGCCGCCCGAGTCGCCCGAGCCGCCGGACGAGGAGTCGCCGCCGGTGCCTTGCCGCGGTACCGGATACAGCCCGGCGACGTAGGCATACACGGACGGGGGCAGGGCGCCGATGCCGAAGATGGCGGCCAGCAGCGCCATGTCGGCGCTGTTGCTGCCCGCCTGCAGGCGCGACGCGCGCATGTTCAGGCGGCCAAACAGCATGCGCAAGTCGCTCAGCAGCCGCTGCGCGCTCCAGCTGGTCGCCTGGGTGCGCAAGCCGCGCAGCATCAGCAGGAATATCGCCAGCAGCAGCGCCAGGAACAGCAGCTTGTAGTGCTGGCGGCCGATGGCGATGACGGCCTTGGTGACGGCCACCGTCAGCAGCAGCCAGTGCGCGGGCCGGGTGAGGCGTTCGCGCCGGCGCAGCAGCGGCGGGCCGACCAGCAATTCCTGCTGCGTCAGGGTCTCCTGGTAGGCGCGGCACGCGGGCAGCGTCCCGGCCTGCACGGCCAGTTCCCGGCTGTGGCCCTGGCGGCCCAGGTACAGCCGCAGCACGTCGCGTTCGATGTCGTGGCTGGCGAAGCGCAGGCTGTCGGCGCTGGCCGTTTCCAGCAGCGGGCCGTCGGCGCGCAGCAAGCCCCGGTCGACCAGCACGATGGCGGCGATTTTCACGGCTTCGAGGGCGCCGCCGCGCAGGAAGGCGATGCGGTAGGGATCGTCGGCCAGCGCCAGCCGGGCATGCGGATTGCGCAATTCGATGCGGATCAGCAGTTCGCGCACGCCGTAGTACACGAGCAGGCCGAAGATCAGGTAGGCCAGCAGGAACCAGGGCCCGCTCCAGTCGAACGGATTGACGCCGCTCACCGCATGGTCTCCGCGTGTTCGCGCAGGTGTTCGGTAATCGTCATCAGGCCCGTGAAGGCGGGCAGCGCCTGCCCCGGCGCCAGGCGCGCCGTTTCGCGCGCCGTCGACATCGCTTGCAGGGCTGCGTGCAGCGATGGTTCGCCCAGCTGGTCGACAAACGCTTCGAGCGCCTGCTTGCCGGACAGCGCGGGCTTGCCCTCCAGCTGCGCCAGCGAGGCGGCGGCCGAGCGCAAGGGGCCGGCCGCGTCGGCGATGGCGCCGGCCAGCTGTTCTTCGTTCACGCTCAGGAGCAGATAGCGTTCGCGCATGCGCAGTTGCTGGTTCAGCAGCACTTGCCGCAGCCGGCGCAGCACGGCGTCGCGGCTGGTGTGCAGGCTGGCGAAAGGATTATTGCCCAGCAAGACCCGGTGGCGCGCGATGATGTCGGCAAATTTGACGGCGAAGGCGTCGGCGGCATCGGCCAGTTCGTTTTCTTGCAAGAACATCACCTGCAAATCGATGGCGGCGTGTGCCAGGCGCAAGGGGCTGCGCAGCGCGTCGGCCGCCTGCGGCGTAAAGCGCTTGAGCAGCAACAGCAGGTTGACGTCGGACGTGGCGCGCAGCTGGCCATCGGCGGCCGAGCCAAACAGCACGGCGGCGGCCAGGTTGGCGCCAAAAGCGTTTTGCGCAGCGGCGACGAACACATCCAGGTGGCGTTGTATTTCTTCTGGCAGCGGTGGCGGCATGCGGTGTTCTTTCACGGAGGGCTGGCGCGATGCGCATAAGTTTGCAATATAGCAAACTTATGCCATCGTGCGCGCACCGTCCGTTCCCGCGCCAGAGAGCGCCGGCCCAGGCCAGCCCGGTTTAGCTCAATACGTTGAGCAAGCCGTCAAGGCCCACAAAGTTCAGCGCCACGTCCGCCTGCGAGCGCACCACGGGCTTGGCGCGGAAGGCCACGGACAGGCCGGCGATGCCCATCATTTTCAAATCGTTGGCGCCGTCGCCCATGACGATGGCTTGCGATGGCGCAATACCCATCTCGGCGCATACGCGCTCCACGGTGCGCTGCTTTTCCTCGGCGTCGACGATGCCGCCCAACACCTTGCCCGTCAGCTTGCCGTCGACGATTTCCAGTTCGTTCGCATGCGTGTAATCGAGGCCCAGGCGCTCCTTCAGGCGCTGCGTGAAGAAAGTAAAGCCGCCCGACACCAGCAGCGTCTTCAGGCCTGCCTTTTGCACGGCCGCCAGCATGGTTTCGGCGCCCGGCGACAGCTGCAGGCGTTCATCGTAGACGCGCTGCAGGGCCGACGCGTCCAGGCCTTCGAGCAGGGCCACGCGCTGCTTCAAACTGGCGGCGAAATCGAGTTCGCCCCGCATGGCCGCTTCCGTGATGGCCGCCACCTGCGGTTTGAGGCCCTGCATGTCGGCGATTTCATCGATGCACTCGATGGTGATCAGGGTCGAATCCATGTCCATCGCCACCAGCTTGAATTCACTCAGTTCGCGCTGGCCCATCATGTAGGTGGCGTCCAGCTGCGCCGCCTGCGCCGCCACTTCGATGGTGGGGCGCAGCGCGGGCGAATAGGCGATCTGCTCGCAGCGCACGGCGTTCGGCCCCAGGCGCGTGACGGAGGTCGGCGCGGCCAGGGCCGCGATGCGCTCGAGGCGGGCGCTGTCGCCGCCCAGGCCCTGCAGGATCAGGTTCATGGTGATGGAAGTCGTGTTGGTCATGGGTCAGGCCTGCATAAATGATATGAATGGTCTACACCGTCAATTGCTTGATGGTGGTCTTGATCTGCGTCACGCGCGCGGCCAGGTCCGGCATGGCGGCCGTGATTTTCAGCTTGTCCTGGCCATGCAGCTTGATGTGGCGGTTTTTCTGGATCAGGCCGATGATGCGCATCGGATCGATGGGCGGCTTGGCCATGAATTGCAGGGTGGCCGCCTCGCCATGCACGTCGATCTTGACGATGCCCACGGTTTTCGCCGCGATGCGCAATCGGTGCGTCTCGACCAGCGCCTTGACGGCGTCGGGCAGCTTGCCGAAGCGGTCGATCAGCTCTTCCTGGATATCGTCGATCTTCTCTTGCGTGGCGCAGTTGGCCAGGCGCTTGTAGATCGACAGGCGCTCGTGCACGTCGCCGCAGAAGTCGGCCGGCAGCAGGGCCGGCACGTGCAGGTTGATCTCGGTGGTCGACGCCAGCGGCGCGGCCAGGTCCGGCTCCTTGCCGGCCTTCAGCGAGCGCACGGCTTCGTTGAGCATGTCCGAATACAGCTGGAAGCCGATTTCCGTCATCTCGCCCGACTGGCTCTCGCCCAGCACCTCGCCGGCGCCGCGGATTTCCAGGTCGTGCATGGCCAGGTAAAAGCCGCTGCCCAGTTCTTCCATCTGCTGGATGGCGTCCAGGCGGCGCTGCGCCAGCTTCGACAGGCCCTGCACGTCGTGCACCAGCAGGTAGGCGTAGGCCTGGTGATGCGAGCGGCCCACGCGGCCGCGCAGCTGGTGCAGCTGCGCCAGGCCGAACTTGTCGGCGCGGTGCATGATGATGGTGTTCGCCGTCGGCACGTCGATGCCCGTCTCGATGATCGTCGTGCACAGCAAAATATTGAAGCGCTGGGCGACGAAGTCGCGCATGACCTTTTCCAGGTCGCGCTCGTGCATCTGGCCGTGCGCCACGGCGATGCGCGCCTCGGGCAGCAGTTCGGTCAGCATGGCCAGGCGGTTCTGGATGGTTTCCACCTCGTTGTGCAGGAAGTAGATCTGGCCACCGCGCTTGAGTTCGCGCAAACACGCTTCGCGGATGATGGCTTCGCCCTCGCTGCGGACAAACGTCTTGATGGCCAGGCGCTTTTGTGGCGCCGTGGCGATGATGGAAAAGTCGCGCAAGCCTTCCAGCGCCATGCCCAGGGTGCGCGGGATCGGCGTGGCCGTCAGGGTCAGCACGTCCACTTCCGCGCGCAAGGCCTTCAAGGCTTCCTTCTGGCGCACGCCGAACCTGTGTTCTTCGTCAATGATGACCAGGCCCAGACGGGTAAACTTCACATCATCGGACAGCAGCTTGTGCGTGCCGATGACGATGTCGATGGTGCCGTCGGCCATGCCCTTGAACGCCTGCGTGATCTCCTTGCCGCTGCGAAAGCGCGACAATTCCGCGATGCGCACGGGCCAGTCGGCGAAGCGGTCGGCGAAGGTTTGCGCGTGCTGCTCGGCCAGCAGGGTGGTGGGCGCCAGTATCGCCACCTGTTTGCCGCCCATGACGGCGATGAAGGCGGCGCGCAAGGCTACTTCCGTCTTGCCGAAGCCGACGTCGCCGCATACGAGGCGGTCCATCGGTTTGCCGGAGGTCATGTCCTTGATGACGTTGCGGATGGCTTCGGCCTGGTCCGGCGTTTCGTCGAAGCCGAAGCTGTCGGCGAAGCGCTGGTAGTCGTGCGACGAGAATTCGAACGAGTGGCCCTGGCGCAGCGCGCGGCGCGCATACAGGTTGAGCAGCTCGGCGGCCGTGTCGCGCACCTGTTCGGCCGCGCGTTTCTTGGCTTTTTCCCACTGGCCCGAGCCGAGCGAGTGCAGCGGCGCGTCTTCCGGCGAGGCGCCCGAATAGCGGGAAATGACGTGCAGCTGCGACACGGGCACGTACAGCTTGGTGTCCTTGGCGTATTCGAGGTGCAAAAATTCCGTCTCGCCTTCGCCCAGGTCCATGCTGGTCAGGCCCATGTAGCGCCCGATGCCGTGGTTGATGTGCACGACGGGGTCGCCGATCTTGAGTTCCGACAGGTCGCGCACCATCGACTCGACCTGCGTCACGCCTTCCTGTTTCTTGCTGCCGACGCGGCGGCCGGAACCGGCATACAGCTCCGTCTCCGTGATGAAGGCCAGATTGCCGTCCGGCGTGAACAGTTCAAAGCCGGCATGCAGCGGCGCCACGCCCAGCATCAGCTTGGCGCTTGATTGCAAAAAGCCGTCGCTGCCTTCCACGGGCGCCAGGTGCAGATCGTATTCGCTGAAGTACTGCTGCAGGGTTTCGCGGCGGCCGTTCGATTCGGCGCAGATCATCACGCGGCGGCCCGCTTGCAGCAGGTAGCTGCGCAGGTTGGCCAGCGGGTCGTCGGCGCGGCGGTTGACGGCGATGTTGGGAATCGGCGCCGACAGTTCGGACGCCAGCGCGTCGTTCGATTTCGTGATGGCCAGGCGCGGGTACGGCTTGGCCAGGCCGAAGAACTGCTCGTCGGACAGGAACAGCGCTTCGGGCGGCAAAATCGGCCGCTCGCGGTCGGCTTTTAAAAAGCGGTAGCGCGACTGCGTATCGGTCCAGAAGCGCCCGATGGCGGCGTCGATCTCGCCCACCAGGGCCAGCGAGGCGTCCGGCGGCAGGTAGTCGAACAGGGTGGCCGTCTGCTCGAAGAACAGCGGTAAATAATATTCGATGCCGGCCGAGGCGATGCCGCTGCTGATGTCCTTGTAGACGACCGAGCGCGACGGGTCGCCCTCGAACTGTTCGCGCCAGCGGTTGCGGAAGGTGGTGCGGGCCGCCTCGTCCATGGGAAATTCGCGGCCCGGCAGCAGCCGCACTTCGTGCACGGGATACAGCGAGCGCTGGGTGTCGGCGTCAAACGTGCGGATGGTTTCGATGGTGTCGCCGAACAGGTCGAGCCGGTAGGGCAGGGCGGACCCCATGGGGAACAGGTCGAGCAGGCCGCCGCGCACCGAGTATTCGCCCGGCGACATCACTTGCGACACGTGGCTGTAGCCGGCCAGTGTCAGCTGCGACTTCAGGCGCGCCTCGTCCAGCGTTTCGCCCTTCTTGAAGAAGAAGGTGTAGGCGGCCAAAAAGGACGGCGGCGCCAGGCGCACCAGCGCCGTGGTGGCCGGCACGATCAGCACGTCGCACTGGCGCGTCTGGATTTCGTGCAGGGTGGCCAGGCGTTCGGAGACCAGGTCCTGGTGCGGCGAAAAGGCGTCATAGGGCAGGGTTTCCCAGTCCGGCAGCAGATGGCAGCGCAGCTGCGTGCCGCCAAACCACGGAATTTCATCGAGCAGGCGCTGGCCGTCGCTGGCCTGCGCCACCACCACGGCCAGCATCTGGCCACGCGCTTTCAGTGCCAGCGCGGCCAGCGCCAGGGCATGGGCGTCGGATGAACCATACAGGGCGGGCAGCGCATAGCGGTTGCCGGGCTTGGGGAGGGCTTTTGTTAAGTCTAAGGACATGCAGGCGATGACACTAGTGGCAGAGGCAGTTGAGTGGAACAGCTGTGGTGCGCGCCGCGCCGCCAGTGACGGCGCTGACAGGCGAGATTATAGACCATCGCCCGCGCGCCTATTCGCAATGCCGAACGGGACATGCACCATCGGTATCGTGCCGCCCGCCGATTTGAGGTGGCTCAACTGGTCGTCGAAGAAGATATGCGGCTTGAACACGGCCAGCACGCGCGACTTGTCCATGCCGCCGAGGAAAAACGTCTCGTCGGCCGCCACGCCCCAGCTTTTCAGGGTCGTCACGACCCGTTCGTGCGAGGGCGCGTTGCGCGCCGTGATGATGGCGATGCGCAGGATCTTCTTGTAGCCGGGGTCGCGCCGCTGCGCCTTCTCTTCCAGGCGCTGCATGGCGGCCAGCTTCTGGAACAGGCCGGCCAGCGGACCGGGGCGGTGCGGCGTGCCCACGTTCAGCGTTTCATGGGCGTGGAATTCATCGACGTCATTGTTGCGCTTGAACACGGTTTCCGCCTCGTCGTCGGCGATCACGCCGTCGAAGTCGAAGGCCACGCGCAGCTCCTCGTCGCTTTCGTCGTCCTCCGTGCGCGACGGCAGCACCAGCCCGGCCGGATAGTCGCAGGCCAGGGCGCTGCGCACGTCGTCCTCATTCGCGCTGAGGAACAGCGAGGCGTTGAAGGCGGGCAGGTAGGGGTAGGGCGGCTTGCCCGTCATGAAGGCGGCGCGCGAGATATCGAGGCCGTAATGGGCGATCGAGTGCATGACGCGCAAGCCCGTTTCCGGTGAATTGCGCGAAAACAGCACCACTTCCACGGGCGACTGGCGCGGATAGTGCTTGTTGATGGCCAGGAAGCGGCGGATGAAGGGGAAGGCCACGCCGCGCGGCAGTACCGTGTCGATGTGCGTTTCCTGGTACTTGCGGTATTCCTCGGGGCCGCTGTCGAGGTAGACCTGGTGCGATTCGGACAGGTCGAACAGCGCGCTGGACGCGACGCCGATCACCAGTTTGTGTTCGATAGGATAAGCCATGGTCTGCCTGTTGTTTGCCTGCTGCTCATCTTATACGACTATCAACTGCGTAGCCAATAGGGGCGCGCGGCGATTTTTTCCTGTTAAAGCATGACATTGCGGCAATCTGGGATGCTTCTGTACAAGGCGCGCCACAGTAAAGAAAGAAATCTTGTCTTGTATCAAGTATGTAGCAGCCAGCGCGCGTATTTTCCACTATGCTTCCAGTTATGAATTCTCGCCAATTGTAACGAAGCGTACGCCCCAACCCCGCCACCTTTATACAAGTGTCAGCCGTTCTACCCGAACATGCCAGCCTCAACCTTGCCAGCAGCCGTTTTGACTAATAAAGGATACCGCGATGTTTAAGAATTTACTGATCAAGTGGAAGTTGGCGACCCTCGTCGCCGTGATGATGGCGGCCCTGCTCGTGGTTGGCGTCTGCGGCTACACGGGCATCGCCACCGTGGGCAACGCCGTCAATGAAATCGGCGTGGTGCGCCTGCCGTCGATCCAGGGCCTGATGATGATGAACGAGGGTCAGACGGCCGTCGCTGCCGCCACCCTGACGGCCGCCATCTATGAAAACAATTACCAGTCGCAAGACAAGTTCGCGGAAGCGCTGCAGCTGCGCACCAAGGCCTGGAGCAATATCGAGGCGGGCCGCAAGCTGTACGAACCGCTGCCGCAAACGCCCGAGGAAGCCGTGCTGTGGAAGCGTTTCCTGGAGGAATGGGCCGCCTGGAAGGGCGAGGACGACAAGGTGCGCGCCATCCTGCGCCAGCTGGCCGATAACCGCGACGAGCAACGGCAGAAAGAGCTGTTCGTGGCCTTCTACAAGACCTACCTGGATTCGCGCGGCCTGTTCGGCAAGGCCGAGGCCTCGCTCAATGAAATCATCAAGCTCAATAACGGCGTGGCCGACGCCAGCGTCAAGGAAGGCAGCGCGGCCGTGATCCGTTCGGAAAGCCTGATGCTGATCCTCGGGCTGCTGGCTTCGGCGCTGGGCATCGGCTGCGCCGCCTACATCACGCGGGCCATCACGCAGCCGATCAATTCGGCCGTGAAAGTGGCGCAGACGGTGGCGTCGGGCGACCTGACGAGCCATATCGAGGTGCACACGACGGAAGAAACGGGCCAGCTGCTGCAGGCGCTGAAAGACATGAACGCCAGCCTGGTGAATATCGTCAGCCAGGTGCGCAGCGGCACGGAGACGATCGCCACGGCGTCGTCGGAAATTGCCAGCGGCAACCTGGACCTGTCCTCGCGCACGGAAGAACAGGCCAGTTCGCTGGAAGAGACGGCGTCGTCGATGGAGGAACTGACCTCCACCGTGCGGCAGAACGCCGATAACGCCCAGCAGGCCAACCAGCTGGCGCGCAGCGCCTCGGGCGTGGCCGTCAAGGGCGGCGAGGTGGTGGGCAAGGTGGTCGACACCATGGACGCCATCAACGATTCCTCGCGCAAGATCGTCGACATCATCTCCGTCATCGACGGCATCGCCTTCCAGACGAACATTTTGGCCCTGAATGCAGCCGTGGAAGCGGCGCGGGCGGGCGAACAGGGGCGCGGCTTTGCCGTCGTGGCCTCCGAAGTGCGTAATCTGGCCCAACGATCCGCTGGCGCGGCGAAAGAAATCAAGACGCTGATCGGCGACTCGGTGGAAGCGGTGGACGCGGGCAGCAAGCTGGTGGCCGAGGCGGGCAGCACGATGGCGGAAATCGTCACCAGCGTGCAGCGCGTGACGGACATCATGGCGGAAATCAGCCTGGCCACGCAGGAGCAGAGCTCGGGCATCGACCAGATCAACCAGGCCATCGGCCAGATGGACCAGGTGACGCAGCAAAATGCGGCCCTGGTGGAAGAGGCGGCGGCGGCCGCTGAATCGCTGCAGGAGCAATCGGGCCAGCTGGCCGGCGTGGTCAGCGTCTTCAAGCTCGATGGCGCGCAGGCGCCTGCCGCGCGCGCAAACGCGAATGCCAAGCCGGCCGCGCCGCGCGCCGTGCTGGCCGGCGCGGCGCCGAAGCGTCCGGCATCGCGCCGCCCCGCTGGCCGCCCGGCCCTGCACGCCGTGCCGTCCCAGCGCCAGAGCGCGCCGCGCGACGACGAGTGGGAAGTGTTCTGACGGCTTGACGGCGTCAGCGCACGCTTTCGGACGGCCGCCATGCGCGGCCGTTTTTGCATGTGCGCGCAGGCTCGCACTGCGGCTCATCCTTATTAAAAAAACAGCGTTATATAAATAGCTGTTTTGCCATCTAAGCAAATCTTTTCAAAACTTAACGCGACATTGCTTGTGAGATAACTCACACTGCCTGCCGTACCACCCTTGTTCCCGCCTCGGCCACATCCCGGCTGACCCTTCCGCCTGCTGCGTCCGGCCATTCGTGGCAGGCGGCAGCCATTGCCGTCAGCCTTGCATGCGAGAGCGGCGCGATGGCCGATGCACCACATTGAAGGATGCGAATACAGATGGCAAATATGAAAATCGGCACGCGCCTGCGCTGCTCCTTGTTGACCTTGCTGCTGCTGGCGACCGCCGCACTGGGCATGCGCGACGTGATCGATGATAAACATCCGAAAATCGAGGCGGCGAACCTGCTGCAGGTGGTCAGCGTATTTCGCCTGCGCCAGGGGCCGGCTGACGCCGTGCCGCGCCGGAGCGCGCCGGCCGTGCCGCGCCAGCTGGCCTAGTGGCGCGCCTGGCAAGGTTCTGGCGCGGCCCGCGCGCGCGCGCGCTGCTGTGCGCCGCGCTGGCCGCCTGCTTGCTGCTGGGCATCTGGCTGGACGGCGCGCAGCCGCGCCATGTGGCGCCGGTGGCACTGGCGGCGCTGGCGCTGGGCTGCGCCGTGCCGTGGCGGGCGCAGGATGGGCGCAGCGGCCAACCCCCGGCATCGGCGCGCAGCCGGCAATTGCGGGCGCGCCTGGACGGCGCCATCGCCGACGGCGAATTCCGCTTTCACTACCAGGGCAAGTTCGACACGGCGCAGCTGCGCCTGGTCGGCCTGGAAGCGCTGCTGCGCTGGGAGCATCCGCGCCACGGCCTGGTCTACCCGAACGAATTCATCGGCCTGGCCGAGCAGACTGACGCCATCGTCGCGCTGGGCAACTGGGGCATCGATGCGGCTTGCCGCCAGCTGGCGCAGTGGCGCGCGGCGGGCCTGCCTTTGGTGCCAGTCGCGGTGAATATCTCGGCGCGCCAGCTGTGCCAGCCGCACTTGCCGGACTTCGTCTTTGGCTGCCTGCAGCGCCACGCCATCGCGCCCGGCCTGCTGGAGCTGGAGGTGACGGAAAGCTGCTGCATTGACGACATGGCGCAGGCGACGCAGGGCTTGCGCCGGCTGCGTGCGCTGGGCCTGGCCATTTCGCTCGATGACTATGGCACCGGCCATTCGGGACTCAGCCATGTCAGGATGCTGCCGATTCACACCATCAAGATCGACCGCTGCTTCATCCGCGACCTGGGCAGCGCAGGCAGCGCAGATAGTGACACCGTGATCGTCGCCTCGACCATTGCGCTGGCGCGCGGCCTGGGCTTGCAGGTGTTGGCCGAAGGCGTGGAAAACGCCCGGCAGCTGGCGCGGCTGCGGCGGCTGGGCTGCCCGCAGGTTCAAGGCTATTTCCTGCACCGCCCGGCATCCGCGGCCGAGGTGGCCGCATTGCTGGCCGCTGGCGTGCCGGCCGGCCATGTAACAGCGCCGAAACATGGGGCCATGGGGCCTGGCGTGGATGCTCAGTAGAATATGGCCACTGCAAGCCGCATGCTTTAACACTTTCTTCCCCACGCAAGAATGATAAACAGTCCCGTCCCGGCCTATGTCTTCGGCCCGTTTCGCCTTTTGCCGCTTGAACGCGTGCTGTTCGAGGGCGATCGCGCGCTGCGCCTGGGCAGCCGGGCCATGGACTTGCTGCTGGCCCTGCTGGAACGCGCCGGCGACATCGTCGACAAGCATGAACTGGTGAGCATAGTCTGGCCCAATGCCGTGGTCGACGACGCGACCTTGCGCGTGCACCTGGCGGCGTTGCGCAAGGCGCTGGGCGATGGCCGCGATGGCCAGCGCTACATCACCACCATTCCCGGGCGCGGCTACGGCTTCCTGGCGCCGCTGGCGAACACGGGCCGGCCGGCGCCCGGTGCGGCGGGTGCCGAGCCGCGGCATAACCTGCCCGTCGTGCTGACGCGCATGCTGGGCCGCGCCGAGGTGCTGCAAACGATGGCCAACCAGCTGCTGCAATTGCGCCTGCTGTGCATTGCCGGCCCGGGTGGCATCGGCAAGACCACCCTGGCCGTCGTCCTGGCCACGCGCGTGCTGCGCCGCTATGCCGATGGCGCGTGCTTCGTCGACCTGTCGCCGCTGGAAGAAGGCCGCCTGGTGCCGCTGGCGCTGGCCACGGCGCTGGGGGTGGCGGTGCCGGCCGGCGACGCCATGCCGGTCTTGCTGGCCTACCTGCGCCCGCGCCACATGCTGATCGTGCTCGATAACTGCGAGCACGTGATCGGCGCGGCCGCCACGCTGGCCGACGCCTTGCTCAAGGGCGCGCCGCTGCTGCACCTGCTGGCCACCAGCCGCGAGCCGCTGCGCATCACCAGCGAGCAGCTGCAGCGCCTGCCCGCGCTGGAATTGCCGCCGGCCGATGCCGTGCCCGACGCGGCGGCGGCCCGCCATTTCGCCGCGGTGCAGCTGTTCTGCGAACGCTGCGCGGCTGTCGACGATGCTTTCGTGCTGGCCGACGCCGATGTGCCCGTGGTGGTGGACATCTGCCGGCGCCTTGACGGCATCCCGCTGGCGCTGGAGCTGGCGGCCGGGCGCATCGGCCATTTCGGCTTGCACGAATTGCGCCGCCAGCTCGACGACCGTTTTCGCCTGCTCACGCGCGGCGCGCGCAACATGCCCTTGCGCCACCAGACCCTGCGCGCCACCCTGGACTGGAGCTATGGCTTGCTCGACGCGCAAGAGCGCCAGGTGCTGCAGGCGCTGAGCGTGTTCAAGAGCCGCTTCCGCCTGGGGTCGGCCAGCGCCGTGGCGGGCTGCGATGTGTTCGACACGCTGGCCGACCTGGCGGCCAAGTCCCTCGTCAGCATCGAATTTTGCTGCCAGCACGTGTATTACCGGCTGCTCGACACCACGCGCGCCTATGCCGCGGCGCAGCTGGCGGCGGGCGGGAATGCCGGCGCCGTGCTGCTGCGCCATGCGCGCCACTGCCTGGGCCTGGCCGGATGCATCGCCGCCGACTGGGAGAGCATGCCGCCGGAGCACTGGAGCGCGCGCTACGGCCGCCATGTCGATGACCTGCGCGCCGCCATCGACTGGGCTTTCGGCGAGGAGGGCGACGTGGCGCTGGGCGTGGCCCTGACGCTGGCCGCGCAAACCCTGTTCTATCAGCTGTCGCTGATGGATGAATACCGCGTGCGCGTCGAGCGGGCGCTCGAGCGCATGGCCGCGCATGCACTGGACGACCCCGGCAGCGAGATGCAGCTGCATGCCTCGCTGGCGCACCTGCTGCTGCATACGCAGGGCGTTACCGGCACCATGCTGCGTTCGTTCCAGCGCGGTTATGCGCTGGCCATGCGCACGGACGATGGCCGCCGCCGCTTTGATGCGATTTGCGGCATGTGGGTCTGCAGCCTGAAGCTGGCCGATTTCCAGCGCGCCGACAGTTATGTGGAACAGCTGGCCGCCCTATGCGAAGCGCGCGACGGCCTGGTGCTGGCGCGCATGCGTTCGGCGGGCGAATATTTGCGCGGACGGTACGCGCGGTCGGCGGCGCTGGCGCGCATGGTGCTCGCGCATCCCGACGGCGCCGGACAGCGCGGCTTCAACAATGCCTTGCTGGCTGATCACCAGGTCTGCCTGCGCGGCACGCTGGCGCGCTGCCTGTGGATGCAGGGCTGCCCCGACGACGCCCTGGCGCTGGTGCGCGAGGCGGTGACGGTGGGCTTCGGGCACAATGGCGTCACCCTGTGCGTCGCGCTGGCCATCAATGCCATTCCCGTCGCCCTGTGGTGCGGGCAGCGGGGGCTGGCGCATGCCTGGACCTGCCTGCTCTGCGAGCATGCGGCCCGCTATGGCTTGCTGTACTGGAGCGCCTGGGGCGCCGCCTACCAGCGGCTGCTCGATGCGGGCGATACGGTGACGGAATTTCCCTGGCCTTGCGTGCGCAGCTGGCCGATACAGATCGATTTGATGGCCACCCTGCACGACGCCGCCGCCGATAGCCAGGCGCTGCGGCGCGCGCGCACGGGCATGGCGCCATGGAGCGCGCCGGAAGTACTGCGCCGCGACGCGCACCACCGCTGGCGGGCGCTGGCGCAAGACGATGCGGCCGGCCTGGAAGCGGTGCGCAGGCAGCTGGAAGAAGCGCTGCAGCTGGCCCGGGGCCAGCAGGCGCCGGGCTGGGAGCTGCGCTGCGCCACCAGCCTGGCGGCCGTGATGCAGGCGCAGGGCCTCGCCGCCGCCGCGCATGCCGTGCTGGCCCCGGTCCATGCCGGCTTCCGGCAGGGGCGCGACACCACGGACGTGATGGCGGCGGCAGCTTTGCTGGCGCAGCTGGCTTGAGCGCTATTCGTAGGCACCCAGACGGCGCTGTTCCTCCGGCGTGAAGCTGGCGTCGCGCAGCTGCTGCAGGGCCGCCGCATCCTGTGCGCCGCCGTGCAGGCCGGCCTGCTGCGCCTTTTGCGCCTGATAGGCGATGATGCGCTGCTGCCACTGCGATTCCTCGCGGTCCAGTTCCGCCAGCCGCGCCGCCGCTGCCGGCGTGAAGGTGCCGGCGCGCAGGCGGTAGACTTCATTTTCGCCGCCGCCCTGGGCGCGCAGCGCTTTGACCGATTCATCCAGCCTGGCCACCTGCAGCGGCGCGTCGCGCGCAGCGCGCTGGGCCGGCGGCATTTTCTGATCCAGCGCGGCCAGTTTTGCCTGGCGCTGCGCCTCGTCGAGCGAGGTGTCGCCGAGGATCGCCATGCGCGCCACGGCGTCGTCGTCATAGGCGTCGCTGGCGCCGAACAGGCCCGCGCTTTCCTCGGGCGTAAAATAATTGCCGCGCAGCGCGCGCATCGCTTGCAGACGCGCGCTGGCGGCCAGGGCCGCATCGGGCTGGGGGGGCAAGGCCTGCTCGGCGCCAGCCAGCGCCTGCCGGTAGGCCAGGTACGCGCCCAGCAGGCGCTTCGCTTCGCGGGCAGGGACGGGCGCCAGGCGCCGGTCCAGTTCCGCCTCGATCTGGCTGCGGACGGCGGCCAGCGGCTTTTCGCCGAGGCCCGCCAGGTAGTAGTCGAACAGGTGGCCCAGTTCCGCGTCGACCACCAGCTTGTCGCCGGGGGCCACCGTCACGTTGCCGTCGGGCCGCGTGCCTTGCATCGAGCGCACGAACGCGAACAGGTCCGGCTCCGCCTTTTCCGGCGGCGGGGCGGGCGGTTCTCCCGGCCGCAGCGCCAGATACAGTGCCAGGGCCGCCAGGCCGCCGCCGATGATCCATTTCGCGTGCATGCGCCGCTCCTTACAGTCCCAGGCCTTGCAGGCGGTTGGCCTGCTGGCGGAAGACGGTGACGGGGTTCGTTTCGAACAGGTTGACGATGCCGACGAACTGATTGACTTCATCGAGGTGGTTCATGGCGTAGTCGTCGCGGATCACCTTGCCCAGGTGGCTGGAGCAGCTGCTGACCAGGCCATCGTTCCTGACGCCGCCGAAGGCCAGGCTGATGGCGGCCAGCAGCGGGTCGCCCACGTCGAGCACGTTCGTGTACGGTTGCGCGCCGCTCCACGAAAAATAGTACACGCCTTGCACCTGGTAGGCGCCTTCGCCGCAAGCGGTGGTGGGGATGCCTTGCGGGTGGCGGCGGTTAAAAGCCAGCGAGCCGGCCGTGGACAGGGATGCGAGCGAGGCGCCCGCATTTTGCGGCAAGCCCTTGTTGCCCGACAAAATGCCGATCAGGGAGGCGAGCGCATTGCCCAGCGCGCCGCTGGTGTTGGGGATGGCGCCGACGAGGATATCGGCGACTGTCGAACCCTTGTTGACGCCGGCCACGCTGGTGACGGAGGCCACCAGGTCGGGCCGCACGGACGCGACATAGCGCGCCGTGGGGCCGCCGTGGCTGTGGCCGATCAAGTTGACTTTGCTTGCTCCCGTGGCGGCGAGGATTTGCCGCACCTGCGACAGCAGCTGCTCGCCGCGCACTTCCGTGCTGTTGGCGGCCGAGACGGTGGTCACATACACCTGCGCGCCGCCGCTGCGCAGGGCGGCGGGGATGCCATAGAAATAGTCGACGGGTCCCAGCTTGTCGAAGCCGAACAGGCCGTGCACGAGCACGATAGGGTATTTGGTTTGCGTGTAGCCGGCGGCGCCGGCGCTGGCGGGCAGGACGGCGAGAGCGAGCAGCAGGGTCGATAGCAGTTGCCAGAAGCGAGTCTTCATTTTGTCTCCGTTATTATTGAATAGTGGAAATGTCGATGCTGTAGCGATTACCGGGTGCCTGCTGCACATTCTATCGATGCATTAAATATAGCGAGCGCTCGGTTTTTGAAATGTAGCATTGCTGCATTTAAATTGCATTCGAATTGCATGATGCAGCGCAATATATAGGGGAATTTGGCGTTGCTTGTGCGCCCGTCGTATAGTTGAAAAGTCAAATAGTTGTTTTCCTGAGCTATAATCGGCCCGCATCACCAGTCCCGCCGTCGTGCAGCGCCGCTTGCTGAACCTGCATTGACATTGCTCATATACCGTTACTTGGGAATGCACTTGTCGACCCATTTTAATTTTGAACAGTTTCAGCAGATGACGCCCTTAAATGGCGAAAACATCTGGGAATATATTCTTGACCGCCACGCGGAGCGCATCGGCGTCAAGCGCCGCAAGCCGGCGCTGGAAAATCTCGAACGCATCTTCGTCGCCACTTTCCGCCTGGCCAATGACGTGGGTTTCCGCGCCATGAGCTTGCGCGACCTGTGCCGCGAAACGGGGTTGTCGATGGGCGGCCTGTATGGCTACATCACCAGCAAGGATCAACTGGCCGAAATGATCGAGGACGTGGTGCGCCACGCCACGCAAGCCTTGCCGCTGCTGTTTGCCGACGTGAAGTCGCCGCTGGACCGTCTGGAAGCGATGATACGCTCGTCGATCTATCTGTCTGAAGTGCTGCAGCCGTGGTTTTATTTTGTCTTCATGGATTCGCGCGTGCTCCAGGTGGAGCAGCGCAGCATGGCGAAAAATTCCGAGCTGTACGTGCAGACCCTGATCGCCGCCACCATCGCCGAAATCGAGCCGAAGCCGCAGGGCGACCCCACCTTGCTGGCTGCCCACTGCCTGGCCCTGTTCCAGGACTGGTACGTGAAACGCTGGAAGTACCGCGCGGCGAAGGTCAACGTCGACGATTTTGCCGACAGCACGGTGCAGACGGTGCGCGGATATTTGAGCATGCTCAAGGCGCCGTAAAAACGCCGCCGTAAAAAAAGCCAGGATCGCTCCTGGCTTTTTCACTAGTTGGTTTCCACCGGCACCGTCTCCGGCAGCGCCGCCGGATCCGTCGGCGTCTCCACATCCATGTCCAGCGTTTTCACGCCGTTCATGTCGATGAATTCGTCGTACAGCCACTCGCCGTCGACCTGGCTCAGCCCGGCCGGCACGGCGCGCGCGATTGGCGGGCGCGTCGCCAGGGCCGTGCGCATGTAGTCGATCCAGATCGGCATGGCCAGGGTGGCGCCGAATTCGCGCCCGCCCAAGGACTTGGGCTCGTCATAGCCCATCCATGCCACCGCCACGATGCCGCCGCTGTAGCCGGCGAACCAGCCGTCGACGGCGTCGCTGGTGGTGCCGGTCTTGCCGGCGATGTCGCTGCGGCCCAGTCTTTTCGTCGCCGCCGCGCCCGTGCCCGTGCGCGCCACTTCGCGCAGCATGCTGTCCATGACGAAGGCGTTGCGCGGGTCCAGCGCCAGGGTCTTGTCGTCGTTCGGCGTGGGCGGCTTGGTCTGCACCAATACCGTGCCCCTGGCGTCGACGATGCGGTCGATCAAATACGGTTCCACCTGGTGCCCGCCATTGGCGAACAGGGCGTAGGCGCCCGCCATCTGCACGGGCGTGACGGAACCGGTGCCCAGCGCCATGGTCAGATTGTTCGGCTGGCGGGCCGGGTCGAAGCCGAATTTTTCCAGGAAGTCATGCGTGTACGCCACGCCCAGCGCGCGCAGGATGCGCACGGAGGCCACGTTCTTCGATTGCGCCAGCGCATAGCGCATGGTGATGGGGCCGTCGAACTTGAAGTCGTCATTCTGCGGCGCCCACACCTTGCCGCCCGCCTGCATCTCCAAAGGCACGTCGTTGATCAGGGTGGCCGGCGAAAAGCCTTTTTCCAGCGCCGCCGAATACACGAAGGGCTTCATGGCCGAACCGGGCTGGCGCCAGGCCTGCGTGACGTGGTTGAACTTTTGCAGGTTGTAATCGAAGCCGCCCACCATGGCGTGGTAGGCGCCCGTGTCCGCGTCGAGCGAGACGAAGGCGGCGGCCACCAGCGGCACTTGCGTGATGGCCCAGTTGCCCTTGCCATCCTGGCTGATGCGGATCACGGCGCCCGGGCGCAGCCTGATGCCGGCGCTCGCCTTGCTCGATAGGGCAGGGGCGGCGAAGCGCAAGCCTTCGCCCGTGATGGCCTTGGCGTCGCCGTCGCCCGTGTCGGCCACCACCTTGCCGCTGGCCACTTCCGTGACGACGGCGGCGATCAGGCCGTCGCTGTCCGGGCGTTTTTGCAGCGCAGCATCGATGGCGTCGTCGCGCTGTTCTGCGTCCGCCGGCAGGTCGATGAAGGTTTCCGGGCCGCGGTAGCCGTGGCGCTGGTCGTAGGCGATGACGTTGCGGCGCGTCGAGGCGTAGGCCGCGTCCTGGTCGGCTTTCAGTATCGTCGTATAGACGCTGATGCCCTTGGTGTAGCTGTCTTCCTTGAACTGCGCGTAGACGGCCTGGCGCGCCAGTTCGGCCACGTATTCGGCGTGCGTGTCGAAACCCTGCTTGCCGCGGCTGTTGAAATGCAGCGGCTGCGCCAGCGCCTGCTGGTACTGGCCTTCGCTGATGTAATCGAGTTCGCGCATGCGTTTCAATACCAGCTTCTGGCGCGCATGGGCCTTTTTCGGATTGCTGATCGGGTTGTGGCGCGATGGGTTTTGCGGCAAACCGGCCAGCATGGCCATTTCCGCGATCGACAATTCATTCAGCGGCTTGCCGAAATACGTCTGCGCCGCGCTGCCAAAGCCGAACGAGCGCTGGCCCAGGTACATCTGGTTCATGTACAGCTCGAGAATCTGCTCTTTCGACAGGGCCGCTTCGATTTTCAGGGCCAGCATGATTTCATTGAGCTTGCGCGAGGCGACTTTTTCGCGCGTCAGGAAGAAATTGCGCGCCACCTGCATGGTGATGGTGGAGCCGCCGCCGTGGCCGAAGCCGTGGCGCAGGTTCGACAGCACGGCGCCGCCGGCGCGCACGAAGTCGATGCCGTGGTGTTCGTAGAAGCGGCTGTCCTCGATGGCCAGCAGGGCTTTTTTCATCATGTCGGGCACTTGCGCAATCGGCACGAAGTCGCGGTGCTCCTCGCCGAATTCGCCGATCAGCACCTTGTCGGCCGTGTACACGCGCAGCGGGATCTTCGGCTGGTAATCGGTGATGACGCCCAGCTCGGGCAGGCGCGGGCGCACGTACAGGAACAGATAAGCTGCCAGCAGCACGGCGGCGGCCAGCGCGGCGCAGCCGGCGATGATGAAGCCGCGCACGGTGGCGCGGCGCGAAGGCCAGGGAAATCCGGATCGTTGGGCAGTCAAGGCAGTCTCACGGTAGCGTGCAGGGCACGGTGGCAGCGATTATAGACCAATGCGCCGGCGCTTCCCATGCGGGCCGGGCGGCGGGGCCAGGCGCCGGGACCGGGAGCAAAAAACCTTTTCATCGAAACGCGGCTGTGCGATAGTCACGGCTTCAAGAAAATAGCCCGGACGTCGATCCGGGCTGTTTATTTTACAAGACTAAGGAACTTTATATGGCAAAAGATGCAACACCGAGCGCCATGAAGCCGTATATTCCGGCCGACGCCAAATTGCCCGAAATGACTTTCCGCGCGCTGTTCATGGGCGTCATCCTGGGGATGGTCTTTGGCGCCTCCTCGCTCTACCTGGTGCTGAAGGTGGGCCTGACCGTCAGCGCCTCGATTCCCGTCGCCGTGATCGCCATCACCCTGTTCGGCCTGGCCAAGAAGGTGGGCGGCAAGGATTCCTCGATCCTGGAAAACAGCATCACGCAAACGGCCGGTTCGGCCGGCGAATCGCTGGCCTTCGGCCTGGGCGTGACCATGCCCGCCATTTTGATCCTCGGCTTCGACCTGGAAATCTCCAGAGTCATGCTGGTCGGTGTCCTCGGCGGCCTGCTGGGCATCCTGATGATGATCCCCATGCGCCGCACCATGATCGTCGACCAGCACAAGGAACTCAAGTTCCCCGAGGGGACGGCGTGCGCGGAAGTGCTCAAGGCGGCCGCCACGGAAGAATCGCGCATCGCCGCCGGCGAAAGCATCGAGAAGGATTCGGCCGCCGCGCTGGACGCCAAGCGCCGCGCCAAGATCATCTTCGGCGGTTTTGCCGTCGGCTTGCTGTATAAAGTCTTCAATATCTCGTTCAAGGGCTGGAAGGACACGCCGGGCGTGGAATTTGCCGCGCCGCTCAAGGGCGGCTCCATCGGCGCCGAGATTTCGCCGGAGCTCCTGGGCGTGGGCTACATCATCGGCCCGCGCATCGCCGCCACCATGGCGGCCGGCGGCGTGCTGTCCTACCTGCTCTTGATCCCGATGATCAAGTTCTTCGGCGACAGCCTGACCACCGTGCTCTCGCCGGGCACCAAATTGATCAGCGAAATGGGCGCCGACGACGTGCGCAGCGCCTACGTGCTGTACATCGGCGCGGGCGCCGTGGCCGCCGGCGGCCTCATTTCCCTGGTGCGCGCCATGCCCATGATCTGGCGCAGCCTGTCGGCCGGCCTGAAGGGCATCGGCAAGGGCGTCAAGAGCGACTCCACCCTGCGCACAGACCAGGATATCCCCCTGAAATGGGTCGTCATCGGCTGCCTGTCCATCATCGCCGTGATCACCTTCGCCACGCCGCTGCACATGAACTTCCTCGGCGCGCTGCTGATCCTCGTCTTCGGCTTCCTGTTCGCCACCGTGTCGTCGCGCCTGACGGGTGAAATCGGCTCCTCGTCGAATCCGATCTCCGGCATGGCCGTGGCCACCTTGCTGTTTACCTGTTTGATCTTCCTCATCATGGGCTGGACGGGCGGGCGTTACTATGTGACTGCCCTGTCGGTGGGCGCCATCGTCTGCATCGCCGCCAGCAATGCGGGCACCACGTCGCAAGACTTGAAAACCGGCTACCTGGTGGGCGCCACGCCGCGCCTGCAGCAGTACGCGATCCTGGCCGGCGCCTTGTCGTCGGCGCTGATCCTCGGTCCGATCCTGCTCAAGCTGAACGAGGCGAGCACCGTCTACGTGCCGGCCGCGCAGGTGGCGCCCGGCCTGACGGTGGACGCATCGAAGCTGACGGTGACGGGCGAGCTGCATGGCCCGCAAGCCGAGGCCGACCACAATACATATAAAGTCTGGCAAAAGACGGACACCGTGGGCGGCCCGGCCGGCAAGTACTTCGTCAAGGAAGACGGCCAGCTGGCTTACCTGGTGGACCCGGGCATCAATGGCCACTACAGCAAGCGTCCGGACGGCTCGGAAGTGAAAAAGTACGATGCGCCCAAGGCCGTGCTGATGTCCTACATCATCAAGGGCATCCTCGACCAGCAGCTGCCGTGGACCCTGGTGCTGTTCGGCGTGATGATCGCCGTGGTGCTGGAAATGGCCGGCATCCCGTCGCTGGCGTTTTCGGTGGGCGTGTACCTGCCGCTGTCCTCGACCCTGCCGATCTTCGTGGGCGGCCTGGTGCGCTGGCTGGCGGACCGCCGCAACAACAAGCTGGAACACAACGCCAAGCTCAATGAAGAAGAGCGCCAGCTGGCGGGCGACCGCAGTTCGGGCGTGCTGCTGGCCTCCGGCTACATCGCCGGCGGCGCGCTGGCCGGCATCATCATCGCCATCACGGCGGGCGTGCTGACGCACTTCGACCAGATGATGGCCGACTGGGCCGAGCACGGCAACCCTTTCTACGCGGGCTTGAATGCGGATGCGCTGTCGCTGCTGCCGTATGCGGCCATCATCGTGCTGCTGTACCTCGTGGCGCGCGAGAAGAAGGCGCCGCAGGCATAGCGCGCGGCCGGTCCGCATTGCCAGCCAAAACCGCCCGGGGGTGATACCGGGCGGTTTTTTTTATGCGCGCGGCGGGCCGCCGCCGGTATTTGTTGTAAAAATACAATCGGACTGACGCCGCATGGTGTATTGTTGCTGATATTTAAAATACAACAAAATGGGGTGCCAGGAATGTTCAAGCTGCGATACCGTCACAAGTTGCAATATTTGATCCATGTCGCCTTGCTGGCGGCCAGTCCCGCGCTGCAGGCGGCGTCTTTTCCCGTCGAAGCCATGTTCGAGGCGGAAGCCGGGGCGCCAGGCGGTCCGTGGACGCAAGAGTATCTCGGCAGCAATGTGGTTTCCGGCGGCAGCTACCTGTCCACGCCGGCGGACCTGGCGCGCGCCGATACGCCGGGCGCGGCGGCCGAGCTGTCGTACAGCGTGGCCGTGCCCCGCGCCGGCAACTACACGGTCTGGCTGCGCGTGCTGGCGCCGGCGGCGGACGCCGCCTCGCTGTACCTGGCGCTCGACAACGGCGCCTATGCCAGCGTAGCGGTGCCGTTCATCGCCGGCCAGGCCGCGCAGTGGACCTGGGTGCCCGTCACGCGCTGGCTGGCGGCCGGCGCGCGCGAACTCAAGCTCAAGTACCGTGACGGCGGCGTGGGCATCGATTGCCTGCTGGTGACGGCGCTCGCCGACTTTGTCCCGCAAGGCTATGGCGCGTACCCGCTGCCCGCCGTGCTGCCGCCGCCAGGCGAGCATCCGCGCCTGTTTGCCCGGGTGGGAGACCTGGCCGCCATACGCGGCCGTTTCGAGTCGAATGCGGCCGAGATGGTGCAGCACCGCACGGTCCTGCATGCGTTTATCCAGGCGCCGGCCGTGGTTGCGCTGCCGCCGTTCGTGCCAGGCGGCCCGGCCGCGACGAACCACCAGACCGAAGTCGTGAGCCGGATCAAGGCGAAGGCGCTGTTCTCGCTGCTGTATGAAGGCGGTGGCGCGCCGGCGTCGGCGCAGCGGGGCGGCGAAGCCGTGCAAATGCTGCTCGACTACCTGGCGGCCGTACGCTTTTCGCCCGGGGATAGCCACCCGAACGAAAAAGGCGACATCATCCTGGCCAGCGCCATGGTGTATGACTGGTGCTACAGGCTGATGAGCGCGCAGCAGCGCGCCTATGTCGTCACGCGCTTCACGCAGATCGCCGCGACGATGGAAATCGGCTTTCCGCCCTCGCGCCAGGGCGTCGTCGTGGGCCATGGCAGCGACAACCAGCTGCTGCGCGACCAGCTGTCGGCCGCCATCGCCTTTTATGACGAGGCGCCGCTGGTCTACAACATTGTTGCCGGGCGCTTCTTTGCCGACTATATTGCGCCGCGCAACTATGCCTACGCGGCGCAAGCCTTTCATCAGGGGGCATCCTACGGCACGGTGCGCTTCCTGGCGGACATGTACGCCGCATGGCTGTTCCGGCGCATGGGCGCCGCTCCCGTGTTCGATCCCGTGCAGCAGATGACGCCGTATCATTGGCTGTATGCGCGCCGCCCCGACGGGCAATGGATGCGCGATGGCGACGTCTACCATTCCTCGTACACCAACAGCACGCAATACTGGAGCGAACCGCTGGCCTTCCTGCTGCCGGCGGCCTATTACAACAATCCCACCCTGAAGCACGAGTACCTGACGCAGTCGTCGCAGCAGTCGACCAGCTTTATCCATCCCCGGGACAGCCTGTGGCCTGTGCTGCTGGGCAACACGGCCATGGACAGCACGCCCAGTCCCGCCACCTTGCCGTTGACCAAGTATTTTCCGGACCCGGCCGGCCTGATGATCGCCCGCACGGGCTGGACCGATGGCATGCAGGCGCAGTCCGGCCATGTGGTGGCCACGATGAAGCTGGGCGGCGACTGGTTCGGCAACCACGAGCATTACGACGCCGGGCATTTCCAGATTTACTACAAGGGCGGCCTGGCCATCGATTCGGGCATTTACAGCGGCAGGGATGTCGCCGATCCCGCCATTGTCCTGGAATACGGCAGCGCGCACGACATGAACTATCACAAGCGCAGCATCGCGCATAACACGATGCTGGTGTATGACCCCAGCGAGAGTTTTGACGGTTATGCCAATGACGGCGGACAGCGCTTTCCTGGCGAGGAGCCGCAAACCCTGGCGGAACTGGCCAACGGCTACAAGGTGGCCACGGTCCTCCGGCACCAGTCCGGCCCCCAGGCGCAGGCGCCGGACTTCAGCTACATCAAGGGCGACCTGACGGCCGCGTACAGCAGCAAGGTGCGCCAGTTCCAGCGCTCGTTCGTGTTCCTCAATCTCAAGGACGGGGATCACCCGGCCGCCCTGGTCGTCTTCGACAGGGTCAGCGCCAGCGATGCGGGATTCAGGAAGACCTGGCTGCTGCACAGCCAGTCCGAGCCCGAGATCGCCGGCGACACCGCGGTGGTCCGCCGCACGGAGTGGGACTACAACCATCGCTACCAGTACAACGGCAAGCTGATCAACCGCACCCTGCTGCCGGCGAATGCCGTGCTGGCCAAGGTGGGCGGCAGCGGCAATGAGTTCAGCGTCGGCGGCACCAATTATCCTATCCAGCCCGAAGCGGACTATTCGACCGAGGAAGCGGGCGCCTGGCGGCTGGAAGTGTCGCCGCCGGCCGCCGGCGAAACGGACTTGTTCCTCAATGTCATGCAGGTGATGGATGCCGGCAGCGCGCTGCCAGCGCTGCCCACGACGGCCATCGC
This sequence comes from Janthinobacterium sp. GW821-FHT03A03, assembly GCF_059421435.1. Taxonomy (NCBI): domain Bacteria; kingdom Pseudomonadati; phylum Pseudomonadota; class Betaproteobacteria; order Burkholderiales; family Oxalobacteraceae; genus Janthinobacterium; species Janthinobacterium sp. GW821-FHT03A03. The sequence goes on along the minus strand of NZ_JBWKUZ010000011.1, from coordinate 95,367 downwards.
CTCGCCGCTGCTGGCCGGCGTGCAGATCAAGGACCGCGTGGTGCTGTTTTCCCGGAGCGGCCTGCCGCTCGGCGGGCTTGTCACAGTCGAGTTGCCGGCGCAAGCGGCGTCCATGCAGGTGCTGGTGACGGATTTGCAGGAGGGGCGCTGGACTGTCCGCAAGCGCGGCACGGGCGCTCCCATCGAGGATGAGGTCAATGCCGAGGCGGGCACCCTGTACTTCATCGCCAGCGGCGCAGGCGTATACGATTTGCAGCGCAGCGGGACGGGCGCGGCGCGCGCGGCGGCCTTGCCAGCCTCACCGGCCGTGCCGTAAGGCGCCATCGGCGACGGGCCGCGCCGCCAGTTCACCGGCTGTGGCGTAGATCGTCACGTGTTCGGATGCCAGCTGGCGCAGGTGCTCATGAAACGCCTGCGCCGGAATGGCCCACGACGCCGCCTCGCCCACTTGCCCGTTGACGCGCAAGCCGGCGGCGTCGAATTCGCGCGCAAAATAGTCGCGCAAGTCGCCGCGGCCCGGCTGGTCGATGCGGCGCCGGGCGATGGCGGGATCGAAGGGGCGCACGGGCACCTCGCAGCGCCGGCCGGCGTGATCCAGGCAGGCCAGCAGCTTTGTCTCGTCTTCCCATACGGGCACGGGAAAGGCGTCGCCCATGGCGTCTTCCAGCGCGTGATAGAACGTCACCGGGCCCATGGAAATGCCCAGGCCCAGCACTTTCGCCTGGGTGCAGCCGATGAAGCGCTGCCATGGCGAGCCTGCGCCGAAGATCGACGGCGCGCGGTGATGCCCCTCGGTGAGGCCGGCCGCATGGCGGCCCCACGCGGACACGGAATGGGTCGGGTGGATGCTGCGGTGGATGCCGGCGCTGGCGAGGAAGGCTTCGGGCAGGCGGCCCATGCTGGTGCCGTGACGGCGCGGGTCGAACACATACTCTTTCATGGCGCAGGTGGCGCGCACCGTGCCGCCGGGCAGATAATAGGTGGGCAGCAGCAAGGTGCCTTGCGCACCGACGGCGTCCTGCAGGGCGCCTATCACGGCCGCCGCGCCGCCTTCCACGTAACCGAGGCTGCGCAAGGATGAATGGATGAACAGGGTGTCGCCCGGCGCGACGCCCAGCCGCGCCAGATCGGCCGCCAGGCCGGCGCGCGTCACATGGCGAGCGCCGTGGCGCACGTGCCGGGCGCTGACGGCGCGGCGCCACGTTTCCAGCGCAGTCCTGGCGGCGCGCCTGGCCCGCTCAAGCATCGCCAACTTCCAGTTCCAGCAGGTTGGCATCGATGCAGAACTTGGCGGCCCAATTCAGGTAAGCCCAGGCGCCGTAATCGCCGTCGACGGGAAACGCGCCCTTCACGCCGCCGCGCACGTGCGCCGGGCCGTCGATGACGACCGTGCGCCGCACGAAGCCGTTCAGGCGGCGCGCCGCGTCGAGAAAGCGGCGCTCGCCCGTGCGCTGATACAGCAGGAACAAACAATGCGCGTTTTGCGCCGAACCCGTGAGACAGGCGAAGTCGGCGCCGGGCAGAAACGCGTGGTCGAGCCGGCCGGGCAGGTAGCCATCATCGGCCACGGCATTGGCCACGCCCGTACCGGTGCGCACGGCGGCGTCCAGCAGGTCGGCGCGCGCGGAAAAGCGCTGCGCTTCGAGCAGGCCGCGCAAGACGTAGCCGATGGTATGGCTCAGGGGCTTGAGCGGCTCGTCCAGGCAGTTCGATGCGAACCAGCCGTTCGGCTGCTGGCGGGTCAGTGCCCAGTCGACCTGGCGCAGGCCGGCCGCGCCGTAGCCGTGGCCGGGCGCGGCGCGGTCTGCCTCGAACAGGCCCCACGCCACGTGGGTTTCGTAGGCCTTGTCGCCGGGCCTGGCGAACGGCGTGGGATGCCGGCGCCAGCAGCCGTCGGCGTCCTGGCTGTCGCGCAGCCAGCGTGCCGCGCGGTGCAGGGCGTCCTCGTAGGCCGCGCCGTACGCCGCCACGCCCGCCGCCAGGCCCAGCAGGATCTGGCCCGTGTTGAAGGTGACGGGCACGCGCGGCGTCGAATCGATCTTGCCGCCCTGGAAGCCGCCTGCGGGGAACTGGATGGCCACGCACCAATCGAGCATGCGGCGCGCCCGTTCGTGCAGGGCGGCGTCGCCGGTGCGCCGGGCCACGGCGATCATGGTGGGGATGATGTAGCCGGTGGTCTCCGGGTAGGAGCTCGACCAGCCCGTCAGCAGGCTGTAGTCGCGGGCCACGCCGCCGTCGTTTGAGCTGGAATGGTCCTGCGCCGCGCCCAGCCAGGCCGTGCAGGCGTCGATGACGGCTTGCGGCCCGGGATCGCTGGCGGGCAGCCCGCGCCGGTCCGCCAGGCGCTCGGCGCGCGCCGCCGCCGTGAGCCTGACTGGCGGCATCACGGTGTTCCTGATGGTACTGAGCAGTGTGCGCATGGCGGCGGGAAGTGCGGTAGGAGTGGACTCACGCTACTGTAGCGCCGGCGGCCGGCATGGCCATTGACTTGCCGCAAGGTTCTTCCATCGACCGCCGCGGCCAGCATAGGCGCATAATGGATGCCTCACCACCGTCGACGAGGCCCGCCATGAACAGCGTCACGCTTGCATACACAGTCGTCACCAATCCCGACTCCTTCGTCGGCTTCAAGTACTATGTCAAGGCGGGGCAGGCATTCGATGCCGACGATTTTGCCTATTCCTATAAGTTGAAACGCTCCGACCTGGATCCCGACAGCGTGCTGGCCACGCGCGAGGCGGCGGCGAATCTGCAACCGGGCGAGTGGCTGAGCGTATCGCATTCGATTGCGGCGTAGCGATACCGCTGCGTGCTTCTTCTTTCACTTTACCGGCCCGCCGGGGACATATGCATCTGACTCCTTCAGCATTTCCTGATATTTCTATTGTTCCAACTTTGCCTGAACACGCCGAAGCCCTCGCCGAACTGGTGGCGCGCAACCGCGCGCACTTGAAAGCTTACCTGCCCGCCGTGGCGCAGCTCGACGCATTCGGCGAGGCGCTGGCCTATCTGCAGGCCGCCGCCGCCCGCGCCGCCAGCGGCGGGGTACTGGAATGGCATGTTTTCTCCGGCACGGCCTTGTGCGGCAGCATCCGCCTGAAAGACATCGACACGGCGCAGCGCAATGCCCGCATCGGCTATTACCTGGGGCAGCAGTTCCAGGGCCGGGGCATCGCCGGCGCGGCGGTGCGCGCCGTCCTCGCGCACGCGTTTGGCGCGCTGCAATTGCACCGCATCGAATTGCAGTGCGCGGCCGCCAATCACGCCAGCAGGGCGCTGGCCGAACGGCTGGGATTTATGCATGAAGGCGTGTTGCGGCAGGCGGAATGCTTGAATGGCGTATTTGTCGACCTGCACGTCTATGGCTTGCTGCAGGCTGACTTCAGACCGGATTGAGCCGCTTGCCGTGGCCGCTGCAGCCGCTATCTTGCCGAGCTGCCCACTTCTGCCTATAATTGAGAATAATTCTCATTAAGTTTGCGCTATGCGCCAGACTCGCCGCTCCATGTCCGCCGACCACTTTTCTTTGCATGCATACGATGACATCGCCATGCTGTATCGCCAGCACCACGGCTGGCTGCGCGGCTGGCTGCAGCGCAAGGTGGGCAACGCTTTCGACGCGGCCGACCTGGCGCAGGCCACCTTCCTGCGCGTGCTCGCGCCGCAGGGCATGCAGGGCGTGCAGGAGCCGCGTGCTTACCTGACGACCATCGCCCGCAACCTGCTGATCAACCATGTGCGCCGGCGCGCCATCGAGCAAGCCTACCTCGATGCCCTTGCCCTGATGCCGGAACCGGTGGCGCCGCCGCCCGAGGTGCGTTTGATGTTCCTCGAACGGCTGGTGGAGCTGGACCGGCGCCTGGCCGCTTTGCCCGCACAGGCCAGGCAAGCCTTCCTGCTGGTGCAGCTCGACGGCATGGGGCAGCAGGAGGTCGCGGCCGAACTGGGCATTTCCCTGTCCACCGTCAAGCGCCATCTGGCCAGGGCGGCCCTGCGCTGCTTTTTCCCGGAGCAGCACGATGGATGACGAGATGCCGGTTCCGCTGGGCGGCGCGGCTGCGGCCGCCCGCGTGGCGCCTGCCGTGGCGCGGCGGGCCGTGCAGTGGTGGCTGGCGCTGCACGGCGGCGACGCCACTGCCGCACAGCTCAGTGCGTGGCAGCGCTGGCGCGCCGAGGACGCCGAACATGAACGGGCCTGGCAGCGCATCGAGGCGGTCAGCGGCCAGTTGGCCGGCATTCCGCTGCCGTTGGCCAGCGCCGCCCTGGCCGCGCCTGCGGGCGCGCGGCGGCGCCGCGCGGTGCGCCTGCTGACGGCGCTGGTGGTCGTGGGCGGCAGCGCCGCCCTGTTGCGCCAGGCACCCGCCTGGCAGTCGTGGCACGCCGACGCCAGCACGGCCACGGGCGAGCGGCGCACGGTGCGCCTGCCGGACGGCGGCACGCTGGTGCTCAATACCGATAGCGCCATCAAACTGCACTATGACGCCGGCGCGCGCGCGGTGCGGCTGCTGCGCGGCGAGGTACTGCTGCAGACGGCGCCCGATGCGCAGCGGCGGCCCTTCTTCGTGCACACCGTCGATGGCGCGGCGCGGGCGCTGGGCACGCGTTTCATCGTGCGCCAGCACGACGGCTTCGTGCGGGTCGGCGTGCTGGAAGGGGCCGTCGAGCTGCGGCCCGCCGCGGCCCAGGGCCAGCCGCGCGTGCTGCAGGCGGGCGAGGAGGGCAGTTTTAGCCGCGCCGGCGCGGGCGCGGCGCAGGCGCTCGACGCCGGCGCGGGCGCCTGGGTTGACGGCATGCTGGTCGCCGCGCACATGCGCCTGGACGCCTTCCTGCTGGAGTTGTCGCGCCACCGGCGCGGCCACCTGGGATGCGACCCGGCGCTCGCGCATCTGCTGGTGTCGGGCGTCTATCCGCTGGCCGATACCGACAAGGTACTGCTGGCGCTGACGCAAGCCTTGCCCGTCGAACTCCATTATCTGACGCGCTACTGGGTCACGGTGCGGCCGCGCGCCGCGAAAAAATAAACTGAAAATACATGGACTGTTTTTGCCCGCTGTCTTGTCAAGGGAAGTGAGGGCCCAGGTTTTGGCCCGTTCCACCCATCCATGATACGAAGGCATGCCATGAACGATCGCAGCACATTCCATCCCTCCACGCGCTTGCGCGCACCGGGCCTGTTGGCCATGAAACCGCTCGCCCACCTGGTGCATGCGCTGTGCCTGGGCGCACTGGCCGGCCTGGCCGGCGCGCCGGCGCTGGCGCAAACGGCCGGGCAGGCCGAGGTCCTGCGCCGCTATGCCATCCCGGCCGGGCCGCTGGAAGCGACATTGAATCGGCTCGGGCGTGAAGCGGGTTTGCTGCTCGCCTTTGGCTCGGCGGCAACGGAAGGGCTGCGCAGCGGCGGCGTCAGCGGCAGTTATACGGTGGACGACGCGCTGGCGCGGGCGCTGGCCGGCACGGGACTCGCCGCCGTGCGCACGGCCGGAGGCGGCTATGCCTTGCGCGCCGCCACCGCGTCCGCTACCGGCGCGGCGGCCGATGGCGTGCAGACGATGGCGCCCGTGACCGTCAGCGCGCAGGGGGAAGCGGAAAACCCCTGGGGCAAGGTCAGCGGCTATGTGGCGCGGCGGGCCAGCACCGCCACCAAGACCGATGCATCCTTGCTGGAAGTGCCGCAATCGGTGTCCGTCATCACGCGCGACCGCATGGATGACCAGGGCGTGCGCACCCTGAACGACGCCATCCAGTACACGGCCGGCTTGCGCAGCAACACGGCAGGCGCCAATCCCGCCGACGACAGCCTGTCGGTGCGCGGCTTCAGCCAGTTTTCGGGGGCGTTCTACCTTGACGGCATGCGCCTGATGCCCATGGGGACGCTGGGCTTCTTCGGCGTGGAGCCGTATGGCGCCGAGCGCGTGGAAGTGCTCAAGGGGCCCTCGTCCGTGTTGTACGGCCAGAATGCGCCGGGCGGCATCGTCAATTTCGTTGCCAAGCGCCCCGCGGCGGACCAAGTGAACCAGGTCGAAGTGTCGCTCGGCAGTTACGCCCGCAGGCAGCTGGCCCTCGACGTGGGCGGCCAGCTGGCCGACGACGGCAGCCTGCAGTACCGCCTGGTGGGGCTGGCGCGCCAGGCGGACCAGCAGATCGACTACATGAAGGACGACCGCTATTATCTGGCGCCCAGCCTGACGTGGGCGCCAAGCGCCCGCACCAGCGTCACCTTGCTGGGCTTTTTCCAGAAGAATCGCGCCATGCAATCGTCGAACGTGCAGTGGGAGGCCTTGAATGGCAGCAATCCGAATGGCCGCCTGCCGCTGACGCGCTTCCTGGGGGAACCCGGCTTCGACCACGAGGAGACAAGCGTCGCCTCTGCCGGCTACGCGGCGCGCCACACGTTTGACGGCGGGTGGACGCTCCGGCAGAATTTCCGCTACCTGCATGCGGATAATCATGAACAGTATATGTTTCGTTATGGCAATTTAATCGACCATGCGATCAGCAACCGCGAGATCGATACGCGCGACGGCAAGGGCAGCGTGTACTCGCTCGACACCAGCGTGACGGGCCAGGTGGCGACGGGCGCGCTGCGCCATGAGGTCGTTGCCGGCATCGACTACAGCCGCAGCAGTACTTCGTTCAGTTCGTATATCGCCGACGGGCCGCAGATCGCTATCTACCGCCCCGTTTACGGCGGCGCGCTGGACCTGGCGGCGCTGGCGCCCGATGCCCTGCGCCGCGAGCGTAACCGTCAGCTGGGCGCCTACCTGCAAGACCGTGCGCAGTACCGCAACTGGGTCTTCACCGTGGGCGGGCGCCAGGACTGGACGCGCCAGGAACAGCGCAATCTGCTGGTATCGCCGTCGAGCACGACTTTGCGCAAGCCCGGGGCATTCACGGGCCGCGCCGGCGTCACTTACCTGGCGGCGAACGGCCTGGCGCCTTACGCCAGCTACAGCGAATCGTTCTCGCCCGTCTCCGGCGCCGACCGCCTTGAGCGTCCGTTCGAGCCGGAAACGGCCCGGCAAGTGGAAGTCGGCGTGAAATACGCGCCTGGCGCGCATTTGTCCGTGACGGCCGCCGCATTCGAACTGCGCCGCCAGAACGTGCTGACGACGGACCCGGACGATCCGAATTTCTCGATCCAGCAGGGGGAGGTGCGCTCGCGCGGCATCGAACTGGAAGTGGCGGCGCAGCCGAACAGCCAGCTGAAACTGCTGGCGTCCCTCACCTACAATCCCCTGAAAGTGACGAAGGCGAATCCGGACATGTGGGGCACGAACGTGCAGGGCAAGTCGCCCTATGAAGTGCCCAGGCAGATGGCATCCGCCTGGGCCGACTACGCCTTCGCCGGCAGCTTGCGCGGCCTGTCGGCCGGCGCCGGCGTGCGCCACGTGGGCGCCAGCTGGGGCGACGCGGAGAACACCTTCCAGGCGCCGGCGTTCACCTTGGCCGACCTGTCGCTGCGCTATGACCTGGGGCAGGCGCGCAGCGGCTGGCGCGGCCTGAGCGTGAGCATGACGGTGAAGAACCTGTTCGACAAATACCATGTCGCCTCGTGTTTCTCGGCGCGCGCCTGTAACTATGGCGAGCAGCGCAATGTCGGTGTGCGCGTAGCCTACCTCTGGTAGCGCGCAGCCTTACGCCGCATCAAACCAGGCGCGCAGTTCATCCCCGGCGCGCTGCGCCGTCGCCTGCGTCAAGGTCAGCACGATGACCTTTTCCCGCGCCGGACGAAGGTGCCCATCGCTGCCGGCCAGCTCGATGGCTTGCCCGAAGCTCGTGTAGCAGGCGCCGAACTCCTGCGGGCACTGCTGCACGATGCGCGCCGCCTTGCCGGCGTCGCGGTCGGCCAGGTTGACGATGGGATTGCCGTCATAAAACGGCTGGCCGTTGGCAAACGCGGTGCGCAGATACGGCGCGCACCGGCCGTCGAGGAAGGCCAGGCGCGCCTGCCAGTACGCCTCAACCGCCGCATACACGGCGTGGTCCTCGAGAAAATCGGCAAACAGAAAGTCGTTCATAAGGTTTCCTCGGCTAGATGCCGAACACTTTCAAGATGGCGTCCGTAAAACCCTCGAACCAGCTGCCCGCCTTGCCCGGCTGCTTGCCGTGGCGCGGGGTTTCTTCGTACAGGTAGACGCCGTTGTCGCCGTCGAAGCGGTCGTTGAGCAGCGCCTGCCGGCCGCGCAGGTAGGGCAGGAAGGTTTCGCTGCGCATCGTCGAGTACAGCACGCCGGTAGTAAAGCCCAGGGTGGCGGACTGGCTGATGGAGCGGCCCTGGCCGGCCCGTTCCAGACGCACGCCGCGGCAGCCGCGCACGATCAGGGTGACGGGGCCGCGAAAGACGATGAAGCGCAGCTGCAGGGTGAGCCAGGCATGCAGGCTGCCCAGGCGCCAGTGGCTCGATATCGCCAGCGGCTGGTCCGCGTCGCAGACCAGGCCCACGAGTCCCCTTGGCTGGAATACGAGGGCGCTGCCGGCAGGCAGGCGCACGACGGCCACTTCCAGCAGCGGGTCGTCGCTGGCGGATATCGTCACGGATGCCGCCGTATCGCTTTCCAGCCGCGTCAGCGCCGCCATGCCGGCGGCCAGACTCGTCAATGGAAAGCGCCAGTCCAGCAGCCACTGCGTGCGTTTATGCGTGCCGACGGGCGACGATTGCAGGTATTCGGGATGGATCAGCATCCGCTGGCCCGGCTGCAGTTGCAATGCCTGCGAGACGGCGGAGATGCGCGACTGGCCATCGGGCGGCGAGGGGGGCGCGCTGGCCGTGACGTTCAGCGCGCGCGCGATGGACAAGGGTTCCAGGCGCGAAGCGACGGGCGCCAGCACGAAGTAAAAGAAGGCCTTGATGGCCACGGGCAGCAGGATGGCCGACAGCACCAGCAGGGCGGCCGTGGGCGCCACGTCCATGACGGGAGCGCGCCAGCGGGCGATCCAGTTGCGCGCCAGTTGTTCCTCGCTTGCCGCAATCGCCTTTTGTACGGGCGCCAGCACGCCGCTCAAGGCTTGCTCGTCGATGGCAAACGGGGCGGGTCGGGCAGCATTGCTGGTGCGCGCGCGCTGTGCCAGCCAGGCTTGATAGGCTTGCAGGTTGATCTCGCGCAAGCGCTGGCCTTCCCCTTCGAGACGCGACAGCTGCGCATGGGCGTCGCTGCCGGGCAGGCGCGCCGCGACAGGATGCAGCGCTTCCAGCTGCCGGCGCTGACGTAGATTTCCTTGCAGCGCCGCATACGCGCTGACGTGTTGCGCATGCAGGCGCGCCAGCGTCTGGCGCGCATCCTCGCCGCTGATCGCCGCCTGCAGGGCGCTCAAGTAACGCGCCTCCTGCGCCAGCACTTCGATTTCCACGCGGCGCGCCGCTTCGTCCTGCGCATGGCGGGCCAGCGTATCGGGCGCGGGCAGGGGGAGGGTGAACAGCGACGCTTGCTGGCGCGCGCGCAAGGCCGCCAGTTGCGCCTGCACTTCTGTCCGGCGGGCGGCGACGGCCGCGTGCGAGGCGTGCGCCAGGGCGTTGACCCTGGCCGTGGCCGCCTCGGCCAGACCAGTGCCGTGGCTATCGGCGTTATCGGCGGCCAGCCCGAGCGCGGCGACAGCCTCGCTGCCGGCGCTGTAGGCGCGCCAGTCGGCCAGCAGCAGGCGGCCGGCCAGCAGGATGACGATGAACAGGGCGAACTGCAGCGCGTGGCGCAGCAGGAAGCGCAGGACGGCCGTCAGCAGCTGGCGCAAGGAGATGCGTCCTTAGCCGGCCGCGCTATCGGCGTCGGCACAGCATTTCTTGTACTTTTTGCCGCTGCCGCAGTGGCAGGGGTCGTTGCGGCCCGTTTTCGGCAGTTCACGCAAGACGGTGGCGCCGGGCTGGCTTTGTTTCAGGTGGCGCTGGCGCGCCCAGGCGGCGTTGATGGCGATGACGGCGGGAATGACGCCATCCATGGCCGTTTCGGCCGCGTCGTCATCGAGTTCGGCGGCCGTGGCCAGGTGCTGGATGGGCGCCAGGTACTGCGGGTGGCTCACGGCCAGGGCCGCCCACTGGGGCTTGTCCAGGGCCGTGCCAAGGACAAAACCGGCGCACCAGGCGGGCACGCTCCATTCGGGGCCGCAGACGTAGATGGGCTCGAAGCTGTCCGGGTCCTTCGCCAGCCATTCGACCATGTAGGCGTGGTGGCGCTGCGCCAGGCCGGCCGCCCGTTCGCTGGCGGCGTCGGGCGCGGGCGCGGCGCTGCCCGCCGCCTTGTCCCAGACCCAGGGTAACCATTGCTCAACTGCAATTTGTTTCGGGCTCAGGGCGACGGCGGTCAGAAAACCTTCCAGCATCGACACGTCCATGGCGCGGCTGGCCAGCGCGGGCGCGGCCAGCAGGGTGTCGAGTTCGGCGTATTCGTCGTCGGAGAGGGGCGTGGTGGTGGAAATGCTGGACATGGGATTCTTTTTCGGTGTTGGTCGGGTGGCCGCTGGCCATGGCAGTATTGTACCGCCCGCCAGGGCAAAAACCGGCGCCGCAATGAAAAACGGCGGCCCGCGGGCCGCCGTTCTGATCTACAACAAGACGCTTACTTCACGCCGTGCATCAGTTTGTTGATCAGCGGTGCGATCAGGAACAGCACGACGCCGGCGCCCAGCAGGGACCAAAAGCCGAAGGTGTAGCCGGACAGGGCCGACTGCACCGACATGCCGCTTTCGCCGCTGACGTGGCTGGCGAAGATGCCCGACAGGTTGTTGCCGATACCGGTCGACAGGAACCAGCCGCCCATGCCCAGGCCCACCAGGCGCACCGGCGCCAGCTTGGTGACCATCGACAGGCCGATAGGCGACAGGCACAGCTCGCCGATCGATTGCAGCACGTAGACGGTGGTCAGGGTCCAGAACGGGATCTTGTTGTCGGCGCCAACCAAGCTCGACAGAGCGAAGATCAGCAGGCCGAAGGCCAGCGCATTGCCCAGCAAGCCCAGGCCGAATTTGCGCGGGATCGACGGATTGACGTTGTGGCGCGCCAGGAAGACCCAGACGGCGGCGATGATGGGCGCGAAGACGATGATGGCGACCGAGTTGACGGTCTGGAAGTAGGCGGTCGGGAAGATCCAGAAGCCCAGGTCGCGGTTGACGATCTTGTCTGCCAGGAAGGTAAACGAGCTGCCTGCCTGTTCGAAGAACATCCAGAACAGGATGTTGAAGACAAAGATCAGCAGCATGGCGATGACGCGGTCGCGCGCAATTTTACCGTTGCGTATGCCTTCGATCATCAGCATGACGGCCAGGCCGACGAACAGCACGGTCAGGACGATTTGCAGCTTTTCAGCGCCGACGGTCAGCAGGAAGTACATCAGCGGGATCACGCACAGGGAACCGACGGCCACCCAGACGACGCGCATCGGGCTGCCGGAACCGGCTTCCGGCGCGCCGATGCCCTTCAGGGCGCGGCGGCCGATGAAGAACCATACCAGGCTGATCAGCATGCCGAAACCGGACGCCATGAACACCATCTTGTACGACGGCATGGCGCTGGTGCCGAAGATCGACTCGGCCAGCCACTGGGTAAAGACGGGCGCGACCATGGCGCCCATGTTGATGCCCATGTAGAAGATCGTGAAGCCGCTGTCGCGGCGCGGATCGGCGGTCGTGTACAGCTTGCCGACCATGGTCGAGATGTTCGGCTTGAACATGCCGTTACCGACGATCATCGTGGCCAGGCCCAGGTTGAAGATGTCCTGGTTCGGCACGGAGATGCAGAACAGGCCGGCAGCCATGAAGATGGCGCCCAGCAGGATGGAGCGCTGGTAGCCGATGACGCGGTCGGCGATGTAGCCGCCGAACAGGGCGCCGGCGTACACCAGCGCGAGGAAGGAACCGTAGGTCAGGTTGGCCGCTGCCTGTCCCGAACCGTCGCCGCCGTGGAACTGGGCCACGATGTACAGTACCAGCGCCCAGCGAACTCCGTAGAACGCGAAGCGTTCCCAGAATTCAGTCATGAACAACATCCACAATGGGCTCGGATGGCCCATAATCTGCTTGAACTCGGGAATAACGGCTTCCTTGTTGGGCGTAGTCGCACCGCTCATGCGGTTCCTCCTGAAAAATTATTATAGTCGATCGATAAAACAAACTTATGGAAGCCTGCGGGCGGCGGGGACTCTCATGAAGAACCTCACGCACGGGAATTCCAATAGGCTGGCATTCTAATCTACAAATTGCGCTGAGCGAAGATTTCGATTCGCATTAGCAAGAATGACTGTTTCATATTGGTCAAACCGGTTTGCGGGCAAGGACGGCCCCGGCGATTTTGCGGCGGCACAGCACAACTTGCCTGACTTGTCGTATATTGAGGGTGCAACATCTTCGAGGATCGATTTTTAAAGGATTTTTCGCATTATGGAACACGACGTTATCGATACTCTGGTTTCACCGGAAGGCCGCCTGGACGTGCTCTCCAAGACGGAAGTCAATAAACTGCTCGACACCAGCCAGGGCGGCCTGTACAACACCTTCCGCCGCTGCGCGCTGGCGGTCTTGAATTGCGGCAGCACCATCGACGATGGGCGCGCCCTGCTTGAGCGATATCAATCGTTTGAAATCTCCATCATCCAGCGCGAGCGCGGCATCAAGCTCGACATCAAGGGTGCGCCGGCCATCGCCTTTGTCGACGGCAAGATGATCAAGGGCATCCATGAGCATCTGTTTGCCGTCTTGCGCGACATTATCTTCGTCAGCGATGAAGTGACGGGCAACCCGAAATTCGATTTGCAGAGCACGGAAGGCGTGACGGACGCCGTCTTCCACATCCTGCGCAACGCCAACGTGCTGCAAACCCAGCTCAACCCGAATCTGGTGGTGTGCTGGGGCGGTCACTCGATCAACCGCGCCGAATACAATTATTCGAAGGAAGTGGGCTACCAGCTGGGCTTGCGCGGCCTCGACATCTGCACGGGCTGCGGCCCCGGCGCCATGAAGGGCCCCATGAAGGGCGCCACCATCGGCCACGCCAAGCAGCGCCTGCACAATGGACGCTACCTGGGCATCACCGAGCCGGGCATCATCGCCGCCGAGTCGCCCAACCCCATCGTCAATGACCTCGTCATCATGCCGGACATCGAAAAACGGCTGGAAGCGTTCGTGCGCGCCGGCCACGGCATCGTCGTCTTCCCCGGCGGCGCGGGCACGGCCGAAGAGATTTTGTATATCCTCGGCATTTTGTTGCACCCGGACAATGCGGAAATTCCATTCCCGCTGATCTTCACGGGCCCGGAAACGTCGCGCGAGTATTTCGTGCAGATTAACCAGTTCATCAGCGATACGCTGGGGCCGGAAGCGCAGCAGCGCTATAAGATCATCATCGACGACCCGGAACTGGTGGCGCGTGAAATGCTCGACGGCATACGCCAGGTGCGCGAATTCCGCAAGGCCCACAGCGACGCCTATTATTTCAATTGGCTCTTGAGAATCGACCACGAATTCCAGAAGCCGTTCCAGCCCACGCATGAAAACATGCGCAACCTGAGCCTGCACAAGAACCAGGCCACGCACTTGCTGGCGGCCCAGCTGCGCCGCGCGTTTTCGGGCGTGGTGGCGGGCAACGTCAAGGATGACGGCATCCGCTCGATCGAGGAACACGGCAACTTCGAAATCCACGGCGACAAGGACATCATGGGCCCGATGGATGCGCTGCTGGCGTCGTTCGTGGCGCAGCACCGCATGAAATTGGCAGGCACGGCGTATGTGCCGTGTTATACGGTTGTACAGTAATGTGACTGCCGGGATCAGACCCGCCGGGTCTGACCCCGGGTTTTGCCGTTGGGGTTAAAAAAAGCCGCCTGATCGCAAGATCAGGCGGCTTTTTTTGCCTTGAAGCATCGAACGCCTGAAAAGTCGTCGCGAGCAAATGGGAGTTGCGGCTAAGAAGCGCAACTGTGCTGGGCACGGGGCCGCCGAGGCAGTGAGCATCGCAGCCCGCAAATCGCGACGCGCAGCAGATTTTTCAGGTGTTCATCATTCTTCGCGGCGCAGGTGCGGGAACAGCAATACGTCGCGGATGTTCGGCGAATCGGTGATGATCATCATCAAACGGTCGATGCCGATGCCGCAGCCGCCGGCTGGCGGCATGCCGTATTCCAGCGCGCGGATGTAGTCGGCGTCGTAGAACATCGCCTCTTCATCGCCGGCATCCTTGGCGGCCACTTGCGCCAGGAAGCGGGCCGACTGGTCTTCCGCGTCGTTCAACTCGGAGAAGCCGTTGGCGATTTCGCGGCCCACCATGAACAGCTCGAAGCGTTCCGTGATGCCGGCCACCGTGTCGGAAGCGCGCGCCAGCGGCGACACTTCGACCGGGTAGTCGATGATGTAGGTCGGTTCCCACAGCTGCGCTTCAGCCGTCTCTTCGAACAGCGCCAGTTGCAGCGCGCCCAGGCCGGCCGTGGCGAACGGCTTGACGCCGAATTTTTTCAGCTCTTCCTTGATGAATTCGGCATCGTTCAGCTGCACGGCGGTGTAGCCTGGAGCGTACTTGTTGATCGCTTCGACGATGGTCAGGCGGTGGAACGGTTTTGCCAGGTCCAGCTCGCGGCCGCCGTAGGTCAGGGTGGCGGTGCCGTGCGCGTCGATGGCGGCCTGGCGGATGACGGCTTCGGTGAAGTCCATCAGCCATTTGTAGTCGGTGTAGGCCGCGTAGAATTCCATCATCGTGAATTCAGGGTTGTGACGGATCGACACGCCTTCATTGCGGAAGTTGCGGTTGATCTCGAACACGCGGTCGAAGCCGCCCACGACCAGGCGCTTCAGGTACAGTTCGGGCGCGATGCGCAGGAACATCTGCATGTCGAGCGCATTGTGGTGCGTGATGAACGGCTTGGCTGCGGCGCCGCCGGGAATCGTGTGCAGCATCGGCGTTTCCACTTCCATGAACTCGTTCTTTTCCATGAAGCGGCGGATCGACGAGATGGCGGCGGTACGGGCCTTGAAGGTGCGGCGCGTCTCTTCGTTCATGATCAGGTCGACGTAGCGCTGGCGGTACTTCGTTTCCTGGTCGGCCAGGCCGTGGAATTTGTCCGGCAGCGGGCGCAGCGACTTGGTGATCAGGCGCAGTTCGGTGACCTTGATGGTCAGTTCGTCCGTCTTGGTCTTGAACAGCGTGCCTTGCACGCCCAGGATATCGCCCAGGTCATAGTGGTGCAGGGCGGCCATGGCCGCTTCGCCGGTGAGGTCGAGCGTGGCGTAGATCTGGATGCGGCCGTCGGCCTTCGGGCCGGAAGCGTCCTGCAGGGTGGCGAAGGCGGCTTTCTTGCCCGCTTCGCGCTTGAGCATCATGCGGCCGGCCAGCACCACGTGTACGGGGTTTTCTTCCAGTTCCTCGCGCGACTTGCCGTCGTATTGCGCGTGCAGGTCGGCCGCCTTGTGCTCGGGGCGGAAATCGTTCGGGAAGGCGACGCCTTGTTCGCGCAGTGCGGCCAGCTTGGCGCGGCGCTCGGCGATGATCTTGTTTTCATCGGGGGCGGCGGCTTGTTCTTGGATATCCGTAGTCATGGTGTTCTTCTTGATTGATGATTGATGGTTATGTCGTTGGCGTGCCGGCGGCAAACGCTGCCGGCTGGCTGGCGAACAGCGCCTCGACATCGAGTTGGCTGAAATCCGGTGCGATGCAGATGACGTTGTCGAAGCCGGCAAATGCTGCGGCCGGCAGGGTGGTGGTCAGCACCACCGCCCGCATGCCGGCGCGGCGCGCCGCTTCCACGCCCAGCGGCGCGTCTTCGAAGACGATGCAGTGCTCGGGCAGGGCGCCGGCCAGCCGCGCGCCCTTGAGAAATACGTCGGGATGCGGCTTGCCCCGCTCCACATCCGAGGCGCCGACGATGGCGTCGAAACGCCGGCGCAGGTCCAGGCCGTCGAGCGTGAAGTCGATGTTTTCCGTCGGCGCCGCCGAACCGACCACCAGCGCCACCTGATTGTCGCGCGCGCTGGCCGTCAGGGCGTCGAAACCGGCGACGGTGGCCAGGTGCGGGCCATACATGTCGCGGTAAACGACTTCCTTTTCGGCCAGCAGGGTGACGTGGTCGGCATCCTCGCCCAGGTATTTGGCGATGATTTCGCGGCCATGGCGCCCGGCCGTGTCGCGGAAAAAGGCGTCCGCGTCCAGCGTCCGGCCCTGGCGTTCAAAGAACGCCAGCCACGAGCGCGTGTGGAAGGCCATGTTGTCGACGATCGTGCCATCCATGTCGAACAGGAAGGCACGCTGCGCCGGAGCCGGAGCGGAGGCGTTCATCCTTACACGCCTTGCTTGAGCGAGGCGGAGATGAAGTCGTCGATGTCGCCATCGAGCACGCCCTTGGTATTGCCCGTCTCGAAACCGGTGCGCAAGTCCTTGATGCGCGACTGGTCCAGCACGTAGGAGCGGATCTGGTGACCCCAGCCCACGTCCGTCTTCGAGTCTTCCAGCTTTTGCTGCTCGCTCATGCGCTTGCGCAGTTCATGCTCGTACAGTTTCGCTTTCAGCATTTCCATCGCTTCGGCGCGGTTGCGGTGCTGCGAACGGTCGTTCTGGCACTGCACCACGATGCCGGTCGGCGCGTGGGTCATGCGGACGGCGGAGTCGGTCTTGTTGATGTGCTGACCGCCGGCGCCCGACGCGCGGTAGGTATCGACGCGGATATCGGCCGGGTTGACGTCGATCTCGATCGAATCGTCGACTTCCGGATACACGAACAGCGACGTAAACGACGTATGGCGGCCGTTGGCCGAGTCGAACGGCGACTTGCGCACCAGGCGGTGCACGCCCGTTTCCGTGCGCAGGAAGCCGTAGGCGTGGTCGCCCTCGACCTTCAGGGTGGCCGTCTTGATGCCGGCTACCTCGCCGTCGGACTGCTCGAGGATTTCAACTTTAAAACCCTTGCGTTCGCAATAGCGCAGGTACTGGCGCAGCAGCATCGAAGCCCAGTCCTGGGCTTCCGTGCCGCCGGCGCCTGCCTGGATATCGATGAAGCAGTTGTTCGGGTCCATCGGATTGTTGAACATCCGGCGGAATTCCATGCTTTCGATGACCTTGCGGATTTCCTGCACGTCCTGCTCGATCGCTTCGAGCGTCTCGTCATCGCCTTCTTCGCGGGCCATGTCGAACAGGTCGCGGGTGTCGCGCAGGTCGGCATCGGCCTTGGCGAGCGTGAAGACGATGGCTTCCAGCGCCTTCTTCTCTTTACCGAGGTCCTGAGCGCGCTTGGGATCGTTCCAGACGGTAGGGTCTTCCAGCTCTTCGTTGACTTGCTCTAGTTTCTCCGACTTGACAGTGAAGTCAAAGATACCTCCGAAGTTCGGCTTCGCGGACCGTCAGGTCGTTGAGCAGGGCGGAGATGATATTGATGCGTTCGGCTTCCATAATGTTCTGGTCTTCTATGGTGAAATCAAACCCTGAATTATACGCGAGCGCGGCGCGTTTCCGCTGCCGCCGCGGCGCAATTGCCGCCGCGCGGGGTAATAAAATGACGTTTTTGCTGTATTTGCGACAATATTTTTGCCTTGATGATGGCGAGAGCGCTGCGTATGATGCTGGCGATATTGTCTTTCCAGAGGAATTCTCATGCACCAACCCTTGCGCCAACTCCCCCGTCTCGCCCTGCTGCCGCTGCTGCTGGCCGGCTGCGGCGCCTTGCCGCCCGCGGCCACCGGCCCGGCCCGGCCGCTGGCCGCGCCGGCGGGCAGCAGCGCCACCCTGGCCCTGCTGGAGACGACGGACTTGCATGCGAACGTGCTCAGTTATGATTACTACAAGCTGCAGGCGGAGCCGTCGATCGGCCTGGAACGCACGGCGGCCCTGATCGCCCAGGCGCGCGCGCAATTTCCGAACAATCTTTTGCTCGACAACGGCGACACCATCCAGGGCACGGCCCTGGCCGACTACCAGGCCTTGGTCAAACCGCTGGCCTGCGACCAGACCCTGGCCATCTACAAGGCGATGAACCTGCTGAAGGTCGACGGCGGCGGCATCGGCAACCACGAATTCAACTACGGCCTGGCGTTTTTGAGCCAGGTGACGGGCAACCGCTTTGACGTCGACAGCGTCGATGCCGGCAAGCCGCGCTGCGCCGGTCCCGCGTTCCCGCAAGTGCTGGCCAACGTCTACAGCGTCAGGACGGGCAAGCCCCTGTTTGCGCCATACCACATCATCGACAAGCAGATCACGGCCACCGGCCCCGATGGCAAGGCCATCGCCGCCACGGTGAAGGTGGGCATCATCAGCTTCGCGCCGCCCACCATCATGGCCTGGGACAAGCGCTGGCTGGAAGGGCGCGTCTACACGCAAGGCGTGCGCGAGACGGCGGAAAAATTCATTCCTGAGATGCGCGCGAAAGGCGCCGAGCTGGTGGTGGCCATTTCGCACGGCGGCCTCGATGACAGCCCGTACTCGCCCACCATGGAAAACGGCAATTACTACCTGGCGCAAGTGCCGGGCGTGGACGCCATGCTGATCGGCCATTCGCACCAGCTGTTCCCGAACGCGGCCAGCACGGTGCCGCAGTTTAATCTGCCCGGCGTCGACAAGGCCCGTGGCCTGGTCAACGGCGTGCCCACCGTGATGGCCAACCTGTGGGGCAAGCACCTGGGCGTGATCGGCTTCTCCCTGCGCCACGACGGCACGCGGTGGGTGATCGACAAGAGCGCCACGACGGTGGAAGCGCGCGGCATCCAGAACGCGGACAAAAGTTATGTCACTCCCGATCCAGCCATCGCCACACTTGTGGCGGAAGAACATGCTGCCACGATCGCCTATGTGCAGACACCGGTCGGCGCCACGGATTTCCGCATGTCGACGTATTTTGCCGACGTGGGCGACGTCAGCGCCATCGAAGTGGTGAACCAGGCGCAATCGAGCTATCTCGCCGCGTATGTGAAGGCGAACCTGCCCCAATACGCGCACTTGCCCGTGCTGTCGATGTCGTCGCCATTCAAGAGCGGCTCGGCCGGCGTGTCCGACTACACGGACGTCAAGGCGGGCAATGTGGCGCTGAACAACGCGGCCGACCTGTATCTGTATCCGAACGCGCTGTACGGCGTGAAGATGAACGGCGCGGAACTGCAGGCCTGGCTGGAGCAGTCGGCGCGGCGCTTCAATACCATCGATGTCAACAAGACCGAGCCGCAGGAACTGGTCAACACGGCCCACCCGAGCTACAACTTCGATACGCTCACCAGCGCCGACGTGCGCTACCAGATCGACGTCACGCAGCCGCCGGGCCGGCGCATCCAGGCGCTGAGCTACAAGGGCAAGCCGGTCGATGCCAGCCAGGAATTCCTCATCGCGACAAATAACTACCGCGCCAGCGGCGGCGGCAATTTCCCCGGCCTCGACGGCAGCAAGACGGTGGTGGCTTCGCCCGACAACAACCGAGAACTCTTGATCGCCTATGTGACGCAAGAAAAAAACCTGACGCGGGCGAAGAACGGCGCGGCGCGCAGCTGGACCTTCGCCAAAGCCGCCACCAAGGGCCCGGTGGTGTTCCACTCGGCGCCGAACGTGATCGACCTGGCCAGGGCGGCCGGCATCGATAACGTGACGCAGCTCAAGCTTGATGATGGCGCGGGCAAGGGCTTTGCGCTGTATCAGCTCGACCTGTCGAAATGAAGGCATGGTTGTTTGCCATCGCCCTGGCCGTATCGCCGCTGGCAGCGGCAGGGCCGGACCTCACGGCCCAGGCCAAGGTCCTGATGCGCGCGGGAGCCGCGACCCAGCCGCAGGCACGCATCCTGTTTGAACGGGAGGCGGGGCAGGGCAGCGGTGCGGCCGCGTACTACCTGGGCCTGATGTACAAGAACGGCATGGGCGGCCCGCAGGACGGCGCCGCCGCGCTGCGCTGGCTGGAACTGGCCGCGCAACGGGGCGTGGCGCCGGCCATGTTCATCGTGGCGAACATGCTGGCCGATACAGATGAAGCCCGGGCGCGCCGCTGGCTCGACGCCGCCTGCGACCTGGCATACCCGGAAGCGCTGCAGCAGAAATCCGTGGCCCTGGCCGAAGGGCGGATGGGCTATGCGCACAACGAGGCGCAGTCTTTCCTGTACCTGAAGATGGCCACGCACGCGATGGGGCACCGCCCGCCCGAACCCTGAGGCAGGCGGCTACGCCGCTTCGTCCTTTTTCGGCCTGGCCCGCAGGCTGGCAGCCGCCTCGCCGATGGCAAACGGGTCGCGCGACAGGATGGCCGCGCCCAGGTCGACCAGCCTGGCCGCCGCACCGATGGCGGCCTTGATGTCGGCGACGCGCTTGAGCTGTTGCTTGCCCCTGGCAATGGCGGCCTCGATATCGCCGCGCGCCTGCTGCGCCCCTTCGGCCGTCAGATAAATGCCATACGCGCGGAACAGGGCCACCATCTGGTCCAGGTGATTTTCATATTGCTCCAGCAACGCGCGCTCGTCCGGCGCCAGCGCCTCGCGTTCGCGGATGCGCAATTCCAGCACCAGGCTCGACGCCTGCGCCAGGCTGTCGGCGATGGCGTAGCTTTGGTCTTTTGTCAGTTCGGTCAGTGGGGCCATGGGATACTCCTGTGTGCGCGCCGCTTACCAGCGGGCTGGACCGTAGAAGACAGCCTGTTTTTGCAGCGTCTCGACGTGCTGCGAGAACAGCGCCAGCTGCCGCGCCAGTTCCGGCGCCTGCGGCTGGTCGAGATTGGCCCGCAGCGCGGCCACGCTCGCTTGCAGCGCGTCGACGGCGGCCACGTATGCGGCGACGATCTTTTCTCGGTCCTGCAGCTGCCGGCCTTCCAGGTGCAAGTGCGTGCGGATGTAGTTGGCGGCCAGCGGCTCACGCGGCGCGGCGTTGTCGACGGCGCCGCGCAGCTGCGCCAGGTCGCGCAATTCATCCTGCAAGCCGGCGCGGTAGCTGCGCTGCGCGTATTCCTTGAGCGCATCGCTGACGATGTTGACGGCTTCCTGCTCGTCGAGCAGTTCGCGCAGGGCCGACTTCTGCAGGCGCTGGGTGGCCAGGCGGCTCAGGTGCTCGCTGAGCTTGACGACCCTGGACAGCTTGTCCGCATCGAGCAGGGGCGCGCCGGCGCCGGGCTGCGCCAGGCCGCCCAGTGAATCGCCGAGCCCGGCAAACTCTTCCTTGTAGACGGGCAGCTTGTCATCGGCCAGCGCCGCCAGCGTGTGCGCATAGCGCAGCAGGACGTCGTTCAGGCCGGCAATCGACATGCTCGCCTGCGCGATCGCGGCGCAATCGGCGCGCGCCGCCTGTTCACTGGCTTGCGCATCGAAACGCTCGGCCAGGATCAAACGCTTGCGCATGGCCTTGTCCATGCAGCTGTGCACGCCGCCCGCGAGCATGGGTTCGAAGTGGAGCGACATCTTTTGCGTCTGCTCGGCGAAGCTGCGCACGGGCGCCAGATTGGTGGCGCAGCCGCCCAGCAGCAGGCTGGTGCTGGTGCAAAGAAACAGGGTGGAAATGGACGGGTTCGACGGGCGCTGCATATGGCCTCCATGCGGTAGCAGTGGCTGATTGGACCCGCGCGCACGCGCCGGCATTGCTGACCATAGCATTCTGGACAGTGTCGGTATTGCGCCAGATCAGCGGGCCGCGCAATTGCCGGGCCCGCCAGTTTGCCTGTCGCGTTTTGCCACAGGATTGTTGCCCGATGAAACAGGGGGGCGTCAATTTTCCGCATATTTTCCTTACAAAAGACTGACAGCGCGCAAGCAATCGGGGCTTTTATGCATGTTGCGACGCGTCATATGTAGTTGTTGCTGGGGCATGTTTACTCACCTACAATGATTTATCGATGGGGCGGTTATCCAGCGTACGACTATAAAAATAAGTGGCATTAAAAACGTTGTAACAGAGGAGATGACAATGAATTTGAAACAGAAATTGCTCGTGGCAAGTTTGGTTTTGGGTTTCTCGCAAGCGGCAGTCGCAGCCGACCCCATCAAGATCGGCGTGTCCGGTCCGTTCACGGGCGGTTCCGCGCCGATGGGCGTGTCGATGCGCGACGGCGTCAAGCTGGCCGTCGCGGAAATCAATGCCAAGGGCGGCGTGCTGGGCCGTTCCTTGCTGCTGATCGAGCGCGATGACGAAGCGAAGAATGAACGCGGCGTGCAGATCGCGCAGGAACTGATCAACAAGGAAAAGGTCGCCGCCACCGTCGGCTACATCAATACGGGCGTGGCCCTCGCTTCGCAGCGCTTCTACCAGGAAGCCAAGATTCCCGTCATGAACAATGTGGCGACGGGCTCCATCGTCACCAAGCAGTTCGCCGACCAGCCGGAAAACTACATTTTCCGCAATGCGGCCAATGACACTATCCAGTCCGGCATGATCGTGCATGAGGCGATCGAGAACCGCAAGTTCAAGAAAGTGGCGATCCTGGCCGATTCCACCAATTACGGCCAGCTGGGCCGCGAAGACCTGGAGAAGGCGCTCGACAAGAAGGGCATCAAGCCCGTCGCCGTTGAAAAATACAACATCAAGGACGTCGACATGACGGCCCAGCTGCTGAAAGCCAAGCAGGCGGGTGCGGAAGTGGTGCTGACCTACGGCATCGGCCCGGAACTGGCGCAGATCGCCAACGGCATGGAAAAACTGGGCTGGAAAGTGCCGCTGATCGGCAGCTGGACCCTGGCCATGGGCAATTTCATCGACAACGCGGGCAAGAACGGCAATGGCACGCGCATGCCGCAAACCTTCATCCAGGACGCCAGCACGCCCAAGCGCAAGGCCTTCATCGACGCCTATGTGGCCGCCTACAAGCCGTCGGGCGGCCGCATGCCGTCGGCCGTCTCGGCCGCGCAGGGCTACGATTCCATCTACCTGCTGGCCGCGGCCTTCAAGCAGGCGGGCGGCACGGATGGCCCGAAAGTGCGCGCCGCGCTGGAAAACCTGAATGAGAAGGTGGAAGGCGCCGTCACCACCTACAACAAGCCGTTCAGCAAGACCAACCATGAGGCGATCACGGCCGAGCTGACCGTGTTTGGCGAAGTCAAGGACGGCAAGGTCGTCCTCGCCAAATAATCCCGGCCGATACCTGCCGCGCCATGGCCAGCCTTGAGGAATCAGGACTGGCCATTTTTTTATCGACCGTCTTCCGGGGAATACCATGGAAATCTTCCTGCAGCTCGTCTTCAGCGGCATCGCGCTGGGCATGATCTATGCCGTCATCGCCTTCGGCTACCAGCTGACCTTTGCCACGTCCGGCACCCTCAACTTCGGCCAGGGCGAATCGCTGATGCTGGGCGCGCTCGTGGGCCTGTCCCTGGTGGGCACCATCCATGGCGGCCCCTACATGAGCTACCTGCTGATGATCCCCATCGTCATCGCCTTCGGCGCCCTGCAGGGCGTGTTCGTCGAGTGGATAGGCGTGCGGCCGGCCATCAAGATCAAGTCCGAATTCGGCTGGATCATGTCGACCATCGCGCTGGCCATCATCTTCAAGAACGTGGCGGAAAACATCTGGGGCAAGGATGACCTGACCTTCCCGTCGCCGCTGTCGGCCGCGCCGTTCAAGGTGCTGGGCGCGAACGTGCAGCCGATGCAGGTGGCCGTCATCGTCGGCGCGCTGGCCATCATGCTGGCTGTCGAGCTCTTCAACCGCAAGTCCATCTACGGCAAGGCCGTCGTGGCGACGGCCAATGACCGCGACGCGGCCGGTTTGATGGGCATCAATACGGGCATGGTCATCACCTTTTCCTATGCGCTGTCGTCGGCCACGGCCGCCTTCGCGGGCGTGCTGGTGGCGCCGCTGACCCTGACGGGGGCCACCATGGGCGCCTCGCTGGGCCTGAAGGCCTTCGCCGTGGCCATCATCGGCGGGCTGACCTCGGGCGTGGGCGCCATCGTCGGCGGCCTGATACTGGGCATCGCCGAGACGACCACCGGCTATTACATCTCCACGGGCTACAAGGAAGTGCCAGGCCTGCTGCTGTTGCTGCTGGTGCTGGCCGTCAAGCCGTCCGGCCTGTTCGGCAAAGCCGCGATCAAGAAAGTCTGAGGACCACATGAACAAGAAAATC
Organism: Janthinobacterium sp. GW821-FHT03A03; assembly: GCF_059421435.1. Taxonomy (NCBI): domain Bacteria; kingdom Pseudomonadati; phylum Pseudomonadota; class Betaproteobacteria; order Burkholderiales; family Oxalobacteraceae; genus Janthinobacterium; species Janthinobacterium sp. GW821-FHT03A03. The sequence goes on along the minus strand of NZ_JBWKUZ010000011.1, from coordinate 71,397 downwards.
ACCATGCTGGCGCTGAGCGCGGCGGGACTGGCCGCGCTGGTGCTGTTCCCCGTCGTCATTCCGAATCCCTACTACATCCACCTGGCCGAGACCATCCTGATCTACGCCATATTGCTGTTCGGCCTGGACATCGTCGTCGGCTACACGGGACAGGTGTCGCTGGGCCACGCCGGCCTGTTCGGCATCGGCTCGTATGCCACGGGCGTGCTGGTGTTCAAGCTGGGCGTGTCGTTCTGGCTGGCCATCCCCGCCAGCATCGCGGGCGCGGCCCTGTTCGGCGCCATCCTGGCCTTGCCGGCCCTGCGCGTGACGGGACCCTACCTGGCCATGGTCACGCTGGCCTTTGGCACCATCGTGCAAATCCTGATCAACGAGATGAGCTTCCTGACGGAAGGCCCGATGGGCATCAAGATCCACAAACCCGTGCTGTTCGGCCACAAGCTGACGGAAATCGAGTACTACTACATGGTGGCCGCGCTGATGGTCATTTCGCTCGTCGTCGTGCACCGCATCCTGAAGTCGAACCTGGGACGCGCCTTCGAGGCGCTGCGCGACAGCCCCATCGCCTCGGACTGCATGGGCGTGTCCGTCTACCGCTACAAGGTCTACGCCTTCGTCATCAGCGCCGGCTTCGCGGGCCTGGCCGGCAGCCTGTATGCGTATTCGGAAGAATACATCTCGCCCAATACCTACAACTTCGAACTGACGATCTTGTTCCTGCTGGCCGTCATCATGGGCGGGCGCAAGACGCGCTCGGGCGCGCTGATCGGCGCTTTGATCGTCGTCATGCTGCCCAGCCTGCTGGCCGACATCGAGCTGTTCCGCAAGATCGCCGTGGCCGCCGCCGTGCTGGGCGTGATCGGCTCCGCCTTCATGCTGGCGAAAAAGCGCTCCACCGTGCGCGGCGTGCTCGTGCCGCTGGTCGCCACCATCGGCCTGGCCGCGTATTCTTACAAGCTCGACAACATGGTCGACTGGCGTTTGACCATCTTCGGCCTGATGACCTTGTTCGTCGTCTACTACCTGCAGGACGGCATCGTCGGCTTTTTGATGAGCTTTATCGGCAAGGGCCGGGGCCATGTGCAGGCCGTCGCTTCGCACGGCGTGGCGCCATTTGATCATGCGCAAGGGGGAGCGCAGGGTGCGACCCTGCTGCGCGTGGACCAGGCCCTGATGCAGTTCGGCGGCCTGAAAGCGCTGAACCAGGTGGACCTGAACGTCACGCAAGGCTCCGTGCACGGCTTGATCGGGCCGAACGGCTCGGGCAAGAGCACGATGATGAATGTGCTCACGGGCATCTACAAGCCGACGGCGGGCAAGGTCGAATTTGCGGGCGCCGTCATTTCCGGCCGCACGCCGTCCGAAATCGCCCTGGGCGGCGTGGCGCGCACCTTCCAGAACGTGCAGCTGTTCGGCGAGATGACGGCCACCGAAAACGTGCTGGTGGGCCTGCACAACACCTTCAGATCGACCATGCTGGACGTGATGCTGCACACGCCGCGCTATAAGCGCGAAGAGGCGGCCGCGCGCGAGCGGGCCGCCAGCATCCTCGAGTTCGTCGGCCTGGCCGACCTGGCCAACGAAGAGGCGCGCAATTTGCCGTACGGCAAGCAGCGGCTGCTGGAAATCGGCCGCGCGCTGGGCCTCAACCCGCGCCTGCTGCTGCTCGACGAGCCGGCGGCGGGCCTGACGGCGCCCGACATCAAGGAGCTGATGGCCATCATCCGCAAGATCCGCGAGCACGGCATCACCATCATCCTGATCGAGCACCACATGGACGTGGTGATGGCCCTGTCGGACGTGGTGACGGTGCTCGATTTCGGCCAGAAGATCGCCGAAGGCGCGCCCGCGCTTGTCCAGAGCGATCCGAAAGTGATCGAAGCCTACCTGGGCGGCAGCGCCGACACCCTGAGCCCTGCGGCCCACTGAGAGGAAGACCATGCTGACCATTAACAATCTGCACGCCGCCTACGGCAAAGTCGAAGTCCTGCACGGCATTTCGCTGGAAGTCCCGAAAGGCAAGCTGGTGACCCTGATCGGCTCGAACGGCGCCGGCAAGACCACCACCATGCGCGCCATTTCCGGCATGCTCAAACCGAAATCGGGCAGCGTCACGCTGGGCGGCAAGGACGTCACGGGCCTCGACTCGCACCGCATCGCGCGCGCCGGCCTGGCCCACTCGCCGGAAGGCCGGCGCGTGTTCGCCTCGATGTCGGTGACGGACAACCTGCTGCTGGGCGCCTTTCCCCGCTTTACGCGCGCGCGCCCGAAAGGCGACATCAAGGGCGATTTGGACAAGGCGCTGGAGCTGTTTCCCCGCCTGAAGGAGCGGCGCGACCAGCTGGCCGGCACCTTGTCGGGCGGCGAGCAGCAGATGCTGGCCATGGCCCGCGCCGTGATGCTGAACCCGGAAGTGATCCTGCTGGACGAGCCGTCGATGGGCCTGGCGCCGATCCTGGTGGAAGAAGTCTTCCGCATCATCACGCGCCTGAAGGCCGAGGGCGTGACCATGCTGCTGGTCGAGCAATTCGCCGCCGCCGCCCTGAACGTGGCCGATTACGGCTACGTGCTGGAAAACGGCAGCATTTCCGTGCACGGCCCGGCCGAGAGCCTGAAAACGGATCCGAAGGTGATCGCAGCGTATCTGGGGGGAGGGCACTGAGGCGGGCTGGCAATGCGCTTGCTGCGTATTATCAAATCCTCTACACTGCGCTCTTCATTTTCGCAGTGTAGAAAAGGTCCCATGCGCAGCGCCAGCCCGATTTCCGTGGTTTTCCCCTCGCTTTTTTCGCTGATCTCGCCAGCGGCTGCCTGCGCCGGGGAGGCGCCGCTGCAGAAAGTTGAAATTTCGGCCGCCAGCGGCCTGCAGCAGCGGCGCGACGATACGGCCGCGAAAATCATCGTCAGCCGCGACGACCTGGTTCAATATGGCGACGGCAGCCTGGCCGCGGCCCTGAAGCGCCAGCCCGGCGTGTCCGTCGTCGGCGGCGAGGTGCGCATGCGCGGCCTGGGCACCGGCTACACGCAAATGCTGATCAACGGCGACCCCGCGCCACCGGGTTTTTCCATCGAATCGATCGCCCCTGAGATGATCGAGCGCATCGAGATCCTGCGCAGCGCGACGGCCGAACACAGCATGCAGGCCGTCGCCGGCAGCATCAACGTTGTCTTACGCAAGGGCGCCAGCGGCGCCGAGCGCGAATGGAAACTGGGCGCGGGCCGGCAGGATGGCCGCTGGCAGCCTGCTGCATCGCTGCGCGTGGCCGACAAGCTGCCCGGTTTCGCCTACTCGCTGACGGGGGCGGTCGAGCGCACGGCCGATGACGTGGCGGGCGGCACGACTGAAACGACGTCCGGACCGGCCGGCACGCCGCTGGCGCTGCGGGACACGCGCACGCGCAATGCCTCGTCCGTCAACAAGGCCAGCCTGACGCCGCGCCTGCACTGGACCCTGGACAAGGGCGACGCCATCACCTGGCAAAGCTTGCTGGACTGGTATCGCGCGGGTTTTGACGGCGTGGCCAGCGAAACGGTCTTGCTGGGCATGCCCACGGCGTATCCGCGCAATGGCGCCACCTCGCGAGCGAGCGTGTTTTCCGCGCGCAGCGACGTCAGCTGGACGCATGAGCTGGGGGCCGCGGGCAAGCTGACGGCCAAACTGGGCGTCAACCACAACCGGCGCGACACGGATTACGCGTTTCATGGCGCGGCGGCCGATGACGCGCCTCTGCTGCTGCGCGGCGTGGTCTCCGACGCCATCGACGACAGCGTCAACAGCAGCGGCAAATACCTGGGCCGGCTGGGCGGCGGGCACGCCCTGAGCCTGGGCTGGGACGGCAGCCTGATACGCCGCAGCGAATCGCGCCGCCAGCGCGACACCTATCTTGCCGGTGGCGCGCCGTACGCGCTCGATGAAGACTACACTGCCGACGTGCGGCGCCTGGCCCTGTATGCGCAGGATGAATGGGACGTGACGCCGCGCCTGCAAATGTATGCGGGCGTGCGCTGGGAAGGCTTGCAGACGGCGACCGAGGGCCGCACCCTGAGCGAGGTGCGCACGCGGGCCAAGGTCTGGAGCCCCGTGGCGCAGCTGCTGTGGAAGCTGCCGGAGCAGGAACGCGACCAGTTGCGGCTGGCGCTGGCGCGCACCTACAAGGCGCCCGCCACGCGCAATCTGGTGCCGCGCCGTTACACCATTAACAATGGCAACAGCGCCAACAATCCCGATTTCCAGGGCAATCCCGACCTGCGCCCGGAACTGGCGTGGGGGCTGGACGCGGCCTGGGAAAGTTATTTCGGCAAGAGCGGCTTGGCCAGCCTGTCGGGCTACGCGCGGCGCATCAGCGACGTCACCGTGCAGCGCTTGTTCCAGCGCGATGGCATCTGGACGGCCAGCCCGTTCAACAACGGCACGGCCACGGTGCGCGGCATCGAGATGGATATGAAGTTCCCCCTGCGGACCTGGTGGGCGCAGGCGCCCGACATCGACGTGCGCGCCAATGCGGGGCGCAACTGGTCGAGCGTCGCCGCCGTGCCGGGTCCCGGCAACCGCCTGGCCAGCCAGCTGCCGGCCACGCTGAACCTGGGACTCGATTACCGGCTCTCGCCGGGGATGAGCATGGGCGGCAATCTGCACGTGCAGACGGGCGGCCTGGCGCGGCTCGATGCGCATGCCAGCAGCCATGCGGGCGTGCGGCGCACGCTGGACGCGTATGCGTTGTGGCAGCCGGACGAGAAGACGCGCGTGCGCCTGTCGGCGGCCAACCTGCTGCGCGAGCAGCAGCTGCAAGGGCAATCCTACGTCGATGAGGTGGGCCGCAGCGACAGCGTGACGCGCCTGAACGGCAGCGCGTCGCTGCGCCTGATGGTCGAGCGCAGCCTGTAAATATCAGTGTCTGGTCGGCTTTTCCTGCTGCACCAGAATGAACGGGCTGACGACGACGGCCCACAGGGACGCATCGGCCGCCTGCCACGCCAGCGCCTGCTGGTCGGACACCTTGGCCACTTTACCGTCGGCCATCCATTGCGTGATGGTGGCCTTGTCGTCGTGCGAGATGCGCACGGCCACTTCGACCAGGTCCAGTTCATTGGCGACCCAGACGACATTGCCCTGGGCGAAGTGCTTTTCCAGCTCGCTCCAGGCCAGGCGGGCCGTTTCGCTGTTCACTTTGAGGCGCAGTTCGGTGTCTTTTTCAGGATTGGTTTGCATATGAGATCAAGTTGCGGTGAGTCGGGTGCCGCTGCGCGCGGTCTATTTGCCTGGCAAGGCTTCCACGCGCGGCGTCGGCGTACCGCGCCATGTTAACCGATAGGCGGCGCCTTTGCGAACATTGCCCACCAGGGCAGGGCGGAAGCAGGCCAGGTTGATGCCGCCGGCGTGCCGCACGCTGGGGAAGATGACGCCCATGGAACCGGCGTCGAGCAGGATGGCGGCCAGGTCCTGCGAGGCGATGTAGCTGGCCGGGTCCAGGCAGGCCTGGTAGCGTTCCTGGCCGCGCAAGTCGTGGAAGCTGGCGGAAAAATCGGCCAGCAGCGACTGGTAGCTGACGCTGTCGTCGAAATAATCGATTTCCTGGTATTCCACGGTCTTGTGGAAAATGATCTCGGCCAGCGCCGTTTTCATGTCGAAGGCGCAATACCAGGCGCCCCGCTCGCCATCGTTGAAGCGCGCCCCTTCCGGGCGGGCATACGTGTAGGCGGCGTTAATGATGCGAAAGTGCGGCACGCCAAAAACCAGCTCGTCCACGCCAATTCCTGGCGCGCCGCCGTACTCGGCCACCAGGCGCGCATTCGTCGCGTTATCGAGCTCGAACAGCTCGCGCAGGTGATCGTCGTTCTCGGCCAAGGGCGCCAGCACGGAGTCTTCCATGTCGGCGAAGCGCGAGGGAATCAAACGGCAGGTGTCGATCTGGCGCAAGGCGGCCAGCGGCGGCAGAGGGGCATGCGGGGCGGCCGGCACGTTTAAAGCCCTCCGCGGCGCGCATCGAGCAGCTTGCGCACCGTCTGCATGGCGAGCAGGCCGCCGGCCAGCATCTGCGACAGGGGCGTGCGGCCGCCGAAGACGGGATTCTTGTTGGGCAGGCTCACCCATTCATCGGCCAGCTTGTCGCCGTACAGGATGTGCAGCGCTTTATAAATGCCCAGCAGGTAGGAAATGCGCGTGATGCGGTCCACTTCCAGCACGCGGTCCGGGTGCTTCTTCCATTCGTACCAGGCGCTGCTGGACAGGCCGCCCAGCAATTCGCGCGCATCGTCGTCGCGCAGCTTCCACGCGGCGGCCAGCTTGAAAAAGCCCTTCAATGCCGCCTGCGACAAGCGCTCGCGCTCGGCTTTGGCGTTCAGGTCGACGAGGATGGCCGGTTCGAAGCGGCTCTTGGGGTAGGCGTAGGCGAGATTCATGGCGTGTCCTTCATTAAAACTCTGTTTATGGATTATTTATACTCCTTTTCTGGACTCGTTGCAAGTTCCGCGCGCATGAAAAACGGGGCGCGGCAGGACGTGTGTCCCGCTGCGCCCCGTTGGCGGGCCGCGCTGGCTTATCTTGCCGTGACGGTGACCGGCACGGTCAGCTGCGCCGTCAAGCCGTTATTGTCCAGCGCCACCACCTTCAGCGCGTAGCTGCCGGTCACCGGCTGCGGCCAGTAGGCCGTGATGGTCAGGCCGCTCATGGAAAACTGCATGCCCAGCGGCGCGCCGTCGATCGAGATCCGCAGCGAGGTCGCACCTGGCGCCGTCAGCACGATGCTGCCGCTCATGGCCTTGCCGGCCACGCCCGTCATGGCGGCGGCGCTGATCGTGGGGCCGGCGGCGGCGATTTTCACCGTGGCCACGGCCTGGCCCGTCAAGCCCGTTTTCGTATCCTTGGCGATGACGGTCACGTTGTAGCTGCCCAGCACGGGATTGGCCCAGCTGACGACGCCGGCGGCGCTGATGGCCATGCCGGACGGCGCGCCCGCCAGGCTGTACGTGACGGGGTTGGGCGCCACCACCGTGGCGGCGAACGACAGGGCCACGCCGGGCTTGCCGCTGACGCTGGCGACGGTGACCACGGGCGGCAGCGGGGCGGCGATGGCAACCGTATAGACGCCCTTGCCGCTCAGGCCAGTCTTGCTGTCCGTGGCCGTCACGGTGACGGCATAGGTGCCGGCCACGGGGGCGGCCCAGCTCACGAGGCCGGCGCTGCTGATGGCCATGCCGGCCGGCGCGCCGCCCAGCGCGTAGCTGACGGGATTGGCGGCCGTGACGCTGACATTGAACGCCAGCGCCGTGCCGACCTTGCCCGTGATGGCGCCGGCGGCGACGACGGGCGGCGCGACGGGCGCGACGGTGATGGTGTACACGCCCTGGCCGGTCAGGCCAGTGACGCTATCCTTGGCCACCATGGTCACGGCATACGTGCCGGCAATGGGGGCGGCCCAGCTGACCACGCCCGTGGCGGCGATGCTCATGCCGGCCGGTGCGCCCAGCATGGTGTAGCTGAGCGGATTGGAAGCGGTGGCCGAGACGGTGAACGACAGCGGCTTGCCGGCCGCGCCACTGATGCCGGCCGGCGCCACCACGGGGGCGGCGGGGGCGATCTGCGTGCCAGACAGGCTGGACAGCAGGCTTTTCACGTTCGGCGTGCCCAGGCCGCCCAGCGGGTCATAGCCGACCCTGGCCGTGCACACGCTGCAGGTGCCGTTGCTGCCCCGCGTGATGTCGGCAAAGCTGCTGGCAAAAGTGCCGGGCACGGTGGCGATCTGGCCGTACAGCATGCTGTGCGGCAAGCCGAGCGCCGTCTTCGCCTGCAGCGCGCGGCTGGCGTTGGCGATGGCGATCAGGCCGGCCCACTGGGGCGTGGACAGGCTGGTGCCGCCGATGCTGAGCCAGCTGGCGGTGCTGCTGCCGGGTGTCATCACGGCCGTGTACTGGCCCGTGGCGGGGTCGGCATTGAAGGCCACGTCGGCCACGTTGCGCCGCAGCAGATTGGTCAGGCCCGGCACGCTGGCCGTCTGGTAGCTGGGCAGGGCCGTATAGGCGCTGATGCCGCCGCCCGTGCCGGACCAAGCCGCTTCGCTGCGCACGCCGCTGCCGCTGTAGCTGAGCGTGGTGCCGCCCACGGCCAGCACGTTGGGCGACACGGAGGGCCAGGACACGCCGCTGCCGGAGTCGCCCGTGGCGGCCAGGTAGCTCATGTTCTTGCCCGTGAAGGCGCTGTCGACGGAGGCCGTCCAACTGCCTTCGGCGGCACCAAAGCTCATCGAGACGATGCCCGGACCCATCAGGTTGGCCAGGCGCACGGCACCCAGCAGGCTGTTGATGGAGGCGTCGGGCGCCTCGATCAGCACGATGCGCGCCAGCGGCGCCGTGGCATGCGCCCATTGCACGTCGAGGGCGATTTCCATGGCCCAGCCCGAGTTATAGGCGGGCGCGGTGGCCGTCATGGTGCTCGATGGCGTGTTGTAGACAACGGAAAACTCGCAGCCGCTGGCCGGGGCGGGCGGCAGGGGCAGGGTGGCGTTCGTGGCGATGGCCTTGGTGGTGCAGCCTGGCAAGCCGAATTTCTGGTTGAAGATGGCCAGTTCGGCCGCCGCGTTCGGGTTGTGCATGGCGTCGACGATGTAGATCGTCTGCCCCGCGCCCAGCTGGGCCGCCTGGGCCGGCGTCAGCGCCGTGCCTGCCGCCGGCAGGGCCGGCAAGTCGTAGGCGGCGCGGATTTGCGCTGGCGAGTAGGTGGCCACGACGCTGCTGCCGGCCATCGGCGCGACGGTGTCCGCCGCGCCGCCGCTGAGCAGCGGCGCGATGTCCAGCGCCGCCTGCTGCGCGGCGACGATTCTTTGCGCCGTCAGGCGCCGCGTGGTCATTTCCGTCATGGCGCCGGGCACATGCTGCAAATGCGGGCGCCAGTGGGCCGAGCCGCTGCTGTTGGCGCTGTCGCGCCCGTCAGGCGTGTCGAGCAGGGCCGGCGCCGCGTGGAACATCGGTTGCGCCACCAGCGCGCCCACCGAGGCGGGAACGGCGGGCACCTCGACCTGGAACTGGGTTGCCGCCGTGGCCAACAGGGCGGGCGGCTGGGCTGTCTCCTGGCCGGGGCCGCAGGCGCTGAGCGCGGCGATCAGGCCGGCGCCCAGCAGCAGGCGGCGGGGCGCCGGGTGTATGGATAAGGGCTTCTTCATGGCGAGACTCTCCGGGTTGGGCGAGGGCCACATCTCGACAATGCCGCAGGGCGGAACCGCGCTGGCGGCTGCTCACTGGCATTGGCAACCCCGCTGCCGTGGCGCTTGCGCGCGGTAGGCCGGTGGCTTTGCGTCCCCGTCTTTCGACGGGTTTGCCCTCAGAATTGAATACCGTAGCGGCCAAGTAAAAGTTGCCCGCTACAAAATCAATTCTAGCGAATACGCCAATTCATGTGTTAACTATTTTCAATTAATATTTGCATTTGTACATGAATCTGTTGCATATTTTCCCATTGTTGGGGCAATCTTGTCAGCTTGATTTGACCTTGAAAGCAAGATTGTCTGCGCCATACCGTTGCATAACGACGTTTTTACCCGGGAACGGTGACTGATTTCTCTCTGCGTTTAATGAGGATGCTAAATATACTGAATTTATCAATTCATTGCATCATTCTTCGAACACCATGCCCTGATACGGCGCCGCGCGGCAGGTCGCCAGCCGCTGCGCCAGGCTGCCCGCATGGGCTTCCAGCTGGTGGCCGTCCGGGTCGAGAAAATACACGGAATCGCCGGCGCTGCGATTCTGCTGCCATTCCGTCACGCCGGCGGCGCGCAGGCGGGCGGCAAGGGCGGGGAAGTCTTGCTGCGAGATGGAAAGCGCATAGTGCGTGTAGCCGCCCGCGCTTATCGCCGCGCCCGCATCAAGCGACAGGCACAGCCACAAATCCCCGGCCGACAGGTAGGCGCCCCCGTCCCAGCGCGCATGCAGGCGCAGGCCCAGCAGGTCGCGGTAAAAGGCGATGCCGCGCGCCAGGTCGCGCACGGACAGGGTGAGGTGGTTCAGGCCGGTCAACATGGTGCTGGATAACTTTCAGGTGGGGGGGGGCTGTGTCCGCCATTGCCATGATTTGATATGACTTTGGTCCACAGAAGTTTGAGATACAGCAACAAGGTCATAAAGCTCACGGCACTTGACCAAACCGTAGCGAGCGGCAGTGATTTGCGGCCGAGAAGCGCAACCGTACTTTCAGTACGGTGAGCATCGCCGGCCGCAAAGCGCGACGCGCAGTAGGTTTGGGCAGGTGCCATCAGACAGGCTCGGCGTGCTCCACCATGAGCTGCACCTTGGTCGTGCCATTGTATTCATTCGCATCGAGCCGGAAGGCGACCCTTGTGCGCTCGCCCAGGGCGTCCGTGTGGCCGAACCAGATGGCGTCGAAGCGCACGCCATTCTTTTCCAGCAACAGTTTCAAATGGCGCTCTTTTAATATGCGCTGGCTGACGACGCGGAATTCGTCGCAGAAGACGGGCGGGGCGAAGCCCTGGCCCCACACTTGCCCATCCATCAGCTCGATGAAGGCCGTCGTGTAATACGCGTCTTCCAGCGGGCCGTCCGTTTCCACCACCCGTTCCAGCTGCTGGGCGCTGAGCCAGGCCTGGCCCACGGCTTCGAAGGCCTGGGAAAACGCGTCGAAGGCGTCGGCGCGGATGGTCAGGCCCGCCGCCATGGCGTGGCCGCCGAACTTGTCGATCAGGCTCGGCGCCCGTTTCGACACGAGGTCGAGCGCGTCGCGCAGGTGAAAACCGGGAATCGAGCGGCCGGAACCCTTGATCCAGCCGTCGGCGCCCGGTGCGAAGGTAATCGTCGGGCGATAAAACTTTTCCTTCAGGCGCGAAGCGACGATGCCGATCACGCCCTGGTGCCACGATGCATCGAACACGCTGATGGTGCTGCTGTTGGCCGGTTCGAAATCGTCGAGGTGCAGCAGGGCCGTATCCTGCATTTCCGCCTCGATTTCGCGGCGCTTCAGGTTGATGTCGTTCAATTGCTGAGCCAGCGCCCAGGCGCGGCCTTCGTCGTCCGTGATCAGGCATTCGATGCCCAGCGACATGTCCTGCAGGCGGCCGGCCGCATTCAGGCGCGGCCCCAGGGCAAAGCCCAGGTCGAACGGCGTGGCGCTGCGCGCTTCGCGGCCCGCCACGCGGAACAGGGCGGCCACGCCCGCGTGCATATTGCCCTTGCGCATGCGTTTGAGGCCTTGGGCGACGAGGATGCGGTTGTTCGTATCGAGGCGCACCACGTCGGCCACCGTGCCCAGCGCCACCAGGTCGAGCAGGTTGTCGAGCTTGGGTTGCGTTTGCGCATCGAACACGCCGCGGCGGCGCAGCTCGGCACGCAGGGCCAGCAAGACGTAGAACACGACGCCCACGCCCGCCAGGTGCTTGCTGGGGAAACCGCAGGCGGGCTGGTTCGGGTTGACGATGACGGCCGCGTCGGGCAGCGTGTCGGCCGGCAAATGGTGGTCGGTGACGACGACCTGAATGCCGCGCCGGTTCGCCTCGGCCACGCCGTCGATGCTGGCGATGCCGTTGTCGACGGTAATGATGATGTCGGGCGACTTTTCGCGCGCCGTCAATTCGACGATTTCCGGCGTCAGGCCGTAGCCGTACTCAAAGCGGTTGGGCACGATGAAATCGACGTCGGCGCCCATGGCGCGCAAGCCGCGCATGGCCACGGCGCAGGCGGTGGCGCCGTCGCAATCGTAGTCGGCCACGATGACCATGCGTTTCTTGGCGGCAATGGCATTGGCCAGGAAAACGCCGGCCGCGTCGATGTGCAGCAGGCCGGACGGCGGTATCAAGTCCTTCGCCTCAATCGACAGTTCTTTCGCGTCGGACAGGCCGCGCGAAGCGTACAGGCGGGCCAGCACGGGGTGAATGCCGCCCTGGCGCAGCATTTCGGATTCGCGGTAAGGGCAGGGACGGGTGGCGATGCGGGTACGGGTCATGATGCTTTCAACTTGTTCAGGGTCATCGCGCGCCAGAATTTGCGCTGCGCATGCTTGCTGGTGGTGACGTCGAGCCAGGCGTCGCGGTGACTGAGCACCAGGCGCAACTGGCCCAGGCGGCCATCCTTGAGGGCCGCCTGCAGGGGCGCGAACCAGTCTGTTTCCAGCGCTTGCAACTGCTGCAGCCACATGCCCCATTCCTGGGCCTGCGCCGCTTCGATCAGGCTGCCCGGCACGACGATGGCGTCGGCTTGGTCCTCCAGCACACTGCTTGGACTGGCATCGCGCCGCGCCGGTTCCGCCAGCGCGGCCAGCCAGCCCGGTGCGTCTGCCGTATGCAGGCGGGCGGCGCAGGCGGGGTGCTGCGCCGTGGCCAGGCTGGCGCCCCAGAGCCAGAAGGCATTGATGGCTTTCAAGCCCCGTTCTTCGCGCGCCGCATTGACGGGGTGTTCGTGCCACAGCATCTGCACTTCATTTTGCAGGCGGCGCGCGGCGCGCGCGTGCCCGCCTTCCGGCATCCACACGGACAGGTCCTGCGTGGTGGCGGCGTCCGGCGTGGCGCACTGCAAGTCGGACCAGCCATCGGCGCGCATGAACCAGGTGCCCGCGTCGCCATACGCGAGCGGCTGGCCGATCTCGTCGAAATACGGGGCCGCAATGTCGAACAGGGCGCGGCTTTCCGCTTCGCTCAGCTTGAGCTGGCGCAATTCTTCCAGGCTGATATGGCTGCGGGCGATGGCCAGGTGGGCCGGATGCAGCAGGAAGTAGCGTGCGCCCGGTTCCGGCACGAGGCCGTAGCCGCGCATGGCCTGGGCGGCAAAGGCCGCCTGCGCCGCCGCGCCGTTGGGCGCGGGCGACAGACCCAAGGCGTGCGCCAGCCACGCTTCGTGCGGCAGCAGGCGGTTGGTGTTGTCAAAAGTTTCTAAATTGTAAGTGGAGGTGCGCGACAGCAGCGCCGCCAGCGCGGGCGCCTGCAAGACCTTGAGCAGGTCGGCAGCCAGTTCGGCGTTGGGCAAGGCGAAGGGCAGGACGAGGGTAAGTTGATTCATCCCGAGATTGTAGGCGATAGCGGCGGCGCGCGAGAAGGGTACGGGCGTTTTCGCCATGATCGCCACCACAGATTGCTCAGGGCAAGGCAGCCGCTTTGCATGGCAAAAGTATCAAGAAAGCATTTTAATTATTTAAATTTTATCTTTGTCGTCGGAAAGTGATTCTCTTTTGAAAAGATAGTGGATATAATTGCGCTAACTAAAATATCAGAAAGACAATCACCCCCTGCTGCGTGGTTGCGTCGTCTGGCTCCTGTGTCCCTCGAAATTGTATACAAGATCTGCCGGCTTCATTTTTTAACAAGTCTCTTCTTGGAAGCCTACCTATGTATACATTCGCCGCTTTGCGCGGCCAGGCTGATCGCGCCCTGGCCCCCCGTATTTCCGCTCCTGCCGCCGCCGTGGCCTGCCGTCAGGAGGCCGCATGACTACCTACAATCTGTCGACCACGGTCCATGTCTGCGAAGACACCAGCAAGAATTTCGATATCCGCGACCTGCTGATCCAGGCCGGCTACTCGGTGCAGGGCGAACTGAACATCAAGAATTTCACCGTGCTCTTGCCCGATGATACGGAGTCCACCGTCAATACGCCGCTGTTCGGCATGCTCGATACGGACACCGTGTACGTGCGCCCCGGCGACTGGGCCGCCAACTACAACGGCAGCTTCTCGACCATCCAGGTGACGATCGACAAGGGCAATGGCGATATCGTCCAGCTGAGCCTGCAAGTCATCATCGACCCCGTCAATGACGCGCCCGACGCGGCCGACAAGACGTTCACATTGCTCAACGGCAATAGCGTGGTGCTGAGCGAAGGCGATTTCGGCTTCCACGACGACGTCGAGCACGACGGCTTCAAGTCCATCGTCATCACCAATACCACCACGGCGGGCCAGGTCTTGCTCAACGGCGTGGCCGTGGCGGTCGGCACGGAAATCTCCATCGACGACATCCGCGCGGGCCACCTGGTCTTCGTGCCCAGCCAGACGGTGGCCGGCGACTTCGACCTCGGCTTCAAGGTGCGCGATGACGGCGGCACGGCCGGCTGCAATGCGCAAGACCTGAGCCTGGCGCCCCATTACCTGACCTTCAAGGTGCCGATGGCCCACCTGGGCGACTTCGTCTGGGAAGACAGGAATGCCAACGGCGTGCAGGACACGGGCGAGGCGGGCATCGCCAACGTGGTGGTGCAATTGAAGGATACGGCCGGCAATGTGCTCGCCTCGACCACGACGGACGCCAGCGGCGGCTACCATTTCGACGTCAACCCGGGCACGTATTCCGTCACCGTGGTGGCGCCCGCCGGCTATGTGCCGACGGCAGCGAACCAGGGCGGCGACGCGGACAAGGACAGCAATATCGATGCGGCCGGCAAGATGGCGCCCGTGACCCTGGCGCCGGGCGAAACCAACCTGAGCCTGGACGCGGGCCTGTACCGCACGGCCGAGCTGGGCGACCGGGTCTGGTTCGATACCAACAGGAATGGCGTGCAGGATGCGGGCGAAGCGGGTGTTGCTGGCGTGAAAGTAACTTTGCTCGATGCGTCGGGCAACGCCGTCGGCAGCCCTTTGGTGACGGATGCGAACGGCAATTACCTGTTCACGAATTTGATACCGGGCGCCTACAGCGTGCAGTTCGATAAGACCACCTTGCCAGCCGGCTACACCTTTACGGGCCAGGACCAGGGCGGCGACGAGCAGCGCGACTCGGACGCGCATGCCGACGGCAGGACGGCGCAAGTGCTGCTGGCCTCGGGCGACAGCAACCACAGCGTGGATGCGGGCATCGTGGCCTTGCCGGCCACCCTGGGCGACCGCGTCTGGCATGACAGCAACGCCAACGGCGTGCAGGATGCGGGCGAGTCCGGCATAGGCGGCGTCACCGTGCAGCTGAAAAACGCGGCCGGCAGCGTGATCGGCTCGACCGTCACGGATGCCAGCGGCTATTACAACTTCAGCGTCGATGCGGGCACGTATTCGATCGCCGTCGTCGCGCCGGCCGGTTATTTGACCACCGTCAAGGATGCGGGCGGCAACGATGCGCTCGACAGCGACATCAATACGCTGGGCAACAGCGGCCAGGTGACGGTCGCGGCCGGCCAGGACTACAAGGACCTCGATGCCGGCCTGTACACGACGGCCTCCATCGGCGACCGCGTGTGGTTCGATGCGAACGGCAACGGCACGCAGGATGCGGGCGAGGCGGGCGCGGGCGGCGTGAAAGTCAACCTGTACAACGCGCAAGGCGCCGTCGTGGCCAGCGCCACCACGGATGCGAACGGCAATTATCTGTTCAGTAACTTGGTCCCCGGCAACTATTATCTGGGCTTCGTGCCGCCGGCCGGCTACGGCTTCACCAAGGCCGATATCGGCGGTTACGCCACCGATTCGGACGTCAATCCGGCCACCGGCTTCACCACCGCGTGGGCCACCTTGAAGTCGGGCGATGTGCAGCTGGACTGGGATGCGGGCCTGGTGAAACTCAATACAGCCTCCATCGGCGACCGCGTGTGGGAAGACAGCAACTACAACGGCGTGCAGGATGCGGGCGAACTGGGCGTGGCGGGCGTGAAAGTCAACCTGCTCAACGCCAGCAACGTGGTCATCGCCACGACGACGACGAATGCCAGCGGCAATTACCTGTTCAGCGAACTGGCGGCCGGCGGCTACAAGGTCGAAGTCATCCGTCCATCAGGCTTTTATTACACCAAGGCCAACCTGGGCAGCGATACGGCCGATTCCGACGTCGATGTCAGCACCGGGCGCTCGTCCCTGATCAACCTGGCCGCCGGCCAGAACGACATGAGCTGGGATGCGGGCATCTACCGCAAGGCCAGCCTGGGCGACAAGGTCTGGCGCGACGCCGACCATGACGGCGTGCAGGACTACAACGAGGCGGGCATCGCCAACATCAAGGTGCAGCTGTACTCGGGCAGCGGCGTGCTGCTGGCCACCACCTACACGAATGCCAACGGTAATTATTTGTTCAGCAACCTCGATCCGGGCAGCTATTCCCTGAAATTCGACAAGTCGGGCGTGTATCACGCGGGCTATGCCATGGATACGTGGCGCTGGGGCGCGAAGAACGTGGGCACGAACGACAATATCGATTCGGACGTCAACAGCAATGGCACGACGGCCAATGTGGTCTACACGGACATATTGAAACTGGCGTCCGGCCAGAACGACATGAGCTGGGATGCGGCCATCACGCCCATCGTCATCGACCTCAACGGTGACGGCGTGCACACGATCGCCCGCGCCGACTTCCACGGCAGCTTCGACCTGCTGGGCACGGGCAGCGCCATCCAGACGGGCTGGGTCTCGGCGCATGACGGCTTGCTGGCCATCGACAGCAATGGAAATGGCAAGATAGACAATATCTCGGAACTGTTCGGCGGCAATGAGAAGGGCACGGGCTTCGCCAAGCTGTCCAGCTATGACTCGAACCACGACGGCGTGGTCGATGCGCGCGACGACAAGTTTGCCGAACTGCGCATCTGGCGCGACGCCAACAGCAACGGCGTCACCGACGACGGCGAGCTGATGTCGCTGCACGACGCCGGCGTGGCCAGCCTGGCCGTGGCCTACACGGAACTGCCTTTCCTCGACGCCAA
Organism: Janthinobacterium sp. GW821-FHT03A03; assembly: GCF_059421435.1. Classification (NCBI taxonomy): domain Bacteria; kingdom Pseudomonadati; phylum Pseudomonadota; class Betaproteobacteria; order Burkholderiales; family Oxalobacteraceae; genus Janthinobacterium; species Janthinobacterium sp. GW821-FHT03A03. The sequence goes on along the minus strand of NZ_JBWKUZ010000011.1, from coordinate 54,786 downwards.
CAGCAATCTGCACCTGGAGCGCAGCAGCGCCACCCTGGCCGACGGCAAGACGGTCGACATGACGGACGTGTATTTCAATGTCGACGCCAAGGATGCGGCCGCCGCCGGCGTGCATCTGCCCAGCATGGCCGACCTGCTGCGCGACGACAGCACGCTCGACGTGGTGCTGGGCCAGGATGGCACGGTGAGCACCGTCGCCGCCGCGCCGGCCGCCGCTGCCCCCGCCGCGGAAGTCCAGGCCCAGTGCGACATGGCCGACCTCCTGCGCCGCGCCATGGCCCACGCAACGGCTCAGCCCCAGGAAATGGCTGCCTGATGTCCCTTGCCGGGCCATGAGCCTGCCCGGCAATGCCGCACCGGCGCGCCCGTCACGGGGCGCCGGCGTTTTTCCACGCTTGTTCCACACTTGATAATAGAAATAGGGAAACCACCATGAAACAATCCATGCATCTGTTCGTCCGCGGCGCCATCGCCGCAGCCGCCTTCGCCCTGGCCAGCGGCGGCGCCCTGGCGGCGTCCAACCTGCAAGTCGTCGATTCGCACAGCGTCAGCCTGTTTACGGCTGCCGGCGGCGCTTTCGGCCCGGGCAGCGCCATCTCGCCGACCTTGTGGGAGGTCAAGTACGACAGCAATACCTTCCTGGCGTTTTGCCTCGATCCCCATGTCGCGCTGAGCAACACGTCGAACAGCTACAGCAGCGGCGCTTTCGCCGCCAGCGATGCCGTCAAGCGCCTGTACGAGGGCTACTACGCCTCGTCCGTCGCGACCGTGTCGACCAGCGCCAACAGCGCCGCCGCCTTCCAGCTGGCCCTGTGGGAATTGAATAACGACAACACGAACTTGCTGACGGGCGACCTGCGCTTCAAAAACCTGAGCAATGCCGTCGTCAGCCAGGCCAACACCATGCTGGGCGTGGCCACGGGCAATGGCGTCATCCAGAACCTGTACAACTACACGAGCTTGACAAGCGTCAACCCGGCTTCGCAAACCCTGCTGGCCGTGTCGCCGGTGCCGGAAGCGCAGACCTGGGCCATGCTGGTCGCGGGCCTGGGCTTGCTGGGCTTCATGGCGCGCCGCCGCAAGGGCGCTTCCGCGCTGACTTAATTATTACTCATTAATCAGCGCTCATCGCGCAAGCGATAGCGTTCCCGCTGCGGCGCGCCCGACCGGCGCGCCGCAGTGTTTTATTGTGAATCCATCATGACCCCACCCCTTGACACCTCCACCGCTTCCGCCGGCATGTCCAGCGATGCCATCGCCGAGGCCATCGTCTTCCTCGCGCGCTTTTTCGGCGTGACCGTGCAGGCCGAGCGCCTGCGCGCGAGCGTGGCGGCCCAGGCCGGCACGGCCGCCGCCGACTTCCTCGCGCAGGCGCTGGCGCAAGCCAGCCTGGCCGGCACCGCGTTGCCGGTAGATAAGCCACGCCGCCCCACGGAAATGCCGGCCTTGCTGCTCAACGGGGAAGGGCAGGCGCTGGCGGTGCTGACCATTGCCGATGGTAAATATGAATGCCATGTGCCCGGCATCGAAGGCAGTGCCTGGTTTGACGCCGCCGCGCTGGCGCGGGAAGTGCCCGATGGACGCTGGGTGGCCGTGCGGCCCGTGATGTTCTTCGACCAGCGCAGCTTGCTCTACAGTATGCCGGCGGCGGGCCGCTGGTTCTGGGATGTTTTCAACCGCAACCGCTGGATCTTCCGCTGGGCCTTGCTGGGCACCCTGGTGCTCAACATCATCGGCGCGCTGGTGCCGTTCTATGCGATGGCCGTATATGACCGCGTGATTCCGAACAATGCCACGTCCAGCCTGTGGGTGCTGACGATCGCCGTGGTGGCGCTGACGGGCTTCGAGCTGGCCATGCGCCTGCTGCGCGGCGAACTGGTGGAAACGGCGTCGCGCCGCATGGACGTGGCGCTGTCGTCGGACATCTTCGCCCAGTGCCTGCGCCTGCGCGCGGCCAGCCGGCCCGCCTCGGGGGGGACTTTGGCCAATACCGTGCGCGATTTCGAATCCGTGCGCGAATTCTTCGCCTCCACGACCCTGACGACCCTGGGCGACCTGCCCTTTTTGCTGCTGTTCCTGCTGGTGATCGCCCTGGTCGGCGGCTGGCTCGTGCTCGTGCCCCTGGCAGTCATCCCCATCCTGCTGCTCGTCGCCTTCGCCTCGCGCGCGGCCCTGGCGCGCCACGTGGCCGCCTCGATGCAGGAAAGCGCGCAGCGCACGGCGCACCTGTTTGAAACCATGAATGGCCTCGACACCATCAAGGCGCTGGGCGCCGAAGCGTGGAGCCGGCGCAAATGGGAAAGCCTGACGGTGGCCATCGCCGCCAACAGCGTCGAGACGCGCGAAATCGTCAGCCGGGTCAACTACATCAACACGGCCGTGCTGGCCCTGTCCGGCGTGGCCGTGGTGGCCACGGGCGCCTTGCTGATGGGCGAACACCTGCTGACCCTGGGCCAGATCATCGCCGTGAGCATGCTGACGGGCCGCGCCCTGGCGCCCGTGAGCCAGATCGCGGGCCTGATCATGCGCTGGGAGCAGACCAAGCTGTCGTATCACGCGCTCAACAAGATCATGGAAGCGCCGACCGATGACGACGCGGCCAGCCTGCAGGCGCCGCCCCTGTCCGGGCACATCGAATTTCGCGACGTGGGTTTTGCCTACCCGAATTCGCCGCCGCTGCTCGATAAGCTCAACCTGCACATCCGCCCCGGCGAGCGGGTCGGCGTGATCGGCAAGCTCGGTTCCGGCAAGAGCACCTTGCTGCGATTGCTGCTGAACCAGTACGGCCCGCAGAGCGGCAGCGTGCTGTTCGACGACCTGGCCAGCACCCAGCTGGACCCCCTGAGCCTGCGCCGCCAGATCGGCTACGTGCCGCAGGACGTGACCCTGTTCCACGGCACGCTGCGCGAAAACATCGAACTGGGACGCAGCCAGCCCGACGACGCCAGCCTGCTCGACGCCATCCGCCTGGCCTGCCTCGACGACATCATCACCCAGCTGCCCAACGGCGTGGCGACGGAAGTGGGTGAGCGGGGCGAGCGCCTGTCGGGCGGCCAGCGGCAGGCCGTGGCCATGGCCCGCGCCTTGCTGGCAAGACCGCCGATGCTGCTGCTCGATGAGCCGAGCAGCATGTTCGACCCGGCCACCGAGCAGCGGCTGATCGGCCGCCTGCGTACCTTAAAAGAGACGACCATCGTGCTCGTGACGCACCGCACGGCCATGCTGGCGCTGGTGGACCGCCTGATCGTCTTCGACAAGGGGCGCATCGTGGCCGACGGCCCGCGCGACGACGTCATGCGCGCATTGAACAGCCAGGCGGCCAGGCCTGCCGCGGCCACTGCCGCCGTGGCACAGGGAGCCACAGCATGAGCGCCGCGAATGCCCGCCCGCTGCCGGCGGCCCACCCGGACCCGGAACGCGAACCGCGGACCATCGTCATGCGCATGCTGGCCCTGGTCGCCGTATTGCTGGTGCTGGCGCTGGCCTGGGCCGCATTCGCCCGGCTCGACGTGTCCGTGAACGGCCGCGGCGCCATCACGCCGCCATCGCACCTGCAGGAAGTGCAAAGCCTGGAAGGGGGCATCGTGCGTGAAATGCTGGTGAAACCGGGCCAGCGCGTGCGCCGCGGCGACTTGCTGCTGCGCCTGGATACGGCCCAGTACGAGGCCAACCTGGGCGCCAGCGTGCAAAACCGCCTGGCCGCGCTGGCGGGCAGGGCGCGCCTCGATGCGCTGCTGTCCGGCGGCATGCCCCAGTTTGCGCCGGAATGGCAGAAAGAGGCGCCCGAGCTGATCGCCAAGGAAACGCAGCTGTGGCGCGATGGCCAGCGCGAATTCGCGTCGGCCACGGCTGCCGCGCGCGAAGGCGTGACGCGCCGCCGCGGCGAGCTGGCCGAGGCGCACAGCCGCATCGCCCAGCTGGACGCGGGCTTGAGAATCGCCCTGGAAAGCCTGTCCATCGAGGAGCGCCTGTTCAAGGAGGGCGCCGGTTCGCGCGGCGACTACCTGAATGCGCAGCAGCGCGTGCAGCAGCAGCGCACGGAGCTCGACAGCCTGCGCGCCTCCATGCCGCGCCTGACGGCCACCCTGGCCGAGGCGCAGGCGCAGGCGGGCGAAGTGGAAGCGCGCATGCGCGGCCAGTGGGGCGCGCAGCGCAGCGAGTATGAAACCAAGGCCGGCGCCCTGGCCAGCACCGTGAAAGGCCAGCAGGACCAGGTGAACCGGCGCGACGTGACGGCGCCCGTCGACGGCGTCGTCAACCGCGTGCTGGTGGCCACCGTCGGCGGCGTGGCGCAGCCGGGTAAACCTATCCTGGAAATCGTGCCGGCCGACTCGGAAATGCTGATCTCCGTGCGCGTCAAGCCGTCGGACATCGGTTTCATCCATGTGGGGCAGAGCGCGTCGGCGAACGTGCTGGCGTACGACGCCACCACCTATGGCCGCATGCAGGCGCAGGTGGTGCGCGTGGGGGCGGACGCGATTCCCGACGAGCGCAACGAACCGTATTTCGAGGTGCAGCTGAGCACCGACCGCCGCCAGCTGACGGCGCACGGCAAGGTGCTGCCGGTGACGCCAGGCATGCCGGTCGACGTGGGCATCCTGACGGGGCGCCGCTCGGTGCTGCAATATGTCTTCAAGCCCGTGCTGCGCGGCTTGCAGTCTTCCCTGCAGGAGCGGTGATGCGTGCCTTCCTGATCTTTATCATGCTGGCGTGCGCCGGCATGGCGGCGCAGGCGCAGATTCCCGGCACGCTATCCGTCCAGTCCGCGCGCGGCTTGCCCGCCTTGCTGGCGCGCGCCGTGCCGCGCGATCCGCAGGTGATTGCGGCGCAGGCGGCGCTGGCCGCCACCGAGGCGCGCTACAGGCAGGCCCGTTCGCGCCTGTTGCCGACCGCGGCGCTGCAGGCGACGCGGGGGCGCAGCACCGACCTCGATGGCACCGTGGAGGTCGAGCGCCGCACGCACCAGGTGGAAGCGAGCGTGCGCTGGAACGTGTACAACGGCGGCGCCGACCGCGCCGAACTCGATGCGGCCGAGCGCGACACGGCGGGCGCCGCCTTCGACGCGGAGCGGGCGCGCGCGGAAAGCGCGGAAAAGCTGGCCGAAGCGTATTTCAACATGCAGCGCCTGGAACGCAGCCTGCAGCAGTCGCAGGAACGCCTGCGCGACGTGACGCAGCTGGTGCGGCAGGTGACGCGCCAGGCGGAACTGGGCAAAGCGTCGGAAGTGGACCGTGAACTGGCGCAAAGTTCGCAGCTGGACGCGGAACTGGTGCACGACGGCCTGCTGACGGACCAGCAGGCGGCGCGCATCAAGCTCGAGGCGCTGGCCTTCGAACCGGTGGCGCAGTTTGCCGATTTCGCCTTCGCGCCGCTGCCGGCGCAGGCGCTGGAGAATGCCGACACGCAGCAGGCGCAGTTGCGCGCCGCGCGCGAGCGGGCGGCCGCGGCGCGGCTGCGCGTGCGCGGCGTGGCGGCCACCCTGGCGCCAAAAGTGGACCTGAACGTCAGCCATCTGCTCAATAACAAGACCACGCCGCCGCCGTCGACCATCCAGCAGCGGGGCTGGTCTGTGGGCGTGAGCTGGGAAATCCCGCTCGGCGGCGGCAGCCTGGCGCAGCGCGACGAGAGCGTCAGCCGCGCCCAGGCGGCCGAGGCGGACGTGGCGCGCGCCGAGCAGGGCACGCGCGCCGACCTGGCCAGCATGCTGCCGCGCATCGCCAATGCGCAGCGCACCCTGGCCCTGCTCGACGAGCAGGAAAGGAAGATGGCCTTCGTCGTGCGCGGCGGGACCATCCAGTACGAGGCGGGCCGGCGCAACCTGCAGCAGGTCATCCAGACGCGCGACAGCTACTTCACGATACAGCAGCGGCGCATCGACCAGCTGCATCGCCTGACCCTGGCGCAGATGCGGCAATATGCGCTGGCGGGGCAGCTGTTGCGCGCTTTCGGCCTGGCGCAGGAGGCAAAATAGGGCGGCGGTGCGCTGTTTCACGCAGAGTTGATGCATGAAATGCCCATTATGTGGCACACTGCGCGCTCGCATATCATCGTTGTCGCGGGAGCGCATGAGCATCATCAAACAATTTCCCTTTGAGTGGCAGGTCGGCGTGCGCTATACGCGCGCCGGGAAACGCAGTGGCCGCAACAGCTTCATTTCCTTCATTTCCCTCATTTCCGTGGCCGGCATCGGCCTGGGCGTGGCCGCCCTGATCGTCGTCCTCTCCGTCATGAACGGCTTCCAGAAGGAGGTCACCGACCGTTTGATGTCGGTGCTGGCCCACGTCGAGGTGTTCGACACCAGCGGCTCCATGCCGAACTGGCAGGCGCAGGAGCGCGCCGCCTACGCCAATCCGCAAGTGAAAGCCGTGTCGCCCTTCGTGGAAACCCAGGGCATGCTGCTCAATGACGAAACCATGCGTCCGTCCGTCGTGCGCGGCGTGCTGCCGCAGCAGGAAGCGACCGTCTCCAGCGTGGCCGCCCAGATGAAACAGGGCAGTTTCAAGGATCTCACGCCAGGCTCGTACAACATCGTGCTGGGCATCGATCTGGCCAGGGCGCTTGGCGTGCAGGTGGGGCAGAACGTCACCCTGATGCTCGAGCGCGAGCCAAGGGCGGGCGATCCGGCCAACGGCATCGTCATGCCGCGCATGCGCGCGCTCAAGGTATCGGGCATCTTTGAGGCAGGTCATAACGAACTTGACGCCAGCCTGGCCTTCGTCAACATGCAGGACGCGCAGCAGCTGCTGCAGCTTGACGGCCCGTCCGGCCTGCGTCTGCGCCTGCATGACATGAACCAGGCGCCGCAGGTGGCGCGCGAACTGAAGGCCTCGATGCCGGGCCAGCTGTGGATGCGCGACTGGTCGCGCGCCAGCGCCAGCTGGTATGCGCTGGTGCAAAGCCAGAAGAACATGATGTTCATCATCCTCAGCATGATCATCGCCGTGGCCGCGTTCAACCTCGTCTCGACCTTGGTCATGTCGGTGACCGACAAGCAGGCCGACATCGCCATTTTGCGCACCCTGGGCGCCTCGCCGTTCTCCATCATGAAGATATTCATGATCCAGGGCGCGCTGGTGGGCTTGCTGGGGAGTGCCCTGGGCGTGATCGGCGGCGTCGTGCTGGCGCTGAACGTGGGCGTCATCGTGCCCTTCATCGAAGGCATCTTCGGCCTGCACTTCATTTCCAAGGAAATCTACCAGATCAGCGCCGTTCCGTCGGACGTGCATTGGCTCGACGTGGCGCAGATCGGCCTGATCGCCTTTGGCCTGGCGCTGGTGGCCACCATCTACCCGAGCTGGCGCGCCGCCAGAGTCAAGCCGGCCGAGGCGCTGCGCTACGAATAACACATCAAGAAACGATAAAGACCGCCTGAATAATGAGTATTTTCAAGAATTTGCCCTTCGAATGGCTGGTCGGCCTGCGTTACACGCGGGCCGGCAAGCGCAGTGGCCGCAACAGTTTTATCTCCTTCATCTCGCTCATTTCCATGGCCGGCATCGGCCTGGGCGTGGCGGCGCTGATCGTCGTGCTGTCCGTGATGAACGGCTTCCAGAAGGAAGTGACGGACCGCATGCTGTCCGTGCTGGCCCACGTGGAAGTGTTCGACAACAGCGGCAGCATGCCCGACTGGCGCGCGGAGGCGGCGCAAGCCTTCAAGAATCCGGCCGTGAAGGGCGCCGCGCCGTTTGTGGAAACGCAGGGCATGCTGCTGCGCGACGACGCGCTGCGCCCGGCCATCGTGCGCGGCGTGCTGCCCGAGGAGGAGCCGAACGTGTCCGACGTGGCCGGCCAGACGCGCATGGGCAGCTTCAAGGCCCTGCAGCCGGGCACCTTCAATATCGTGCTGGGCATCGAGCTGGCGCGCGCCTTGCGCGTCAACCTCGGCGAAAAAGTCACGCTGATGCTGGCCCAGGGCCAGGTCACGCCGGCCGGCGTGCTGCCGCGCATGCGCAGCTTCACCGTCAGCGGCATCTTCCAGGCGGGCCACAATGAATTCGACGCCGGCCTGGCCTTCATCAATATCGAAGACGGCCAGCGCCTGCTGCGCCTCGATGGCCCGTCCGGCCTGCGTTTGCGCCTGGCCGACATGAACCAGGCGCCGCAAGTGGCGGCGGAACTGAAGAAAACCATGCCGGGCGACCTGTGGCTGCGCGACTGGTCCAAGCTGAACGCCAACTGGTTCGCCGCCGTGCAGACGGAAAAACGCATGATGTTCATCATCCTGACTCTGATCATCGCCGTGGCGGCCTTCAACCTCGTGTCGACGCTGGTGATGACGGTGACGGACAAGCAGGCCGATATCGCGATTTTGCGCACCCTGGGCGCCTCGCCCCGTTCCATCATGAAGATCTTCATGATCCAGGGCGCGCTGGTGGGCATCCTGGGCACGATCCTGGGCGTGGGCGGCGGCGTGCTGGTGGCCATGAACATCGACGTCATCGTGCCCTTCATCGAGCACCTGCTGGGCGTGCAGTTCCTCTCCAAGGACATTTACTTCATCAGCACCGTGCCGTCCGACCTGCGCTGGCCCGACGTCGCGAAGATCGGCGTGCTGGCCGTGATTCTCGCCTTCTTGGCGACCCTGTACCCAAGCTGGTGGGCCGCCCGCGTCAAACCTGCGGAAGCCCTGCGCTATGAATAAACCACTGACTATGACCATGACCGATCTGAACAAACCTGCCGCCAACGGCGCTGCCGCCGATTCCGCCGTCCTTAGCTGCCGTGGCCTGGGCAAGACTTTCACGCAGGGCAGCTACAAGGTGCAGGTGCTGGCCGGCATCGATATCGACGTGCACCGCGGCGAGCGCGTCGCCATCGTCGGCGCCTCCGGCTCCGGCAAATCGACCCTGCTGCACCTGCTGGGCGGCCTCGATACGCCCACCAGCGGCAAGGTGACCCTGCTGGGCAAGGATTTCGCCACCCTCAGCGAAAAGGCGCGCGGCGACTTGCGCAACGCCTCGCTGGGCTTCGTCTACCAGTTCCACCACCTGCTGCCCGAGTTTTCCGCGCTCGACAACGTCGCCATGCCTTTGATGATACGGCGCATGAAGCGCGCGCCCGCCACCGAGCTGGCGCAGCAGATCCTCGCGCGCGTGAACCTGGCCAAGCGCGTCACGCACACGCCGGGCGAATTGTCGGGCGGCGAGCGCCAGCGCGTGGCCCTGGCCCGCGCCCTCGTCACGCAGCCGGCCTGCGTGCTGGCCGATGAACCGACGGGCAACCTCGATCACGCCACGGCTGAACAGATTTTCGACCTGATGCTGGAACTGTCGCGCACCCTGGGCACGGCCTTCGTCATTGTCACGCACGATATCGAGCTGGCCAGGCGCTGCGACCGCGTGCTGCGCCTGACGGACGAAGGGCTGCAGCCGTACCAATACTAGGGGGACTAGCCATGCCGTGGATCGACACGCACTGCCACCTCGACGCGCACGAATTCGGCAGCGAATCGCCGCAGGTGGCGGCGCGCGCGCAGCAGCAGGGCGTGGGCATGATTGTCGTTCCCGCCGTCGAACGGGCCAATTTCAGCATCGTGCGCGATCTGGCGGCAACGGCGCCCAACGTCTGCTATGCGCTCGGTATACACCCGATCTACGTGCCGCAGGCCACGGAAGATGATTTGCTCGCCCTGCGCGAGGCCGTGGCGCAGGCCATGCATGACCCGAATTTTGTGGCCATCGGCGAGATCGGCCTCGATTTCTTCCTTCCCATGCTGTGCGAACCGGCCATGCGCGCCAGGCAGGAGCATTTTTTGCGCGAGCAGCTGAAAATCGCCCGCGACTTCGACCTGCCCGTGCTGGCCCACGTGCGCCGCTCGCAGGACATCGTCCTCAAGCACGCGCGCCAGATCCGCCCGAACGGCGGCATCGCGCACGCGTTCAACGGCAGCTTCCAGCAGGCGCAAGGCTATCTCGACCTCGGTTTCAAGCTCGGTTTCGGCGGCGCCATGACCTTTACGCGCGCGCTGCAGATACGCCGCCTGGCCGCGGAATTGCCCCTGGACGCCATCGTGCTGGAGACGGACGCGCCCGACATTTCCCCTGCCTGGATACACCCTGGCCGCAACAGCCCTGAAGAATTGCCGCGCATCGGCGCCGTGCTGGCCGAACTGCGCGGCCTTGATATTGCGCAAGTGGCGGCTGCCACCAGTGCCAACGCGCGCGCCGTGATGCCCCGATTACCCTTGATGGAATGAGACCATGAACAAGAAAATGCTTGCGGGCGCCCTGGCAGCCTGCCTGGCCAGCGCCGCCACTCCCATCCTGGCGGCCGTCAATGCCCAGTGCGACGGCATGCCGCGCCTCGACGTCACCACGCCGGCCGGCTTTTGCGTGGCCGTGCTGGCCGACGGCCTGAAGTTCCCCCGCGGCGTGCTGCCGCTGACGAATGGCGACATTCTCGTCACGGACATGGCGGGATGGACGCCGAAGCAGGGCAAATTGTGGCTGCTGCAGCGCAAGGCGGCCGGCGCCGGCTACGAGCGCAAGCTGTTGCTCGACAAGCTCGATCGCCCGAACGGCATCGTGCAGGGGCCGGACGGCATGGTCTACGTGGGCGAGGTGGGACGCATCTTCCGCTTCGACCTGCGCGATCCGGGCCGCGCCACCACCGACATCATCGGCGGCACGGCGAAGACGCCGCGCCTGCCGGGACTGGGCTTGCACCTGCTGACGAACATGCGCTTCAGTCCCAAGGGCGACCTGTATGTGAACGTGGGCTCGAGCACCGACCATTGCGAGAACGATGGCAAGGCGCCGGACCCGGCCAAGGCCTGTCCTTCGGCGGAAGGTCCGGAAGCGCTGGGCGCCATCCGCGAATACAAGATGGCCTGGCCGGCAGGCACGGTGACGAGCTGGCGCACGCACGCGCGCGGCTTGCGCAATTCGATGGCGCTGGCCTTCCATCCGGCCACGGGCGAGTTGTGGCAGGCGGAAAATGCGCGCGACGCCATCCAGGCGGCCATGCCGCAGCTGAAAAGCGACGAGAACCTGCCGCATGAAGAACTGAACCTGATCAAGGCCGACCGGCACTATGGCTGGCCGTACTGCTACGACGACAATGTCGCCAGTCCCGAATATCCGAAGACGGCTTGCGACGCTCAATATGCGGCGCCGCAGCGGCTGCTGCCCGGCCACGCCGCGCCGCTGGGCATGACGTTTTACACGGCCAGCCGCTTCCCGGAGCCGTACAGGAACAGCCTGATCATCGGCTACCACGGCTACCGCAGCAACGGCCACCGCCTGGTGGCCCTGCTGCCCGACAAGGCCGGCGCGCCGCTGGGCAAGTCCGTCGAGTTGATCGGCAACTGGGAGCGCAAGGGCAAGCAGGGCAGGGGCGCGCCCGTCGACGTGAAGCAGGGCCAGGACGGCGATATCTACATGGCCGATGACCATAATGGCCTGGTGCTCAAGCTGCATTATGCGGCGCCGGGCAAGCCGTAACGGGCGCTGATCCGGCGTCATGGTTGGCATTACGGGGGGCGTCGGCCTGCGGCCTTTGGCCTAAGCCGACCTACGCTTGACCTCGCTCAGTGCGGGGCCGCCGCATCGTCCTACAATCGGCCTGATGCTCCCTGGCGACCAGGAGCAACGGGAGGCTGCCATGAAACCTGCATTCATCACGCTGCGCGAGCATTACCCGAGCGTGGCCGCCGTCGACCAGGCGGCCCTGTTCGGCGAAATCGGCTGGGACGATTTGATCGGCAAGGACAGCTTTGCCAATACCTGCGCCATCCGCGTCAGCCTGGCCCTGATCAAGGCGGGCATCCGGCTGCAAGGGCGCATGGCGATTCGCAGGGGGCCGTTCAAGGGTGCGCTGATCGAACCGGGACAGGCCAGGCTGGCGCACATGCTGGCCAGTCCGTCGATGTTCGGCGCGCCCGAAAAATTCGCTCGCGACGCGGCCAACGCCGGCATCGGCCAGCGCCAGGGCGTCGTCGCCTTCTTCCGCATTCCCGGCTACCTGGGCGGCGCGGGCGGGCATATCGACATCCTGCTGCCGTCCATCGGCGTGAAGGTGTGCGGCACCGAATGCTACTGGGATTGCGGCGAGGTCTGGTTCTGGCCAGTCAGTTGACGCCTATTTGAATTTCTTCGACCGTCCGCGCGAGGCCGCGTTGTGCGCGCGCAGAATGGCATCGACCCGTTCCGAGGCGTCGCGCGACAGGTTCTGCGCCACGGCGATATCGGGGAAGAATTCGGGCAGGCGGTAGCTGAGCCAGGCATACGCGGAATAGTAGCGGCAGGTGTCTTCGACCTGCTGCAGATTCTGCGTGCCGCCGCCATACGCGTGCTGGCGCAGGGTGGAGGTCTTTCCCTGCGACAGATTCTTCGCCCAGTGCTCCCACGCCGTCTGCAGGGACGGCACCTTGCTCGAGATCGGCACCAGCGACAAGGTAAATTTGTCGGCCACGGACAGGGGCAGGGTGTCGAGCCAGACGGCGCGCTCCTTCTGGTCTTCCGTGATGCGCGGGAAGAAGAAGCCGTCCGGCACGTCGATATTGTGGATGAAGCGGCGCAGCAGTTTAGAAAGCGACAGCTCGCCCGTCACCGACGAAATGCGGTGCAGGTGTTCGAGCGAGGGCGCCACGGCGAAGCCGCTGGTATTGAGCGGGTGCAGCTTTTCCTTGAGCAGGGCGCGCATGACTTCATGCGTCTCGTTGTCGTAGCCGGCCACCAGGCCTTCCTCGTGCACGCCGTAGCGGCCCGCGCGCCCGGCGATCTGGCGCGCCAGCGCGGCCGAAATCTCTTCCTCTTCGCGGCCGTTGTACTTGACACAGGTAGTCATGACGATGCGCGCGATCGGCATGTTCAGGCCCATCGCCAGGGCGTCCGTGCCGACGACGATATCGGCCGTGCCGTCGCGGAAGCGCTGCGCCTGCGCGCGCCGCACTTCGGGCGACAGGTTGCCGTAGACGGTGGCCACGGACAATCCCGTTTCCGTGATCATGTCGCGCCACATCAGCACTTCGCGGCGCGAAAAGGCGATGACGGCGTCGCCGCGGCGCAGGTTGCGCACCTTGCGCACGGCCGTCGGCTCCATCGACAGGGGCGCCATGCGTTTCAGGACGTGCACTTCCAGCGGGCAGTCCAGGCGCTCGGCCAGCGCCTCGATGGCGCGCCGCGCTTCCGGCGCCCCCACCAGGTACACGGTGTGGGCGGGCGCGCCGCAGACGGCCGCCGTCCACGCGGCGCCCCGGTCCGGGTCTGCCAGCATCTGGATTTCATCGATGACGGCCACTTCGACGACGGTTTTCGTGTCCAGCATTTCCACCGTGCTGGCCACGTGCGTGGCGCCGTCGACGACCCTGCGCTCCTCGCCCGTGACAAGGCTCACGGCCAGCGGCTTGCCGTGCGGCGCGGCTTCCTGCAGGCGTTCGTAGTTTTCCAGGGCCAGCAGGCGCAAGGGCGCCAGGTAGATGCCGCTTTTCGCCTTGACCAGCGCTTCCATGGCGCGGTGCGTCTTGCCGGAGTTCGTGGGCCCCAGCAGGGCGATGAAGCGGCGCGGCAGGCGGCGCGCCATCTCGAACGAGGCCGGATACTCGGCCAGGTTGATGCTCTGGCGCGTGCGCGCCGCGTGCTGCTCTTCCTGCTGGCGCTCGATGGCGTGATGGAAGCGCTGGCGGATGCGGTCGAACACCATGCCGGCCGGCTCCGACGTCTGCATGTCGGCCAGCGTGTGCAGGAAGACCATCGGGTCCGTGTCGACGTCTTCGCTCAGGCCGGCGATATCGGCGACGAAGTCCATCACGTGCTGGCGCAGCTCCGCGAAGACGGCCGCACTGGCCCGCTCGCGCACCAGGGCCAGCTTGGTCTCGCGGTCCATCTTGCGCCACTTGGCCGGCCGCGCCAGCACGCCCTGTGCGGGCACCAGCGCATACGGCACCACCAGATGGCCCGCCTTGACCGCGCCGGAAAAGCGCACGAAGACGCGGCCTTCCATCTTGACCAGGCGGACATGCTCGGCCAGCTCCCCCAGTTCCGCGACCAGGGTGGCGTCGTTATTGTCTTCGGTGCTGTCGCTAAGGTCGGTGGAAGTGTCGGGAGGAAGTGCGGAGGAAGTCATGTCGTGCCTGGGTGTGGAAATAAGCGAGGCCGATTATACCGTGCGCCGTGCAAGGATTTTTCCCCGGAGCATGGTGCGGCTGTTGCTGGAGCGCTGATCTGTAAAACGATGATTCCCCGGGCCGGACCAGCAACTGGCTGGCATTGACAGCGGCGCTTGCGCCGTGCGGCGCATCAAGCTGCCTGAACGCGAAATGGGAAACCGATATCGGGCAGTTTTGCGTTTATCGTTTTTTGCCTGCTGTGTTTCTATCCAGCTGGGAAGCTTGTGAATGTATTTTTATTAAGTCTGTTTTATCTGTTTAATTTAACCGTGAAATTTTAATGGTCGTGATGCTGGCAATAACAAAGAGTAAGTTTCTATTTATTCCATGGCGATGATATTTGCATGGTGTGCGGATTGTTTTCCCAGGTGCAAAGTTGGACTGGCTCTCGTGCGCACGTCTAACCAGGAGTGCCACTGCTGCACTGCAATGGAGCCCACCGCTGCCAGCCTGGCTGACAGCCAATTCATGCACTGTTGATTTGAAATTGAGCAAAGCGGCATGGCTGGCGTATGGCGCCCGTGCTTTTCATTGCGGGAGGAATTATCCGATGGCGCGACATGAATTGAATTGCCTTGACAATAAATAATGATGAGCTGATCATGGCTTCAGATTTCGCGAAAAGATGCTGGCGTGTCTTTAAAGGTCCGGAATTGACGGTGACGTGCGGCGTTATTCTGGCTATCGGCTGGAGCACACCGCGTTTATATGAACGGCTTTGATTTGAAGGCGCTCCGGGATGCGCCGGCAGCCGCAGGATTTTCCATTTCGCGCTGACGCACCGCCAGCTCGCGATGCCACCCGACATACCTGTGTATGTGGCCCTGCGTCAGAGGATGGCGCGCGCAGGGATTCATCAGCCGTCCGATTTTGGGAGACCTCCATGAATAAAAAACTCGCTGCATTTCTTTTTGCGTCAGGCCTCGGCCTGGCGGTGACTGCGACGCCCGCCTTTGCCAGCTGTTATAGCGCCTGCGCTGCCGAATGGCGGGCTTGCATCGCTGGCGGTACCGCTCAAGCAGAGTGCAACGCCGAGCGGTCCGCATGCCAGCAATCCTGCAATTGACGGTAGCAATACTGCGCGCCGCGGCAGCCACTATCGTAGCCTGTTGCCGCTGACGCCAGCAGGCCATGGCGCCGATGGCAGTTCAGGCCGCATGCGCATGCACGGCGCCTAGCCCCCAGCCGGTGGCGATCAATCCGTCACCGGCTTGCAGCGGCGCTCCGGTCTCCATGAACGGGCCGCGCCGCCTGGCGTCATCGTCCAGGCGGTCGATATCGCAGGTGTCCGCCAGGGCGCTCCACGGTTCGGCAAGCGTGGGCGTCCATGGCACGTCGATATCGTCAAATTTCGCTTCTACGAAACGGCTATCGAGTCATTCCCTTCAGCCGGCTTCCGACCCCGTGCCAAACGCGGCGCTCGTACGCCAAGCTGGCGCGATGAAAGTCCTGCAAATAGCTTTCTGCCGCTGTCAGTGGGGCCATGCGAGGCCCGCCAAGTCGTGGCGCCCTGGCGCCGGATGGCGTGCTTGAGCGTTCTTGTCCACGCCACCCTTGCGCCAGATCAGAGGGCAAGGAGCGGAAAGCGATCACAGTAGCCGAGAGAGTCCCTTTCGCGTCGAGCGACGATCCTGCCCATGCGCCTTCTGATACTCGGTTTCGCCGCGGGCGCCGCCTGGCTGCAGACGCAGGCCAGCTTGCCGCCGCATGCGGGCGCGCTGCTGTGGATGATCGCAGGCGCGGCGCTGCTGGTGGCATGGCTGCCGCATTGCCGCGCGCGCTGGCGTTCCGCCTGGCGCTCGGCTGTCGCGCTTGGCGCTGGCGTGGGACTGGGCTTTTACTGGGCCGCCTGGCTGGCCCAGGCCGCCATGGCGCCGCAGCTGGCGCTGGCCGACGAGGGGCAGGACATCACCGTCATCGGCACCGTCGCCAGCCTGCCGTACCGCTTCGAGCAGGGCGTGCGCTTCAATTTTGCCGTGGAGAAGGCAGTTGGCGCGAAGGTGCCGCCTTTGATCGCCCTGTCCTGGTACGCGGGCTTTCGCGATGAAGTGACGAACGCGGTGGGCGACGTGCAGCCGGGCGAGCGCTGGCGGCTGACGGTGCGGCTGCAGCGTCCGCATGGCAACGCGAACCCGCTGGGCTTCGATTACGAGGCGTGGCTGCTGGAGCAGGGCGTGCGCGCCACCGGCTATGTGCGGCCGCAGCCGCGTGCCGATACGCCGAACGTGCGCCTGGCCGCCTTCGTGCCCGCCTTCGGCAATGTGGTGGAAGCGAGCCGCGCAGCCTTGCGCGCGCGCATCGTGCGCAGCCTGGAAGGCAAGCCGTATGCGGGCGTGATCGTGGCGCTGGTGGTGGGCGACCAGCGCGCCATTCCCCAGTCGGACTGGCAAGTGTTCAACCGCACGGGCGTGAGCCACTTGATTTCGATTTCCGGCCTGCACATCACCATGATCGCGGGCTTGTTCGCCTTGGGCGCGGGCGCCCTGTGGCGGCGCTCGTTCTTTACGGACCGGCAACTGCCCTTGCTGCTGCCGGCGCAAAAGGTGGCGGCGCTGGCCGGCGCGCTGGCGGCGTTCCTGTACGTGCTGCTGGCCGGCTTCGGCGTGCCCGCGCAGCGCACTTTATATATGTTGCTGGTGGTGGCGCTGGCCCTGTGGCTGGGGCGCATCACCAGCATCGTCCATATCCTGTGCCTGGCGCTGGGCGTGGTCGTGCTGCTCGATCCCTGGGCCGTGCTGTGGCCCGGCTTCTGGTTGTCGTTCGGCGCCGTCGCCACCATCCTGTACGCGACGGCGGGCCGCACGGCGGCGCCGTTGCCGGAGAGCGCCAGCCGCTGGCGCCGCTTGCGCGCGGCCGTGGCGCTGGGCGCGCATACGCAATACGTGGTGACGGTGGGACTGGTGCCTTTGAGCATGCTGCTGTTTTCGCAAGTCTCGCTCGTGTCCCCCGTGGCCAATGCGCTGGCCATCCCCGTCATCAGCCTCGTCGTCACGCCCCTGTCTTTGGCGGGCAGCCTGTTGCCGGCGCCCCTGTCCGATGGCCTGTTGCTGCTGGCGCACGCCATCGTGCAGATGCTGGCGCAGGTGCTGGACTGGCTCGGCGCGCGCCGCTTTGCCGTGTGGACGGCGCCCGCGCCGCCGCTGTGGAGTTTTTGCTGGGCACTGTTCGGCACGGCCTGGCTGCTGGCGCCACGCGGATGGCCGCACCGCTGGGGCGGTATGCTGGGCTGGCTTCCCTTGCTGACGGCCTTGCCGTCCAGCCCGCCGCCGGGCCAGATGTGGATCACGGCCTTTGATGTGGGGCAAGGCATGGCCGTACTGGTGGAAACCCGCGATCACCGACTGCTGTACGACACGGGCCCCGCCTACAGTCTCGATTCCGACGGCGCCAGCCGTGTCATCGTGCCGTATCTGCGCGCGCGCGGCATCAGCAAGCTCGATGGCGTGATCATTTCGCACAGCGACCTCGATCACGCGGGCGGCGCTATCTCTCTGCTGGAGAACGTGCAAGTGGGCTGGCTGGCTTCGTCGCTGTTCGATGGCCACCCGGCCGTCGAAGCCCGGCGGCAAGCCCGGCGTCCGTATCTGCATTGCGTGACCGGTCAAAGCTGGACCTGGGATGGCGTGCATTTCGCCATGCTGCATCCGTTGCCCGCCAGCCACATGGACATCAGTTTGAAACCGAACGCCCGCAGCTGCACCGTGAAGATCACGGCCGGCCAGCATGCCATCTTGCTGGCCGGCGATATCGAGGCGGCGCAGGAGGCGCAGCTGCTGGCCCGTTCGGCCGATGGCGAGCTGGCGGCCGACGTGCTGCTGGCGCCGCACCACGGCAGCGGCACCTCGTCGACGCCGGCATTTCTGCACGCCGTCCATCCGGCCCTGGCGATTTTCCAGGTCGGGCACCGCAACCGCTACAAACATCCGAAGCCGCAAGTGTATGCGCGCTATGGCGACATGGGCATTGCGCGGCTGCGCACGGATGTGACGGGGGCGGTGGTGCTGGCGTTTGGGGAGCGTATTAAGATAACGCAGTATCGGGCCAGCCGGCCGAGATACTGGTTCGAACCATAAAGTCGTTGAAAATTCCGAAATATATTTCTTTTGCGAAATTTCATATTAATTTATCGTCAACGGTGAAATTTTTACCTCTTTTTGCAAGGTTTGGCTTGACACTTGGTATCAAGCCAAACGCTCATCCGGTATCTCCATCCCCCGTTTCTTGACATACTCCAGAAACAGCCTTGCCCCCTTGGCCATCCTCGACGTGCCATATACGGCGTGGATGCTGGGATCGAGCTCCTTTGACGAGGTCAGCCGGTAGGCCGTGCAGACGCGGCGCAGCGTGCCGCTGGCCACGGCTGGTTCCGCCAGCCAGCTGGCCAGGCGCACGATGCCGGCGCCTTCCAGGGCGGCCTGGAAGGTGGCGATGCCGGAAGTAAAACGGAAGCGCGGTTGCACCTGGTAGCGCACGTTGCGCTCGGTGGAAACGAAATGCCAGTCGCGCAGGATGCGGGGGGCCGAGTGCATGACGATGTCGTGGCCGGCCAGCTCTTCCGGTTCGTCGGGGGCACCCATGCGTTCTATATAGTCGGGCGAGGCGTACATGTAGCGGCGGTAGTTCCACAGGGGATAGCCGATCAGCTCGCTGGACTGGGGAAAGGCGCCGCGGATGGCAAAGTCGAGCTTTTCCTGGATGGGGTCGATGGATTTGTCCGAAAAATGGATGTCCACGGAGACGTTCGGGTAGTCGCGCGAGAATTGCGCCACCACTTTCGGCAAGAAGCCCAGCGAGAGGATTTCCGGCGCCGAGAGGCGCACCCAGCCTTGCGGCGAGTTGCTCAGCTCGGCCAATTGCTCTTCCGCCTCGGCCTGCGTTTCCAGCAAGTGCCTGGCCGACGCGTAATAGGTTTCGCCGGCCGTCGTCAGGGTGAACTGCTTTTGCGTGCGCAGGATCAGCTCGGCGCCGATGGCGTCTTCGAGGAACTGGATGGCGCGCGTGACGGCCGACGGCGAGCGTCCCAGCATGCGCGCCGCGTGGATGAAGCTGCGCTTTTCCACCACGGTGCAAAAGGCGCGGATTTCCCACATCAGCTTCATCGACATCGGTGACTCCCGGCAAAAGAGGCCAGTAGACCGCATGGGGCGCATTCCGTCAAGCGTTACGCCAGATTGCGTTTTCCGCAATTTGAAGTTGCATCCGAAAAAGTGACTGGCGCCTATACTGCCGCTGTCGCCCATTCCCCATTGCCTGCCATGCTGACCATTTCGCTGCTGTGTTTATTTGCCTTCTTTGCCGGCCTGATCGATGCCGCCGTGGGCGGGGGCGGGCTGATACAGCTGCCGGCCCTGTTCAACCTGATGCCGAACATGGCCTCGACCTCCTTGCTGGGCACGAACAAGCTGGCGTCCGCCTGCGGCACCACGTTTGCCGCCCGCTCCTTTGTCGGCAAGGTGCATATCCCCTGGCTGCTGGTGCTGCCCGCCGTGGCCAGCGCCTTCGTCATGTCCTTCATCGGCGCGGCCGCCGTGTCCTACGTGCCGCAGCAGGTGGTGCGCCCCATGGTGCTGGTGTTGATCATCATCATGGCGATTTACACCTTCATCAAGAAGGATTTCGGCACGACGCGCGAAGCGCGCCCCATCGGCCCCCGTGAGCGCATCCTGGCCATCGTCATCGGCGGCGCCATCGGCTTTTATGACGGCCTGTTCGGACCGGGCACGGGCAGCTTTCTGATTTTCCTGTTCATCCGCGTCTTCGGCTTCGATTTCATCCTCGCCTCGGCCTGCTCGAAGCTGGTGAATATCGCCACCAATGTGGCCGCGCTGGCTTTCTTCATTCCCGCCGGCCACGTCGTGTATGCGGTGGCGGCGCCCATGGCCGTGTGCAACATCCTGGGCGCGCTGACGGGTACCTGGATCGCCGTGCGCCGCGGCGCCGCCTTCGTGCGCATCCTCTTCCTCGTGCTGCTGGTGTTGCTGATCGTGAAGTTGTCCTACGACATTTTCTTCAAGTAAGTTTCTGAACGACAACAAGCCATGAAAACCATCCAGGGCGTGCTGTGGGACAATGATGGCGTGCTGGTCGATACCGAGCAGCTGTTTTATGAAGCGAACCGCGACTTGCTCTTGCCCTACGGAATAGAATTGACTCCTAAGCAATTCTTTGACTGGTTCCTGGACAATAACTACGGCGCCTGGCATGTGCTGCTGGGGCAGGGGCACAGCATCGAGCTGGTCGAGCGCCTGCGGGCCGAACGCAAGCAACTGTTTGCCGCACGGCTGCGCCAGGCGCGCCAGCTGGCCATGCCCGGCATCGCACCGGTGCTGGCGGCGCTGCGCCCGCACGTGGCCATGGGCGTCGTCACCAGCGCCTACGAAGAGCATTTCCGCATCAGCCATGCGGCCACGGGCCTATTGAATCATTTTGACTTCGTGCTGACGCGCGAGATGTACGGCGCCAGCAAGCCGGCGCCCGACGGCTACCAGCTGGGCTTGCAGCGCCTGGGCCTGGCCGCCGGCGATTGCGTGGCCGTGGAAGACTCGCCGCGCGGCTTGCGGGCCGCCAATGCGGCGGGACTGGAATGCATTATCGTGCGCAACCACATGAACCGCGACCATGCGTTCGACGGCGCCTTTTGCGTGGTCGATTCCAACGCCGAGCTGGGCGAGGTGCTGGCCTCGTTCGTGCCCGGCGTGGCCCGGGCGCGGCGGCAATTAGAGGTCTTCCTCTGATTCGTCTTGCCGGCAAGCCATTACAATTGTTCATCGCATTTACCGGCACAGCCCCACGATGACACTCCCGCAGCTGCACTTTGCCCACGCCAACAGTTATCCTGCCGGCACCTATCGCAAGCTGTTCGGCTTGCTGGGCCGGCACTACGCCGTGCAGGCGCTCGACATGCATGCGCACGACCCCGAGTATCCCGTCAGCACGGGCTGGCCCGAGCTGGTGCGCGAGTATATCGATGACCTGGAGCGCCGCTACAGCGCGCCCGTGATCCTCGTCGGCCATTCGCTGGGCGGCATGCTCAGCGTGATGGTGGCCAAGCAGCGGCCCGACCTGGCGCGCTGCGTCGTCCTGCTCGATTCGCCCGTGGTGGCCGGCTGGCGCGCCTTGCTGGTGCGCCTGGCGCGCAACACGGCGCTGGGTGAGCGGTTTTCCCCCTCGCGGTTTTCCGCCCGGCGGCGCAAGCTGTGGCCCGACGCGCAGGCCGCGTATGAACACTTCGCGGCCAAGGACATGTTCGCCATCTGGGCGCCGCAGGTCTTGCGCGACTATATCGACAGCGGCCTGGCGCCCCATCCGGAAGGGGTGCAGCTGCGCTTTACGCGCGAAGTGGAGACGGATGTCTACCGCAGCCTGCCGCACCATATCGGCAGCCTCGTCAAGGATGGTTTTCCCGTGCCCATCGGCTTTATCGGCGGCACGGAATCGGTGGAATGCCGGCAGGCGGGCCTGAGGGCCACGCGCAAGCTGGTCGGCAAGTTTTTCCGCCAGGTGCCGGGCGGCCATCTGTTTCCCATGGAAAACCCTGAACTGACTGCGCAGGTGGTGCGCGAGATGATCACGGCATTGCTGGCGAAACAATAGCCATCCGCCAAGGATTTTCAGGGGATGGGGGCCAACAGCGGCGGATTTTCGCGTAAAATCCTGCCATCCGGGCCGCGCCTGCGCCTGGCGCGCCGCCCCAGCCATTCGATATTCTAGAAAGATACCCCTGCGATGACGATTAAAAGCGATAAATGGATACGCCGCATGGCGGAAACAACGGGCATGATCGAGCCGTTCGAACCGGGCCAGGTCAAGGAACGCGACGGCAACCGCATCGTTTCCTACGGCACCTCCAGCTATGGCTATGACATCCGCTGCGCCGACGAGTTCAAGCTGTTTACCAACATTAACACCACCATTGTCGACCCCAAGGATTTTGACGCGAACAACTTCGTCGACGTGTCCGGCAAGGGCTATTGCATCATCCCGCCGAACTCGTTCGCGCTGGCCCGTACCGTGGAGTATTTCCGCATTCCCCGCAACGTCTTGACGATTTGCCTGGGCAAGAGCACCTATGCCCGCTGCGGCATCATCGTCAACGTCACCCCGTTCGAACCGGAATGGGAAGGCTATGTGACCCTGGAGTTTTCCAACACGACGCCGTTGCCGGCGAAAATCTACGCCAACGAAGGCGTGGCGCAAGTGC
Organism: Janthinobacterium sp. GW821-FHT03A03; assembly: GCF_059421435.1. Lineage (NCBI taxonomy): Bacteria > Pseudomonadati > Pseudomonadota > Betaproteobacteria > Burkholderiales > Oxalobacteraceae > Janthinobacterium > Janthinobacterium sp. GW821-FHT03A03. Next base: position 32,479 of record NZ_JBWKUZ010000011.1, on the reverse strand, counting down.
TGTTCTTCGAGTCCGATGAAGTGTGCGAAACCTCGTACAAGGACCGCGGCGGAAAATACCAGGGCCAGGTCGGCGTGACCCTGCCAAAAACCTGATGACGTGTTGAACGGGCGGGGCGCCAGCCCTGCCTCAGATCTGCTTCAGCAGCCACGCTTTCAGCGCGGCGGACGCCTGGTACAGGGGGACGTGGCCGCGCAGCAGGATTTGCGCGCTGCGCCGGTAGGCCGCGCTGCCGATGGCCAGCGTGTCGCCAGCGTCGCCGGTTGCCGCCTGCCGGCGCGCCACGATGGTGGTGTCGAGGATGCCGGCCGGGTTGGCTATGCCCACGGCGATCTCCGCGTCTTCCTCGCCCACAGGCTGGACGCCGCGCGCCAGGCCGTGCGCCACCGTGCCCGGGATCAAACAGGCCGCCGCCAGGCAGCAGCCGCCCGAAACGGCCAGCGAGGCGTGGCCCGCCTGCGGCGTAAAGTATCGCACAGCAATATTTCCCTCTCCCGCGGCAGGCCCCACGATGCAGAATTTGGGGATGGTTTCGCTGCGTTCCAGCTCTTCCAGGGTCATCAATTCGCCATCGCGGCCCCGCAAGCCCATTAGCAGTCCCGCCGCGCTCCACACCTGGCGGATGGCGGCCATGAAGGCGGCGTCCGCTTCCAGTTCCCGTATCGCTTCCTGCGCCGTCTTGCCGAACTGGCTAGCTGGCGCGATGACCATGGGCACGGCCACGTCCACGCAAGAGACCGCATAACCGTGCACCACATTCTGGACATTCCCTGTTGGCAATAATTTGCCCGTCTTGGCGCCCACGGGCTGCTGCAGGAACAGGTCCACGCGGGGAAAACTGCCGGGCACGCCGGGAATGCCGGCGGCCGTAAAGCTGCCGTCCGGCTCGCGCCGCATGCGCGAGGTGGTGATGGCGCCCGTGTTGGTGTTGCGGATATCGATGGCGTGCGCGCCGATGGCCAGCGCCTCGATCACGCCGCAGTCCAGCCCCCACAATTGCAGGGCGGACGACATATTGCCGCAATTCACGCTCCAGTCGATGGCCGCATGGCCGCCCGCCAGCTGCGCCAGGGTGCTGACGAGGCGCGGCTGGCCCGCATGCTGCTCGACTTCGGCGAGGAAGACCTTGTTGCTGGTGGGCGCGCCCCGTCCCAGGCCCGTGATCTGCCGGTTGCCGGGCAACTGGCCGGATTGCGGCACACCCATCAGATGGCGCAGCAATTCCTCGCGCAGGGCCGGGTCGGGCGGGACGGCCGCCGCATGCAGCACCAGCCCGGTCGAGGTGCCGCCGCGCATGTGGTGGACGGGAAACTCGATGACGCCGCAGCGCTGGCGCAGGACGAGCTCGGGCAGGGCGGGCAGCAGGGGCGTCATCATCATTGATCGTGGTCAGGGCAGGACATGCCAGTGTGCCAGTTTTTCTTGCTGACGTGCAATCGGATTGCGTGCGCGGCATCTTTCCCGCCCTTTACGCCTTATGCGCCTTTACCCGCCTTTACCCGCCTTTACACTTGCCGCCCTGAATGCAGTACCTTGCGCGCCGATAATAAGGTAGTGAATGATCAGGGAGGCAACATGGTAGCGGCAATCGGTTCCGGCGGCGCGGTCAGCGCGGCCACTGGCGGCAGTTCGGGCAGCAGCGCGCAGATCGCGGCGCTGCAAAAGCAGATCACGGCGGCGCAAAAGCAGTTGACGGAGTCGCAGAAGGGCGAGCAGACGGAGGCGTCGCAAAAGCTGCAGCAGCAGCTGGCGCAGCAGATCCAGGCCTTGCAGGCGCAAATTGCCCAGTTACAGGCGGCAGCGGCGCAGCAGGCGGCGCAACAGGATGCGCCGCCGGCCGGCAGCGCCGATACGGCGACGGGTCCGGCCAGGTCCAGCTTGTCCACGCTGGGCAGCATCATCGATACCCAGGCCTGACAGGGTCTCGGGCACTAAGTAATCCTCGGGAAAATATTGTGAATTTATGACGAACAGAACCGGATGCTGTGCAAGGCGCCTGCAGCGACGCAGTGCGAGCACTGCTAGCTGCGGACAACACCGCACAGCGCCGGTTATGGAAGTCAGAAAACACAATAATTTATTGGGGATTACTTAGCGCGCCAGGCTCGCCGGAAGGTCAGCCTGGCGTTTTCACGGGCAGCAGCATGGTCACGCACAGTCCGCCGCCTTCGCGCCGGCTCGCGGCGATGCTGCCGCCATGGGCGCCGATCACGTGCCGGGCGATGGCCAGGCCCAGGCCGTGGCCATCCGTGCTGTGCTGGGTATGGCTGGCGCGGAAGAACGGTTCGAAAATGCGGACCAGGTCGGCCATGGCCACGCCTGGCCCCCGGTCCAGCACGGCGATGCGCGCCCGTTCCTGCTTGCCGTCGTGCAAGCGCGACAAGGCCACTTCCACCGTGCCGCCGTCGGGGCTGTGCTTGACGGCGTTGCGCACGACGTTTTCCACGGCGCGCGCCAGCAGTTCCGGCCGGCCCGTGACGGCGGCGTCGGCGATGGCCGCATCGCCCGTCACGGCGATCGCCACCTGGCGCGCCTTCGCTTCGTAGCGGGCGTCTTCCATGATGTCGTGCAGCAGGTCGGCGATGCCGACGTCTTCGCTGAGGGGCGAGCCGGCGCCCGCTTCCAGCCGCGACAAGGTCAGCAGCTCGCCGATCAGCTTGTCCATGCGTTCGCTTTCGCGCTCGATGCGTTCCAGCGAGGCGTCCATCTTCTCGGGCTGCTGGTGGGCCAGGCCGATGGCGGCCTGCAGGCGCGCCAGCGGCGAGCGCAGTTCATGCGACACATCATGCAGCAAACGCGTCTGGCTCTCCATGAGATTGCGCAAACGGCCCGTCATGCGGTCGAAATCGCGGCCCAGGTCCGTCAATTCGTCGCCGCGCTTGCCGCTGGCGTGAAAGCGCGGCGCCAGGTCGCCATGCGAGGCCGCTTCGAAGGCCTGGCGCAGGTCGCGGATGGGGCGCGCAAAATACCAGGCCAGCAGGAAAGAGAACAGCAGGCTGGCGGCGATGGCGGCCGTGAGGGGGATGAAGGTGCGGTAGGGCGTGTCCATGCGCGGTGGCTGGCCGCGGCCGAATTGGCCGCGTGGCGGCGGCGCGCCCGCTTCCCCGGGGCGTGGCCCCGGTCCCATGGCGCGCGGACCGCTGAGGCTGACGGCGTTGAGGGTGTCGCGCGCGGCGCCCGCCTCGGCATTGCGGAAGCGTTCGGACGAGGGCAGGAACAGCAGATAGCGCTGGCCGTCGCTGCCGGTGACCGTGCGCACGACGGGATGGGGCTGTTTTTGCTCCACCAGCATGGCGCGCGCCTTGGCCAGCATGGCGGGGTGGACAGTGCGGCCCATCAACTCGTGCCCGCGCGCATCGACGGCAAACACGCGCATGCGTTCGAGCTTGCCCAGGAATTGCCGCAAGGCCACGCTGCCGCCCGCTTCCAGGGTGGCGCTGGCCGCTTCGATGATCATTTGCGCGGGCGGGCTGGTGTCGATGTCGAGCGCGCGGTCCTGCATGGCCGCCCGGTTCTTCAGCCAGAACGTGCCGCCGATGCCGATGGTGGCCGTCACTTGCGCCAGCATGATGCACAGAAAAAACTTCCAGAACAAGCGGCCCACGCTTACTCCTTGATCAGCTGGTAGCCGAGCCGGTACACGGTCTGCAGGCAGGAGCGGCCGTCGGCCAGGCTGCCCAGCTTGCGGCGCAGGCTGCTCAAGTGCACGTCGATATTGCGGTCGAAGCGGGCCATGGGCCGGCCCAGACCCAGTTCGGACAATTGATTCTTGCTCACGGGCTTGCCCGCATGGCGCACCAGCACTTCCAGCAGGTTGAATTCCGTGCTCGTCAGCTCCAGGTGCGCGCCGGCCCAGGCGGCGCGCCGCTGTTCCGGCCACATCGTCAGTTGCCCCACGGCCAGCGGCGCCAGGCCCGACGCGTCGGGCGGCGCCGCCTGCGAACGGCGCAGGATGGCGCGGATGCGCGCCGTCAGCTCGCGCGGCGTGCACGGCTTGGTCACGTAGTCGTCGGCGCCCAGCTCCAGGCCGACGATGCGGTCCGTGTCGTCGCCGCGCGCCGTCAGCATCAGGATGGGCAGGTTGCTGCCGGCGCGGATGCGGCGCAGGGTTTCCAGGCCATTCATGCGCGGCATCATGACGTCGAGGACGGCGATGGCGTACAGGCCCGTCAGCGCTTCGGCCGCGCCGCTGTCGCCGTCATGCACGGCCTTGGCGTCGAAACCTTCCTGCGTCAGGTACTCCTGGAACATGCCGACCAGTTCCACATCGTCGTCTATTAACAATACCTTGCTCATGCCTGCGCTTTTTTCGGTGGATATCGCCCGATGATAGCAGTCAAACACGGTTGTTCAGGCCGTTTTTACCCGCTTTTACATCGCGCCGGCCACATGCCTGCTGACAGTCCTTTACCCGCTTTTACGCGGCCCTGACGTTGCTTTACATGCCGGGCGCCGACAATCGGGTCTGACCGTCATGAAAGGATCGCCCCATGAAACACCTGAGTATTGCCGTATCCCTGTTGCTGCTGTGCGCCTGCAGCATGCCGCTGATGGCCCTGGCCCAGCAGGCGCCCGCGCGCGGCACTCCGCCGCCCGCTTTTGGCCACGGCCCGGGCGGCGGACCGGGCTTGCCGCCATTCCTGCACGGCATCGTGCTGAGCGAAGCGCAGCAGGACAAGGTCTTTGCCGCCACTCATGCCCAGGCGCCCTTGCTGCGGGAGCAGCACAAAATCGCCTTCAAGGCCCATGAGCAGCTGCGTGAACTGGCCGCTTCCAGCGCCTACGACGATGCCAGGGCCGGCGTTTTGGCGAACACGGCGGCGCAAGCCATGGCGCAGATCAGCCTGCAGCAGGCGCGGCTGGAGCAGCAATTGCTGGCCCTGCTGACGCCGGAGCAGCGCCTGCAGGTGGAGCAGCGGCGCGCCGAGCGTGCGGGCCAGCCGCGCGCGCCGCGTTAAATCGTAGCCCGACTTGACATATATCAGAGGAAAAAGCCATGAGCATCAATGCCTTGAGTACCAGCAGCGCCGCCAGCCAGCTGAGCGCTTTCAAGCGCGTCAGCGGCGGCGGCAGTGCCGAGACCAGCAGCAACGTGGGGGGCACGCGGCCGCACAAACCCGACGACGGCGCCTTTCTTGACGCCATTGCCAGCGCCCTGTCGTCGCTCGGCGTGTCGCTGGACGCCAGCGATGGCGGCAGCGACGCGGCCGCGTCTGATAGCGCCAGCAGCAGCGACGCGGGCCAGGCCCTGGGGGCCTTTCTGCACCAGCTGATGGGCAGCCTGCACGCGCAAGGGGGCGGCAAGGCTGGCGGGCAGGAGCCGGGCGGCGCAGCGCCTGCGGGCGTGCCGCCCGGCGGTGCGCGCGGCGGCCCGGGCAATATCGAGTCGGACCTGCAAAGCCTGCTGCAAAAGCTGTCCGCTTCCGGCAGCGGCAGCAGCGACAGCGCGGACAGCAGCGTGACGGACTTGCCATCGAGCTTTGCCAGCCTGCTCGGCGCGCTGGGCGCCAGCGCCGGCGCCAGCGGCGACAGCAATGCCAAGCTGAGCAGCTTCCTGCAGGCGCTGTCGGGCGGTCTCGGCGCGGCGAACGCGGGCGGCGGCCTGTCCGCTAGCGGCAACCTGGTCAATACAAGGGCTTGAACCATGGAGCGCAAGCTTGCTATTGCCGTCAGGAATGCGTTCGCGGAGCGGGCCATGCAGGTCCTGTGCCTGTGCGCCAGCCTGAGCCCGGCCTTGGCGGGCTTGCCCCATTTGATGGAATATGTATGGACTTACATGACTTCGGTCTGGCACCCGACCCCGAAATGATGCGGCAACCGGCGGCAGAACGGCGCCAGGTCTTGCGCTGGCTGCTGGCTGGCGCGGCCGGCTTGCCCCTGGCCGGCTGCGGCGGCGCGGACGCCGGCGGCATGCCCGCCAGCACTGCCGCGTCCGCCACGGGCGCCTGCACGGTGATACCGGAAGAAACGGGCGGAGCGTATCCGGCCGACGGCACGAATACGCATGGCGGCAGCATCATCAATGTGCTGAACCAGTCGGGCGTCGTGCGCAGCGACATCCGCGCCAGTTTTAATGGCGCCACGGGCGTGGCGCTGGGTCTGCCTTTGACCATCGAGCTGCAACTGCTCAATGCCAGCGGCGGCTGCGCCAGCCTGGCCGGCTACGCCGTGTATCTATGGCATTGCGACCGCGACGGCCTGTATTCGCTGTATTCGGCCGGCGTGACGGCGCAGAATTACTTGCGCGGCGTGCAGGAAACGGATGGTGCGGGCAGGCTGCGCTTCACGACCATCTTTCCTGGCTGCTACGCGGGGCGCATGCCGCACGTGCATGTCGAGGTCTATCCCAGCCTGGACAGGGCGGCCGCTGCCGCGAACCGCCTGAAGACCTCGCAGTTCACCTTTCCCATGGCAACGTTGAACGAAGCCTACGGGGCCGGCGGCTATGCGGCCAGCGCGCGCAAGCTGGCGCAGATCAGCCATGCCACCGACCAGGTCTTCAGCGACGGCGCCCGTTTGCAGATGGCCACGGTGGCGGGTAACGCCACCGATGGCTATGTCGCCACCCTGACGGTGGCCGTGAACGGTTAAGTTGTCGTCATGAAACCGAGGTCGCGCTGGCCGAAGTTGCCGATATTCGGGAATACGCCGGCCAGCTGGCTGTCGGCCACGCCGAACCATTTTGCCAGGGTGGCGCCGTACTGGTCGACGGACGTCGTCGGCAGCAGGGCGCCGGAACCCACGTCCAGTTCATGGCCCAGGCCCGTCGCGGGGAAGGCGCCGTAGATGTCGCGGCCCTTCACGGCGCCGCCCACGACAAAGTGGTGCGCGCCCCAGCCGTGATCCGTGCCGTCGCCGTTGCTGCTGAAGGTGCGGCCGAAGTCCGACGCCGTAAACGTCGTCACCTGGCGCCGCAGGTCCGCGCCCTGCAGGGCGGCCAGGGTGGCGTCGAAATACGCGAGCGCGTGGGCCAGGCGCGCCATCAGGTCGGCATGCAGCTCCTTTTGCCGGTCATGCGTATCGAAACTGCCCAGTGTCACGTAAAACACTTGCCGTGTCGCCCCCAGCGCGCCGCGCCCGCCGATGATGCGCGCCACCGTCTGCAATTGCACGGCCAGCGGGTTGACGCCGGACGCGCCCGTGTTCGGATTGACGTAGGGCGGCGGATTGGGCACGCCGCCCGCGCCGGCCGCCAGCATGGCGCCGCTGAGGATGTTCTGGCTGGCGATGGCGCGCTGCACGACGGCCACGTGTTCCTGTTCGATCAGGTCGCCGCTCGCATCGTTGATGATGGCTTGCAAGGCGCCCGCGCCGCCCGTGCTGCCGTACAGGCTGCCGCCCAGGCCGCGGATGGGCACGGCGCCCGCCTGGCCCACCTGGAACTGGCGCACCTGGCGTCCGCTGAGGAAGACCGTGTTGCCGGCGGCGGAAATGGCCGTGAACATGGCATTCGCATTGCCCGCGCCGGCCACGTCGGCGATGCGGCCGCCCCAGCCCACGCTGGCGCCTTCCGGCGCACCCGACTGCCACGTCGATTGCTGGTCGTTGTGCGAAAACAGCTTGGGCGGCAAGGCCACGCTGCCAGCCTTGTACTGGGCCAGGGTGGCGGGCTGGATCAGGGTGCCCACATTGGCCACGATGGCGGCGCGGCCATTGTCGAACAGGCCTTTGAGCGGCGCCAGCTGGGGATGCAGGGCGAAGCTGCGGCCCGCTTGCGCAGTGGCCGGCACGACGGGCAGGACGCCGCCCGTCTCGCCCACGCCGGGCAGGTGAATGGACGCGGCGCCGCCCGTATTGCGCAGGCGCAGGTATTCATTCCAGGACGTGGGGTCGGTGGCCAGCACCGTATTGAAGGCGTCGTTGCCGCCGGCCATGAACAGGCACACCATGGCCTTGTAGTCGCCGGCAGATTGCGCGGCGGCATTGCCCATGGCGGCCAGGTTCAGGGCGAAAGGGGCGGCCGTGGTGCTTGCCAGGCTCAGCATGGAGCCGAGGAAGCGGCGGCGGGAAAATGGTAAGTTTTGCATGTGATCGATCTTATTTTTGCACCAGGTAGGCCGGCGAGGCCATGGTCAGGAAAATGGCCAGCTTGACGCGGTTGGCCCGGGCCGTGGCTACCTGGGCGGCATTGCCGGCCGTGGCCGCGGGGATGCTGACGCCGTTGACGGCGGTCATGATTTGGCCGCGCAGCCTGGCGGGCATGCTGCCATGCATCAGCAGCAGGTCGATGCGGTCGAGCAGGGCGCCCGCGTCGGCGGCCAGCGCCAGTTCGCGCGTGTAGTCGGGCTTGATGTCGCGGCCGTCGCCCACGCCGCTATTGATGGCTTCCTGCATGAAGTTCAGATAACCCGTCACCGACGGTTCGGCCGTGATTTGCAGTTCCGGCGCCACCAGGCCCGCGCCGGCCAGGGCGGAATTGGGCGGCGTATAGGCGGGGCGGAAAAAACTGAATACGGAGGGCGGATTCAAGGGACTCTGGCCCAGGCCGCTCAAAGGGTCGTCGAGGTAATAAATGCTGTAGCGGCCGCTGGCAGGCCTGGCGTCGAAGGCGCGCATCCAGCCGGCCAGGCGCAGCAGCGGCTCGCGCAACTTGCCTGTGCGCAAGGTGGTGCCGATCGGGGCGAGCGCCTCCGGATCGAGCAGCACGGCGCGGATGACGGCTTGCATGTCGCCGCGCACGCCGCTGCCATTGTTGGCGAACGCGGCGGCCACGCGGCCCACGTAGGCGGGGCTGGGATTGCTGCTGACCAGGCGCTGGATCAGCTGGCGGGCAAAGAACGGTGCCGTATTCGGATGGTTGAACAGCGTGTCGAGTGCCAGCTTCAGGTCGGCCTGGCCGCTGCTGGCGCCGGCAATGCTTTGGCCCAGGAAGCGCTTGTCGCCGCTGGAATGAAAGGCCGCGTAGTTCTGCATCGGCTTCCAGTCGCGGTCGGGATCGGCCGTGCCGCCATAGAAGCGCGCGTCGCTCTGGTCCGGCCCGGCCCAGCTCCAGCCCGTAAAGACGCGCGCCAGGCCCGCCACGTCGTCGCGCGTGTAAGTGTCGATGGGCTTGCCGCCGGACAGTTTCAGGCTGCCATCCGCATTCAGCTGGTACAGGCCGATGGTAAACAGCTGCATCACTTCGCGGGCGAAGTTTTCATCGGGCGTGCGCGTGGCCGATTCCTTCTGGTTGCGCAGGTGGGACAGATACAGTCCCATCATCGGATGCAGGGCCACGCCTTCCAGCAGGTCGCGGAAGTTGCCGAAGGCACGCTGGCCCAGCATGTCGTAGTAGCTGGCGACGCCGCGCACGCGCGGCCGCACGGACTCGTTCTGCATGGAAATGACGAAGATTTCGGACAGGGCAAAGGCCATGCGCTGGCGCAACTGGTCCTCGCCGCGGATGCCTTGCTGCCAGAACGTTTCATAGACCCCCGTAAAGCCGACCGCTTGCCCGCCTGCGGCCTGCGCCGCCAGCATGGCGTCGATGTATTTCCGGTGCAAAGTTTGCGGCTTGGAAAACTGGGCCTGGAACCAGGCATCGCTGTCGCTGGCGGCCAGCGCATCGATGTCGGCCATGTTGGGGCCGAACGTGGCCCGGCCCAGGAAGCGCGACGCGGCCTGGCGTGTAAAGGTGACGGCCGGTGCGGCGGGCGGCGTCGTCAGGGGCGGCGGCGGAACCGTCTCGCCCGCCGTGTCGCCGGACGCGCCGCCCGTGGACGGCGCCGTCACGTCCGGATTCTGCACGGAGCCGCTCTGGCCGCCGCTGCCGCCGCCGCAGGCGGCAAGCAGGCTCAGTAGTGTTGCGGCCAGCACGCGGCGCAAAGTTGGGTGTTTCATTTAGTTTCTTCCAAGCAATCAAAATTTAGCCAGCTAATTGTAGAGCTTGCCTCTCAAAAAGCCGTTTTCAATTAGCTATTTACGTGTTGACCACGTTTCTGTTTGAAGTGTTTTGGCGTGGCGTTGGCGGTGTTTTCGGCGAGGTAGCGCGAACTTAATTTTTTTAAAATGAAAAATATTTTTTGGCGAACGCAGCCATTGTGGCGCATAGACGACGTAATCATTCCCGCAAATTAAGCTTGCCGGAAAGCTCATCTTGATAACGAAACCCGCTTCGCCGGAAACCATGGTTTTTTCGCCATCGGCGAAACGCCGTTCGCCCCGCCGGGCTGCAGCACCCGTGAAAACGGCTGGCATAGCCCTTGCGTCAGGAGGGCATGGGCCACAGTGCCGTCTTTGCCGGAGCCTGCCATGACCAGCCGTCTGCTTGCCTATCGTCCCGAAATGGAAATGCCCGCTGGCGCCAGTTTGCCCCTGCAGCAAGAGGATGAACTGGCGCTGGCGGCGCAATTGCTGGAAGTGCCGGCACCGCAGGGCTTCGACGCCTTCCTGGCCCGCCTGCTGGACGCCACCGCGGCGGGACGACAGCTGCGCGGCACGCCGCTGGAAAGACCGCTGCGCGGGCTGCTGGGCCAGGCGCTGGCGCCGATGCTGCCCCTGCATGGCGGCCCGGCGCAGGCGCTCAGGCAGCGCGCCGCGCGCATCTTCGGCATGGAACTGGAAGGATTGAGCCCGGAAGACAAGGAATTCGAACTGGCGCGCCATGTCGTGCATCTGATCGATGCCGTCAACACGCAGCTGGCGCAGGACGGCGCCGCGCGCGGCGCGCCCGCGGCGCGGGTGGAAGCGGCGCTGCTGCAGGCGGCGCGCACCCTGGCGCCCGGCTTGCTCAAGCATGCGGCGCACATGCCGGGACGCAGGCAGGACGGTGGCCGCTGGCGCCGTGAGGGCGGGCACATCGTCGTGCTCGATTGTTAGCCGGACGGCCAGGGTGGCCGACACGGTAGTGTGAACTGAGGTGTCAACCGAGGTTTCAACCGAGGTTTCAACTTTTAGGAGCTCATCATGCATGACATGGATCGTACGACCCTGGAATACGGGCAGGAGATGTCGGGTTTTGAGGCGGAGCAGTTCGAGTTCGGCCAGGGCGAGTGGAGCGGCGAGGGCGGCGCGAACGCCATGTTTTCGGAAGCCGAGGAGATGGAACTGGCGAACGAACTGCTGTCGGTCAGCAATGAAGCCGAGCTGGAACAGTTTCTTGGCAATTTCCTGCGCAAGGCGGCCTCGGTGGCGGGCGGCATCATCAAGTCGCCCGTGGGGCAAGCCATCGGCGGCGTGCTCAAGGGCGTGGCCAAGAAAGCCATCCCGCTGGCCGGCGGCGCCATCGGCGGCTATTTCGGCGGCCCGCTGGGCGCCAAGATCGGCAGCGGCCTGGCGTCGGCCGCCGGCAGCGCACTGGGGCTGGAGGCGGAAGCGTCATCGAATGAAGACCGCGAATTCGAGGGCGCCAAGCAGTTCGTGCGCCTGGCCGCCGACACGGTCAACCGCGCGGCCCAGGCGCGCGGTTCGGGCGATCCGCGCGCCATCGCCCAGGCGGCGGCCAGCGCTGCGGCGCGCCAGTTCGCGCCCGGCCTGCTGGGCCGTCCGGGCGGCCAGGTGGCCACGCAGAATGGCGGCGGCGCGGGCAGCATGGCGCCGGCCGGCGCGCGCCCGGCCTCCGGCATGCGCCCGTCCAGCGGACGCTGGGCGCGCCAGGGCCACAAGATCGTCCTGTACGGCGTCTGACATCATGGCCATCGGCGCTTATGCTGCCTGGATGCTGGCGCAGGAGGCGCGCTCGCTGCTGACGCGGCTGGCGCGGCTGGAGCCGTTCGCACTGATCGAGCCGACGGTGCTGGCGGCCGCCCTGATGCCCAGCGCCCAGTCGGCCATCGAGAGCCAGCTGGTGCAGGGCCGGCGCGAATTGCGGCGCATGGTGGCCCAGTTCCAGCACTGGCTGCGGCGCGAAGCGGCCGATGGCGCCAGCATGGCCACCGCCGCCGAGGCGCAGCGCCGCTTCACCTTCCTGCGCCTGAAGTTCAACGCCGCCTTGACCCAGTTCGACCTGTTCAACGAAGTCATCACGCAGCGCAGCGAGCACAAGACGGGCGTATGGCTGGCCGGCCTCGACATCGTTGCCGCCGACGCGCTGGCGCTGCCCGGCGACGTCTACCAGGCGCCGCCCGTGATCTGCTACCTGGACCGGGGTCCGGGCGCCGCCATCCGCCGCGCGCGCACGCGCCTGCCGGGCGGCGGCGACAATCCCGTCGCCATCATCCGCCTGCCGCGCGAACGCATGATCGGCAGCAGCATCGCCTCGTCGCTGGTGCACGAGGTGGGGCACCAGGGCGCGGCGCTGCTGGACCTGGTGGCCTCCTTGCGGCCCGTGCTGCAAGCCATGCAGCACGGCGGCAGCGGTCGCGTACATGTGTGGCAGCTGTGGGAGCGGTGGATTTCCGAGATCGTGGCCGATTTCTGGTCGCTGGCGCGGGTCGGCGTGGCCGCCACCCTGGGCCTGATCGGCGTGGTCAGCCTGCCGCGCGTGTTTGTCTTCCGTCTCAATATCGACGATCCCCACCCGGTGCCCTGGCTGCGGGTGCGCCTGAGCTGCGCCATGGGGCGGGCCTTGTATCCGCATCCGCAATGGAGCCGGCTGGAGCAGCTGTGGCTGTCGTATTACCCGCTGACGGGCCTGCCGCCAGCCCGGCAGCGGCTGCTGGAGCAGCTGCAGGCCAGCATGGCGGCCCTGGTCGGCTTGCTGGTGCAGCACCGGCCGCCCGCCTTGCGCGGCGGCTCGCTGGCCGAAGCCATGGCCGTGCAGGCGCGCCAGCCGGCCATGCTGGCTAGGCTGTTCCGCAACTGGAACCTGGCGCCGGGGCAGATGTACCAGGCCACGCCCACCCTGGTGTTTGCCGTGCTGGGCCAGGCGCGCGCCAGCGGCACCTTGAGCCCGGAAGATGAAAGCGAGCTGCTGGGGCGCTTGCTGACCCACTGGGCCTTGCGCAGCACCCTGGACACGTCCGAGCTGTGCGCCGATGTCGTGCGGCATGGCCGCCAGCCCGCCAGGCCGCTGCCGCCCCTGGCATCCCGTTTGATTATCCATTGAGGAGAATGACATGAGCAGCAAGATGAGCAGCAAAAGCAGGGGGGCGGGCCAGGCGGGTCCGAAACAACACGGCGGCAGCATCGCCGTCACCGTCCACGAGCACGATAGCGGGACCATGGTCGTCAATGCCGCCATCAGCCTGTACCGGGGGCTTGATGCGGATTGCCATAATTTCAATCCCGCCACGTGGATAGCCGATCCGGCCATGCTGGTGGGCGTGCGCTGGACGGACGGGCGTGGCTGCACCGTGTTTGCCGACCTGGCGACGGGCAGCTACGTGGGGGTGTATGGCAATTTCCCCGTCACCGCGCCCCAGTGCGTGACGGTGCAGGCCGGCTGCAGCGCCGTGCTGTGCTTCAAACCCCAGCTCAACCCGCAGGTGGAACTGGCGTTTGAAACGGCCGATTGCCACCCCAGCGACTGTCAGTTCGGCAGGGTCGGCGACCGCGCCATCGCTACCGTCTCGTTTGACGGCGATCAAAGCGCGGATGGGCGCGACCAGGTGCAGGTGCTGGCCGCCGCGCCCTGGGTGCCCATGCGCGGTGCGGTGAACGCGTTTTCCACGCCCGTGCGGCGTGCCGGCATGCACCGTTTCGCGGCGCAGATGATGCTGTCGCAGCGGCCGGAACTGCGCAGCGCCATGCCCGTGCCGGAAGGCCTCAGTCCGAACGCCATGCTGGCCGTGGACGCCGAGTACGAGACGGAAGAGCGCCAGCCGCAGCCGATCTCGGGCAACGTGGGCGTGTCGCTGACGCGCACGGAAACGGAGCCGACCGAGGACTTGCCGCTGTGGACCCTGATACGCAACAGCACTGAAGCGATGTCGTTTACGAATTACCTGCATTTCATGGACAGCCTGTTTTGCAGCGACCTGGCCAATGTGCGCGGCTTCGAGCAGGAACGCTTCGTGAAAAAGGCCGACATGTTCCAGCAGCTCAAGCAGCGCCGCGCGCTGCCGTTCTCGGACGCCGATTCCTACCGCGTGCTGAAGGTGGCGACGGAAGCGTTCGTGATGGTCAATTGCGGCGTGCTGAACCAGCCGCTGGCCTTCAATCCGGCCGAGGACAATGCCTACCTGGACCGGCGTGACATACCGCAGGGGCGCGACCTGGAAACCGTGCTGCGCAACGATTACCTGGAAAACATCGACGGCTTCCAGACCTTGCCCTACCTGGCCGTGATCCGCCGCAAGCTGCCCGACATTCCCATCAGCATCCCACGGGGCCAGGAAGGCGAAGTGGACCTGTGCTTTGGCATCATCCAGGAAAAGCTGGCCAATCCTTGCCTGCTGGAATTGATCTGGTCGTACTGGCACGAAGAGGGCATGCTGGTGCAGACCATGAACGCCATCACGCAGCGCTTCCAGAACCTGCGCGCGCCCGGCGGCGGCCTCGATCCCCTGTCGAACACGGAAATCGACATGCTGCGCCCCCTGAATAACTTGCTGTGGGGCTATACGCAAGATGAACAGCACCGGCTCACCGTGGTGCGTCGCAATTACGAGTACGACCACCATTACGGCGTGCGGCTCGACGGCAAGGCGGTCCAGCATTTCCGGCCGGCCGACAGCCGCTCGAAGTTCCTGGAAGCCTTTCATCACCTGCTGCGCCTGCTTACCTCGTTCTATAAGCAGGACGACGACACCACGGTCAAGGCGGATGCCTTCCCTGTGCTGAATGCATTGAAAGAGATCCACCTGATCCTGTCGCAGGGCGCGCACAACCAGTTCGGCGATTTGCCGTCGACGGCGCGCATCGAGATGCTGATGCAGCAATGGATGCTGGCGCGGCCCGAGTTCCGCGAATTTTTGCCCACGCGCGTGATGGTGGCGTATCCGGAGCCGTGGATGGACCGCGTTGATGCCATGAAGAAACTGCAGGGCTGGACGGACACGAGCGTGATGCACTTCCGCAACCTGGCCATCTTCGGCGAGCAATTGCTGCTTTCCGTGCGCTACGGCAACTGGAGCGATATCTACGAGCCGACCCAGGCCTTCAACTGGGCACGCTTCTGGCGTCCGCAAGTGCAGGGCTACATCCATGGCTACCGTGCCGCCACGGGTGTCGACTTGTCCGTCGACAGCAGTGACCCGGTGGTGGAAGCGACCATGCCGTCGGTGCTGCTGCGCCAACGGCTGAGCCAGCAGCTGCGCAGCGTCTAGGACGGGGCGGGGCGAGTGCATGCTCGACTTTACCAGTGCCCTTTACCTGGGCATGCGGCATCCGGCGTTTCTTCTGCCGCCGTGGCACAGCTTGAGCCTGGGCAAGCCGGCCGCGCTGCGCGAGCCGCCCGGCGCGCCGGCGCTGGCGGCGCAACTTGCTGCATTGCAAGGTTGCGAGGCGGCCTGCCTGCTGCCGTCGACCTTGCACCTGTTCTGGGACCTGTTCGGCATGCTCGCTGGCGAGCGGCTGGTGATCCTCGTCGACGGCGCCAGCTACGCCATCGCGCGCTGGGGCGCCGAGCGGGCGCAGGCCCTGGGCTTGCCGCTGCAAGTGTTTCCATCTGGCGAGGTGGCCCAGCTGCGGCGGCTGGCGGCGGCCTGGAAGGACAGGACGGGGCGGCGTCCGCTGATCCTGGCCGATGGCTATGTGCCCGGCTGCGACGGCGCGCCGCCGCTGGCCGCCTATGCGGCCATCGCGCAGCAGGGCGGCGGCTATGTGCTGCTCGACGACACGCAAGTGCTGGGCGTAGCGGGGGCGCAGGGGGGCGGCTCGGCGCGCCAGCACGGCTTGCATGGCGAGGCGCTGATCATCGGCGCCTCGCTGGCCAAGGGCTTCGGCGTGCCGCTGGCCGTACTGGCGGGCAGCGGCGGCTTGCTGCGGCGCTTCATGGCGCACAGCCAGACGCGCGTGCACGCCAGCCCGCCGTCGGCGGCCGTGCTGGCGGCGGCGCAGCGGGCCCTGGCCCTCAATGCGCGGCAGGGCGACGCGCTGCGCGCCAGACTGGCGGCCAGGGTGGCGCAGTGGCGCGCCGGCATGGCGGCGGCCGGCATCGCCAGCCGGGGCGGCAGCTTCGCCGTGCAGCGCCTGCCAGGTTGCGCCCACTTGCAGGGCGCCTTGCGGGAAGCCGGCGTGCTGGCGCTGGCGCAAGCGGGGGAAGGTCGCGGCGGCTGCGGCGCGCTGACCTTCCTGCTGCGGGCCGACCATGCGCCGGCGCAGCTGGCGCAGGCGGTGGACTTACTTGAACATCACACGAGGAGGCGATATGAACGAAGCTTTTGAAATGCTGCCCTTTGCGGGGCAGCCGGGGGCTGCGGGCGAATACGAGTGGGAGCAGGAGCAGGAAGGCGAGTGGGCGCAGGAAGGCGAGTCCGAGTGGGAAGGCGAACGCTGGCGTCCCGCAGGCGGACGCTATGGCGGCGCCATGCGCGCGCGGCCGCCCCTGCGTGGACCGCGCCGCCCCATGCCGCCCCGCTACCAGGCGAATCCGGCACGCCGGCCGCCGCGCCCCGCCGCGCCGTCCCTGCCTTACCTGCCGCCGCGCTACCGGGGCTGGGGCGGCTATGCGCCCATCTACCCGGCCCTCTATCCGCCCGTTTATCCCGTGCCGCAACCGGCGTTCGACGATCAGCAGGGAGCGGACCAGGACCAGGGCGCGGACCAGGGGCAGGACGATGACCAGCAGCAGGGCGAGATCCCGCCAACCCTGGCCGGCACCATGGGCCGGGTGCCGGAAGCGGCCGCCCTGAATTACCTGGCGCTGGGGACGCTGGCCAACGCCTTGCGCGACCCGAATGGCCGGGGGCCGGGCCTGTACGTGATCGAATTCGATGCGGGCGGGCGGCGCCGCGCCTACAGCGGCCAGACGGACGACCTGCACCGGCGCCTGCTGCAGCACCGGCTGTGCGGCCAGATGATGGGGGTGGACCTGAGCGGGCACCAGGTGTACGTGGCGCCCCTGTCCTCGGCGGCGCAGCGGCGCCGCATCGAACAGCGCATCCACGACGACATGTTCGCCAACCAGCGCGGCGTGCTGACCAACCAGCGGCGCGAACTGGAACTGGCCGTGCTCGGTGAAATGTGGACCTAGACCACTCTGAAGGAGAGCATCATGCACCAACTCGAATGCGCATGCGCGCAATGCCGGCAGCGGGCCGGCGCCGCGTTTGACGTGCTGGAATTCGGCCAGGACTGGCCCGGCAAGGGCGCGGCGCCGGCCGTCTTCGGCGAAGAGGAAGAATTGCAGCTGGCCATGGAATTGCTGGAAGTGTCCAGCGAGCAAGAACTCGAGCAATTTCTCGGCAATGTCTTCAAGAGCGTGTGGAAGGGCGTCAAGAAGGTCGGGTCCAGCATCGCCAAGGTGGCCAAGCCCCTGGGCGGCGCCTTGAAGGCCGTGGCCAAGACGGCCTTGCCCTTTGTCGGCGGCGCGCTAGGCTCGATGATACCGATACCGGGCGTGGGCACGGCGCTCGGTTCGGCGCTGGGGCGCGCGGCCAGCAGTGCGCTGGAGCTGGAAATGGAAGCCGAGGCGCCGGCTGACCGCGAACTGGAGATGGCGCGCCGCTTCGTGCGCATCGCAGGACAGGCGGCGCGCCTGGCGGCCGACGGCGACGGCAGTGCGCGCGCCGTGGAGCGTGCGCTGACGCGGGCCTTGCACCAGCAGTTGCCGCATTTCCGCTCGCCTGCGCCGCAGCAGGGAGATGAAAGCGGGCGCTGGCGCCGGCGCGGCAACCGCATCGTCGTGATGGGCGACTGGAACTGAGCGCAGGGAGGCGGGCATGGCGCTGGTCATCGATAGTCACTGCCATGCGGGGCCGGGCGACGGCTTGAGCGGGCCGTGGGACAGCGATGCGCCGCTGGACGCCTATCTGCGCCGCGCGCGGGCGGCCGGCATCGCCCGCAGCGTGCTGTTCGCCGCCTTTCACTCCGATTACGCGATCGCCAACCACGGCGTGGCGCGCCTGGTCGCGTCCGATATGCGGCGGTTTTACGGTTTTGCCTTCGTGCACGCGCGGCGCGACCGGGGCCGCATCATGGACCTGGTGCGCACTGCCGTCGAGCGCTACGGTTTCGTCGGCATCAAGGCGCACCGCCTGGACGCGCGCATCAGCGGCGAAATCTGCGACGCGGCCCGCTTCTTCGGCTTGCCCGTGCTGTACGACCCGGCCGGCGAGGTGGCGGTGGCCGAGCTGCTGGCGCAGCAGTATCCGGACGTCGATTTCATCCTGCCCCACCTGGGCAGCTTCGGCGACGACTGGGCGGCGCAGCTGGCGCTGATCGACCATCTTGTTCGTCACGCGAACATTTACACGGACAGTTCCGGCGTGCGCCGCTTCGACTTGCTGGAACAGGCCGTGCGCCGCGCCGGGCCGCACAAGGTCTTGTTCGGCTCGGACGGCCCGTGGCTGCATCCGGGGCTGGAAGTGCACAAGATACGCTTGCTGGGCCTGCCGCCGGCCGATGCGGCGCTCATCCTGGGCGGCAATTTCCTGCGCCTGGCGGGGCTGGCTTGATTTGCCTCAAAACGCGGCCGGCGAGGCGGGCGTAGCGGCCGCAGCCGCTTGCGCCGCGCAGATGGCCGCCTTGCGGCGTATCTGCAGGGCGCGGTCCGTCACGCCCAGCCGGGCGGCGGCGCGCTGATTGTTGCCGTGTTCCTCCGCCAGCACGAGGCGGATGGCCATGTCCGTGGCGCAGCGCGTGATCTGCGACAGGTTCATGCCCAGATGCAGGGCGCGCCGCACGGCCGCCTCGAAATGCTGGTCGGGCCAGTGCGGCGCCAGCAGCCGTTCCTCATGCGGCAGGGCGCCGATGGTGATGGGGCCGGGGCCGCAATGGCGGTGCCAGATGCGCGTGACGGTCTGGCGCAGCTCGCGCACATTGCCCGGATAGTCGCGCAGCAGCAGGTATTCGCGCACGGCCGCGTCGAGCGGGGGCGGCGGCTGCTGCGCCAGCTCGGCCAGGAAATGCCTGGCCAGCGGCAGGATGTCGTCCTGCCGCTCGCGCAATGGCGGCGTCTGGCAACGCCAGCCGGCGATGCGGTAATACAGGTCGGCGCGGAAGGCGCCGCGCGCCACTTCGTTCTCCAGCTCGCGGTTGGTGGCGCAGACGAGGCGAAATTGCGTGGGCTGCCAGGTATTGCCGCCCACGCGCTTGTATTTGCGCTCCTGGATGGCGCGCAGCAGCTGCGCCTGCAGCGGCAGCGGCAATTCGCCCACTTCGTCGAGAAACAGCACGCCGCCGTCGGCCAGGGCGAAGGCGCCGTCGCGGGCGGCCGCCGCGCCCGTAAACGCGCCCCGTTCATGGCCGAACAGTTCGCTGCCGGCCAGCTCCGGCGATAGGGTGGCGCAGTCAAGGATGGTGAAGTCGCCGCTGCGGTTGCCGACGCGGTGGACCAGCTGGGCCAATAAATCCTTGCCCGTGCCCGTCTCGCCCGTGATCAGTACCGGGGCCTGGCTGAAGGCGGCCATCTCCACCACGCGGTGCAGCAAGCCGCGCCAGGCCGCGCTGTCGCCCACCAGGTGCTGGCGCACGGCGTTGGACGCCAGCAGCTGCGCCACGGCCTGCCAGCGCTGCAGCCGCGCCAGCACCTGGCCCGCATTGACGGCGCCGTCCGGCCACGGCAGCACGTCGAGCGCCCCGGCGGCCATCAGGGCGCGCTTTTGCGCGCAGCTGGGGGGCTGGCCGCAGGCGGCTATGGCCAGCACGCGCGCCTGCTGGCACAGCAATGGAAGCTGGCGCAGCACGTCTGCATCGGCCTGTGAAAACAGCACGATGCCGTCTTCCCCGTCGGAACGCCGTACCAGGGTGACCTGAGCCTGCTTCAAGGCCGCAATCAGCAAGGCGCCACTGCCAGCCGCCGCCTGCTGCACCACTTCCAGCCAGACCTTGAGCGCCATTGCAAGCCATCCACAGGTGTCCGCATGCACGAGTGGCTCATCTTAAAAGCCCGCCACCCCAGCCGTTTGATCTGGCGCAAGCGTGCGCGGTGCTTCATCAAATGTAAAACGCCGCCTGATGCGCATCAGGCGGCGCTATTTTTATGAAGTTCAACGAACGTCACGACGGTTCATCCCATCGTCGCGACGCGCAGCAGAGTGAATGTCGCCCGTCTTAACGCCGCCACCCCAGCCGTTTGATCTGGCGCAAGCGTGCGCGGTGCTTCATCAAATGCAATTTATGAAGTTCAACGAACGTCACGACGGTTCATCCCATCGTAGCGAGCGGAAGCGAATTGTGGCCGAGAAGCGCAACCGTACTCTAGTACGGTGAGCATCGCCGGCCGCAAGTCGCGACGCGCAGCAGAGTGCATGTCGCCCGTCTTAACGCCGCCACCCCAGCCGTTTGATCTGGCGCAAGCGTGCGCGGTGCTTCATCAAATGTAAAACACCGCCTGATGCGCATCAGGCGGCGCTATTTTTATGAAGTTCAACGAACGTCACGACGGTTCATCCCATCGTCGCGAGCGGAAGCGAATTGTGGCCGAGAAGCGCAA
>NZ_JBWKUZ010000011.1:0-11984 GCF_059421435.1 Janthinobacterium sp. GW821-FHT03A03 | reverse complement strand
CGGTTCATCCCATCGTCGCGAGCGGAAGCGAATTGTGGCCGAGAAGCGCAACCGTACTTTGGTACGGTGAGCATCGCAGGCCGCAAGTCGCGACGCGCAGCAGATGGGATGAACCGTTACTGACAAACGCAATCGACGAAGTAACCGCGCTTGCCATCGACTTCGCGTTTCACGAGACCGTGCACATCCGTCTCGAAGCCCGGGAAGCGCTCGTTGAAGTCGCGTGCAAAGCGCAGGTAGTCGACGATGGTCTTGTTGAAGCGTTCGCCCGGGATCAGGAGCGGGATGCCCGGTGGATACGGCGTCAGCAGAATGGACGTGATGCGGCCTTCCAGGTCGTCGATGGCCACGCGCTCGATTTCGCGGTGCGCCATCTTGGCGAAGGCGTCCGACGGCTTCATGGCCGGGATCATGTCCGACAGATACATTTCCGTCGTCAGGCGGGCCACGTCGTAGGCCTTGTAGAAGTCGTGGATCTGCTGGCACAGGTCGCGCAAGCCCATTTTCTCGTAGAGCGGGTTGGCGGCCGCGAATTCCGGCAGGATGCGCCACATCGGCTGGTTCTTGTCGTAATCGTCCTTGAATTGTTGCAATGCCGTCAACAGGGTATTCCAGCGGCCCTTCGTGATGCCGATGGTAAACATGATGAAGAACGAGTACAGGCCGCATTTTTCAATGATGACGCCGTGCTCGGCCAGGTATTTGGTGACGATGGACGCGGGGATGCCCGTCTCGCCGAACTGGCCGTCCAGCGACAGGCCAGGGTTGACGATGGTCGCCTTGATCGGGTCGAGCATGTTGAAGCCGGGAGCGAGGTCGCCGAAGCCGTGCCAGTCATCCTCGGCGCGTATCATCCAGTCGGCCTGCTGGCCCATGCCTTCGTCGTTGAAGTTTTCCGGACCCCACACCTGGAACCACCAGTCCTGGCCCCATTCCTGGTCGATCTTCTTCATGGCGCGGCGGAAATCGAGCGCTTCCATGATCGATTCTTCCACCAGGGCCGTGCCGCCAGGCGCTTCCATCATGGCCGCGGCCACGTCGCACGAGGCGATGATGGAGTATTGCGGCGACGTCGAGGTGTGCATCAGGTAAGCCTCGTTGAAGGCGTCGCGGTCCAGCTTGACCTTTTCCGATTCGCGCACGAGGATTTGCGAGGCCTGCGACAGGCCGGCCAGCAATTTGTGCGTGGACTGGGTCGAGAAAATCATCGATTCCTTGGCGCGCGGACGGTCCTTGCCGATGGCATGCATGTCCTTGTAGAAATCGTGGAAGGTGGCGTGCGGCAACCATGCTTCGTCGAAGTGCAGGGTGTCGATCTTGCCGTCGAGCATTTCGCGCAGGGTTTCCACGTTGTAGATCACGCCGTCGTAGGTCGATTGCGTGATGGTCAGGATGCGCGGCTTCTTGTTCTTCGCGGCGCGCGCGAAGGGGTTGGCCTCGATCTTGCGGGCAATGCTTTCCGGCGTGAATTCATGCAGCGGAATAGGGCCGATGATGCCCAGGTGATTGCGCGTCGGCATCAGGAACACGGGAATCGCGCCGCACATGATGATCGAATGCAAGATCGACTTGTGGCAATTGCGGTCGACGACGACGATGTCGCCGGGCGCCACGGTCGAGTGCCACACCATCTTGTTCGAGGTCGAGGTGCCGTTGGTGACAAAATAGCAATGATCGGCGTTGAAGATGCGCGCCGCATTGCGCTCGGAGGCGGCGACCGGGCCCGTGTGGTCGAGCAGCTGGCCCAGTTCCTCGACGGCGTTGCAGACGTCGGCGCGCAGCATGTTTTCACCGAAGAACTGGTGGAACATCTGGCCGATCGGCGACTTCAGGAAGGCCACGCCACCCGAGTGGCCGGGGCAGTGCCACGAGTAGGAGCCGTCGTTGGCGTAGTGCACCAGGGCGCGGAAGAAGGGCGGCGACAGGCCGTCCAGGTAGGATTTCGCTTCGCGGATGATGTGGCGCGCGACGAATTCCGGCGTATCTTCGAACATGTGGATGAAACCGTGCAGTTCGCGCAGGATATCGTTGGGGATATGGCGCGAGGTGCGCGTTTCGCCATACATATAAATAGGGATGTCGGCGTTCTTGTAGCGGATTTCCTCGACGAAGGCGCGCAGCGACTTCAGGGCGATATCGGTGTCCTCGACGGAACCGGAGCCGAATTCCTCATCGTCGATCGACAGGACGAAGGCCGATGCGCGCGATTGCTGCTGAGCAAATTGCGACAGGTCGCCGTAGCTGGTCACGCCCAGCACTTCCATGCCTTCTTTTTCCATTGCGGCGGCAAGGGCGCGAATGCCCAGGCCGGACGTATTTTCAGAACGGAAATCCTCGTCAATGATGACGATGGGGAAACGAAATTTCATGCATGTCTCCAAAAAAGCAAGCCGCCCCTGACAGATGTGAAGGGGCGGACTAGGGCGCGACGGTCAGGCGGTCATGCAACCCGGCAGCCGCAGAAAAAAAATAAGAACGGGATTCTCGCAGAAATGCGGCGTCTGCGGGAAAAAAATATCAGCCCACGGCGTCACAATCCTGCGCTAGCGTGACGCAATGGTATGACAGGGGTATTACAGCAACATTCTGGCTATCTGCATTACCTTATCAGGCTTTGCGTTCCAGCGTGACAAAGGCGTAGGGCAGGCCGGATGTCTCCGAAACGTGGGACTCGCACGCGGTTTCTTGCCATTCGGCATGGTCAATGGCGGGGAAAAAGGCGTCGCAGTCGAAGGTCCGGGCGATTTCCGTGATGATCAAGCGCTGCGTCAAGGGTAATGCCTGCCGGTAGATCTCGGCGCCGCCGATCACATAGCCTTGCGCGCCGTCCAGCAGGGCGATGGCCGCTTCCAGCGACGATACCGCTTCCACGCCCTCGTGGCGCCAGACGGGATTGCGCGTGATGACGATGTTGCGGCGGTTCGGCAGCGGACGGCCGATGGAATCGAAGGTCTTGCGGCCCATGAGGATGGGGTGGCCCGTCGTCAGGCGCTTGAAGTGGGCCAGGTCTTCCGGCAGTTTCCATGGCAGCGTATTGTTGATGCCGATGCCGCCTTGCTGGTCGGTGGCGACGATGATGGTCAGTTGGGTCATGAATAAGTTACTAAATAGAAAAATTGTCAACTTGCAATGGGCTGCCTGCTGCCCGATGCGCATCATTATCGTTGAAATTGCGTTTCCGCTCCAACTGTGCGCGCGGGCGTGCCGGCCGCGAGGAAGGCGAGCAGCGCATCGGCCAGCACTCCGGGCGCTTCCAGCGGGACCATATGGCCGCAGTTGTCCGCGATCATGTGCACGGTGGCTTGCGGCAGGCGCGCGGCCATGGCGCGCAAATCGCCGGGATTGACGAGCTTGTCATCTTCGGCGCCCACGATCAGCACTGGGAAATCGAGTTCCGGCAAGCGGTCCATCAGGTCGGGGCGGGCTATGGTGGTGATGAATTGCGCCAGCAGCACATCCTTGCCCAGGTCCAGGCCCATTTGCCGGATCAGGCCCGTGATGGCGATATCGTCCAGGTGGGACGGGTGCAGCAGCTCGCGCAGGCGCTGGCGCGTGATGCCCGCATAGCTGTTGCGCTCCAGCATGGCGACGATGCGCTCGCGCGCCGCAATTTCCGCCGGCGGCAAGCCCATGGCCGAATTGGCGATCAGGGTCAGCGATTTCACGCGTTGCGGATGGGCCAGCGCATGTTCGATGGCCAGGTAGGCGCCCAGCGAAAAGCCGAGCAGGTGGGCTTGCCCCGCGCTGTGGCTGGCGATCATCTGCCGCATCTGGCCGCGCGTGCGGGCCTCGTGCAGGGGAATATGCCGCAAATCAATGTTGTTATCCAGCAATGGCGCCAGGCGCGACCACAGGCGTGCATCGCACAGGGTGCCGGGGATGCAATCGAGGCGCGTTCGGGTGTCCGGTACAGCTGTCTGGTTGTTCACATCGGTCATGGCAGAGGGGCGGGAGCGGCATTATCGGTCATTTTGCGCAAGGCGGCAGGGCAGGCCTGGACCTCATGGCACTTTTTCAATAGTGTGAGGCTGGCAAGCCGGCGACATTATGGTAGGCTCATGGCTCGTTTGGCCAGTGCGCCGGCGGAGTACGTTTTATACCGAATGCAACCTACCAATTAAAAGGAAATACCATGGCGATCAGTCTGCAAAAAGGCGGCAATGTCAACCTGAGCAAGGAAGCTCCCGGCTTGAAGAAAATCGTGATTGGCCTGGGCTGGGACCCGCGCGCCACCGATGGCGCCGCCTTCGACCTGGACGGCAGCGCCTTCCTGCTGAAAACGGACGGCAAGGTTCGCTCCGATGCGGATTTCATTTTTTACAACAACCTGAAGTCGGCTGACGGCTCCATCGTCCATGCGGGCGACAATACCACGGGCGGCGGTGATGGCGACGACGAGAAAATCGCCGTCGACCTGGCCAATGTGCCGGCCGACATCGACAAGATCGCCGTGGCCGTCACGATTCACGATGCGGAAAACCGCAAGCAGAACTTCGGCATGGTGGGCAAGGCCTACATCCGCTGCCTGAACGGCGACAACGGCGCGGAAATCGCCCGCTACGACCTGTCGGAAGACGGCTCGACGGAAGCGGCCATGATCTTCGGCGAAATCTACCGCGCCGGCAGCGAGTGGAAATTCAAGGCCATTGGCCAGGGTTTCAAAGGCGGCCTGGGGCCGTTGGCACGTTCGTTCGGCATCAACGCCTAAGAGCTCCGGAAAACGGCCCATGGCGGCGTTGCGTCACCTCGCCGTACTATTCGTACTGGCTTCGGTGACGCGCCTTGCCCTGAACCGTAGTCCGAAGCTCTTTTAGCTTTGTATAGAATCCAAAAAAGCGATCCATGGCGGCGTTGCGCGGCCATGCAAGTTCCGTACTGTTCGTACTGTCTTCGGACGACGCGCCTTGCCCTGGGCCGTCGTTCGAGGCTCTCACATCTGAATAACTGATTCCATGGAAAACCTGATCAAGGGGCAGCGCCTGGCGCTGTCCGGCCTCGTCGCGGGCAATGTCGTGCAACTGGGACTCGCCAGCGCGGGCGTGGCGCTCGATTTTGCCTGTTTCGGCCTCGATGCCGCCGGTAAATTGTCCGACGACCGCTACATGACCTTCTTTAACCAGCCGCGCACGCCGTGCGGCGGCGTGGAAACATCGGCGCCATCCGGCGATGCAGCCGGTTTCAGCTGCCAGCTGGACCGCTTGCCCGCCGCCATCGAGCGCCTCGTCGTGACGGCCGCCGTCGATGGCGCCGCCAGCATGGCGCAGCTGGGCAGCAGCTATCTGCGCCTGCTGGACGGCGGGCGCGAGCTGGCCCGCTTCGCCTTTGCCGGATCTGATTTTGCGCAAGAAAAAGCCGTCATGCTGGGCGAGTTCTACCGCAAGGATGGCGGCTGGCGCTTCATGGCCGTGGGCCAGGGATTCAATGGCGGCCTCGATGCGCTGGTCGCGCATTTCGGCGGCGAAGTGGCGCCGGCGGTCGTGGAAGCGGCGCCGTCGCCAAAAATTTCCCTGTCGAAAATCTCGCTGACCAAGGCGGGGCAGACGCACAAGGTGTCGCTGGAGAAGGGCGCGGGTGCGCCGAGCAAACTGACCGTCAAGGCCACCTGGGTCGACAACGGCGATGGCGACGACGATAACGACGACCTCGACCTGCGCGTGGGCGTGCTCTTGCCGAACGGCCAGATGCGCTTCATCCAGGCGCCGGACACGGCCGGCAGCTTCGACAGCATGCCTTTCGTGCGCCACCTGGGCGACGTGGCCGGTGCGGCGGGCAAGGAGCCGGCCACGGAAACGGTGGAAGTCAATCCTGCGCTGGCGCAACATTACGGCGGCACCGTGGGCCTCGTCTTCAGCGTGTATTCGGCGCTGGCCAACGGCGCCGTCTCCGTCGCGTCCATGCGGCCGAAGATGGTCATGCAGTATGGCGAGCAGATCGTCGAGTGCGCGTTCGATTTCCGCCTGTCCAAGGCGGCCGGCGACGATTCCGTCTACACCTATGTGATCGGCATGGCGCGCATCACGCCCGACAGCATCATCCTCGAGCCGTCCGGCAAGACGTCCGAGCCGGACAGCGAGGCGACGCCATGGCTGAGCTGGCAGGGCGAGAACCTGCAGCTGGAATTCAACGGCCCCGTGGTCTTCAAGGGCGAGGACAAGGAAGACGAGGACGATTTCAATGCCGACAATCCACGCCGCTACATCGCTTAGGAGACACTGATGGAAACCTTGTCCAAGGGCCAGCGTTTGCCGCTGGCCAATCTCGTGCCCGACGGCGTGCTGCAGATCGGCGTTGCCGCCCGGGGGCTGGCGCTCGACGTGGCCTGCTTTGGCCTTGATGCCAACGGCAAGCTGTCCGACGAGCGCTACATGACCTTTTTCAACCAGCCGCGCACGCCGTGCGGCGGCGTGGAAGCGCGCGCCGGCAGCGCTGGTGACACGGCCGAGTTTGCCTTGCAGCTGGCACGCCTGCCTGCCGGAATCGACCGTCTCGTCGTGACGGCCTCCATCGATGGCGGCGGCGTGATGGCGCAGCTGCAAGCCGGCCACGTGCGCCTGCAGGCGGGCGGACGCGAACTGGCCCGCTTCGCCTTTGCCGGCGTTGATTTTGCGCAAGAAAAAGCCGTCATGCTGCTTGAACTCTATCGCAAGGATGGCGGCTGGCGCTGCATGGCCGTGGGCCAGGGATTCAATGGCGGCCTCGATGCGCTGGTGCGCCATTTCGCCGGCGAAGTCGACCAGGCCGCCGCAGCCGCCCCCGCCGCGCCTGCGGCGGCTTCGGCCGTCATGCAGGCAAAGATCAATCTGGAAAAGCGCGTCGAGCGCGAGGCGCCGCAACTGGTCAGCCTGGTCAAGCAGGCCGGCGTGTCGCTGCAGAAAGTGGGGCTATCGGAGCACCGCGCCAAGGTGTGTTTGTGCCTCGATATTTCCGGCTCCATGGGGCGGCTGTATAAAGAGGGGCTGGTGCAGCGCTTTGCCGAGCGCATCCTGGCCCTGGGCTGCAAGTTCGACGATGATGGCGAGATCGATGTTTTTCTTTTTGGCAAGAATGTCCACCATCCGGCGCCGATGGCCTTGAGCAACTGCAATACCTACGTGGGCCAGGCCATACAGCGCCATCCGCTGGAAGGCGACACGCGCTATGGCGCCGCGATGCAGGCCATCCGCGCTTTCTACTTCCCCGACGCGGCCGGCGGCGAGCGCACGCGGCCCGTCGCGGCCGAGCTCCCCGTGTACGTGATGTTCGTCACCGACGGCGGCACGAGCGACCAGGCGACGACGGAAAAGCAGCTGCGCTGGGCCAGCAACGAAGCCATTTTCTGGCAATTCATGGGCATCGGCAAGGGGCGCAAGTCGAAAAGCAAGTTCCTCTCCGCCTTTGCCGATTCCGACTTTCCCTTCCTGGAAAAGCTCGACGAATTGCAGGGGCGCCTGGTCGACAATGCCAATTACTTTTCCGTCAGCTCGCCCGACGAGCACAGCGACGCGGAACTGTATGATTTATTGATGACGGAGTATCCGGGCTGGCTGAAATTGGCGCGCGGTAATGGCTTGTTGAGGTAGTTGCAATGTTTTCATCAGTTGTAGAGGTTCATTCGGAGTCGATTTGAGAAACTGGAACTCGCCAAACCCCAGTTCTCAAGGAAACCAAGCGAATGACCATGCATAAGAATGCCCGGTTGACCCTGTTTCGTCGCGCCGACATGGTCGAAGACGTCCTGCGTCACCGGCTGCCAAGCCGCCAGGGCGCTGTCCGCTAGGCGGTAAGCGCAGACAGTGCGCAGATGGCGCGGGCGCTGCCTTGCCGGGGGCCTGGAGCGCTTGATGGATCGTTCGTCGCCCCCGTCGATACCAGACAGTCGGACGCCGGCGGTGGCGCCCGCTTTTACCGCATCGCGCCGGTAAAAGTGCAGGAACGCCACATATCTGTTGCGCAGATACCTCATCTGAGTTACACCAATCGCAAAAGATTGCTCTAAGGCAGCAACTTATGCGATGCTTGAGCATATTGCACCATCCAAAAAGAAGCTGTCATCGACGACAGCCTTCCACATCCGCCCAGACCCGCAGTTGTGCCTGTACGTGTTTTGTCTGCTATTGCGCAGATCTCCCGCCCACATACGTCGAGAGAACTGCGCAAGGCCGCGACAAACTCCTACTATTTTCCGTGTCGCCTCGCTTGGCGGCGCGCTGACAAAGCACATTGAATAGAGGTTTGTATGAACCATATCTATCGCGTTGTTTGGAATGCCACGACCGGTTTTTGGCAGGCGGTCTCGGAATTCGGTTCCGGGCGGACAAAATCGACGACGTCGCGCACGCGTCGTCGTCAGGCGGCAATTGCCCTGCTGGCGGGCGCGGCGGGCGGTTTCGCCGCTGCCGCCGATTCGTTGCCCACGCACGGCCAGCTTGTTACCGGCCAGGCCTCGGTGGCCTATGCAGGAAAGACGATGACGGTCAACCAGTCCAGTCAGAAGGCAGCGCTTGACTGGACATCCTTTTCCATTGGACAAGGTCATACAGTCAACTTCGTGCAGCCGTCCGCTGCCTCGGTCACACTGAATCGCGTGCTGGGCGCCGATCCATCGATTATCCAGGGTGCGCTGAATGCGAATGGCCATGTGTTTTTGGTCAATCCCAACGGCGTGCTGTTCAGTCCTACGGCACAAGTTAACGTAGGCGGCCTGCTGGCGTCCACATTGTCGATGGGCACCGATGATTTTATGGCGGGCCGCTACCAGCTCGCAGGCAAGAGCACGGGCACCGTCGCGAACCAGGGCACCATCAATGCCACCGCTGGCGGCAACATCGTGCTGGTGGCGGCCCGCGTGCAAAATAGCGGACAGATCGGAGCCGAACGCGGGAACGTCCTGCTCGGCGCCGGCAGCGAAGTGCTGGTCGATTTTGGCGGCCCCGTCAAGTTGCAGGTGCAGAAGGGCGCAGTCGATGCGCTGGTCGAAAACGGCGGCGCCATCCGCGCAGACGGCGGCAAGGTGCTGATGACGGCCAAGTCCGCCGGCGAACTCACTGGCTCCGTGATCAATAACACCGGCATTGTCCAGGCGCGCACGCTCGCGACAGGCAAGCGGGGCGAGATTTTGCTGCTCGGCGACATGCAGTCCGGCACCTTGCACGCCGGTGGCCTGCTCGACGCCAGCGCGCCGCATGGCGGGAACGGCGGCGATATCGAGACCTCGGCGGCCCATGTCAATACAGCACCGGACCTCGTTGTCAATGCCGGTGCAGCGGCAGGCAAGGGTGGCGACTGGCTTGTCGATCCCTACGATTACACGATCAATCTGGCCGCGGCTACGACCATTACCGGCGCGCTGAACCAGGGTACGAATGTCACCATAACAACCCAGTCATCGAACGGCACGGGCGTGACGGGCAGCGGCAGCGGCGATATCACGGTGTCCAGTCCGATCGCCAAGACTTCTGGCGGCGATGCCAGCCTGACCTTGCGTGCCGACCGCAACATCGTCGTGGGTGCCGACGTCACGTCGGCATCGGGGAGATTGAACCTGACGCTGTCGGCGGGCAATGCTGCGGGCGCCACGACGGGTGGCGTCAATATTGCCGGCAACCTGTCCTCGAATGGAGGCAATATCCTCGTTGGAGGCGCCAACGGCAGCGCGAATGGCAACATCGCCTATGCGCTCAACACGAGCTCCAGCACCCCCGCCATTACCATCGGCACCGGCAAGTCCATCGATTCGGCCGGCGGGGATATCACGATCAATGGTCGCTCGCTCGTCGGCTCAAACAATGGCAGCTACGGCGGCGCGACGGCCGGCGTGTATATCCAGTCGAATGCAACGATCCGGTCGGGCAGTGGCAATCTGCTCATTAACGGCGAGAGCACCGGAGGCATCAAGACGTTTGGCATGGCATTCCAGGGCGGCTCGAACACGGTGACCACGCTGGCCTCTTCCACCTCAGGCGGCACGATGCTGCTGAACGCGGTCAACGCCACGCCAGGCAACTATACGTCTGCCGATCTCAATGCGGGAGCCATTGGACTGGTGTCATACGGAAGCCGTGCTCAAGTCGTGTTCCAGGGCCCGTCGGTCGCCGGCTGGCTGGTCTATGTCAACGGCGCCCCCCAGCTGTCGGCCTACACGCAGGCGCCTCAGCTGTCCAGCTGTTCGGCTCAGCTGCCCAATTGCGGGACGATGGTCGTACCTGGTTCCAACAACAGCTACCTCTATGCAACGTACCAAGCCGTGGACATGGCCACGCGCGCGCTGTTCATTACCCAAGCCGGTTCCGGCAGCAAGATCTACGATGGCAATACAGCGACCACCGGCCTGACGTATTCGGCCACCACCGACATCGCTAACTTTTCGGTGTCGAATCTGATTCCCGCCCCCGCCTTTGCCACCGGCAGCAAGAACGTCGGCACGTATACCAAGCTCGTGGCTGCATCGGCCAACCCCAGCAATTACACGACGGGCGGTACCACTTATGCGGTTGGTTACTTCAACACGGGCAGCTTCGCCATCACGCAAAAACAGCTGACGCCCAGCGCCGCCGACAAGGTTTATGACGGCAACACAACGGCTGCCGTGTCAGTGGCCGGCGCGATCGCAGGCGATGTCGTCACGGCCAGCGGTACGGGTACTTTCGGTGCCAAGAACGTGGGCACGTACTCCGTCAACATCTCGGGCATTACGCTCGGCGGCGCGGACATGGCCAACTACAGCCTGGCAGCTAACTCCGCCAGCGCTACGGCGCAAATCACTGCGCGCACGGTCACACTCGGCGGTACCAGGACGTACGATGGATCGGCTGCTTTCTCAAGCGTCATCCTCGGCAATCTGGTCGCCGGTGAAGACCTCGGCGTGAGCGGCGCGACCGCCAACAGCGCCAACGCCGCTTCAGCGCGCTGGATCACGACGGCGTCGCTGCTCAACGGCATGGGTGGCCTGGCCAGCAACTATCAGCTGCCCGGCCTCGGCGCAGCCAGCGCGAGCAATGCCGTGTTCATTACGCCCAAGGCGCTCACCGTCAGCGGCATCAGCGCAACAAGCAAGGTCTACGACGGCACCACGGCGGCCACGCTGTCGGGTGGTACGCTATCCGGCATGGTCGGTAGCGAGACGCTGAACCTGGGCGGTATTGCTGGTGCGTTTGCAAGCAAGGACGTTGGCACAGGCAAGGCGGTGAGCTTGTCGACAATATCGCTATCGGACGGCACGGGCCTGGCCTCGAATTACACCTTCTCCCAGCCTGCAGGCGTCACGGCCGACATCACGCCGAAGGCGCTGACGGTGTCCGGCATCACGGCCGCCAGCAAGGTCTACGATGGCACCACGGCCGCCGCGGTCAATACATCGAACGTCGTGCTCACGGGCCTGGTTGCCGGCGATGCGGTAACGGTCGGCGCGACTGGCGCCTTTGCAGACAAGAACGCCGGCAACGGCAAGACCGTGATCCTGACCAGCGCGCATGGCGGTGCGGACGCGGGCAACTATGTGATCACGGACCAGGCGAGCGGCTTGGCCAGCATCACGCCGAAGGCGCTGAGCATCACGGGGGTGTCGGCTGCTAATAAAATCTATGACGGCACTACGGCGGCCACGCTGAGCGGCGGCACGCTGTCCGGCCTGGTCGGCAACGAAACCGTGACGCTGGGCGCATTGAGCGGCGCATTCAGTGACAAGAATGCCGGCAACGGCAAGACCGTGGCCGTGAGCGGCGGCCAGCTGGGCGACGGCACAGGCCTGGCGGCGAACTACAGCGTGAATGCGCCCGCCAGCGTGACGGCGGCCATCACGCCGAAGGCGCTGAGCATCACGGGCGTGTCGGCTGCTAATAAAATCTATGACGGCACTACGGCGGCCACGCTGAGCGGCGGCACGCTGTCCGGCCTGGTCGGCAATGAAACCGTGACGCTGGGCGCATTGAGCGGCGCATTCAGTGACAAGAATGCCGGCAACGGCAAGACCGTGGCCGTGAGCGGCGGCCAGCTGGGCGACGGCACAG
>NZ_JBWKUZ010000010.1:65146-163050 GCF_059421435.1 Janthinobacterium sp. GW821-FHT03A03 | reverse complement strand
GAGCGCGGCATCATCAAGGTCGGCGAAGAGATCGAAATCGTCGGCATCACCGATACCGTCAAAACGACTTGCACCGGTGTGGAAATGTTCCGCAAGCTGCTGGATCAGGGTCAAGCTGGCGACAACGTTGGTCTGCTGCTGCGCGGCACCAAGCGTGAAGACGTGCAACGTGGTCAAGTTCTGGCCAAGCCAGGCTCGATCAAGCCGCACGCCCACTTCACCGGCGAGATCTATGTTCTGTCGAAAGACGAAGGCGGCCGTCATACGCCATTCTTCAACAACTATCGTCCACAGTTCTACTTCCGCACGACGGACGTGACCGGTTCGATCGAGTTGCCAGCAGACAAAGAAATGGTCATGCCAGGCGATAACGTGTCGATCACCGTCAAGCTGATCAACCCGATCGCGATGGAAGAAGGTCTGCGCTTCGCTATCCGTGAAGGCGGCCGTACCGTCGGCGCCGGCGTGGTTGCAAAAATCCTGGCTTAATTCTTAAGCCTGCATAAAAGAAGACGCGTCGTCGCCCGGCGCCCTTCTTTTTATTCAACTGCCGGGGTTGGCAAGCATTTTGGTGCTATCATGTCGACCCTGACGGTTGTTGCGTCAGAAATTCCCGTATTACCTCATTGCCGTGCAAACCGCGCGGTTCGTTCTTTTAAGGAAATATCATGTCGGCACCAAACCAAAAAATCCGTATCCGCCTGAAGGCTTTCGATTACAAACTGATCGACCAGTCCGCTCTGGAAATCGTTGAAACCGCGAAGCGCACCGGCGCTGTCGTCAAAGGCCCAGTACCACTGCCTACCCGTATTCAGCGTTTCGATGTGCTGCGTTCCCCGCACGTCAACAAAACTTCGCGCGATCAGTTCGAGATCCGTACGCACCAACGCCTGATGGACATCGTTGACCCAACGGACAAAACCGTTGACGCGCTGATGAAGCTGGACCTGCCAGCTGGTGTTGATGTTGAAATCAAACTGCAATAATCGTCTTTAAGAAGGCCGGCGGGTGTCCCGCTGCCTGATGATGGGGCCGGGCCTGCTCACGATCGTGAGTGCGCCCGGCCCCATTGCCGTTGGTGCGCATGCAAAATCGCTTTACAGTGCCGCGGGCGGCCGATAAAGTTGCTGCATGCTTAACGCCATCGATACCCACCTGTTAAATGCCACTCCCCGCCATCGCTTGCGCGGCTGGCCGCGCTTCCTGACCGAGTTCCTGTATTTCGGCATCAAGGAGGCGAGGTCCTGCCTGTTCGTGGGGCTGTTTTTTGCTGCCGTCTTCCTGGTGCCGCGCACAGGCCTGTTCGGCCTGCCGCGCTATGACGTGCTGCTGCTGGTGGCACTGGCGATCCAGGGGGCGATGGTCTGGAGCGGGCTGGAAACGTGGGATGAATTGAAAGCCATCTGCCTGTTTCATGCGGTCGGCTTCGCACTGGAGGTGTTCAAGGTCTCGGGGACGATCCAGTCGTGGAGCTATCCCGACTTTGCCTACAGCAAGGTGCTTGGCGTGCCCCTGTTTTCCGGCTTCATGTACGCTGCCGTCGGCAGCTACATCATCCAGACCTGGCGCCTGCTCGACATGCGCATACGCCACCATCCGCCGTACTGGATGGCGGTGCTGATCGCGCTGCTAATTTACGCCAACTTCTTCACCCATCACTACATCGGCGACTATCGTTGGTACCTGGCCGCCTGCGCGCTGGGCTTGTACGCGCGCACCACCGTGGTATTTCGTCCGCTCGACCGCGACCGCAGCATGCCTTTGCTGCTCGGTTTCGTGCTGGTCGGCTTCTTTATCTGGCTAGCTGAAAACATCAGTACCTTCTGGGGCGTATGGCGCTACCCGAATCAGCTTGGCGCATGGTCGGTGGTGCATGTCAGCAAATGGAGCTCATGGTCGCTGCTGGTGGTGATGACGTTCACCATCGTGGCCCACCTCAAGCACATCAAGGCCAGCATCCACGTCGCCCAGCCTTAGCCGCGCGATATGGCCGCTATCGCGTCGAAGCGCCCGCGCAGCATCGCCTGGGGGTATGGTTTTCAACGTTTTCTTGTGCGGGTGTTGGGCAAGGCGCATCGGTGGCGTTATGCCGTGATAACTAGGCCATTCGTGATTTCTTGCGGGAGGCTTTTTGCCGCTGCCCATTTGCGCGCGCGATTGACGCCGCTTGACCGCTTCAGGGATACTCCGGGTCTCTCCATCAATGTGTGCCGCCGCCCATGTCCAAGACTGTCCTGATCGTGGAAGATGAACAGGCGATTGCCGATAGCATCGCCTATGCCCTGCGCACGGATGGCTTTGCGCCGCGCCACGTGATGCTGGGCGAGCAGGCGCTGGCCGCGTTGCGCACACATCCCGGCGAGGCGGCAGAAATTCCCGTGCTCGTGGTACTCGACGTGGGCTTGCCCGACATGAGCGGGCTGGAAGTATGCCGGCGCTTGCGCCAGTTTTCCGATGTGCCGGTGATCTTCCTGACCGCTCGCAGCGACGAAATCGACCGCATCGTCGGCCTGGAAATTGGCGCCGACGATTACGTCACTAAACCGTTTTCACCGCGCGAACTGGTGGCGCGCATCCGCGTCATCCTGCGGCGTGCCGGTAGTACGCCGACTTCGCGCGAATCAGGCATGACGATGGTTGCGCCTGTTGCCGCGGCTGCGGCGGAGCGCTTCGAATTGCGCGCGCCGGAGGCGAGGGTGTTGTTTTACGGCCAGCCGCTGGAGCTGACCCGCTATGAATATCTGTTGCTGAAAACCCTGATCGAGCATCCGGGTCATGTACTGTCCCGCGCGCAGCTGATGCAGCGGGTGTGGAGCGGGGCACCCGATACGCTCGAGCGCACGGTCGACGCGCACGTCAAGTCGCTGCGCGCCAAGCTGCGCCTCATCGATGCGCAGCTCGACCCCATCCAGACCCACCGTGGCCTCGGCTACAGCCTGGCTTGCGCATGAGAATCGGCCTGCGCATCTTGCTCGGCTACTTCCTGATCGTGGGCCTGGCGGCGTGGTTTCTGCTGAACGTCTTCATGGAGCAGGTCAAGCCTGGCGTGCGCTCGACCCTGGAAGATACCCTGGTCGACACCTCGCAGCTGCTGGCCAGCCTGGTGGCGCCCGATCTGAAGGCGGGCACGCTGGCGCAGTCGCCGGTGCTGGCGCGCATGCAGGACTATGCGCGCCATGGCGTGGACATCAATATCAATGGGGTGCGCAAGCGGACTCTCGATTACCGCATCTACATCACGGACCGGCGCGGTATCGTGCTGTTCGATTCCAGCGGGCGTGACGTGGGCCGCGACTATTCGCGCTGGAACGACGTGTACCTCAGCTTGCAGGGCAAGTATGGGGCGCGCAGCACCCGCAGCCGGTCCGATGATGAGATGTCGACGGTAATGCATGTAGCCGCGCCTGTTCGCGATGGCGATGAGGTCATCGGGGTGCTGACGGTGGCCAAGCCAAACGCCAGCGTGCAAGCCTTTGTCGAGCGCAGCCAGCGCAAGATCCTGCAGCGCGGCGCCGTGTTGCTATTGTTGTCCCTGCTGATCGGCCTGGCCTTCGCCTGGTGGCTGCACCATGCGTTGGGCAAACTGATGCGCTATATCGGCGAGGTGGAAGCCGGGCGCAAGGTGGCGCTGCCGGCCCTGGGCAAGAACGAGTTCGGCACCTTGGGGCGGGCGCTGGAAGCGATGCGCACGCGCCTGGAGGGCAAAGAGTACGTGGAGCAGTTGATGCACACACTGGCGCATGAATTGAAAAGCCCGATCGCCGCCATCCAGGCCTCGGCCGAGCTGCTGCAGGAAGATATGGCGCCGGCAGAGCGGCAGCAGTTCCTCGGCAGCATCCTCGGACAGAATGCACGCCAGCGGCAGCTGATCGACAAGCTGCTGGCCCTCGTGCGCGTGGAAAAGCAGCAGCGCCTGGACGCGCCCGAGCGCATCGCGCTGGCGCCCCTGCTGGCGCAAGTGGCGCAGGACGCAGCCGCAACGCTGGCGGCGCGCGGCGTGGGCCTGCAACTGCAATGCGGCGAGTTGAGCGTGGCCGGTGATGCCCTGTTGCTGCGCCAGGCGCTGGGTAACCTGCTCGATAACGCGGCCGGCTTTGCGCCGCCGGGCAGCTGCATCGACCTGACGGCGCGGCGCCTGGGCAGCCAGGTGGAAATCGCCGTGCGCGACCGCGGCGAAGGTATTCCGGCATATGCGCTCGAACGCGTCTTCGAGCGATTTTATTCCTTGCCGCGCCCGAGCGCAGGCAAGAGCACGGGCCTGGGACTGCCCTTCGTGCGCGAGGTGGCTTCCCTGCATGGTGGTGCAGTCGAGGTCGCTAACCATCCGGATGGCGGCGCCTGTGCCTGCCTGCGGCTGCCGCTGGCCTGACCTAATTTTTTGCTGACTTCACACAGAACGCATCGTCAGCGCATACAGTTTTTTTACACTGGCCGCCTTACTTCAAGGATGCGCCATGCAAAAAACTCTGTTAGTCAAAGCGTTGATCGTGTTCGGCCTGATGCTGCTGATCGGCCTGCCTTTGCTGATGATTCAGGAAACGATCAAGGAGCGGATGGAATTCCGCCAGGAAGCCGTCAACAGCATTGCCGCCGATTCGGTGCGCGAACAAACCATCATCGGTCCCATTCTGGTGATTCCCTACACGGAGCAGTATGAAGAGCGCGTGGAGGTGGCCAAGGGCGATGACAAGGAAGCGAAATCGGCGGTGCGCACGGAGCTATTGCGCCGCACGGTGCAGCGTCGTCTGCTTGTCTACCCGAACAATTTACTACTCGACGGTAACATCGAAACGGACCGCCGTTACCGCGGCATCCATCAGGTGCTGGTCTATAGCGGCCAGCACGCCTTCAAGGGCGACTTTACAGTGCCGGCCAGCGGCCAGCTGCCGCGCAAGTCGCCGGACTCGCGCGTGACCCTGGGTGCCCCGTTCGTGGCCCTGTCCATCGAGGACGTGCGCGGTATCCGCAACATTCCGAAAATTGACTGGGGCGGGCAAAAAATCGAGTTCGAGCAGGGCAGCGATCTGTTTGCCTTCCGCAGCGGCTTGCATGCGCCGCTGGGCGCCATGCCCTTGGCGGCGCCGCAGCAGGTGGGCTTCAGCTTTGACCTGGGCCTCGATGGCATCGAACGCCAGCACTTCGTGCCGTTGGCGAAAAACAGTCAGATCAGCATCAAGTCGAACTGGCCCCATCCGCAGTTTGGCGGGCGCTTCCTGCCGTCGCCGAAATTCCGCCAGATCAACGCCGATGGCTTTCAGGTCGAGTGGAGCATCTCCTCGCTGGCCACCAATGCGCAAACGCAACTGAGCACGATCGAGGGGGAATTCAAGATGCCCGACAGCGCGCCGCTGGGCCAGGTGGACCGCTTCAGCGTGGGCTTCATCGAGCCGGTGAACGTGTATTCGCAATCGGACCGGGCCACCAAATATGGCTTGCTGTTCGTGGCCCTGACCTTTGCCGCCTTCTTCATCTTTGAAATCCTGAAAAGCCTGCCGATCCACCCGGTGCAGTACTTCCTGGTCGGCTTGTCGCTGGTGATCTTCTTCTTGCTGCTGGTGGGCCTGGCAGAACACATCGCCTTCCTGGCCGCCTACCTGATCGCCAGCGCCGCCTGTATCGTGCTGACCAGCTTTTATCTGATGCACGTGCTGCACAACGCCTGGCGCGGCATCGGTTTCGGCGTGGGGCTGACGCTGCTGTATGGTGCCCTGTACGGCTTGCTGAGTTCGGAAAACAATGCGTTGGTGATGGGCAGCATCCTGCTGTTTGCCGTGCTGGCGGCCATCATGGTGGCGACACGCAAGGTTGATTGGTACCACGTGGGCAAGGGTAGCCAGTAATCCAGAGGCCTTGCCACGGCATACATAAAAAACATTGCTGATTTGGTAAATAAGTGGTTTTAAGTTGGTATTGTTTACGGTACTCTTTGGTATTAATTTCCGCAAAGCATGAATATACATGCGCGACGTACCAAAGTAGTAGGGCGGCGGCAGGCAGGATGGCTTGCCACTGCTTGGCAAGTCCTTCCATCCCAATCGATGAAAAACCTGGAGACAGCACCATGATCAAGAAACTGGCTTTTTTCCTCTTCGCCTGCAGTCTGAGCGGCAGTTATGCCTATGCCACCAGCGCAGAATTACAGCAATGCTATTACGGTTGCTGGCAAAAAATCGCCAGTTGCACGGGCGCTGGCGGCTTGGGCAGCAGCAGCCCGATCTGCCAGATGATGCTTGACACCTGCACCGCCAGCTGCGACAGGACGCACGGCGGCTAGTGCCGGGTGCCTGGTGGCGATCGCCCGGCGACCGGCGCGGCGCTGCGTGAAGGCGGGAAAGCGTGAGGCGCGAGTCGGGCGGCAAGCCCGCCTCGCGCCTTTGTCGTCATGGCGTCGACCCGCATGGATGACCATCCGCCCCCCCGTTTTGCCCGATATTTGCCCTCTTTGACAACTCCCGCACGGGCGTCGCGCAACACTTTGACATACCTCGTGTTAACTTGTTGCGTCAAGGGTTTTTGTGCTATATACTAGCCGGCTTCGGTATGGATTCGTCTTTTTTGAGTCCTACGTTACTTTGTAGTTAAACAAGCCCCGCCCAATCGCAGGTGGGAATGGAGAAAAAATGAGCCTAGGCCTTCTCGGTCGCAAGGTTGGTATGATGCGCATTTTCACGGATGAAGGGGATTCGATTCCTGTCACCGTGCTGGACGTATCGAACAACCGTGTTGCGCAAATCAAAACCCCTGAAACAGATGGCTACTCCGCTGTTCAGGTCGCATTCGGTCAACGTCGCGCTTCCCGCGTGACCAAAGCTGTTGCTGGTCATCACGCTAAAGCTGGTGTTGAAGCCGGTACTCTGTTGAAAGAGTTCCGTGTCGACGCTGCCAAAGCCGCTGAACTGAAAGCTGGCGATGTTGTCGCCGCTTCCCTGTTCGAAGTCGGTCAAAAGATCGACGTGCAAGGCGTTACCATTGGTAAAGGCTATGCAGGCGTTATCAAACGTTACCACTTCGCTTCCGGCCGTCAAACGCACGGTAACTCGCGTTCGCATAACGTTCCAGGTTCCATCGGTATGGCACAAGATCCAGGTCGCGTTTTCCCTGGTAAGCGCATGACCGGTCATCTGGGTGACGTTAACCGTACGATCCAGAACCTCGTGATCGCCCGTATCGATGCCGACCGTCAGCTGCTGCTGGTCAAAGGCGCGATTCCAGGTGCGAAAAATGGCCAGGTAGTTGTCTCGCCAGCCATCAAAACCAAAGCCAAGAAGGGAGCTTAAACGATGGAACTCAAGCTTCTGAATGCGCAAGGTCAAGCCGCCTCGAACGTTGCTGCAGCCGATACGATTTTCGGCCGTGACTACAACGAAGCGCTGATCCACCAAGTCGTCATCGCTTATCAAGCGAATGCACGTAGTGGTAACCGCAAGCAAAAAGACCGTGAAGAAGTTCACCACACGACGAAAAAGCCATGGCGCCAAAAAGGTACCGGCCGTGCTCGTGCTGGTATGTCGTCGTCGCCACTGTGGCGCGGCGGTGGTCGGATTTTCCCGAACTCGCCTGACGAAAACTTCACCCACAAAGTGAACAAAAAAATGTATCGCGCAGGTATCTGCTCGATCCTGTCGCAGCTGGCTCGCGAAGAGCGCCTGATCGTCATCGACGATCTGACGATCGACGCGCCAAAAACCAAGCTGCTGTCGCAAAAATTGAACGGCCTGGGCTTTGATTCGGTTCTGATCATCACCGACGTTCTGAACGAAAACCTGGAACTGGCATCGCGCAACCTGCCTAACGTACTCGTCGTTGAGCCACGTCATGCAGACCCGATGTCCCTGGTGTTCTACAAGAAGATCTTGGTCACCAAAGCTGCATTGGCTAAGATTGAGGAGATGCTGGCATGAGCGCGATTTTGAAACATAGCGAAGAACGCTTGATGAAGGTGCTGTTGGCGCCGGTCATTTCCGAAAAGGCCACCATGGTCGCGGAAAAGAACGAGCAAATTGTATTCCGCGTACTGCCGGATGCAACCAAGCCTGAAATCAAGGCAGCGGTCGAACTGCTGTTCAAGGTTGAAGTTCTGTCCGTGCAAACTGCAAACCGCGAAGGTAAGCAAAAGCGCACCGGCAAGTTCAACGGTCGTCGTAACCATACCAAGCGTGCTTTCGTGTGCCTGAAGCCTGGCCAGGAAATCAACTTCTCCGAGGAGGCTGCATAATGGCACTCGTTAAGATGAAACCAACCTCGCCAGGCCGTCGCGGCATGGTAAAGGTGGTGAATGCCGACCTGTACAAAGGTCGTCCGTTCGCTGCCCTGGTTGAAAAGAAATCCAAGACCGCTGGTCGTAACAACAACGGTCACATCACCACCCGTCATATCGGTGGTGGTCATAAGCAACACTATCGCCTGATCGACTTCAAGCGCACCAAAGATGGTATTCCAGCGAAAGTGGAACGTATCGAATACGATCCAAACCGCACCGCGAATATCGCTCTGCTGTGCTACGCCGACGGCGAGCGTCACTACATCATCGCAACCAAAGGCATGGCCGTTGGCGACAGCGTGATGAACGGTTCGGAAGCGCCGATCAAATCGGGTAACTGCTTGCCAATCCGTAACATCCCAGTCGGTACCGTGATGCATTGCGTCGAAATGCTGCCAGGTAAAGGTGCCCAAATGGCACGTACCGCTGGCGCCGGCGTTGTGCTGATGGCACGTGAAGGTACCTACGCTCAAGTGCGTCTGCGCTCGGGTGAAGTACGTCGCGTGCACATCGAGTGCCGTGCAACGGTTGGTGAAGTCGGCAATGCCGAGCATAGCCTGCGTAAAATCGGTAAAGCTGGTGCGATGCGCTGGCGCGGTGTTCGTCCTACCGTTCGCGGTGTGGTCATGAACCCGGTCGATCACCCGCACGGTGGTGGTGAAGGTAAAACAGCAGCTGGTCGTCATCCAGTTTCGCCTTGGGGCCAACAGACTAAAGGTAAGAAGACACGCAGCAACAAGCGTACTACTTCCATGATCGTCTCGCGCCGCGGCAAGAAATAAGGGGTAGCACATGACACGTTCATTGAAAAAAGGGCCGTTCTGTGACGCCCACCTGGTGAAAAAAGTTGAAGCTGCGCAAGCTGCCAAAGACAAAAAGCCAATCAAAACCTGGTCGCGTCGTTCGACAATCATGCCTGACTTCATCGGCCTGACGATCGCGGTGCATAACGGCAAGCTGCACGTGCCGGTTTATGTTTCCGAAAACATGGTTGGTCACAAGCTCGGCGAATTCGCACTGACCCGTACGTTCAAGGGCCATGCAGCTGACAAAAAGGCTAAGAAATAATGGAAACTAAAGCTATCCTCAAAGGTGTGCGCCTGTCGGACCAAAAGGGCCGCCTGGTTGCTGACCTGATCCGTGGCAAGAAAGTTGACGCTGCACTCAACATCTTGCAATTCAGCCCGAAAAAAGGTGCTGCGATCATCAAGCGCGTTCTGGAATCCGCTATTG
Source organism: Janthinobacterium sp. GW821-FHT03A03 (assembly GCF_059421435.1). Lineage (NCBI taxonomy): Bacteria > Pseudomonadati > Pseudomonadota > Betaproteobacteria > Burkholderiales > Oxalobacteraceae > Janthinobacterium > Janthinobacterium sp. GW821-FHT03A03. The sequence goes on along the minus strand of NZ_JBWKUZ010000010.1, from coordinate 153,557 downwards.
CGAATGCCGAGCACAATGATGGCGCCGACATCGACGAATTGTTCGTGAAAACGATCTACGTCGAAAAAGGTCCGGTCTTGAAGCGCTTCACCGCGCGTGCAAAAGGCCGTGGCGACCGTATTTCGAAACAATCCTGTCACGTTTACGTGACTGTCGGTAACTAAGGAGCCACGATGGGTCAGAAAATTCATCCAACCGGTTTCCGTCTGGCGGTCACCCGTAACTGGGCTTCGCGCTGGTATGCAGGCAACGGTAATTTCGCTGCCATGCTGAACGAAGACTTGAAAGCACGTGCTTACCTGAAAAAGAAACTGAAGAACGCTTCCGTTGGCCGCATCGTTATCGAGCGCCCAGCCAAGAACGCGCGCTTCACGATCTACAGCTCGCGCCCAGGCGTGGTCATTGGTAAAAAAGGCGAAGACATCGAAGTACTGAAGTCCGCTTTGACCAAGATCATGGGCGTACCTGTTCACGTGAACATTGAAGAAATCCGCAAGCCGGAAATCGATTCGCAACTGATCGCCGATTCGATCGCTCAGCAGCTGGAAAAACGGATCATGTTCCGCCGCGCCATGAAGCGTGCAATGCAAAACGCAATGCGCCTGGGTGCTCTCGGTATCAAGATCATGTCGTCCGGCCGTCTGAACGGTATCGAAATCGCGCGTAAAGAGTGGTACCGCGAAGGCCGCGTGCCTCTGCATACCCTGCGCGCCGATATCGACTACGGTACCAGCGAAGCGTCGACCACCTACGGTATCATCGGCGTCAAGGTGTGGGTATACAAAGGTGACCGCGCGCCTAACGGCGATGCACCAGTCATCGATACTCCAGCTGACGAGAAGAAGAGCCGCGGTCCACGCCGTGACGATGGCAAGCCAGCCGGCCGCCCACGTCCAGCGGGTGCGAAACCATCCACAGCACCAGGTGCTGCTCGTGTGCGCGCCGCTAAACCGGCCGCCGCTGCACCAGCTGAGAAAGCAGGAGAATAATCATGCTGCAACCAGCACGCAGAAAGTATCGTAAAGAGCAGAAAGGCCGTAACACCGGTATTTCGCACAGCCGCGGCACCGCCGTGTCGTTTGGCGAATTCGGTCTGAAGGCAGTTGCGCGCGGTCGTATCACTGCGCGTCAAATTGAAGCGGCGCGTCGTGCAATGACGCGTCACATCAAGCGCGGTGGCCGTATCTGGATCCGTATTTTCCCGGACAAACCGATTTCGAACAAACCGGCTGAAGTCCGTATGGGTAACGGTAAAGGTAATCCAGAGTACTACGTCGCTGAAATTCAGCCAGGCAAAGTACTGTACGAAATGGATGGCGTTGATGAAGCGCTGGCACGGGAAGCTTTCCGTCTTGCCGCCGCTAAACTGCCACTGGCTACGACGTTTGTCGTACGTCAAGTCGGCCAATAATTGGAGTTGTATATGAAAGCATCTGAACTCCGCGGCAAGGACCAGCCGGCTCTGCAAAAAGAGCTGAATGATCTGTTGAAGGCACAGTTCGGCCTGCGTATGCAAATCGCTACGCAACAGCTGAGCAACACTTCGCAGCTCAAGAAGGTACGCCGCGATATCGCGCGTGTGAAGACGGTAATGAATCTGAAGGAAGCCAAATGAACGAACCAGTGAAACAGTCGCTCAAGCGCACGCTGATCGGTAAAGTGGTTTCGGACAAGATGGACAAGACCGTTACCGTTCTGATCGAGCGCCACGTAAAACATCCTTTGTATGGCAAGATCATCATGCGTTCGAACAAGTATCACGCGCATGACGAGACCAACCAAGTCAAGGCCGGTGATACGGTCGAGATCCAGGAAGGTCGCCCGATCTCCAAAACGAAGGCATGGACGGTGACACGTGTGGTTCAAGCCGCACCAACCGTTTAAATAAAAACCACCGTTTCGGCGGTGGATTTTAATTAGTACTTGCAGGCCCGCAAATTGTATGTAATACTTGCGGGCTTCGTTCATGTAACGCCGCAAAGTGTCTGGCCACAGACAGTAGCATTCGCGGTCAGTTGATGTATGAAGGTCATGCACCCAAACAGTGAAGCCCAGCAGGGCGGCTCTGGCGGGACCAAGACTGACCGTGGGTCTACATTGTGTGGATTCTTCGGCTTAAGTTGGGAAAGAGAATACTATGATTCAAACTGAAAGCCGGCTCGAAGTGGCTGACAATACCGGTGCCAAAGAAGTCATGTGCATCAAGGTATTGGGCGGCTCCAAGCGCCGTTATGCTGGCATTGGCGATGTGATCAAGGTAACCGTCAAGGTTGCTGCGCCACGTGGCCGTGTCAAAAAAGGTGAAATTTATAACGCCGTGGTTGTGCGCACCGCTAAAGGTGTTCGCCGCCAAGACGGTTCCCTGGTGAAGTTCGACGGCAACGCCGCCGTTCTGTTGAACGCCAAGCTGGAACCGATCGGTACCCGTATTTTTGGACCTGTCACGCGCGAACTGCGCACTGAGAAGTTCATGAAAATCGTGTCCCTGGCACCGGAAGTCCTGTAAGGAGTCGTAATGGATAAGATTCGTAAAAACGACGAAGTCATCGTTCTGACCGGGAAAGACAAGGGCAAACGTGGTGTGGTACAGCAGCGTATCGATGCTGAACATATCGTGGTTGACGGCATTAACATCGCTAAAAAAGCGACTAAGCCAAACCCGATGACTGGCGTAACTGGTGGTATCGTCGATAAGACCATGCCAATTCACGTGTCCAACGTTGCATTGTTTAATGCAGCGACTGGCAAGGCAGATCGCGTGGGTTTCAAAGAAGTGGACGGCAAGAAAGTTCGCATCTTTAAATCCTCCGGCGAAGTAGTGAAGGCTTAAGAAATCATGGCACGTCTCCAAGAATTCTATAAAGAAAAAGTCGTTGCCGACCTGACCAGCAAGTTTGGTTACAAGTCGGTAATGGAAGTTCCACGCCTGACCAAGATCACCCTGAACATGGGTGTTGGTGAGGCTATCGCGGATAAGAAAGTTCTCGAGCACGCAGTTGCTGACTTGACCAAGATCGCCGGCCAGAAGCCAGTGACCACCAAGTCCCGCAAAGCGATCGCAGGCTTCAAAATCCGTGAAGGTTACCCGATCGGTACGATGGTCACCCTGCGCGGCGCTCGCATGTACGAGTTCCTGGATCGCTTCATTACCGTGGCTCTGCCGCGCGTACGCGATTTCCGTGGTGTGAACGGCCGTGCATTTGATGGTCGTGGCAACTACAACATCGGTGTCAAGGAACAGATCATTTTCCCTGAAATCGAATACGACAAGATTGACGCGTTGCGCGGTATGAATATCAGCATCACGACAACCGCTAAGACCGATGACGAAGCCAAAGCTTTGCTCGCCGCCTTTAAATTCCCTTTCAGGAACTGATCATGGCCAAACTGTCACTGATTAATCGTGAGATCAAGCGTGCTGACCTGGTGGCGAAATTCGCCCCTAAGCGCGAAGCTCTCAAGGCCATCGTCGATGACCAATCGAAATCGGAAGAAGAGCGCTACGAAGCTCGCCTGAAACTGCAGGCGCTGCCACGTAACTCGAACCCGACGCGTCAACGTAACCGTTGCGCCATCACCGGTCGTCCGCGCGGCACATTCCGTAAATTCGGTCTGGGTCGTATCAAGCTCCGTGAATTCGCCATGCGTGGTGAAATTCCGGGTATGACAAAAGCAAGCTGGTAATAGGAGAATATGCAATGAGTATGAGCGATCCTATCGCCGATATGCTGACCCGCATTCGCAACGCACAAGGCGTGCAAAAAACGACCGTGGCCATGCCATCGTCGAAAGTCAAAATTGCGATTGCCAACGTCCTGAAGGACGAGGGTTACATTGAAGATTTCGCTGTTGCCGAAGCTGGTGGCAAGGCGGAACTGAAGATCGGTTTGAAGTATTATGTTGGCCGTCCCGTTATTGAGCGCTTGGAGCGCGTGTCCCGTCCGGGTCTGCGCGTCTACAAGGGTAAAGACGAGATCCCTGTTGTGATGAATGGCTTGGGTGTGGCGATCGTGTCGACTCCGCAAGGCGTCATGACTGACCGCAAAGCACGCGCTACCGGTGTCGGCGGCGAAGTTATTTGCTACGTGGCTTAAGGAGTTACACATGTCTCGAGTAGCTAAAATGCCTATCGTAGTGCCAGCTGGCGCCGAAGTCGCCATCTCCGCACAAGCGATCACCGTAAAAGGCCCGCTGGGCGTACTTTCCCAAGTCCTCACCGGCCTGGTCAAAGTAGAAAACAATGCAGGAACCCTGACTTTCGACGTGGCGAACGACAGCCGCGAAGCCAATGCCATGTCCGGCACGCTGCGCGCACTGGTCAACAACATGGTTGTTGGCGTCACCAAGGGTTTCGAGAAAAAGCTGAACCTGGTAGGCGTGGGTTACAAGGCGCAAGCTCAAGGCGACAAGCTGAATCTGTCCCTGGGTTTTTCGCACCCTGTAGTGCATGACATGCCAGCCGGCGTTACCTGCGCAACACCAACCCCGACCGAGATCCTGATTAAAGGTATCGACCGTCAACAGGTTGGCCAGGTAGCCGCTGAAGTTCGTGCTTACCGCGCTCCTGAGCCTTATAAAGGCAAGGGCGTTCGCTATGCGGACGAAGTGGTTAAGCTTAAAGAAACCAAGAAGAAGTAATTAGGGGCTGACGATGGATAAGAAAGAATCACGGCTTCGCCGCGGACGCCAAACCCGCATCAAGATTGCGGAATTGAAAGTAAATCGCTTGTCGGTGCATCGCACCAACCTGCACATTTACGCCAACCTGATCAGCCCGGACGCTAAAGTCCTGGTTTCGGCCTCGACGGCTGAAGCGGAAGTTCGCGCTGAACTGGCGGGCCAATCCGGCAAAGGCGGCAATGCCGCTGCTGCAGCCTTGATCGGCAAGCGCGTCGCTGAAAAAGCGTTGAAAGCAGGAATTACCGAAGTTGCGTTCGACCGCTCCGGTTTCCGTTACCACGGCCGTGTGAAAGCGTTGGCAGAAGCCGCACGCGAAGCCGGTCTGAAGTTCTAAGGATCAATCATGGCAAAAATGCAAGCAAAAATGCAAAGCGACAAGCCGGATGATGGCATGCGCGAAAAAATGATCGCGATCAACCGCGTGACCAAAGTGGTCAAGGGTGGTCGTATCATGGGTTTCGCCGCGCTGACCGTAGTTGGTGATGGCGATGGCCGCGTCGGCATGGGCAAGGGCAAATCGAAAGAAGTGCCAGTTGGCGTGCAGAAGGCAATGGAAGAAGCCCGTCGCAACCTGATCAAAGTACCGCTCAAAAACGGCACCTTGCATCACACGGTTGTTGGTCGTCACGGCGCTTCCAAGGTCATGATGAACCCAGCTAAGCCTGGTACCGGCGTGATCGCTGGTGGCGCAATGCGCGCTATCTTCGAAGTGATGGGCGTGACGGACGTGGTGGCAAAATCCACCGGTTCGAACAACCCATACAACCTGGTACGCGCTACGCTGGATGGCCTGTCGAAAATGAGCACTGCTTCCGATATCGCTGCCAAGCGCGGCAAGTCGGTTGAAGACATTCTGGCTTAAGGTGGACAAAATGACAAACACAGTCAAAGTGCAATTGGTCAAGGGCTTGATCGGTACGCGCGAATCGCATCGCGCTACCGTGCGCGGTCTGGGTCTGCGTCGTGTAAATTCGGTTTCCGAATTGCAAGACACCCCATCCGTACGCGGCATGATCAATAAAGTATCGTATCTCGTTAAAGTTGTCGGGTAAGCCTTCGGGCTTACACGAACGGAGCAAATCATGGAATTGAATACTATTGCACCAGCCGAAGGCGCTAAGCACTACAAGCGTCGCGTCGGCCGCGGTATCGGCTCCGGCCTGGGTAAAACCTCGGGTCGTGGTCACAAAGGTCAGAAATCGCGTTCGGGCGGCTTTCATAAAGTCGGTTTCGAAGGCGGTCAGATGCCTCTGCAACGCCGTCTGCCTAAGCGCGGTTTCAAATCGATGCACGCCACCTTCAAAGCTGAAGTGCGCCTGTCCGATCTGAACAACCTGGCTGTTGGCGATGTCGACATTCTGGTCTTGAAGCAAGCTGGCGTTCTGGGCGTGTTGGCCCGTGACGTGCGCGTGATCTTGTCCGGCGAAATCACCAAAGCGGTGAATTTGAAGGGCTTGAAAGTGTCCGCTGGCGCGAAAGCAGCCATCGAAGCAGCCGGCGGCTCGGTAGCCTGAGTTGACCGCTAACAGCTTGATCGGAGCGAAAATTGGCGACTAATCCACAACTTGCTAAAAGTGCAGCGGCCGGTTTCCCTTGGGGGCGGCTCTGGTTTTTGCTTGGCGCATTGGTGGTTTATCGTATCGGTGCTCACGTCCCGGTTCCCGGGATTGACCCGACACAATTAGCCTCGCTGTTCAAGGAGCACGAAGGCGGCGTCCTGGGCATGTTCAACATGTTCTCGGGCGGTGCCTTGTCTCGTTTTACAGTGTTTGCGCTGGGTATCATGCCTTATATCTCGGCCTCGATCATCATGCAATTGCTGTCGATCGTGTCACCGCAGATGGAAGCGTTGAAAAAAGAAGGCGAAGCAGGTCGTCGCAAGATCACCCAGTACACCCGGTATTTCACGGTTGCGCTGGCACTGTTCCAAGCGTTGGGCATTGCAGTCGCACTGGAGTCGCAAGCTGGTCTGGTGTTGGAACCTGGTCTTGCATTCCGCTTCGTGACGGTCGTCACTTTGTTGACCGGAACAATGTTTTTGATGTGGTTGGGTGAGCAAATTACCGAGCGTGGCTTGGGGAATGGCATCTCGATCATCATTTTTGCCGGGATTGCAGCCGGTCTGCCGTCGGCGTTGGGTGGCTTGTTCACTCAGGTGTCGAATGGTTCGATCAGCAGCTTCAGCGCGATTTTCATCGTCATCCTGGTAGCACTGGTAACGTACTTCGTCGTATTCGTCGAACGTGGTCAGCGCAAAATATTGGTCAACTACGCGAAGCGCCAGGTAGGCAACAAGATTTATGGCGGTCAAACCAGCCATTTGCCGTTGAAGCTGAACATGGCCGGCGTGATCCCGCCGATCTTTGCTTCTTCGATCATCTTGTTCCCGGCCACTATCGTGGACTGGTTTTCAAAGGGCGCCGACAACGCTAACCCTGCGGTGCGGTTCTTGAAAGATTTGGCAGCATCGATGGGGCCTGGTGAGCCTATCCATGCGCTGTTGTACGCAGTGGCGATCGTGTTTTTCTGTTTCTTCTATACAGCGCTGGTATTTAACAGCAAGGAAACAGCGGATAACTTGAAGAAAAGCGGTGCGTTCATTCCCGGGATTCGTCCAGGCGAGCAGACAGCCCGTTACATCGACAAGATCCTGACACGCTTGACACTTGCCGGCGCAGTCTACATCACCCTGGTGTGTTTATTGCCGGAATTTATGCAAGCCCAGTGGAAAGTACCATTCTATTTCGGCGGTACTTCTTTATTGATTATTGTAGTTGTCACCATGGATTTCATGGCGCAAGTACAGAACTACGTGATGTCGCAGCAATATGATTCACTGCTGCGCAAAGCAAATTTCAAGGGCGGAATTCCGACGCGTTAAGCGCGGTAAACATACCGAATGGCAAAAGACGACGTCATACAGATGCAGGGCGAGATTCTTGAGAATCTCCCAAATGCAACATTTCGAGTGAAGCTGGAGAACGGACACGTGGTGCTCGGGCATATTTCAGGTAAAATGCGGATGAATTATATTCGCATTCTCCCTGGAGACAAGGTGACGGTGGAGTTGACGCCGTACGACCTGAGCCGAGCCCGCATTGTGTTCCGTACCAAGTAACACACTGAATCAAACCAAAGAAGCGAAAGAAAGAGCCCAAAAATGAAAGTTCTCGCATCAGTCAAGCGGATCTGCCGCAACTGCAAGATCATCAAGCGCAAAGGCGTAGTCCGCGTTATCTGCGTGGAACCACGTCACAAGCAGCGTCAAGGTTAATCGAGGAATAACAAATGGCACGTATTGCAGGGGTTAATATCCCAAATCATCAGCATACCGTTATCGGCCTGACGGCCATCTACGGTGTGGGCCGTCCACGCGCAGAGAAAATCTGTGCATCGACCGGTGTAGCAACCAACAAAAAGATCAAAGATCTGGATGACAGCGAACTGGAAAAACTGCGCGATGAAGTAGGTAAATTCATCGTCGAAGGCGATCTGCGTCGTGAACTGTCCATGAACATCAAGCGTTTGATGGATCTGGGTTGCTACCGCGGCATGCGTCATCGTAAGGGTCTGCCTTGCCGTGGCCAGCGTACGCGTACGAACGCACGTACCCGCAAGGGACCGCGTAAAGCCGCTCAATCGCTGAAAAAATAATCCGCTAGGGAATAATTATGGCTAAGTCGCAAAATAACGCCGCATCAGCACGCGTGCGTAAAAAAGTTAAAAAGAACGTCGCTGAAGGCATCGCACATGTCCACGCATCGTTCAATAACACCATCATTACCATCACCGATCGTCAAGGCAATGCCTTGTCGTGGGCTACCTCCGGCGGTGCAGGCTTCAAGGGTTCGCGTAAATCGACCCCATTCGCAGCGCAGGTCGCCGCGGAAGCCGCTGGTAAAGTGGCAGTTGAGTGTGGCGTAAAGAACCTGGAAGTACGTATCAAGGGCCCAGGTCCTGGTCGTGAGTCCGCCGTTCGCGCGCTGAACAACCTGGGCATCAAGATCACCGAGATCCAGGACGTGACGCCGGTACCGCACAACGGTTGCCGTCCACCGAAACGTCGTCGTATCTAAGATAGTGTTGCAGAGGGCGCTTCGGCGCCAGCTGCTTTGCTGTCTGTTGTAACTCAGTACAGTTGTGTGAAAACGCTGGAGCAGGGAGCCGGAAACGGTTATACTGCCCGGCTGTTCTTGCCTGTCAAATCCTGTTTGACGGGTTTTTCGTTTTCAGCCACCGTCTGATTGAAACCAAATCAGACTAGCGCCTAACCGCATCAGTGTGTTTGATCATGCATGTGGCTGGGGCGTTATCATTTAAAAAAAGGAAGTATCGTGGCACGTTATATCGGACCTAAAGCAAAACTTTCCCGCCGTGAAGGTACAGACCTGTTCCTGAAGAGCGCACGTCGCTCGCTGGACAGCAAGTGCAAACTGGATGTCAAGCCAGGCCAGCACGGTGTCAAATCCGGCGCCCGCACCTCGGACTACGGTAACCAACTGCGCGAAAAGCAAAAAGTCAAGCGCATGTACGGCGTGCTGGAACGTCAATTCCGCCGCTACTTCGCTGAAGCAGACCGTCGTAAAGGCAACACCGGCGAAACGCTGTTGAAGTTGCTGGAAACGCGTCTGGACAACGTTTGCTACCGCATGGGCTTTGGCTCGACCCGCGCTGAAGCGCGTCAATTGGTCAGCCACAAAGCGTTCACCGTGAACGGTATCGTTGTGAACATCGCTTCGTACTCGGTCAAAGTTGGCGACATCATCGCTGTTCGTGAAAAATCGAAAAAGCAAGTGCGTATCGTTGAAGCACTGTCGCTGGCCGAACAAGTTGGCATGCCTAGCTGGGTTTCGGTTGATGCCAAGAAAATGGAAGGTACTTTCAAGTCCCTGCCAGAGCGTAACGAAATCGCTAACGACGTCAACGAATCGCTGATCGTCGAGCTGTACTCGCGTTAATAGTAGTCAGTAGCAAGATCTCCGCCCACTTTGCTTTTGTAAAGTGGGCGTTTCACTAATGCCATCAGCCTTATCGGTGTAATGAGCCGAGGGTATTGAAAAGGACATTTCATGCAAAACAGTTTGTTGAAGCCACGTATTATCGATGTTGAAGCTCTCGGTGCAGGTCACGCCAAGGTCGTGATGGAACCGTTCGAGCGCGGCTATGGCCACACATTGGGTAACGCGTTGCGCCGCGTTCTGCTGTCGTCGATGGTGGGCTACGCGCCGACCGAAGTGACGATCGCTGGCGTCGTCCACGAATATTCCTCCCTCGATGGCGTGCAAGAAGACGTCGTCGATCTGTTGCTGAACTTGAAGGGTGTGGTTTTCAAAGTCCACAACCGCGATTCGGTAACCCTGACCCTGAAAAAAGAAGGCGAAGGCGCAATCCTGGCCTCCGACATCGACCTGCCGCATGACGTCGAACTGATCAACCCTGACCACGTGATCGCCCACCTGACCGCTGGTGGCAAGCTGGACATGCAGATCAAGGTTGAAAAAGGCCGCGGCTACGTTCCTGGTAACGTGCGTCGCCTGTCGGAAGACACGAACAAGACCATCGGCCGCATCATCCTCGATGCGTCGTTCTCGCCAGTGCGCCGTGTATCGTACTTCGTTGAATCGGCTCGCGTTGAGCAGCGTACCGACCTGGACAAGCTGATCATCAACATCGAAACCAACGGCGTGATCTCGCCGGAAGAAGCGATCCGCCAGTCGGCCCGCGTCCTGGTGGACCAGTTGAATGTGTTCGCTGCCCTGGAAGGCACGGAAGCCGCCGCCGAAGCGCCATCGCGCGCTCCGCTGGTCGATCCTATCCTGTTGCGTCCAGTCGACGATCTGGAGTTGACCGTGCGTTCGGCGAACTGCCTGAAAGCGGAAAACATCTACTACATCGGCGACCTGATCCAACGTTCGGAAAACGAACTGCTGAAAACGCCAAACCTGGGCCGCAAGTCCCTGAACGAAATCAAGGAAGTGCTGGCATCGCGCGGCTTGACCTTGGGCATGAAGCTGGAAAACTGGCCGCCTGCCGGCCTGGAAAAGTAATTCGTAGTTGTAGCAAACTGCCTGGGACAGGTGTCCCAGGCTTTTATTTTGTAGTACCAAACCGGTCCGCGGCTAGTCGGGTTTTCCCGCCCAGCCGATCGAAGAACTGGATTTAAACACTCACCGAAAGGATTTATCATGCGTCACGGTCACGGCCTCCGTAAACTGAATCGTACCTCGTCCCACCGTCTGGCAATGCTGCGCAACATGACAGTATCGCTGCTGCGTCACGAAGCGATCAAAACCACCCTGCCAAAAGCAAAAGAACTGCGCCGCGTTGTCGAGCCAATTCTGACCCTGGGCAAAACCGACTCCCTGGCAAACAAGCGTCTGGCCTTCAACCGCCTGCGCGACCGTGAAATGGTCGTCAAGCTGTTCGCTGAACTGGGCCCACGTTTCGCCAACCGTAACGGTGGTTATGTGCGTATCCTGAAAATGGGTTTCCGCGTCGGCGATAACGCTCCTATGGCGTTCGTTGAACTGATGGATCGTCCAGATACGACCGAAGCAGTTGAAGTTGCTGGCGAGTAATCCCAGTAATTGCATCTGAGAAAGCCAGGCCTAGCCTGGCTTTTTTGTTTTCTGCTGCAGCTATCCTTGCTGCGGTGTACTATTCTTCTTTCGCGCCGGCCCGGCACAAGCGCTGCCTGCTCCGCGCGTCCTCTGTCGAATGGTCGAAAAGGTAGTTCATGTCCCGTTTCCCCTCCAGCGCCTCCGCGCGCGCCGCTCCCCTGCATCAACTGCTGATCTGGCTTGCCACCTGTTTGCTGCTGGCCATGGCCGTCTTTGGCGCCAGCCACGCCCGCGCCGACGATGAATTCCTCGATCCCGAGCTGGCCTTCAAGTTTTCCGCCCGCATGCAGGACCCGTCCACTATCGCTGTCACGTATGTGATTGCCGACGGCTATTATATGTACCACGAGCGCTTCAAGTTTGAGGCCGTGGGCGCCAAGCTGGGCACGCCGGTGTATCCGCCCGGCAAGGTCAAGTTCGACGACACGTTCCAGAAGAATGTGGAAACCTTCCGCAAGACACTGACCATCACGATTCCCGTGGAAACGGCGGGCGCGTTTACGCTGAAGGCGACGGGCCAGGGCTGTTCCGACAAGGGCCTGTGCTATGCGCCGCAGGATGCCACGGCGAAACTGGTAGGCGCCGGCGGCGGCCAGAGCATGGCGCCAGGCGCTGGCCTGCCGTCGAAATTCGCCTTGCCGGGCGCGCCTGCGGTCGATACGGCGGCCGTCAACGGCCCGCAGGCGCAGGCGTCGCCTGGCGTGTCCGTACTGAGCATTCCCCAGGCCGATGTCACCAGCACGCCCGAGCCGGTCGCTGCGGCGCCCGCGGCGGCAAGCGCCGCGCCCGCGCAAAGCGAGCTAGGCAAGATTGAAGCGGCCTTGAAGGGCGGCAAGCTGCTCGTCATCGTGCCCTTGTTCATGCTGCTGGGCCTGGGGCTGGCGTTTACGCCGTGCGTGCTGCCGATGGTGCCGATTTTGTCGTCGATCATCATCGGCGATGGCGCCAAGGTCAGCCGCTCGCGTGGCTTGCTGCTGTCGCTGACGTATGCGCTGGGCATGGCCATCGTCTATACGGCGCTGGGCGTGGCGGCCGGCCTGGCGGGCGAAGGCCTGGCAGCCCAATTGCAAAATCCATGGGTGCTGGGCTTTTTTGCCTTGCTGATGGCGGGCCTGGCGTTGTCGATGTTCGGGCTTTATGAGTTGCAGGTGCCTGCCTTCCTGCAAGGCAAGCTGACGTCCGTATCGAACCAGCAATCGTCGGGCCGGCTGGCGGGCGTATTCGTCATGGGCGCCATTTCCGCCCTGATCGTGGGGCCATGCGTGGCCGCGCCGCTGGCAGGCGCCCTGCTGTACATCAGCCAGACGCGCGACGTCGTCATCGGCGGCAGTGCCCTGTTCGCCATGGCAGTGGGCATGAGCGTGCCCTTGCTGCTGGTGGGCGTGTCGGCCGGTACCTTGCTGCCCCGTGCCGGCGCCTGGATGGATGCCGTCAAGCGCTTCTTTGGCGTGCTGCAGCTGGGCGTGGCCTGGTGGCTGGTTTCGCCGGTCCTGCCGGGCGCCGTGCAGATGCTGGGCTGGACGGTCCTGCTCGTCGGCTATGGCATGTATTTGCTGGTGGGCAAGAGCGGTGCGCAGCAGGCCTGGATCGCCAAGGCCTTCGGCCTCGTCTTTGCCGTGCTGGGCGTGGTGCAACTGGTCGGCGTGGCCAGCGGCGGCCGCGACCCGCTGGCGCCGCTGGCGCACCTCGGTGGCGGCCAGGTCCACGCGCAAGCGTTTACGCGCGTAAAGACCGTGGCGCAGCTCGATGCGGCGCTTGCGCAGCTGAACGGCAAGCCAGCCTTGCTGGATTTCTATGCCGACTGGTGCGTATCCTGTATCGAGATGGAAAAACTGACCTTCGTCGACCCCGCCGTGCGCGAGAAGATGGGCCAGGCCGTGCTGCTGCAGGTGGACGTGACGGCGAATGATGCCGACGACAAGGCCATGCTGAAACGTTTTCAATTGTTCGGCCCGCCGGGCATCATCATGTTCAACCCGCAGGGACAGGAAATCGCCCAGTCGCGCGTGATCGGCTTCCAGAATGCATCGACTTTCCTGACCTCCTTGCGCAAACTTGACGGGCAGTAAGCATTTACTTGTGTTTGCAATCAGAAAAAGCCCGCATCGCGGGCTTTTTCTATTTCTGCACAGCTAGCACTCAGCCGGCTTTGGGATGCTCCTGCATGCCATGGTGTTCGCCGTGATGGCGGCCACGCATGCCACCATGTTTGCCGCCAGGCACGCTGTCGTCAAAGACTTTCTTTTGTTCCGGCGTCAGCACGGCATAGAAGGTCTTCAGGGAAGCCAGGCGGCTTTCCTGGCTGGCGACGCGTTCCTTCGACATGGCGATCCATTGCTCCATGCGCTCCGGCGCCGACAGCTTGGCCATCGCTTCGCGCTTGGCTTTCCAGTCACCCATGGTTTTTTTCGGCGCGTTGGCGGCCGTGAAAGTGGCCCAGGCCGGTTCCTGCGCGGCTGTCAGCTTCAGCTTGTCGTGCAGGCGCGCCTGGTACTGGGCCATGCGTTCGGCCGGGTTGCCTGCGCGGTGCTGGCCGCGCTGGCCATCATGTTGCATCCTGGTGCCGGCGGCAGGCGCGCTGGCGGCCGCTTCCTGGGCGTGGACGGTCAGCGATGCCGCACCCATGCCGAGTACGCTCATGGCGATGATCAAATTCTTGCGCAAGGTTGTCATTGAGGCGTTCATCTGGATTCCTTTGTAAAAGATGAGGGATGTACATGCTGCTGCACATGAATCCATGTTGGACGCTCCATGTTTCCCCGAAGTGTCCGCTGCCAGACAGTTTGTATCTATATGTTTCTTCGGGTCCTCTATATACAAGACGATACAAATGCGCTGTGCAAGGCCCGGCGAAGTGGGGATAATTCGTACCATGGAACCCACTTCTACAATCCTCATCGTCGACGACGACCGCGATATCCGCAGCTTGCTGGCGGATTACCTGGAAACGAACGCCTACCGCACCCTGGGCGCGGCGGACGGCACGGCCATGTGGAAAATCCTCGATGAAACGCGGCCCGATCTGATCGTGCTCGACCTGAACCTGCCGGGTGACGATGGCCTGACCCTGTGCCGCAAGCTGCGCGCGCAATCGACCGTGCCGGTGATTATGTTGACGGCGCGCAATGAGCCGCTGGACCGTATCCTGGGCCTGGAAATGGGGGCCGACGATTATTTGCCGAAGCCGTTCGAACCCCGTGAATTGCTGGCGCGCATACGCAGCGTCTTGCGCCGCAGCCACGCCATGCCGTCGAACGTGCCGTCGGACAAGGCGCAGCAAATCCGCTTTTCCGGCTGGACCCTGGACCTGACGGCGCGCCACCTGCTCAATCCCAGCGGCCTGGTGATCATGTTGTCGGGCGCGGAGTTCCGCTTGCTGCGCGTGTTCCTCGAACATCCGAACCGCGTGCTCAACCGCGATCAGCTGTTGAACCTGACGCAGGGCCGTGACGCCGACCCGTTCGACCGCTCGATCGATATCCAGATCAGCCGCCTGCGGCAAAAGCTGGGTGAAGATGCGCGCTTGCCGCAAATCATCAAGACCGTGCGCAACGGCGGCTATGTGCTGGCCGGGCAAGTCAACGTGGAGCCGCACGCGTGAAGGCCTTCCTGGGGTCGATGACAGGCCGCGTCTTCATGTTCTTGCTGATCGGTATCGTCGCTTCCGCCGCGCTGACGCAGTGGCTGGCCGTGGGCGAACGCCAGCGCGCGCTGGAGCAGTATCGCGACTACCATGCCGTGGAACGGGCCGAGCAGCTGGTGATGGCAGCCGACATCGTGCCGCTGGCCTCGCGCGCGGCCTATCTGAAGGTGGCCAACAAGGGCAGCGTGCGCCTGGAACTGCGCCCCGACGCCGAGCACGTCCCTGGCACGCCGACGGAGTTCTCCACCGCCCTGCAGGCGAAGCTGGGCGAAGGCTTCAAGGTCAGCGCGCTGGCCGAGCGTCCGGCCGCCTGCACGCAGCCGCGCAAGTCATCGGGCCTGTTCGGTCCCAAGCCCTGGGGCGGCACTTGCGAAAACCTCGACGTGCGCATGCAGGACGGCCACGTGCTGCGCCTGATGGTGTTGCCGCCGCGCCAGCAGCCGCCATTCGGCGAGCATAGCGACTGGGTCACCTTGCTGCCATTTTTGATCAGCATCGCCATCCTCGCCTACCTGGTCACGCGCATGACCATGCGCCCGCTGAAACAGCTGGCGCAGGCGGCAAAAGACCTGGGCAACGACATCAACCATCCGCCGCTGACCCTGTCGGGCGCCAGC
The DNA here is from genome assembly GCF_059421435.1 of Janthinobacterium sp. GW821-FHT03A03. Classification (NCBI taxonomy): domain Bacteria; kingdom Pseudomonadati; phylum Pseudomonadota; class Betaproteobacteria; order Burkholderiales; family Oxalobacteraceae; genus Janthinobacterium; species Janthinobacterium sp. GW821-FHT03A03. The sequence goes on along the minus strand of NZ_JBWKUZ010000010.1, from coordinate 137,997 downwards.
GAAATCCGCCAGGCCAGCGCCGCCTTCAATGCCATGCAGGCGCGCATCCGCCAGCATATTTCCCAGCGCACACAAATGCTGGCCGCCATCACCCACGACTTGCAGACGCCGCTCACGCGCTTGCGCCTGCGCCTGGAAAAGGTGGCCGATACGGAATTGTATGACCGGCTCGTGGGCGATCTGTCGGCCATGCAAAGCATGGTCAAGGAAGGACTGGACCTGGCCCGCTCGATGGACAGCACGGAAGCCATGCAGGCGCTCGACCTCGATTCCCTGTTAGATAGCGTCTGTTCCGACGCCGCCGATGCAGGTCAGAAAGTGACGCTGAGCGGCCATGCGGGCATGGCCTTGATGGCGCGGCCCATCGCCATGCGGCGCTGCCTGGTGAATCTGATCGACAATGCCGTCAAATATGGCCAGTACGCACATGTGACCGTCGAGCGTATCGCGGGTGCGGCGCGCGTCCGCATCCGTGACGGCGGGCCAGGTATTGCGCCAGATCAACTGGCCAAGGTGTTTGAACCGTTTTATCGGATAGAAACCTCGCGCTCGCGCGAATCGGGTGGCACGGGCCTCGGCTTGACCATCGCTCGCAATATTGCTGAACAGCATGGTGCCACGGTCCTGCTGGCGAATCATGTCGACGGTGGACTGGAAGTCACCCTCATCGTGCCAGAGTATTACGCGGGAAAGTGATCATTTCCATGCGACAATATTGCGCGTTAAGCCCCTCTGGTAACCACTTTCAACCTGCAGCCCTGCGCTGCAACAGCGTGACAGAATAATGAAAAAGACTAGCCTGGCAATCCTGGTGGGTGCGGCCCTGTGTATCGGTGGCGGCATCTGGTATTTCAACCATCAGTCCGGTAGCCAGAGCGGCGCAGGGGGCAAGGGTGGCAAGGGTGGGGCGCAGGCTCCCACCACCGTCAGTGTGGTGGCGCCGCTGCGTCAGGATGTGCCGATGGTGCTGCGGGCCAATGGCAGCGTGATGCCGATCAGCAGTGTCGACCTGCACCCGCAAACGACCAGCACGCTGACCAAAGTGCATATCCGCGAAGGCCAGTTCGTCAAGCAGGGCGAGCTGATGTTTACGCTGGACGCGCGCAGCGAGCATGCGAATGTTGACAAGGCGCAAGCGCAAGTGTTGCGTGACCGCGCCTCGGTGGAGGACTTCGAACGCCAGCTCAAGCGTAGCAAGGATCTGCTGAGCAAGAACTTCATCGCCCAGGGCGCCGTCGATACCCTGCAAAGCCAGCTCGACGCGGCGCGCGCCCTGCTGGCCGCCGACCAGGCCGCCTTGCGTGCCGCCCAGGTCGACTCCAGCTACACGGTCCTGCGCGCGCCCCAGAGCGGCCGCGTAGGCGCCATCAACGTGTATCCGGGCAGCCTGGTGCAGCCGGCCACTTCGCTGACCAGCATCACCCAGCTCGACCCCATCGATGTATCGTTTACCTTGCCGGAAAGCAGCCTGTCCGGCTTGCTGGCGGCACAAAAGGCGGGCGAGGTGCCCGTCACGGCCCTGCTGTCGGACGCGGGCGGCAAGCAGCTGGAAGGCAAACTCAGCTTTATCGACAATGCCGTCGATCCCGCCACCGGCGTGATCAAGGTCAAGGCCCGTTTCAACAATGGCGGCACCGACCTGTGGCCAGGCCAGTACGTGAATACGCAGCTGACCGTGCGCACGCTCAAGGATGCGCTCGTCATTCCGCAAAACGCCATCATCACGAGTACCACCGGCACCTTCGTGTACTCGATGGAGACGGACAACACAGCCAGGATGCGCAAGATTGCCCGCGTGTATGCATTTGGCCCCAGCGCCGTCGTCACCGGCCTGGCGGGCGATGAAAAAGTCATCGTCGATGGCAAGCAGAACCTGCGTCCTGGCAGCAAGGTGCGCCTGGCGGAAAAAAACAAGGCTGCCGATGGCGCCGCACCGCAGGGCAAGCCAGCATGAACCTGTCCGAACTGAGCATCCGCCGCCCCGTGATGGTGGTGCTGCTGTCCCTCTCCGTCATCCTGGCCGGCGTGCTGGCCTATCTGCAAATTCCCGTGGCGGCCTTGCCGAGCTACAACACGCCCGTCATCAACGTCAGCGCCGACCTGGCCGGCGCCAGCCCGGAAACCATGGCCTCGTCGGTGGCCTTGCCGCTGGAAAAACAGTTTTCCACCATTTCCGGCCTGAGCCTGATCACTTCCACGAGTACCCTGGGCAATACCTCGCTGACCCTGGAGTTTGACGCCAGCATCAACGTCAACGAGGCGGCCGTCGACGTGCAGGCGGCCCTGCTGCGCGCACAGCGCCAGTTACCGACGGAAATGACGGACTTGCCGTCTTACCGCAAGGTCAATCCCGCCGATGCGCCCGTGCTGTTCATCCAGATGACGTCGCCCTCGCTGAACTTGTCGGATCTCAACGATTATGCGGAAAACCTGATCGCTCCCAGCCTGTCGACCTTGCCTGGCGTAGCCCAGGTCATCGTCAATGGCCAGAAACGCTTCGCCGTGCGCGTGCGTGCCCGTGCCGACCTGATGAACGCGCGTAACTTGACGATGGACGAGCTGGCCCAGGCCCTGCGCGCCTCGAACACGAACTCCCCGCTGGGCATTCTTGACGGCCCCAGCCAGACCCTGACCATCCAGGGCAATCCGCAAATGATGAAAGCGGCCGATTTTGCCGAACTGATCGTCGCCAGCCGCAACGGCCAGCCTGTACGGCTGAAAGACGTGGCCGAGGTGGAAGACAGCTTTCAATCGATCAAGGCCGTCGGCAGTTTCAATGGCGAGCGCTCGATCAGCCTGATGGTACAGCGCCAGCCGGATGCCAATACCGTGCAAGTGGTCGATGGCGTGCGCCGCTTGCTGCCTGGTTTCAAGGCGCAATTGCCGCAGTCAATACAGATCAGCCTGGTCAACGACCGTTCGCTGTCGATCCGCGAAGCCATCCACGACGTCAACCTGACCCTGGCCCTGACCGTCATCCTAGTGGTGCTGGTGATCTTTTTGTTCCTGCACCGCGCGGCCGCCACCTTCATTCCGGCCGTCACCATGCCCATTTCCCTGCTCGGCGCACTGGCCCTGCTGTACTGGCTCGGCTACAGCCTCGACAACGTGTCCCTGCTGGGCATTACCCTGGCCGTAGGCCTCGTCGTCGACGACGCCATCGTGGTGCTGGAAAACATCGTGCGCCATATCGAGATGGGCAAGAAACCGATCCAGGCGGCCCTCGTGGGCGCCAGGGAGATGGGTTTCACCATCATCTCGATTTCCGTCTCGCTGGTGGCCGTGTTCATCCCCATCTTCTTCATGCCGGGCGTGATCGGCTTGCTGTTCCACGAGTTTGCCGTCGTCGTCTCGCTGTCCATTCTCGTCTCGGCCATCGTGTCGCTGACCCTGGTGCCGATGCTGGCCAGCCGCTTCCTGCCGGCCGATTCGCGCGAACACAATGACAGCGATCCCACGCACGGCGAAAAAACCTTCATCGGCCGCCACTTCGAGGCCGGTTTCACGAAATTGCGCAACGCTTATGTGCATCTGCTCGACAAGGCCCTGGCGTACCGCAACGTGGTGCTGTTCATCGCCGTGTGCACGTTCGCGCTGACGGTGCTGCTGTACGCGACCATTCCGAAAGGTTTCTTCCCCGAGGAAGACCTGGGGCAGATCCAGGTGAATACGGAAGCGTCGGAGGATATTTCCTCGGCGGCCCTGCAGGACTTGCAAGCCCGTGTGGCGGCCGTGCTCAAGGCGGACCCCAGCGTGCAGGACGTGACCTCGTTCGTTGGCGGCGGCAATACGGGCCGCATGTTCATGGTGCTGAAACCGCGCAGCGAACGGCCGAAAATGCCCGTGGTGCTGGAAAACCTGCGCCGCGCGACGAGTGCCGTGCCCGGCATGGCCGTGTATTTCCGCCCCGTGCAAAACTTGCAGCTGGGCGGGCGCCAGAGCAAGAGCCGCTACCAGTACACCCTGCAAAGCGTCAGCCCCGACGCCTTGAATGACTGGGCGGAAAAGTTTATCGTAGGCATGCGCGCCGACCCGGCCTTCCGCGACGTCACCAGCGATTCGCAGATCAAGGGCTTGCAGGCGTCCCTCAGGATCGACCGCGACAAGGCCAATCTGCTGGGCGTGCAAATGTCCGACATCCGCACGGCCCTGTACAGCGCCTTTGGCGAGCGGCAGGTATCGACCATCTATTCCTCGGCGGCCAGCTATTACGTGATCCTGGAAGCGGCCACACCGGACCGCCAGTATGACGATGCGCTCACCCGCGTGTCCGTGCGCAGCAAGTCGGGCGAACTGGTGAAACTGTCAAGTATTGCCTATGTGGAACGCACGATCGGTCCCACCTCCGTCAATCACCAGGGGCAGCTGCAGGCCGTCACCATCGCCTTCAACCTGGCGCCGGACGTGCCGCTGGGTGTGGCCACGGGCAAGATCGACGTGATGGGCAAGGACATGAGCTTGCCGGCCTCCATCATCACGCGCTACGGCGGCGACGCGGCCGTGTTCCAGGATTCGCAGGCTAGCCAGATCATCCTCATCATCGCCGCGCTGGCCGTGATCTATGTGCTGCTCGGCGTGCTGTATGAAAGCTACATCCACCCGCTGACCATCCTGGCCGGTTTGCCGTCGGCGGCCGTGGGGGCGCTGTTGACCTTGCGCCTGTTCGGCATGGACCTCACCATGATCGCCATCATCGGTATTTTGATGCTGATCGGCATCGTCAAGAAAAACGCCATCATGATGATCGACTTCGCCCTGCATGCGCAGCGCAATGAAGGCATGAGCCCGCCTGAAGCCATCCGCCAGGCGTGCATCCTGCGTTTTCGTCCCATCATGATGACGACGGCGGCAGCCCTGATGGGCGCCTTGCCCATCGCCCTGGGCCTGGGCGCCGGCGCCGAGCTGCGCCAGCCGCTGGGCCTGGCCGTGGTGGGGGGCTTGCTGTTTTCACAAGTGATTACCCTGTTTATCACCCCCGTCATCTATTTGTTCCTGGATAAGTACAGCGGCTCGGGGCCGCTGACGGACGAGCAACTGTTAATACTCGACAGCAAGGCCTGACACGCCGCATGCCCAGACCGGCGCCCCGTTCCAGCGTGAATGCGGCGCCGGTTTTGTATGGGCCATGATACATACGGTAACAACCGTCAAGGGGCGGCTCGGGTACTCTGGCTAGCGCTGCAAGGAATGTCGCTATCCTGTACGCTTCGGGTTGGAAAGGCCGCAGAAGTGTTCCCAAAAGCAAGGGACTCTGGCACTATGGCTGCCCTGTAATGTTATTTCTTCGCTACACAGAAAGCATGATTCATTTTGCATGACACGACCCATTTGATGGCTGCCGATTCCGATGTTTGTCCCACCTGCGGACAAGTGATTCAGCCACCACCGGCCTACGGGTCCAGGACCAGCACCACGCGCAAGGTTGCGCTGGGCGTGTCCGTCTTGCTGCACGTGCTGCTGGCGGCCTATGTGCTGTTGCGTAGCGACAAGATCGAGAAGATTCCGCCGCCGAAGAAGGAAAGCGCGATGGTCTATATCGCGCCGCTGAAGGACAAGCCGCAACCGAAGCCGCAGCCGAAACCGACGCCCAAGCCGAAGGATAAGAAAGTTGCCAAGGTGAAACCACCGCCGGCCCCGAGCAAGCGCGTGGTCACAAAAGATGTGCCGCGCGACAAGCCGAAACTGGAAACGTACACGCCGCCGCTGGTGTCGAAAGTGCCGTTGCCGCCGCCACCCGCTGAAGACATGAGCTCGATGATCGAGCAGCGCCGCAAGCAGCGCGAGGCGCAAAATCCCGCGCCGCCGGCCGAGGAAAGCGAAAACGACCGCGCCATGCGCGTGGCCAAGGCGAATATCGCCGGCGCGCAGGGACGCAATTCCGGCAGCGACCGCGAGGATTCGGGCGGCGTGTTTTCCATCGTCAACCAGACTTCGTTCAGTGCCGAAGTCAAGTTCAAGGGCTGGAATGCGAGCTTCAAGCGTGTTTGGCCGAAGCAGGAAAAAGTGGAACTGGGCAACGAGCCGGACATCGAAACGGCCATCCTGAAGAAGATGATTCAGATGATCCGTGCCGAAAAGCCCGGCGATTTCGTGTGGGAATCGCGGCGCCTGGGGCGCAACGTCAACCTCAGCGCCCGCGTCGAGGATACGGCCGAGCTGATGGCTTTCCTGCGCCAGGAATTCTTTTCCGAGAAGCGCCCGGGGCCGGGACGGCGCTAGGCGCCCGGCGCCCGCGTAAGAAAAAAGGCTGCACCGTGTGAACGGGCAGCCTTTTTTTACGCAGCGTTGATGTGGATCAAGCCGGCTTGTCGCTTCCCGCTTCCGGTTCGACGTCGTCTTCCATTTCGATCAGCTCGACCATCTGGGCCGCGCCGTCTTCGCTGATGCCGGCCAGTTCCATGATCTTGTCGTTGGCTTCTTCGATGCCGACGCGTTTCAGGGCCGAGAACAGCTGCACGGTGAACGGGAAGCCGACGCCGTCTTCATCCACGTAGCTGTCGAGCTTGGCTTTCGCCTGGCGCAGCGCGTTGACCGATTCATTGCGGTTCAGCTTATCGACTTTCGTCAGGATGCAGTGAATTGGTTTACCCGTCGGGGCGAACCATTCCAGCATTTGAATGTCCAGATCGGTGAAGGGGCGGCGCGAATCCATGATCAGGATCAAACCCGCCAATTGCTCGCGGCGCTGCACGTAGTCGCCCAGCAGGCGCTGCCAGTGCAATTTGGCCGAGCCCGAGACTTCCGCGTAGCCGTAGCCCGGCAAGTCGACCAGCAGGCATTCGATCTCTTCGACGATGGTGGCATCCTTGCGGTGCTGCGCCACATGGGCGCCGCCGATGGAGAAGTAGTTGATGTGCTGGGTACGGCCAGGTGTCTTGGAGGCGAACGCCAAGCCTTTCTGATTACACAAGATGTTGATGGCGGTCGATTTACCGGCATTGGAGCGGCCGGCAAAGGCGATTTCCGGCACCGTGGTATCGGGCAGGTCACGCAATTGGTTGACGGTCGTAAAGAAGCGGGCTTGCCAGAGTTTTGACATGGGAGTAGTAAAGCAACAAAAGGGAGCGATAAGGGAGCGATAACGCCAAGAAGCTATTGTACAATAAGGGGTTGTTTATTGTTGCCGGCGTAGCAGCGATGCGGCTTGCGGTCCTGAAAATAAAGCAAAAATCCCCAGGGCGCGGCAATGTCCACCACTAATTTCTCACTGTCTCAGGGTGCCTGAATGAATCGTGCGTTTTCACCGTTTGTCCAATCCATGCTGCTCGCTTTGCTGGCTGTATCGGCAACTGCTTCCGCGGTCGAAGAACCGAAACCAGCCCACGCGCCAGCCGTCGCCGTCAAGGCCGACCCTGCCAAGGGCGCTACCCTGTACGCCGATGGCGATACGGCGCGCGGCTTGCCTGCCTGCGTGTCCTGCCATGGCGCGGCCGGCAATTCGACCATCACGGTCAATCCGAAGCTGGCCGGCCAGCATGAAAGCTATATCTACAAGCAACTGGTCGATTTCACCACGCCGGAGCGCAACCAGCCCGTCATGACGACGTACGCAAAGATGCTCAGCGACGCCGACAAGAAGAATATCGCCGCCTACCTGGGCGCGCAGCTGTCCAAGCCGGGCGCCGCGAAAAACAAGGATACGATAGACTTGGGCAAGAAAATCTACCGTGGTGGCATTGCTTCCAAGCAAGTTGCCGCCTGCGCCAGCTGTCATGGCGCGACGGGCAACGGCATTCCCGTCCAGTATCCCCGCATTGCCGGCCAGCACCAGGATTACACGGTGGCCCAGCTGAGCATGTTCCGCAGCACCAAGGCCGACGCCCGCAAGAACAGCGCGCAAATGCACACCATCGCCGCCCGCATGTCGGACGATGAAATCGCCGCCGTGGCCGACTATATCGCCGGCCTGAAGTAAGTTTTCATAGTGGCAAGAGATTGCCAGGCGCACCAGCGTGCATGAAGAGGGCGGCCGTTTCCACAGGCTGCCCTTTTTCATGGCAAGGGCCAAACAGGAGTATGCTGCCGCCTTGCGCGGAGAAACACTCTGCTCCATGCCTACATTTTCTTGAAGATTGCATATCCCGTATGAGTATCCACGTATGAGCACAGGCACGACCGGAATCGAGTTAAAAACCCAGCGCCGCAGCCTGGCTGAATTCGTCGAGCTGGTCTCGTCGATGCGCTTTGCCATCAGCCTGCTGACCCTGATCGCCGTCGCCTCCATCATCGGCACCGTGCTCAAGCAGAACGAGCCCATGCCCAACTATGTCAACCAGTTTGGCCCGCTCTGGTTCGCCGTCTTCGACAAGCTGAGCCTGTATTCCGTGTATTCGGCCTGGTGGTTCCTCGTCATCATGGGCTTCCTCGTTGCTTCCACCTCGCTGTGCATCGTGCGCAATGCGCCGAAGATGCTCAAGGACATGCGCAGCTGGCGCGACAATGTGCGCGAGCAATCGCTGCGCAATTTCCATCACAAGACGGAATGGCAGGCGCCGCTGCCGCGCGCCGTGCTGGCGCAGCAGATGGTGATGCGCCTGAAAGACGCCGGTTACGGGGCCAAGGTGGTCGAGAAGGACAACGCCACCCTGGTGGCCGCCAAGCGGGGCGCCGCCAATAAATGGGGCTATATCTTTGCTCACGGCGCCATCGTCATCATCTGCGTGGGCGGCTTGCTCGACTCGGAAATGCCGATCCGCGTGCAGCAATGGTTTTTTGGCAAGACGCCGTTTGCCGGCAGCGGCGTGATCGCCGACATTCCCGCCCAGCACCGTTTGAGCCTGTCGAATCCTACTTTCCGCGGCAATACCATGATCCCGGAAGGCTCGTCGAGCAACACGGCCATCATTCCCCAGGCCGATGGCGTGCTGATCCAGGATTTGCCCATCACCATCCTGCTGAAGAAATTCCACATTGATTTCTACAGCACGGGCATGCCCAAGCTGTTCGCCAGCGATGTTGTCATCACCGACCATGTCACGGGAGAAAGTTTCCCAGCAACAATCAAAGTCAACCAGCCGCTGCTGTACAAGGGCCTGGCCCTGTACCAGTCCAGCTTTGAAGATGGCGGCAGCAAGCTCAAGTTGACGGGCTTTCCCATGACGGGCAAGACCACCAAGCGTTTCGACATCGGCGGCGAAGTGGGCGGCAGCACGCCGCTCGAGCGCAGCGATGGCAACTCCTATACGGTGGAATGGTCGGCTTTCCGTCCGTTTAACGTGGAAAACCTCAGTGCGGGCCAGGATGTGCGCGCCGTCAACAAGACGGAAAGTTTTAACGAGAAGTTTGCCGTGGGCCTGGACAAGCGCCTGGGTTCGGCCGGGAAGAATGCGCATAACAAGGACTTGAAGAATGTCGGCCCCTCGGTGCAATACAAATTGCGCGACAAGACGGGCCAGGCGCGCGAGTACCAGAATTACATGCAGCCGGTCACGGTTGATGGTGCAACGGTGTTTCTGGCCGGCATGCGTGTCAGCCCCAGCGACCCGTTCAGCTACCTGCGCATTCCCGCCGATGACAATTACAGCGTGACGGAATGGATGCGTTTGCGTGCCGCACTGCAAGATCCCGAACTGCGCCAGCAGGCCGCCGCCCGCTATGCGGCGCGGGCCATGCCGCAGGCGGGCGCGGAAGCCTTGCGCGGCCAACTGCAGGAATCGGCGGCGAAAAGCCTGGGCATCTTTGCCGGCAATGGACAGGAGGGCGGTTTCCTCGCCATTTCGCGTTTCCTGGAGAAAGTTCCGACGGCCGAGCAGGAAAAGGCGGCCGATATCTTCATGAAAATTCTCAACGGCAGCCTGTGGGACCTGTGGCAGGCGGCGCGCAGCAAGGATGGCTTGAAGCCCGTTGACGCCGATGACAAGCATGGCCGCTTCCTGCAACTGGCCACGAATGCGCTGTCCGACAGCTTCTTCTACGGCGCGCCCGTGTATCTGCAACTCGACGAATTCACGGAAATCAAGGCGTCCGTGCTGCAGGTGACGCGTTCGCCGGGCAAGAGCGTGGTTTACCTCGGCTGCCTGTTCCTCGTGATCGGCGTGTTTTCCATGTTTTATATCCGCGAGCGCCGCCTGTGGGTGTGGATCAAGGATGGCGACGGCGGCAGCGACGCCCTGATGGCCATGAGCACGCAGCGCAAGACCCTGGACTTTGAAAAAGAATTTGAGAACTTGAAGGCAAAACTGCCGCAATCGGCGTAAGCTGCGCTGTGTCTGGAGCGCTGCAGCGTGGCCGGGAATGGAGAAAATGATGGAATTGGCAAATAAACAAATTTATGCGCAGGAACCGGGCTTTTTCAAGCGCCTGAGCCTGATCGACTGGATCTACGGCGCCGGCTTGCTGGCCGCCTCCCTGTTTGGCCTCATGCGCTTTGGCGCCTTCATGGATATCTATGAAAAAGCCATCCTGCTGGCGGCCGCGCCCACGTTTGCGTGGCTGGGCTGGCACTGGAAGCCCGTGCGCTGGCTGATTCCCGTGGCGGCCGTGCTGTCGCTGTTCGCCATCGAGCTGTACGCCGGCCATCTGGACGTGGCGAATCAGAAATTTTTCCTGAAATACATCTTGTCCAGCCAGTCCGCCATCCTGTGGATGGGCACCCTGTTCGTGCTGTCGACCCTGTTCTACTGGATCGGCCTGGTAGCCCGCTCGGAATTCGGCTCCTCCGTCGGTTCCCTGCTGTGCTGGGCCGGCGTCGTACTGGGCCTGACGGGCATGCTGGTGCGCTGGTACGAGTCGTACCTGATCGGCGCCGACGTGGGCCACATTCCCGTGTCGAACCTGTACGAAGTGTTCATCCTGTTCTCCTTGATCACGGCCATGTTTTACCTGTATTACGAGCAGCATTACGCGACGCGCCAGCTGGGCGCCTTCGTCATGCTGGTCATTTCGGCGGCCGTCGTTTTCCTGATGTGGTACACGGTCACGCGTGACGCGGCCGACATCCAGCCGCTGGTGCCGGCCCTGCAAAGCTGGTGGATGAAGATCCACGTGCCGGCCAATTTCATCGGCTACGGCACGTTCGCCCTGTCGGCCATGGTGGCCTCGGCCTACCTGCTCAAATCGAGCGGCTACCTGATGGACCGCCTGCCGTCGCTGGAAGTGCTCGATGACGTCATGTACAAGGCCATTTCCGTCGGTTTCGCCTTCTTCACGGTTGCCACCATCCTGGGCGCCCTGTGGGCGGCCGAAGCGTGGGGTGGCTACTGGTCGTGGGACCCGAAGGAAACGTGGGCGCTGATCGTCTGGCTCAACTATGCGGCCTGGCTGCACATGCGCTTGATGACGGGCTTGCGCGGCCGTGTCGCCGCCTGGTGGGCGCTGGTGGGCTTGCTGGTAACGACGTTTGCCTTTTTGGGCGTGAATATGTTTCTTTCAGGTTTGCACTCTTACGGCAAGCTGTAACGCTTTATCTGCATGACAGAAGCGTCATGAACGGCCCGGAAAAACTGGTGTAAGGTGTCTCCAATCACCTTTTTCCGGAGCCGCCATGTTGATCAAGCGCAGTCCCAACGGCATCGACTTGCCGTATTCTTCCGAAATCACGCCGCGCGCCGTGTTTGAATCGCGCCGCAGCTTCATCAAGCAAATCGCCCTGGGCTCGATGTCCAGTGCGGCCTTGCTGGAAATGGCCAGCCGCGAAGCGTTCGCGCAAGGAAGCAATCCCAAGCTGGCAGCCAAATTGAATCCCGCCTATTCGGCGCTGGACAAGCCGACGGCCTATAAAGACGCCACCAGCTACAACAATTTCTACGAGTTCGGCACGGACAAGAGCGATCCTGCACAAAACGCGGGCACCCTGCGCACGCGTCCCTGGACGGTCAGCATCGAAGGCGAAGTCAAGAAGCCGATGACGCTGGACCTCGACGCGCTGCTGAAGCTGGCGCCGCTGGAAGAGCGCGTCTACCGGCTGCGCTGCGTGGAAGGCTGGTCGATGGTCATCCCGTGGGTTGGTTATTCCTTCTCGGAAATTATCAAGAAGGTCGAGCCGACGGGCAACGCCAAGTACGTGGAATTCATCAGCCTGGCCGACAAGAAGCAGATGCCGGGCGTGGGCAGCCGCGTGCTGCAGTGGCCCTATACGGAAGGCTTGCGCATCGATGAGGCGAACCATCCGCTGGCGCTGCTGACCCTGGGCATGTATGGCGAAACCTTGCCGAACCAGAATGGCGCGCCCGTGCGGATGGTGTTGCCATGGAAATATGGCTTTAAATCGGCCAAATCCATCGTCAAGATCCGTTTCGTCAAGGAACAGCCGCGCACGTCCTGGAACCTGTCGGCGCCGTCCGAATACGGCTTTTATTCGAATGTGAACCCGAACGTCGACCATCCGCGCTGGTCGCAGGCGTCCGAGCGGCGTATCGGCGAAGACGGCTTTCTGACGCGCAAGCGCAAGACCCTGATGTTCAACGGCTACAACGATGTCGCCTCGCTGTACGCGGGCATGGACCTGAAGAAGTTCTTTTAAGGAAAGACCATGGCCCTCAACCCCACGCCGAAACAGTTGTCGCTATTCAAAAGCCTGGTTTTCCTGTTGGCACTGCTGCCGTTTGCGCGCATGGTGTGGCTGACCTATACGGGACAACTGGTGGAGCCGCTGGAATTCATCACGCGGGGCACGGGCGACTGGACCCTGTATTTTCTGTGCATCAGCCTGGCGGTGACGCCCTTGCGGCGCCTCACGCAGTGGAATTGGCTGATCAAGTTGCGGCGCATGCTGGGCCTGTTTGCGTTTTTCTACGCGGCGCTGCATTTCACCACCTTCCTGTGGTTCGATCACTTTTTTGATGTGCAGGAAATGTGGAAGGATGTGCTCAAGCGACCATTCATCACGGTGGGCTTCATCGCCTTTGTATTGCTCATTCCGCTGGCCGTGACGAGCACGAACGGCATGGTCAAACGCCTGGGCGGCAAGCGCTGGCAGTGGCTGCACCGTTTGATTTACATCATCGCGCCGCTGGGCATCCTGCACTTCTGGTGGATGAAGGCGGGCAAGCACAATTTCGCGCAACCGATCCTGTTTGGCAGTATCGTCGCGCTACTGCTGTTAATGCGCGTGTATGTCGCCTGGAGCAAGCGCGTCAAGAACGCCAGGGCGGCGCATGCCGCCACCCCGGTGCGCTCCGTTTAGGTCGCCGGCACGATCACGGGCGGCGGCGGCACGGGCGCCGGTTCGACGGGGCCTTTGGCCGGCGCGCCCTTGGCCGCTGGCGGCTTGGGCAGGTACAGGGGGCCGGGCTGGCCGCAGCCGGCCAGGACGCTAGAGACCACAATGGCGATGCCGATATAAAACGCTGAGGATGACTTCACGATTAGAATCACGGTTTGATTAAGATCTTTGGAGTGTAGCATGAGCGAATCGGAATTCCTGGCCCTGGCCGAAGCCACCCTGACGGACATCGAGGCGGCGCTGGACCGGCTGAACGATGCGGACGTGCTCGACGTCGAATGCAGCCGCAGCGGCAACGTGCTGGAAATCGAATTCATCGATAACGGCACGAAAATCATCGTCAACAGCCAGGCCCCCATGCGCGAAATGTGGGTGGCGGCCCGTTCCGGCGGTTTTCATTACAAGCGCGTGGGCAATGAATGGATCAACACGCGCGACGGCTCCGAACTGTTTGCCGCCTTGTCCAGCATGGCCAGCGAGCAGGCGGGCGCACCCGTCGTGCTGAAGTAATTGTTTTAGCCGCGCGCAATAAAAAAGGGCAGCCTCTTCAGGCTGCCCTTTTTTTATTTTAAACACCTAACAAAACCGTAGCGAGCGGATGGGATTTGCGGTTGAGAAGCGGAGCTGTGCTTTAGCACAGTGAGCATCTGAAACCGCAAAGCGCGACGCGCAGCAGGTCTGGTTGGGTGTTTTTAGAACAATTCGTTCTTGACGGCTTCCTTGGCTTTCTCTTCCTCCGGCGTGCCGCGCGCCGCGCCTTCCAGGCTGCCTACGCCCGTGCCCGGTGGATTTTCCGCGTAGTAATACTCGTCGCCCACATGGATCAGGCCTTCCGGCACGGCACGTTCCTCGACGGGAATGCTTTTCAGGGCTTTGGCCATGTAGTTGATCCAGATCGGCAAGGCCAGGCCGCCGCCCGTTTCCCGGTTGCCAAGGTTGCGCGGCTGGTCGTAGCCGATCCAGGCGATGCCGACCAGCTTGGCCTGGTAGCCGGCAAACCACGCATCGATGGAATCGTTGGTGGTGCCCGTCTTGCCCGCCAGGTCAGGGCGCTTCAATGCCATGGCTTTATTCGCCGTGCCGAAGCGCACCACGTCGTTGAGCATGCTGTTCATCATGAAGGCATTGCGCTCGTCGATGACGCGGTTGGCTTCCTCGCCCGCCAGGTCCGGCTTGGCTTGCGACAGGACATTGCCGTCGCTATCGGTCACCTTGGCGATCAGATACGGGTTGATCTTGTAGCCGCCGTTGGCGAATACAGCATACGCGCCGGCCATCTGCAGCGGCGTCACGTTGCCGGCGCCCAGGGCCAGGGTCAGGTAGGGCGGGTTCTTGTCCGCGTCAAAGCCGAAGCGCGTCGCGTATTCCTGGCCGTACTTGGCGCCGATCTTGTGCAGGATGCGGATGGAAATCATGTTTTTCGATTTCATCAAGCCCTTGCGCATGGTCATCGGGCCATCGTACTTGCTGTCGTAGTTCTTCGGTTCCCACGCCTGGCCGCCCGTCTGGCCCGCGTCGAACGAGATCGGCGCATCGTTGATGATGGTGGCCGGCGACAGGCCCCGTTCCAGCGAAGCGGAATAGATGAAGGGCTTGAAGGCCGAGCCGGGCTGGCGCCACGCCTGCGTGACGTGGTTGAACTTGTTGCGGTTGTAATCGAAGCCGCCCACCATGGCGCGGATGGCGCCGTCCGTGGTGCTGGCCGACACAAACGCCGATTGCACTTCCGGCATCTGCGTCAAGACCCAGGTGTTGCCTTCTTGCATGACGCGGATCACGGCGCCGCGCTTGATGCGGCGGTTCGGCGCCGCCTTTTCCGACAGCCAGGCTGCGCCGAAGGTCAGGGCGGGACCGGTAATGGTGATTTCCTCGCCGGCCGAGGTGACGGCCTGGATGGACTTGGGCGAAGCCTGCAGCACCATGGCGGCGATGATGTCATCGCTGTCCGGGTGGTCGGCCAGTTCCGTCTCGATGGCGTCGTCGGCTTCGGCCTTGGTTTTCGGAATCTCGATGTAGGCTTCCGGGCCGCGGTAGCCGTGGCGTTTCTCGTAATCCATCACGCCCTTGCGCAGGGCGATATAGGCGGCGTCCTGGTCGGCCTTGGTGATGGTGGTGTAGACGTTCAGGCCGCGCGTGTAGGTGTCTTCCTTGAATTGCTCGTAGACCAGCTGGCGCGCCATTTCCGACACATATTCCGCGTGCACGCCGAAGGCGCTGCTGTCGGTTTTCACTTTCAGCTCTTCATTCTTGGCTTCCGTGTATTGCTCTGGCGTGATGTAGCCCAGCTGCGCCATGCGCTGCAGGATGTATTGCTGGCGCATGCGCGCGCGTTTCGGATTGACGACGGGGTTGTAGGCCGACGGCGCCTTCGGCAGGCCGGCCAGCATGGCCGCTTCGGCCACAGTGAGGTCCTGGATATTCTTGCCGAAATAGATTTGCGCTGCCGAGGCGAAGCCGTAGGCGCGCTGTCCCAGATAAATCTGGTTCATATACACTTCCAGGATCTGGTCCTTGCTCAGGTTCTTCTCGATCTTCCAGGCCAGCAAGACTTCATATGCCTTGCGTTTCAAGGTCTGTTCGCTGGACAGGAAGAAATTGCGCGCCACCTGCTGCGTGATGGTCGAGGCGCCTTGCTTGGCGCCGCCCGTCAGGTTGTGCAGGGCCGCGCGCGTGATGCCCAGATAGTCGACGCCGCCATGTTCATAGAAGCGGTCATCCTCGATGGCCAGCACGGCTTTCTTCATGACATCGGGAATATCCTTGATGTGCACCATGTTACGCCGTTCTTCGCCGAACTCGCCGATCAACACGCTGTCGGACGTGAAAATCCGCAGCGGCATCTTGGGCTTGTAGTCGGTCAGGGTGTCGAGCGCGGGCAGGTTCGGATAAGCCATGGCCAGGCCGAAGACCACCAGCAGCACGCCGACCACGCCCAGGCCCAGGAATGAGAGCAGGGCCATCAGCAGGAAGCGTTTGGGTTTGCTGCCCTTCTGGGGCGGTTTCGAGCCGGCGTTGCCAGCGGAGGATGAAGATGTCATGCGTCTAATGTCTTTCGGTTAATTATGCCGGTCAATTATAAGCGAGCTTGCCGGGCTGGCAGCGCGCCGTGGCGCTTGCCTGGGGCAGTGTCGAAACTTGCCGATACTCTATATAAGCGTGTATTGGCCGGCTGGCAACCAGGATTTGGTAACAATTAATCTGCGCCAGATCACAGCCGGGCCAGATAGGCGCCGCACGCCGCAGACTCGGGCGTGAAATGCATTTACAAGCGATCGCCACCGGGACTAGGATTTCTGCTGACAGCGGCTATCGCGCAGTGACGTTTCTCCATGAAAAACATATCCATCAGCAGTCTTCTTGCCAGGGGCTTGCTCGGCGTTGACATAGGGCAAGACGCCGTGCGTGTCGTCGAGCTGGTCCGCCGGCGCGGCATGCTGTCGTGCCGCCATTGCGGCGCCGCCGCGCTGGCGCCCGGCGTGATACTGGAGGGTAACGTCGAAGACATGGCGGGCCTGGCGGATGCCTTGCGCCAGGCCCACCGTGACAGTGGCAGTGCTTGCACGCGGGTGGCGCTGGCCATGCCGGCCACAGCCCTGATCACGCATGCGATCCGCCTGCCTGCCGGATTGCCGGAAGAGCAACTGGAAATCCTCGTCGAGCTGGAAGCGGCGCAATACATGCCGTTCGCGCTGGAAGACGCCAACCTGGACTTTTTCATTCTCGGCCCCGCGCCGCCGCTGGCCGGTACCACAGGCAAGGAGGTTGACGTGCTGCTGGTGGCGGCGCGGCGCGCCAGCGTGCAGCGCCGTCTCGACGCGGCCAGGGCGGCCGGCTTGCTGGCCGTCGTCATGGATAGCGAGGCGCTGGCCTTGCAGGCGGCCAGCGCGCAGGGCGGCTGGCAAGCCTTGCCCGAAGGCGGCGCGGCCTACCAGCTGGCCTGGGGCCTGGCCTTGCACCGGTACGCCCGATGAAGACCGCGGCGCAGGGACAGCGCGTCAACCTCTTGCCGTACCGCCAGGCGGCGCGCCGCCGACGTGTCCAAGCACTGCTGTGGCTGCTGACCGGCGGCGCCGGGCTGGGATGGCTGCTGGCGCTGGCCACGGCGCTCTGGCTGCAGGCCAGCCTTGGCGAATCGCTCCGGCGCCAGGAGGGTTGGCGTCGCGCCACGCAGCAGGTGGCGGCAGTCCTTGCCACGGGCAAGCGGGTGCAGGACGAGACGGCGGCGGTGCTGGCGCGCCGGCAGGCTATTGTCGTATTGCAAGAACAACGCAATGCCTGGGTGCACATGCTCGAAGTCCTGGCGCGGTCCATGCCGGCCGGCGTGGTCTTGCGCAGCGTGCGCCAGGAGGCTGCAATGCTGCGTCTGCAAGGGCATGCGCTGGCGCAGGACCACGTCGCGGCATTGCTGCTGGCGCTGGCCGAGGCGGCACCAGCGTCGCAGCCGGAACTGCTGGAAGTGCGCGGCGTGGCCGACGGTGCGGTGGAGTGGACGATACGGCTGGTATGGCCGGCGCCGGCGGCGTCGGCCCCGCCATCCTAGACAGAGGAGGCTGATCATGCTGAGCCTGAAAAAAGCGTCGCTGTGGCCTCTGCCGGCGCGCCTCGCCTGCGCCGCCCTGAGCGCGGCACTGGCGGCCGCGCTGCTGCACCTGGCCTGGATCGAAGGATTGCTGTCCGCCGTACAGGCCGCGCACGGCGAGGAGGCGCGCCTGCGCAGCGCCTATTTTCTGGCCAGGGCCCAGGCGGGTCACCTGCCGCGCTGGCGTGAACAGCAGCACCTGGCCAGTGCCGAGCTCGCCAAGCTGGAACAGCAACTGCCGGACAGCCAGCAACTGGCGGTGCTCTTGTCTGATATCAATGAGGCGGGCCGGGCGCGGGGCCTGCAGTTTGCCCTGTTCAAGCCCGGTGCGCCCCAGCCGCAGGCGCATTACGTGGCGCTGCCGATTGCCGTCCAGCTGCGTGGCGGCTATCACGCCATGGGCGCGCTGATGGCGGACCTGGCGCGCCTGCCGCGCATCGTGACCGTGCACGAGTTGGCGTTGACTGGTGGCAAGGATGGCATGCTGACTCTCGACGCCATGCTGCATGCGTATCGTCTGCCTGATGCGCGGGAGCGGGCCGCGCAAGCCCGTGTGCCGCCGCCGGCCCGGCCCGCGTCACTGGCCTGGCAGGCGGCGCCCGTCTTCGTGCCGCGTGCATATGAAGGCGCGGCCTTGCCCGATCCGTTCGGCGCGCCGCTTGCGGGGCCGCCGCCAGCAACGGCCGGCGTGGCCGGCCCGGATCTGCGCCGTCCGCGCGAACCGCTGGAAAGCGTGGCCATGCCAGCCCTTGCCATGGTGGGCAGCGTGCGCCACGCCGACCGCCTGAGCGCGCTGGTGCAGGCGGGGCAGCATGTGCACCGGGTGGAGGTGGGCCAGCATCTGGGGCAGGATCATGGCGTCGTGACGGCCATCAGCGAACAGGCCGTGCAGTACCGTGAACTGCTGCGCGAGGCGGACGGTTCCTGGCATGAACGGCGCGGCAGCCTGGCCTTGCAGGCGGCGGGAGCGAAGGCCAGCCTGCCCGAGGCGGCGCCGTGAAGCCGCGCCGCATGCTCGTGGCCACACTGCTGTGCCTGCATGCCAGCGGCCTGGCCCAGGAGGCCGTGGTGCATGTGTCGGCCCCGCGCCTGTATGCGGGCGAGAAAATTTCCGTCGACTTCCAGAACGTGGGCGTGCGCGCGGCCCTGCACATCCTGGCCGATGCGTCCGGGCAAAACATCATCGCCAGCGACAGCGTGGCGGGCAACGTGACCCTGCGCCTGCGCGACTTGCCGTGGGACCAGGCGCTCGATGTGCTGCTGCAGGCCAAGGGCCTGGACATGCGGCGCAATGGCAACGTGCTGTGGATCGCGCCGCGCGAGGAAATCCTCGCGCGCGAAAAGCTGGAGCTCGAAACGCGCGCGCAGATCGCGGAACTGGAACCGTTGCAATCGGCCATCTTCCAGCTCAATTACCAGAAGGCCGAAGCATTCCGCACGGTGTTCGGCCTCGATGCGGGCGAGGGGCGCAGCCGCCTGCTGTCGCGCCGTGGCAGCGTGCTGATCGAGCCGCGCACGAACCAGCTGTTCGTGACGGACGTGCCGGCGCGCCTGGAACAGATCCGCTTGCTGATCGCCAGGACGGATATTGCCACACGGCAAGTGATGATCGAGGCGCGCATCGTCGAGGCGAACGACAGTTTCAGCCGCAACCTTGGTGCGCGCCTGGGCTTTACGGACCAGCGCCTGGCGGCGGGCCAGGCGCCCGGCTTTTCGCTGGGCGGCAGCGGCCGCCGCGCGGCCATCGGCGGCAGCTACCAGGGCGTGGGCGAGGCGACGGGGCAAACGGTGGCCGGCAGCGGCGCCTTCGTGCCGAACACGCAGTTCGTCAACTTGCCGGCCGCCAGCATCAATGGCTTGCAGCCGGCCAGTTTCGCCCTGAGCCTGTTTTCGGCGGCCGCCAACCGGTTTTTGAACCTGGAGCTGTCTGCGCTGGAAGCCGATGGCAAGGGCAAGATCATTTCCAGCCCCCGCGTGGTGACGGCCGACAAGGTGCTGGCGCTGATCGAGCAGGGCATCGAATTGCCGTACCAGGTGGCCACCAGCAGCGGCGCCACATCGATCACGTTTCGCAAGGCCAACTTGCGCCTGGAGGTGACGCCGCAGATCACGCCGGATGGCAACGTGGTGCTGGAAGTGGACGTCAACAAGGATAGCGTGGGCCAGGAAACCCGTTCCGGCTTCGCCATCGACACCAAGCATGTGCGCACGCAGGTGATGGTCGAAGACGGCGGCACGGTGGTGCTGGGTGGTATTTATCAGCAGTCGGAACGGGGCACGGACAGCAAGGTGCCGCTTCTTGGCGACATCCCCTTGCTCGGTGTTTTTTTCCGCAGCACGGGTCGCAGTCAAGAAAAAACGGAACTGATGGTGTTTATTACACCGAAAATAGTGGCAGATCGGCCAGCAACACGTTAATGTCACATCTTTACGTTTAAGTAACAATGCAGACGAAAGCGGACTGATGGCGACTATGCGGAATTTTTCTTTAGGCAATATTTCTTGGGGCAGGGCATTGAATTGGCTGGCCTTGCTCGTCATGAGCGCTGTACTGGCCGCCTGCGGCGGCGGCGGCGGCGATCCGACCCTGGGCGTCAAGGATGGGGCGAATGCCGGTGTCGGCAGCGTGGCATTGATTGCCAGTGCGACAACGATAGTGGCGTCGGGGGCGGACGGTACGGAAGTGGTGCTGACGGCTATTGTTAAAAATGCCAGTAATAACGCCATGCAAGGGCAGACGGTTTCATTTACCGCCAGTTCAGGCACCATCAGCAATACCAGCCGCGTCACTGATGCGAACGGCACGGTGACGGAAAAACTCAGCGTCAAGGGCGACGCCTCGCTGCGCGACATCACCATCAAGGCCAGCAGTGGTGGTGTGGAATCGCTTCCGGTGGTGGTGAAGGTCGTGCCCGTCACTTCCGGTATCGCCAGCCTGTTGCTGACGTCTTCCGGCGGCACCCTGGCTTCGTCGGGCGGAACCGGTGTTAACGTGATCGCGTTTGTCAAGGATGCCAACAATGCCGTGGTGCCCAATGCCAGCGTGACATTCAGTGCCAGTTCGGGCGCGCTGGGGGCAACGCAGGTCAGCACCAATGCGCAGGGGCAGGCGTCGGTCAGCCTGAATACGGGCGGCGACGCCAGCTTGCGCACGATCAAGGTCACAGCCAGCGCCGGCGCGCAAACGGCCAGCACGGATGTCGGCGTCAGCGGCACCAAACTGGTCATCAGCGCCTTTTCGACGGTGAACCTGAAGACGAGCACCGACATGGTGGTCAAGCTGGTCGATTCGAGCGGAAATCCGCTGGTGGGCAAATCGGTGGCGTTCAGTGCCCAGGTCAATGCATTGACGGTGAAGGGCGGCGGTTCCAGTCCGGCCCTGACGGACAACAACGGCCAGTTGGTGCTGAGCTACAACGCCCAGGCGGGCAGCAGCGACAGCATCAGCGTCAAGGCGCAGGGCGACAGCGTCCTGCTGCCTGTCGCAATCAATGCCTCCAATTTCACGATTAACGCTGTATCGGGTTCGAATGTGGCGCTGACCACGCTGGCGACGAATACCTGCTATGCGGTCGCGGTGCACAGCGATGTGGCTGGCGTACCACAGACGGGCAATGTGCGTTTCAGTACGTCGCGCGGCACCATCTACCAGGACGCCGCCTGCGGCATAGCCTTGCAAGCGCCGTTGACGCTGGTCGGCGGCAACGCCATCGCCTACGTTCAGGCCAGCGGCGCCGGCCTGACCGCGCTCACGGCAAAATACGAAGGCAGCGGCGTTTCGGTACAGTCGGACGTGGAGTTTGTGGCGCCGCTGACGGCCCAGGCCAGCATCAGCCTGCAGGCCGATCCAGCCGTCATCGGCGTCAATACGGCCGGCAGCACCGCGCAGCGCAGCGCCCTGCGCGCCATCGTGCGCGATGGCACGGCACAAAACAACCTGGTCAAGAATGCCCAGGTCAGCTTCTCCATTCTGAGCGACGCCAGCAACGGCTCACTGAGTTCGCCGTCCGTGGTCGCGACCGACAGCGACGGCATGGCGACGGTCAGCTATATTGCCGGCCAGGCTACGACGGGTGTCGATGGCGTGGTCGTCAAGGCGCAGTTGCAAGGGGTGTCGAACAATGCCGCCACCGTCAAGCTGACGGTGACCAAGAAGGCGCTGTTCATCAGCGCCGGCAGCGGCAATGCGCTTGACGCCTCGGACAGCAGCACCTATCGCAAGACCTATACCGTGTTCGTGACGGACGCTGCCGGCAACCCGGTGCCCGATGTGATCATCACCGCGGCCGCCTGGCCCCGTCATTACTACAAGGGCTACCTGCAGTATTCGCAGGCCGCCACCGCGTGGGTTGTGGCGGCATCGCTGGCATGTGACAATGAAGACAAGGATCGCAGCGGTACGCTGGATCCGAATAATGATTTGAACCTGAATGGCCGCCTCGACCCCGGCATTCCCCTGAATTTGTCGACGGGCGGCAAGACAGACAGCACGGGAACGGCGAACGTGACGTTGACTTATCCGCGCGACAGGGCCAACTGGCTGGACGTCGAATTGACGATTCGTGGCAATAGTTCCGGGACGGAGGCAACTTATGTCGGTTACACTTTGCTTCCGGGGCTGGCTACGGACTTTAACCGCCTGGATGTTTCCCCTCCAGGCGTCATCAGTCCGTATGGGCAGGCCACTGATTGTCGTAACCCAAATTAATTGTCGCAGCAAATGCAAAATCTGTTTTTAGTAGGCCTCATGGGCGCAGGCAAAACCACGATCGGGCGCATCCTGGCCCGCAAGCTGGGCTTGCGCTTTGTCGATTCCGACCACGAGATCGAGGCGCGCACGGGGGCGACCATTCCGTGGATCTTCGAAATCGAGGGGGAAGCGAGCTTTCGCCGGCGCGAGGCCGAAGTCATCCGCGACCTGAGCGCCCAGGAAGGCATCGTCATGGCGACCGGCGGCGGGGCTATTCTCAACGCCGACAGCCGCGCCTACCTGAAGGAGCGGGGCACGGTCGTGTACCTGCGCGCCAGCGTCAGCAACATCCTGGCGCGCACCAGCCATGACAAGAACCGCCCCCTGCTGCAGACGGCCGACCCGCGCAAGAAGCTGGAAGAATTGACGGCGCAGCGCGAACCCCATTACATGGAAGTGGCCGACATTGTCATCGACACGGGCCGTCCTAACGTACAATCGATGGTTCAGACCATCCTGATGCAGCTGGCCAGCCTCGAATGCGAGGCCTCGCCCAACTGCGTCATTCATGCAGAGCCTTCGATGAACGAGCAATCCAAAATGTTGTTGAGCGTAGACCTCGACGAACGCAGTTATCCGATCGCCATCGGTCCCGGCCTGCTGGCCGACGCCGATGCGCTGCTGCGCCATATCAGCGGCCACAAGGTGGCCATCGTCACCAATACCACCGTCGCGCCGCTGTACCTGGGCCGCCTGCAGGCGGCGCTGGCCAGCGATGGCCGCGAAGTGATCAGCATCGTCCTGCCGGACGGTGAAGAATATAAGAACTGGGCCAGCCTGATGCAGATCTTCGACGCGCTGCTGGCCAATAAATGCGACCGCAAGACCACCCTGGTGGCCCTGGGCGGCGGCGTGATCGGCGACCTGACCGGTTACGCGGCGGCCAGCTACATGCGCGGCATCGGCTTCGTGCAGGTGCCCACCACCTTGCTGGCGCAGGTCGATTCCTCCGTCGGCGGCAAGACGGGCATCAACCACCCGCTGGGCAAGAACATGATCGGCGCGTTCTACCAGCCGCGCGCCGTGATCGCCGATACCTCGACCCTGGAAACCCTGCCGGCGCGCGAGCTGTCGGCCGGCCTGGCCGAAGTGATCAAGCATGGCGCCATCATCGACGCGGCGTTTTTCGACTGGATCGAGGCGAACATGGGCAAGCTGATGGCGCGCGACAAGGGCGCGCTCGCGTATGCGATCGCCCGCTCGTGCGAAATCAAGGCCGACGTGGTGCGCCAGGACGAGCGCGAAGGCGGCCTGCGCGCCATCCTGAACTTCGGCCACACTTTCGGCCACGCCATCGAGGCGGGCCTGGGCTACGGCCACTGGCTGCACGGCGAAGCCGTCGGCTGCGGCATGGTCATGGCGGCCGACCTGTCGTGCCGCATGGGCTATATCGACCGGCCGGCCGTGGACCGCATGCGCGCGCTGGTGGCCGCCGCCGGCCTGCCCGTCAAGGCGCCCGACCTCGGTGTCGAGCGCTGGCTGGAATTGATGGAAGTGGACAAAAAGAACGAGGGCGGCGCCCTCAAGTTCATCCTGTTGAAACCGCTGGGCAGCCCGTGCATCACATCCGCGCCGCATGAACTGGTGCTGGCCACCCTGGCCGCCGGAGTACAGTAATCATGACGCCGGAAGACTTCCTCGCCCCGTATGCGGCCCATTCGGCACAGGGGCAGGGACGTCGCTTTGCCGAGGCGGCGCACGCTTCGCGCAGCCAGTTCCAGCGCGACCGCGACCGCATCATCCATTCCTCGGCCTTCCGCCGCCTCGAATACAAGACCCAGGTTTTCCTCAATCACGAGGGAGACCTGTTCCGCACGCGCCTGACGCACAGCCTGGAAGTGGCGCAGGTCGGCCGCTCGATTGCGCGCAACCTGCGCCTGAACGAAGACCTGGTGGAAGCCATTGCGCTCGCGCATGACCTGGGCCACACGCCGTTCGGCCACGTAGGCCAGGACGTGCTCAATGAATGCATGCAGGCGCACGGCGGCTTCGAGCACAACCTGCAAAGCCTGCGCGTGGTCGACACCCTGGAAGAGCATTACGGCGCCTTCGATGGCCTGAACCTGATGTTCGAGACGCGCGAAGGCATCTTGAAGCACTGCTCGCTGGCGCATGCGCGCGAACTGGGTCCCGTGGCCCAGCGCTTCATCGACCGCACGCAACCGACCCTGGAAGCGCAGCTGACCAATCTGGCCGATGAAATCGCCTACAACAGCCACGATATCGACGATGGCCTGCGCTCCGGCCTGATCACCATCAAGCAGCTGGAAGAAGTGGCATTCTTCGGCCGCCTGTGGCGCGATGTGCAGCAGGCGTTTCCCGGCCTGTCCGGCCGGCGCGCCATCTATGAAACCCTGCGCCGCCTGATCACGGCCCTGGCCGACGACCTGATCGTCACCTCGACCGCCCTGATTGCGGAAGCCGCTCCCCGCGACGTCAGCGAAGTGCGCGCCAGTGCGCCGCTGATCCGTTTTTCGGACGCCATGCGCACGGACGCGACGGAGCTCAAGCGCTTCTTGCGGGCGAACCTGTATCGCCATTACCAGGTCAACCGCATGCGCGTGAAGGCGAGCCGCATCGTGCGCGAACTGTACGACAGCTTCATGGCCGAACCGGCGCTGCTGCCGCCCGACTATCAGCTCAAGGATGGCAATGTGACGCAGCAGGCGCGCAAGATCGCCGACTACATCGCCGGCATGACGGATCGTTACGCAATCCGCGAGCACCGCCGGCTGTATTCGCTCGACGAGCTGTAACCCTCATTTTGGGGCCAGTCGCTTCGCGATCGCAACACGCCCCACTGGGGTGCGTTCCCCCGCCGGGTCTGACCCCAATATTCTCCCTTTGTCAATCGGCATGATCATCTAGGCTTCCGCACGATCCCCCCAATATCCCCGTAGCGCCTTCTTTTCTATCATGGCAGCAAGTCAACAAGGGCTTGCCGCCCATAGTCAAGGAGAGTGTCATGATCGAATCGCGCCGCAGTTTCTTGCGCGCCTTGCCCGCCATTACCGTCGGGGCGGCCATCGCGCCGCTGCCCGGCAAGGCCGCCACCAGGGGCGAGGGCGGGCAGCGCTGGGCGATGGTGGTCGACGTGCAGAAGTGCATCGGCTGCCAGGCGTGCACCGTGTCCTGCATCATGGAAAACGCCGCGCCGGAAAACAGCTTCCGCACCGTCGTCTCGACCTATGAAGTCAAGGAAGAGAACCGCTGCGGCACCTACATGTTGCCGCGCCTGTGCAACCACTGCGCCAATCCTCCCTGCATCCCCGTCTGTCCCGTGGGCGCCACCTTCCAGCGCAAGGATGGCGTCGTCGTCGTCGACGGCGACCGCTGCGTGGGCTGCGCCTACTGCGTGCAGGCCTGCCCGTACGACGCGCGCTTCATCAACCACGAGACGGGCAAGGCCGACAAATGCACGTTCTGCGCGCACCGGGTCGACGAAGGCTTGCTGCCGGCCTGCGTGGAAACCTGCGTGGGCGGCGCGCGCATCTTTGGCGACCTGAATGATCCGGAAAGCATGGTGCACCAGCTGCTGACCGAGAACAAGGTCAAGGTGCTGAAACCCGAGCAGGGCACCCAGCCCCACGTGTTCTACCTGGGACTGGACACGCGCTTCGCCGGCCACGTCGAAGGCGAAGCGACTCTTTGGCAACCGAGCAAACACGGGAAATAAACCATGGACAGCCACATCACCGAAATTCTCAACGTCACGCGCGAAGCGGCATGGCTGCCGTGGGCGGTGCAGTATTTTTTCCTCATCGGCCTCAGTTACGGCAGCTTCATGCTGACCCTGCCGTATTTCGTCTTCGGCCGCAAGGCGTATGAACGCCTGGGACGCATCGCGCTTCTGGCGTCCCTCGTCTGCGGCATGACGGCGCCCGTGGCGTTGCTGGCCGACCTGCACGGGCCGGGCCGCTTCTACCATTTCTACATTTACTTCCAGCCGCAATCGTGGATGTCGTGGGGCTCGTTTTTCATTCCCCTGTATCTTGGCTGTCTGATGCTGTACGCGTGGCTGGCGCTGCGCGTGGACTTCGCCGCGCGGGGGCTGGGCCAGGACCGCCTGGCCTTTGCCTACCGCCTGCTGGGACGTGGCGGCGCCGCATCGCGCAAGGCCATCGTCACCGCCGCCGCATTCACCCTGCTCGCCGCCTTTGTCGTGGGCCTGTACACGGGCATGGAAGTGATGGTGGTGCGCGCCCGGCCCCTGTGGTTCACGCCGTTCCTGCCGGCGCAATTTGCCGCCACGGCCTTTGTCGGGGCGGTTGGCCTGGCGCTGCTGTTCAACCGCATCCTGCCAGGGCGCGACAAGGTGCTGGAAGTATCGCTGAATCGCGCGCTGGCCCTGTCGCTGGCGCTGGTGCTGGCCCTGGGCGGCGGCTGGCTGTTCGTCAGTCTGTCCGGCGTGAGCGCCAGCCACAGCATGGCATTTACCCAGGTGGCCGGCATGCCGCAATGGCAGCTCACTGCCGTCTGGGCGGTGCTGTCGTCCATCGTGCCGATGGCGCTGGCCATCTGGCGGCCGGCCACGAGTGGCCTGGCCAATGGTCTGATCGCGCTGCACAGCGCCTGGATGATGCGCTGGACGATTTTCATCGGCGGCCAGAACATCCCGAAAACGGGCGCGGGCCTGTACGACTACCACCTGCCGATGGGGAACGACGGCTTGATGGGCATTATCGGCACGGCCGGCCTGTGGATCGCGCTGCTGTTGCTGATGCTGGAATTTTTGCCATGGGCCGGACGCGTCGTCGCTGCACGCAGCCGTCCCGCCATGGCCACGCACTGAGGAGTCAAAGATGAACGATCAAATACACGACAACGCAAATACCGACGTCCCTGGAGACGAAAACGAAAAGCGCCGCAAGCTGCTGCGCTACGGCGCCATCGGCGGCGGCCTGGCCGCGTTTGCCGCCGGCTTTTCCACCACGGCCGGCCGCATGGTCGACCATGCGCTGGGCAAGGACAAACCCGTACAGCGCTTGCACGGCAATTCCCTGGCGCCCGAGTTTTCCGTCGACACGGCCACGGGCAAGCTGACGCTCAATCCGGACCAGCAGGTCAGCTACACCATGTGCATGGGCTGCACCACGTTCTGCGGCGTGCGCGTGCGCCTGGATAAAAAAAGCGGCAAGGTGCTGCGCGTGGCGGGCAATCCCTACAGCCCCCTGTCGGCCGATCCGGCACTGCCGTATCAGACACCGATACGCGACAGCTTTATTTCCCTGTCGCGTTTCGAGGAAAAGGGCTTGAAGGGACGTTCCACCGCTTGCGGCCGCGGCAATGGCGTGCTGGAACAGATGGAGTCGCCGTTCCGCGTGCTGGCGCCCATGAAGCGCGTGGGGCCGCGCGGCGGAGGCCAGTGGGAGCCGATCGCCTTCGACCAGCTGGTCAAGGAGGTGACGGAAGGCGGCGACCTGTTTGGCGAAGGCCATGTGCAGGGCTTGCGCGCCTTGCGCGAGCTGGAAAAACCGATCGATCCGGCGCAGCCGGAACTGGGTCCGCAAGTCAACCAGGTGGGCCTGATGTGCAGCACCGACGATGGCCGCCTGGCGTTCGGTACGCGCTTTTTCAAGCAGTCGTACGGCAGTTTGAACCTGGTCAACCACGGCTCGTATTGCGGCGGCGCCTACCGCAGCGGCTCGGGCGCCATGTTCGGCGACATGAAGAAAATGCCGCATGCGAAAGTAGACCTGGAAAACACGGAATTTTGCATCTTTGTCGGCACGGCGCCGGGCAATGCGGGCAATCCATTCAAGCGCCAGGGCACCTTGATCGCCAAGGCCCGTTCGGGCAAGCGCGAATTCAGCTACGTTGTCGTCGACCCCGTGCTGACGAATGCGG
This sequence comes from Janthinobacterium sp. GW821-FHT03A03, assembly GCF_059421435.1. Taxonomy (NCBI): domain Bacteria; kingdom Pseudomonadati; phylum Pseudomonadota; class Betaproteobacteria; order Burkholderiales; family Oxalobacteraceae; genus Janthinobacterium; species Janthinobacterium sp. GW821-FHT03A03. Next base: position 109,659 of record NZ_JBWKUZ010000010.1, on the reverse strand, counting down.
ACAGCCTGGCCGCGGGCGACCGCAGCCGCTGGGTGCCGATCAAGCCGGGCACGGATGGCGCGCTGGCCATGGCCATGATCCGCTGGATCATCGAGCATGAACGCTATGACCGCAACTTCCTCGTGCAACCGAACCTGAAGGTGGCGGAAGCGGCGGGCGAGGCTGCCTGGTGCAATGCCACGCATTTGATCATCAACGAGAAGGGGCATCCGCGCGATGGGCGCTATCTGCGCGCATCGGACATCGGCGCGGTGGAGCTGCCGGAAGAGGAGCGCTACAAGGATGGCGACGCATTTTGCGTGATCGACGCGGCCACGCAAGCGATCGTGCCGCACAACGCCGCCAAGGGCGAGGCGCGCCTGTTCTTCGACGCCCCGCTGGAGGTGGCTGGCGCGCCGCTGCACCTGAAGACGGCCATGACGATGCTCAACGAGGAATCGCAGCGCCACAGCATGGCAGACTATTCCAGCGCCTGCGGCATCCCGCTCGACGTCATCGAAGGCCTGGCGCATGAACTGACCAGCCATGGCAAGCGCGCGGCCGTCAATGCACACGGCGGCATGATGTCGGGCGCCGGCTTTTACAACGCGTACGCGCTGGTCATGCTCAACACCCTGATCGGTAACTTGAACCGCAAGGGCGGCACCCTGGTCAATGGCGGCAGCTTCAAGGATGCGGGACCCGGTCCGCGTTACAACCTCGAGAGTTTCGACGGCGAGATCAAGACATCCGGCATGCCGATCGGGCGCAATGTGCCGTATGAAAAAACCTCGGAATTCAAGCTGAAAAAAGAAGCGGGCAAGGCATATCCGGCCAGGGCGCCGTGGTATCCGAACGCGCCCGCACTGGCGACCGAGTGGCTCACCAGCGCCATGAACGGCTACCCGTACGCCTTGAAGGCGCTGATACTATGGAGCTGCAATCCGGTGTACGGCATCACGGGCTTGCGCGCGCAGATCGGCAAGGAACTGGCCGATCCGAAGAAGATTCCCCTGATCGTCGCCATCGACCCCTTCATTAATGAAAGCTCGGCCTTTGCCGACTACCTGCTGCCCGATACCTTGCTGTACGAAAGCTGGGGCTGGGCCGGCGCCTGGGGCGGCATGCCCGTCAAAATGAGCACGGCGCGCTGGCCAGTGGTCGAACCGCGCGTGCAAAAAACGCCGGACGGCCAGACCATCTGCATGGAATCGTTCTTCATCGCGCTGGCAAAAACGATGGCCTTGCCCGGCTTCGGCCCCGATGCCTTGCAGGACATGGATGGCCAGCGCTTCCCCCTTCAGCGTGCGGAAGACTGGTATTTGCGCGGCGGCGCCAACATTGCCTGGCAGGGCAAGACGGCCGTGCCGGAGGCCAGCGATGACGATATCGCGCTGTCCGGCGTGGCGCGCATCCGCCCCGAACTGGAACGCACCCTGAAGCCGGAAGAGTGGCGCAAGGTGGCCTTCATGCTGGCGCGGGGAGGGCGCTACCAGAGCTATGGCGAGATGTTCGGCCTGCGCCTGCCGCCGCCAGCGAATGCCAAGGCGCCGGCGGCTCCCGTTCCGGTGGCCGACGAGACGCCGTATCCGCAGGACTGGTCCACGCACCGCTACCTGAAGCCCATGATGCTGTACAACGAGGGGCTGGGCGTGAGCAAGAACAGCTTGAGCGGCAAGCGTTTCCCCGGCACGCCCGCGTGGCGAGTGGCGGCATTTGCCGATGGCACGCCCGTGCGCAAAACCTACCCGGCCAGCGAATGGCCGTTCGAGTTGATCAGTTTTAAATCGGCGCTGCAGAATTCCTACAGCATCGGCGCGCGGCGCTTGCGCGGCATCCATCCGGACAACCCTGTCGCCGTGCATCCCGACGATGCGGCGCGCCTGAAGCTGGAGAATGGCGACCAGATTTACCTGGAAACGCCGGGCGGCAGGGCTAGGGCCACGGTGATGCTGCGCCACGGCGTGCAGCGCGGCGTGATCGCCGTCGAACACGGTTTCGGCCACAAGGAGCATGGCGCGCGCGCGCATCGCATCGGCAAGTTGCGCCAGCCCGATGAACCGGCCATCGGCGCGGGCATCAACCTGAACGACCTGGGGCTGACGGACCCGAGCCGCGGCGACAAGAACGTGTTTGTCGATCCGGTCTCCGGCACGTCGGTGCGGCAAGGTCTGCCGGCGCGCATCGTGCGGGCTTAAAGCTCTCCACAGGCCATCAGCAGCCGGGCTACCTCGGCTGCTGAGTGCAGGCCCAGCTTTTCCATCGTGTTATGACGGTGCACCTGCACCGTCTTGTCGCTGATACCCAGCTCGCGGGCGATGACTTTCGAGGCTTTTCCCTCGGCCATCAGCAGCGCCACTTCGCGCTCGCGCACCGTCAGGGTGGCCAGAGCCGTTTGCGCCGTCGTCGCGCTGGCGGCGCGGCGGCTTTCGTCGATGCTGCGCGTGATGGCGCGCGTGACGGCGTCCAGCAGCACCTGGTCCTTGCACGGTTTTTCCAGAAAGTCGCAGGCGCCCGCCTTCATCGTCTGCACGGCCATGGCCAGGTCGCCGTGGCCGCTGAGGAAAATCACGGGCAGGGAAATTGCGTGACGCGACAGTTCCTGTTGCAGTTCCAGTCCGCTCATCAGGGGCATGCGCACGTCGAGCAGCAAACAGCCCGGTACATGGCCATCGTAGCGTTGCAGGAAGTCGCGCGCGGACTCGAAAGCCTCCACTTTCCAACCGGCCGAATCGAACAGATAGGCCAGCGAGCGGCGCATGGCGGCGTCGTCGTCGACGACAAAGATGATCGCATCGCTTTCATTCATGGTGTTTCCTTATCTACTTCCATATGCGTATCTTCGGGCAGGCGGAACCAGACCGTCAAGCCAGGCGCATCGGCGTTGGCGTGGGCCGACAGGCTGCCGCCAAACGACTCGATGATGCTCTTGCTGAGGGACATGCCCAGGCCCAGGCCTTCGGCCTTGGTGGTGAAAAACGGTTCAAACAGGCGCGCCATCTGCGCCGTATCGAGGCCGCAGCCGGCGTCGCGCACGGCCACCGTACAGGCGCCGTTTTCGCGGTGCAGCAGCACGCCAATCGGGTGCTGCGGATGGTCGTTTTCCACCTGCGCGTCGAGCGCATTCTTGAGCAAATTGAGCAGCACCTGCTGCACTTGCTGCGGGTCAGCCAGCACGCGCGGCCCAGCGCGGAGCGTTTCGTGACGCCAGCTGATCTGCGCCTGTGGATGGGCTGCGCGGAACAGGGACACCGCTTGCTCCACGGCGTCGGCCAGGGCGAAGGCCGTGCTGTGCGCGGGACGTTTTTGCGCCATCGCGCGGATGTGACGGATGATGGCGCCCGCGCGTTCGCTTTGGGTGGCGATTTCCTGCGCGCCGTCGAGCAGCGGGGCCGCGTCCAGCCGGCCCGCCGTGATGCGGCGCGCCATGCCGCGCGCGAAATTGCCGATGGCCGCCAGCGGCTGGTTCAATTCATGCGCGATGGCGCTGGCCATCTCGCCCAGGATGGCCAGGCGCGCCGTGTGGTCGAGCGTGGCCTGGCGCTGGCGCGCCTGTTCTTCCAGCGCGCGCTGCTGGTGCTGCGCCGCGCGCAATTGCTCCGTGCGCCGGCTGACCAGGTATTCCACGCGCACCGTATGCACGGCCCAGGCCACCAGCAGGGCCAGCACCAGCAGCATCCAGCCCCAGTAGCGGCGCAGCGCCGTCTCGAACGTCAGCTTGTCCAGGTAGGCGTAGGGGCCGATGCGCAGTTCGCGGAACAGTTCATCGACAATCTGGTAGTCGCTGGGCACCGTCCAGCTGTAGCCTTCGCTGGTGCGCGGCATGGCCAGCAGGGCCTGCGCCACTTTTTTCGCCAGCGCTGGCGGCGTCTGGCGCAGAGCCACGAAGGGCCAGTCCGGATACAGCCGCGACGAGCTGGCGCAGCGAAAGCCGGGAATCGGACGCGTGGTGATCACGCGCAGTTCCTCGGCCCGTACTTCGCCGCGCGCCACCATCTGTTCCAGCAAACAGGTGCGCACGATGCCGGCATCCATGCGGCCCGCACGCACGGCCTCGACGATCTGCTGCGAGGGAAAACCGCTGTAGCGCAGGCTGGCAAAATCGTGCGTGGGATCGATGCCCGCTTCCCGCAGTTCGCGCGCGGCGATCTGGTAGCCGCCAAACGCGTCGGGCGCCACGGCCATCACGTTCTTGCCCGCCAGGTCGGCCAGGTCGTGCAGCGGCGACGCGCTGCGCACGACGATGGCCGAGCCGATGGCCTGGCGCGGCGAGTCCGTCCATGGCGATTCGAGCGTGGCGATGCGGCTGGCGCCGTCGCTGTGTTCGAGCGCCACGTAGTGGCCGCTGCTGGTGATGGCAAAGGCGATGGCCTGCGACTGCACGGCCCGCGTCAATCCGGCCTGGTCGTAGTCGGCCAGGATAAAACGGATGCCGGGAATGCTGGCCTGCAGGTGGCGCGTCACATACGACCAGTCCTGCTGCACGGCGTCGCCGCCCTTGTAGGCCAGCACACCGATGCGTACCTCCGGCAGCGCGTCAGCCGCTTGAACGCCATGCAAACACAGCGCCGTCAGCGCGAACAGTAAAAAACGCCGCACTAGAACATGCTGCGCTGCGCCGCGCGCGCATCGCCGAACAGGTCGAGCAGCAGCTTCTTGATGGGCGCCGGCAGCGGCGCGTCGGCGATTTTCGCGCCGTCGTACCAGACGTGCGTCGCTTCCCCGGCCAGCGTCAGGCGGCGTGCCAGGGTGATGCGGCAGGGGACGATGTGCAGCTTGTAGTGGGTAAATACGTGCACGATGGGCAGCAAGCGCTCCTGCGTTTCGATTTCGCCGAAGGGCGCCACGGCGTGCGCCAGCGCCTGCTGGTCTATTTCTCGCGTTGTATCTTCATCGGCCAGCACATGGCCATCGAGTTCGGGCAGCGACAGCAAGCCGCCCCAGATGCCGGAACCGGGGCGCTGCTCCAGCAGTACCTGGCTGTCGTCGATGATGGCCAGCATGACGGCGTGTTTCTCAGGACTGGTTTTCTTCGGCTTGCGCACCGGCAGATCCTTGGTGCGGCCGGTGGCGTAGGCCACGCAGCGCGCTTGCAGGGGGCAGCGGCCGCAATCGGGACTGCTGCGCGTGCACAGGGTGGCGCCGAAGTCCATCAGGCCCTGCGTGTAGGCTTCAATGCCGGTTTCCGGCAGCAGTGCCTCGGCGCGGCGCCACATGGCTTCTTCGACCCGTTTTTCGCCGGGATAGGCGTCGATGCCGAAGGTGCGCGCAAACACGCGCTTGACGTTGCCGTCCATGATGGCCGCGCGCGTGCCGCTGGAAAACGCGGAGATGGCGGCGGCCGTCGAGCGGCCGATGCCGGGCAGGTCGGCCAGTAGCAGCGGGTCGCTGGGGAAGACGCCGTCGTATTCGGCCACCACGCGCTGCGCGCATTTGTGCAGGTTGCGCGCCCGCGTGTAGTAACCGAGGCCGCTCCACTGCGCCATCACGTCTTCCACCGGCGCGCCAGCGAGGTCGCGCAGGGTGGGGAAGCGTTCGAGGAAGCGCGCGTAGTAAGCGAGGACGGCCGTCACCTGCGTTTGCTGCAGCATGATTTCGGACAGCCAGATCAGGTAGGCGTCACGCGTATTTTGCCAGGGCAGCGCGTGGCGGCCATGCTGCTTTTGCCAGGCGATGACGGTGGCGGAAAAAGTCGGGTCGCTATAATTTTCCAGGGGTGCCCCGTCCGTGGCGGGCGAGAGCGGATGCAGCAGACGTTTCATGCAGGATTCCAGTGTTGTATTCAGTGTGCAGGGTTCATGCGGCGCTGGCGGCGCGCAAGGCGGCCAGCAATTGCGCCAGCTGCGCCTTGTCGCGTTCGAGCGCCGCCAGGCTGGCTTCAAAGCCGGCGATTTTCTGTTCCAGGCTGCCGGTGGCGTCATGGATGCGCTGGATCGAGGCAAAGCGCAGTTTCAGCTGCTCCTTGTATTCGACGATCTGTGCTTCCAGCGGTGCCATGATGACTTTCAGCCAGGCGCTGGCGTCGTCGTTGGCGTTGGTGAAACTGCGGCGCACGCGCGAGGCGATGGTGTCGAAGAATTTTTCCATCAGCACAGTCCTGCTGGTGGTGAGCAGGGTGGCCGTACCGAACTGCTTGTGGTACACGGCTTCGATATCGTCGATTTCCTGGCGATAGCGGGCCAGCGAAAACGGCATCGGCGCGGCCAATGCCAGGCCATGTTCGGTGGCGAATTTGCCGTACATCACCTGCATCATTGCCATGATTTCGGCCGTCTTGCCTTCAGACCGCTCCAGGTTGCTGGCGATGCGTTCGAAGTACTGGCGCATGGCTTCGCGCAGGCCAGTGAAAAAACGGCTGCGCTGCATTGCCGTGCGCACGGCGTCGATGTCGTCGCGCACGATGTCCATGCCCAGACTCGTGTACAGCTCCGTCGACAGGCGGGTAAACACGGCGCGCGTCGCTTGCAGCTTGAACAGGCTGCTGTCGAACTCCTTTTTCTCGATATCGATGCGCCGCATCATGTGCGCGATCACGCTCTGGTTCTTGCCGCGCAGGCTATGCAGCTCATGCAGCTGCTCGGCGCCGCCGCGCGCGCGCGCCGCATACTGCACCTGTTGCGCCGCTTCGATGGCATCGACGTCGAACGCCAGCTGGCGCCGGATGATGTCCTTGCGCGCAGGGATCAGTTCTTCGAACAGGGCCGTCTCCAGCGCCTGCAGGCGGCTTTTTTCCAGCAGCGCGACGTCGTGGTTGATCTTGCCCACCAGGGCTTTCTGCGCCGAGACGGGGAACACCTGGCCAGCGTCCAGGGTCAGCAAATGTGCCACGCTGGCCTGCTGGCGCTCGATCGCTTGCGCCACCTCGGCGTCGCCGCGCAATTCGTCCCACATGCTGTCGATCTTGTTGAGTACGACCAGACGTCCGGCGCCGGCACCGATATGATTGCGCCAGACCTCGATATCGCTGCGCGTCACGCCCGTGTCGGCCGCCAGGATGAACAGCACCGCGTGCGCGTTCGGAATCAGGTTCAGGGTCAGTTCCGGCTCCGTGCCGATGGCGTTCAGGCCGGGCGTGTCGAGGATGACCAGGCCCTGTTTCAGCAGCGGATGGGGGAAGTTGATGATGGCGTGGCGCCACATCGAGATTTCCACCTGGCCGTCCTCATCGACCATCGCGGGCGCGTCCGCGTCGTCGGCGTCGTACAGGCCGTAGCGCGCGGCTTCCTCGATGCTGACTTTTTTCGTCAGGCTAACCTGGCGGATGGCTTCCTGCATGTCGCCGCCCGCGTCGATGTTCAGGGGCAGGACGGTCCAGGCGGCGGGCAGGTCGCGGTAGTCGCTGGTCGACAGGTTCTGCGCGCGTGTCTCGATGGGCAGCAGGCGGATCGACGGCTGCCACGCCGCGTCGTACAGCAGTTCGGTGGGACACATGGTGGTGCGCCCCGCCCCGGACGGCAGGATGCGCTGGCCGTAATCGGCAAAGAAAATGGCGTTGATCAGCTCGGATTTGCCGCGCGAGAATTCCGCCACGAAGGCGACAGATAAACGGTCATCGAGCAGGCGGGAGCCACAGCGGGCCAGGCGCAGCGCGGAGGCGCCGTCGACCAGGCCTGCCGCGCTGGCGGCCTGCCGGTAAGCCTGCAAGGCGGCCAGCACGTCCTGGCGCCATGCGCTGTATTGTTCCAAGTCCCTGACCATCTGGCTCCCTTTAATAATGACCTGCTTTTGACGCGCTATTTCTGGCAATTCACGCAATAAAACGTGGAACGCTGTCCCTGCACGATTTGCCGGATAGGCGCGCCGCACACGCGGCAGGGCTTGCCCGCCCGGTTGTACGTGTAATACGTCTGCTGGAAATAGCCGGACTGGCCGTTTACGCCAATGAAGTCGCGCAGGGTGCTGCCGCCTTGCACGATGGCTTCGGCCAGCACGTCGCGGATCGCCTGCGCCAGTTTCTCATAGCGGGCCAGGCCAATGCGCCTGGCCGGCGTCTTCGGGTTGATCCCCGCGCGAAACAGGCTTTCGGAACAGTAGATATTGCCCACGCCGACGACGATGTCGCCCGCCATCAGCACCTGCTTGATGTTGGTGCCCTTGTTGCGCGTTTTTTCGAACAGCAGCTGGCCCGTGAAGCCGCCCTCGAGCGGTTCCGTGCCCAGGCCGCGCAGCAGTACGTGGCCATCCAGCGGACCGTCGGCCTCGTCGTGCCACAGCACGGCGCCGAAGCGGCGCGGGTCCGTCATGCGCAGCACATGCTGGTCGCCGTCGGCGTCTTCCACGATCAGATCAAAATGGTCGTGTTTTTGCGCTTCCGTCCCGGGCGGCAGCACGCGCAGGTGGCCCGACATGCCCAGGTGGATAATCAGCGTGCCGTGCCGGAAGTGGATCAGCAGGTATTTGCCGCGCCGTCCCGTCAGGCCGATGGTTTGCCCGGACAGTTGCTCGCCCAGGGCAGGGGGGAAGGGCCAGCGCAGGCCGTCGCGGCGCAGCACGACGGAACGCACGGCGCGCCCTTCGAGATGGGGCGCGACACCGCGCCGTGTAACTTCGACTTCTGGCAATTCTGGCATAGGGCTCGAACGGATAAAATGCGGATAAAAACAGGCGGGCCGCCGGCTGATGGCTGGCCCGGAGAGCATACGTCACGCCAGCGTATATATTTCGTTACATACGTGAAGTACGCAATCTGCGGGTTGGGCGTAGAATCAAACTTTGCCGTTTAGCCAGGATCAGCCTTTGAAAAACGCTTTCGCCATTGTAACCTTGTCCGCCCTGATGGCCACGCATGCCATGGCGCAGACGCCTGCCGCCCCTGCCGATGCCGCGGCCAGCCCCTCTGCGTCCGCGCCCGCCGCGCAGCAGGAACCGGATGCCGACGCCCAGGCGGACGCCAAGGCGGAGGGCTTGCCCAAGGTCGAACTGAGCAGCGACCTGCTGTACAAGCTGACCAAGGCGGAAATGGAATTCAAGAGCGGGCAGTGGCAAGGGCCGTACGTGACGATGATGGTGGCGGCGCAGCAGACGCGCGATCCGCGCCTGGCGCGCCGCGCCTCCGAAATGGCGCTGGCGGCCAAGCAGGGCGGCGAGGCGCTGGCGGCCATCCGCCTGTGGCGCGAGCTGGCGCCTGCATCCGACGAGGCGACGCAGTTTTTCCTCGGTTTCGTCGTCCTGACGGACAAGATCGAAGAGGCGGAGCCGATTTTTGCCGAACGCCTGGCCAATGCGCCGGCGGGGGCGCGCGGCGTGGCCCTGTTCCAGATGCAGCAGATCCTGTCGCGGGCGAATGACAAGCTGTATGCCTACTCGATGGTGACGCGCCTGGTACAGCCCTACCTGGACATGTTCGAGGCCCACCTGGTACTGGCGCAGGGCGCCCTGTCGATCGGCGAGCGTGACCGCGCCATCGGCGAGGCGAACAAGGCGCTGGCCATCAAGCCCAATTCCGAACTGGCCGTGCTGACCCTGGCGCAGGTGACGGGCGAGCCCGAGGCGGCTGGCAAGGTGCTGGCCGCCTTCCTGCAGAAGAATCCGGACGCCGTCGAGGTGCGCGGCGCCTATGCGCGCCTGCTGGTCGAGCAGAAGCAGCTGGAGCCGGCGCGCGAGCAGTTCCTGCTGCTGCTGAAAAGCCAGCCCGATAACGTGGGCGGCCTGTACGCGCTCGGCATCGTGGCGCTGCAGCTGGAAGACACCAAGGGCGCCGAGCAGTACTTCAAGCGCTTCCTGGCCGTGCTCGACAAATCGCCCGGCGACGCGCGCGATCCGTTCAAGGCCCTGATGATCTTGTCGCAGATCGCCGAGACGCGCGGCGACACGGCCGGCGCCATCGCCTGGCTGGACAAGATCGACAACCGCGAATCAAGCGGCTATTTCGATGCCCGCCTGCGCCGCGCCCAGCTGATCGCCCGTGGCGGCAATCTCGATGCGGCGCGCAAGGCGCTGACGGAAATCGAAACGGACGATCCGGCCAACAAGGCGCAGGTGCTGCTGGTCGACGCGCAATTCCTGCGCGACGCCGGCTATGTGCAAAGCGCCTACACGGTGCTGGAAAACGCGCTGCTGCGCTTCCCCGACAATCCTGAATTGCTGTACGACTACGCCTTGCTGGCCGAGCGTCTCGACAAGCTGGACCTGATGGAGGCCAGCCTGCGCCGCGTGATGGCGCTGGCGCCCGACAACCAGCATGCGTATAACGCCCTGGGCTACTCGCTGGCCGAACGGGGCATCCGCCTGCAGGAAGCCCATGCGCTGATCGAAAAAGCCTTGCAGATGGCGCCCGGCGACCCCTTCATCATGGACAGCATGGGCTGGGTGCAGTTCCGCATGGGCAACCTGGCTGCCGCCGAAAGTGCGTTGCGCCGCGCCTATGCCGTGCGCAGCGACCCGGAAATCGCCGTCCACCTGGGCGAAGTGCTGTGGCAGAAGGGCGACAAGGCCGAAGCGCAAAAGCTGTGGCGCGAAGCGCAAGGCAAGGACCCGAAAAACGATGCGCTGAAAAGCACCCTGGCGCGCCTGAATGTCAGTTTGTGATTGTATCGATTAATTCAACTATAAAAAACCAGCGCCATGGCGCTGGTTTTTCCTTGTGCCCATGTTAAAAAAACTCTTTCCCCTGACGCTCGCCTGCCTGGCCCTCTCGGCCTGCTCGACCCTGAGTTCCCCATTCTCGTCCGGCGCCGCGCCATCCGCTACTACCGTCGCGCCCTACCGTGAGCAACTGGAGCTGACGGGCCGCCTGAACGTCGTCTACCAGAAGGATGACAAGCCCGAATCGGCCACCGTCAATTTCAACTGGCAGCAGACGGCCGAGCGCACGGACGTGACCCTGTATTCGCCCGTGGGCAGCACGCTGGCGACGATTGCCGTCACGCCGCGCGAGGCCGTGTTGACGCAGAGCGGCAAGGCGCCGCGCAGCGCGCCCGACGTCGACACCCTGAGCGCGCAGCTGCTGGGCTGGTCCTTGCCCGTGTCGGGCTTGCGCGACTGGCTGCAGGGCTATGCCATGGGCGCCGACGGCAAGCGCTTCGTTGCTTCACCGGCCAACGACAGCGTGACGACCAGGGACGGCTGGCGCTTGCGCTATGTGTCGTGGCAAGAAATAGGGCAAAATGCGGCCGACACTAGACCGGGCGCCTTGCCCCAACCGCGGCGCATCGATGCCGAACGCAATGCCAGCGCGCAGGCCGATGCCGTCTCGCTGCGCATCGTGCTCGATCCCGCCCCATCCGCACCAGCACCATGACGTTGACTACCCTGAATAACTGCCCGGCCCCGGCCAAGCTGAACTTGTTTCTGCACGTCAACGGCCGCCGCGCCGACGGCTACCATCTGCTGCAGACGGTGTTCCAGTTGCTCGACCATGGCGACACCCTGCACTTCGCGCTGCGTGACGATACGGTCATCCACCGGGTGACGGCGCTGGCCGGCGTGCCGCAAGAGCAGGACTTGATCATCCGTGCCGCCAGATTGCTGCAGGCGGAAGTGCTGCGCCGCACGGGCGCCTTGCCGCGCGGCGTCGATATCGCCATCGACAAGGTGCTGCCCATGGGCGGCGGCCTCGGCGGCGGCTCGTCCGACGCGGCCACGGCGCTGATGGCGCTCAACCGCCTGTGGCAGGCGGGCTTGACGCGCGAGGAACTGATGGCGCTGGGCTTGCCGCTGGGCGCCGATATCCCGTTCTTCATCTTTGGCGAAAACGCCTTTGCCGAAGGCGTGGGCGAGGCCTTGCAGCCCGTCGCCACGCCGGAATGCTGGTATGTGGTGATCGAGCCGGGCGTGCAAGTACCCACCGCCGCAATTTTTTGCGCGGAAGGCTTGACGAGGAATACTGAACCCGTCACAATAGCGGACTTTTCCAGGCACCTCGCAGAAGGAAACGATGCGGGCGGGTTTGGTAAAAATGATTTACAGCAAGTGGCATGCAGTCTTTTCAAGCCGGTAGCAGATGCGGTAGAATGGCTGGGTGCTTACGGTGAGGCCAGGATGACTGGTTCCGGTGCTTGTGTGTTTGGTGCGTTTGGCAGTCAGGAAGAAGCGGATGCGGTGCTCAGCAATGTGCCACCAGTCTGGATCGCCTGGAAGGCTAAAGCGCTGAATCGCCACCCGATGCTCACCATGTTGTAAAGAGCAAAAAAAGATTTTGCTTAGCGTCAAAAAGTCGGTATAATGCTGGCCAACATGACGGCAAGCAGTCAGTAACGTAGGGGAATCGCCAAGCTGGTTAAGGCACTGGATTTTGATTCCAGCATGCGAAGGTTCGAATCCTTCTTCCCCTGCCACCATTTCACCGTAGTCTGTCGATGCGAAGTTGGCGTCCAGTGCGGGAAAAAGCAGATATGCTGCCACGCAGCATATTCTAAACAATGACTGACCGGGCCTATGCCCGGTTAGTGCTTTTCAAGACTTCTATATCACCTCTTGGGACTCCCATGGCTTACGAAAACCTGATGGTTTTTACCGGCAACGCGAATCCAGCGTTGGCAGAGGGGGTCGCAAAAAACCTCGGCATCCCTCTCGGTAAAGCAAACGTTTCGAAATTCTCCGACGGCGAAGTAATGGTCGAGATTAACGAAAACGTGCGCGGCAAGGATGTTTTTGTTTTGCAATCCACCTGTGCTCCAACCAACGACAGCTTGATGGAAATCATGCTGATGGTTGATGCCTTGAAACGTGCTTCCGCCGGCCGCATCACCGCCGCGATTCCCTACTTCGGCTACGCCCGCCAAGACCGCCGTCCACGCTCCGCGCGTGTGGCGATTTCGGCCAAGGTGGTGGCGAACATGCTGGAAGAAGCCGGTGTCGAGCGCGTCCTGATCATGGACCTGCACGCCGACCAGATTCAAGGTTTCTTCGATATCCCAGTCGACAATATTTACGCTTCGCCAATTTTGCTGGGCGACCTGCAAAAGAAAAACTACCAGGATCTGCTGGTCGTGTCGCCGGACGTCGGCGGCGTGGTACGTGCGCGCGCCCTGGCAAAACGCCTGGGCTGCGACCTGGCCATCATCGACAAGCGCCGTCCAAAAGCGAACGTGTCCGAAGTGATGAACATCATCGGTGAAGTCGAAGGCCGCAACTGCGTGATCATGGATGACATGGTCGACACGGCAGGCACCCTGACCAAGGCTGCCGAAGTGCTCAAAGAGCGCGGCGCGAAAAAAGTCGTGGCGTATTGCACGCACGCGGTGCTGTCGGGCCCGGCGATCGACCGTATTTCGGCCTCGCCACTCGATGAGCTGGTCGTGACCGACACGATTCCCCTGTCCGAAGCGGCCCTGGCCTGCGGCAAGATCCGTCAATTGACGTGCGCGCCGCTGCTGGCCGAGACGTTCAAGCGCATCATCAAGGGTGATTCGGTTATCTCGCTGTTTATTGACTAAATAGCGTAGCAGTAAAAGACGTAATGCCTGCGGCGCGACCGGCTTTTTGCCTGTTGCGCCGCAGTGTTTTAGTTTTCGGGGTGTTTTTCACCCATTTTCGAGGATTCCTGGTCGCGGGAATCCTCATAACACAAGGCGCAAGCCTTGTTCTTCTTGGAGTTTCACATGAAAGTTATCGCATTCAAACGCGAATTGCAAGGTTCCGGAGCGAGCCGCCGCCTGCGCATTTCCGGCCAAACCCCTGGTATCGTCTACGGCGGCGCTGAAGCCCCTGTGCTGATCTCGCTCGATCACAACGCCCTGTACCACGCGTTGAAAAAAGAAGTGTTCCACTCGTCGATCCTGGACCTGGAAATCGACGGCGTTTCCCAGCAAGTTCTGCTGCGTGACTTCCAAGTCCACGCATACAAACAACTGGTTCTGCACGCTGACTTCCAGCGCGTTGACGCTAAGCAAGCTATCCACGTGAAAGTGGCGCTGCACTTCGTAAACTCTGACGTTTCCCCGGCAGTCAAACTGCACGGCGCGACCATCAGCCACGTAGCCAACGAAATCGAAGTTTCGTGCCTGCCAGGCCAACTGCCAGAATTCATCAACGTTGACCTGTCGAACATCGACGTCGGTCACTCGCTGCACGTCGGCGACCTGGTTCTGCCAGCTGGCGTGACCGCTGTCACCCACGGCGCCAACCTGACCATCGCTACCGCTTCGGTACCGGCTGGCCACGTTGCTGCTGAAGCCGCTGCTGCTGAAGTTGCTGCTGACAAGAAGTAATTTTGCCGCCGCAGCAATGCGGTAGTTGCAAGGAAAAACCCGCCAGGTTCGCCGCGCGGGTTTTTTTCCGCCTGTTTTCACCGATAATGCTTTCTTTTACATTGCAGACACAGCCATGCCCATACGCCTGATCGTCGGCCTCGGCAACCCGGGACCCGAATACGAACAAACCCGCCACAATGCCGGCTTCTGGCTGGTGGACAATCTTGCCAACAGCTTGCCTGGCACGCGGCTGCAGCGCGATTCGCGCTATAACGCCATGCTGGCGAAAACCTCGATCGGCGGCAACGAAGTCTGGCTGCTCGAACCGCTGACGTTCATGAACCGCTCGGGCCAGTCCGTGGGCGCGCTGGCGCGCTTTTTCAAAATTGCCGCCGATGAAGTGCTTGTCGTGCATGATGAACTGGACTTGATGCCCGGCATCGCGCGCCTGAAAAAGGGCGGCTCGGCCGGCGGCCACAATGGCTTGAAAGACATCACGGCCGCACTGGGCACGCAGGATTACTGGCGCTTGCGCCTGGGCATCGGCCACCCGCGCACCCTGAGCCTGCAGCAGCAGGTGGCCGACTTCGTGCTGCACCGCCCGCGCCGCGAAGACCAGGAACTGATCGAGCAGGCGATAGAAAAATCCCTGCAGGTCATGCCGCAGATCGTCGAAGGCAAGTTCGAGGCGGCCACCATGAAGCTGCACACAGCGTAGTTATTTCCCCGCCTTGCCGAAGCCGGCCATGATGGTTTTCGCCATCTGCTGCTGGCTGGCCTGGGCACTGCTGCCTTCGCCCGCGTTGGCGGCGATCAGCAAGCCGTCGCCGCTGCCGGGCGCCAGGGCGATCAGCGCATGCCAGTAGCCGTTCGAACCCAGATGCGTGAGCACGCGCTGCGGCGCCTGCGGTGGAAAATGCATCACGCCCCAGCCCAATGCCGCATTCGTCTCGCCTTGCGCCGTATGCAGCAAGACATACGTTTCCTTCCTGAGCAATTTCCCCTTGCCCTGCTCGCCCTGCAGTTGATCAAGCGCAAACTTAGCCCAGTCAGCCATGCTCAGGTGAATTTCCCCGTCGGGCGCCATCATCAGCGGATTGCTCGCCATTAAGCCCGCGATGGGCTTGCCTTCCTTGTGGCCCAGGTTCTGCCCGCGCACGGTGGGGCCGAAGGCGGCCTGCATGCCCAGCGGGCCGAACACTTCCGCCTGCATCAGTTCTTCATACGTCTTGCCCGTGACGCGTTCTGCGATGGCGGCGGCAATCATGGCGCCGCTGTTCGAATAATGCGATTCGCCGCGCGGCGTGGCCACGGGCGCGTCGGCCAGCGCGCGCTGCGCGTATTCCAGGCGCTGCAGCGGCAAGGCGCGCGCGTCCGTGTAAGTGGAATTGATCCATGCCTCATCCGGATTGGGCGGCAGGCCGGCGCGGTGCGCCAGCAGATCCATCAGATTGACGTCGCGGTATTCGGCGCGCATGCCGGCACTCAGCGCGGGCAGCATGGTTGAGAGCGGCGCATCCCACGCCAGCACGCCCCGTTCCACCAGCCGCGCGATCAGTGTCACCGTCATGGCCTTGCCGTTGGAGCCGATATTCCACACGTCATCGGCGCGCACGGTGTCGTGGCCGGCATTGGCGCGCAGGCCAGCTTGCGCCTGCGCATCGATCTTGCCGTCGCGGATCACGAGTATGGCCATGGCCGGCACGCTCTTGTCGGCCAGCGCCTGCTGCAGCATGGCGTTCAAGTCATGGGCGCGGGCGGCGCCGCCGAGCAAAAAGGCGGTGCTGCAAACGAGTGCGGCAAGCAGGGTTTTCATGGTGCCTCCAGTCGGTAGGGTAAGGGAATATGCTAAAATGTTCGCAAAACATGATCTAATTATTGTTTTACGATAATTTATTCTAGCAACACTTTCCGCATCCGTATACTTTTGAATATGAAAAAAAATCAGACGGGGCCGGCGGCGCTGAGCCGGCGCGTGCGCTACGGCGTTTCGGGATTCTTTCTGCTGTACCTGCTGCTGACGGTGCTGGGCTGGCTGGCGCCTGCGCCGGCCGCGCAAGGCAGCCTGGGCGGCGTCGGCATGTATGAACTGCTGCTGCAATTGCAGAGCCAGCCATTCGAGCGCCTGGCCGCCATGCCCCTGTGGCAGCGGGGACTGGGCCTGGCGCTGGCCTTGCCAGCCCTGTGCGTGCTGGGCGACGCCGTGCGCCAGCTGGCCCTGGTCTTGCGCCAGTTCGAGCAGGGCGTGTTTTTTACGCCGCAGGTGGCGCGCCACTTTCGCCGCTTCGCCGGCGGCTTGCTGCTGGGAACGGTGCTGACTTTGCTGGAACCGACCGTGCGCGGCATGCTGTTCGGCTTGCTGGAAGAGGGAACGCGCCAGCTGCGCCTGGTTGTCGACCTCACGGGCGGCGACCTGTGGACCTTGCTGCTGTGTTCAGTTTTCTTTGCGCTGGCGCAAATCCTGCATGAAGGCCAGAGATTGGCCGATGAAAACAGCGGGTTCATCTGATGGGCATCGTCGTGCGCCTCGACCTGATGCTGGCCAGGAAAAAAGTGAAATCGAAGGAACTGGCCGCCTTTGTCGGCATCACGGAGCAGAACCTGTCCCTTTTAAAATCGGGCAAGGTGCGCGGCGTGCGTTTCGACACCTTGTCGAAAATCTGCGAAATGCTCGAATGCCAGCCCGGCGACATCCTGGAATTCGATGCGTCGCAGCCGGACGACGGGGATGGCGACAGTTAAGGTCGCCGGGGCGGTTTTTTTGAAGAGTAGGGTGCATAGAGGTACAATTGACCCTTAGAGCATGAATACAGCAAGATTATCCAGAAAACGCCCGCAACGGCCGTTTTGCACCAGCCGCTTGCCGGCAATATTTGATTAATTAAAGGTTTTCCATGAGTCTCCAATGCGGTATCGTCGGCTTGCCGAACGTCGGCAAGTCCACCCTGTTCAATGCACTGACGAAAGCCGGCATTCCGGCTGAAAACTATCCATTCTGCACCATCGAGCCCAACGTCGGCGTCGTCGAAGTGCCGGATCCGCGCATGGATGCGCTGGCCGCCATCGTCAAGCCGGAACGCATGGTCAACGCCATCGTGGAATTCGTCGACATCGCCGGCCTGGTAGCCGGTGCATCGAAGGGCGAGGGCCTGGGCAACCAGTTCCTGTCGCACATCCGCGAAACGGACGCCATCGTCAACGTCGTGCGCTGCTTCGAAGACGACAACGTCATCCACGTGGCCGGCAAGATCAATCCGCTCGACGATATCGAAGTCATCCAGACCGAACTGGCGCTGGCCGACATGGGCACCGTGGAAAAAGCCATCCACCGCGAAAACAAGAAAGCCCGCTCGGGCGACAAGGACGCAGCCAAGCTGCTGGCCATCATGGAACGCATGATGCCTTACCTGAACGACGCCAAGCCCGTGCGCGCCATGGGCCTGGACGCCGACGAAATGGAACTGATCAAGCCTTTGTGCCTGATCACGGCCAAGCCGGCCATGTTCGTGGCCAACGTGTCCGACTCGGGTTTTACCAACAACCCGCTGCTGGACCAGCTGACGGCGTATGCGCAATCGCAAAACGCCCCCATCGTCGCCATCTGCGCGGCCCTGGAAGCGGAAATCGCCGACCTGGATGACGCCGACAAGGGCGCTTTCCTGGCCGACATGGGCATGGAAGAGCCGGGCCTGGACCGTCTGATCCGCGCCGGCTACAAGCTGCTGGGCCTGCAAACCTACTTCACGGCCGGCGTGAAGGAAGTGCGCGCCTGGACCATCCCCGTAGGCGCCACGGCACCGCAGGCGGCCGGCGTGATCCACACTGACTTCGAACGCGGCTTCATCCGCGCGCAAACCATCGCCTATGACGACTTCATCGCCTACAAGGGCGAAGCAGGCGCCAAGGAAGCGGGCAAGATGCGCGCCGAAGGCAAGGAATACGTGGTCAAGGATGGCGACGTGCTGAACTTCCTGTTCAACGTCTGATCCAGACCTGGCCCCATGCGGGGCTGCAACGAACCCTGCAAGTCATTGATTTGCAGGGTTTTTTATTGCCCGTTTGTTTGATCCCATCGCCTTGCCATGCCGCGCGTTCCGGCCCGGCCGGTTGCGCCTGTCTTGCTTTTTCGCATACAATGAGAATAATTCTCATTTATATTGATGCGCCTGCCGTCCCGCTGGCCATCGACCACAGGAAGGGTATCGTGAGCACCGCCGAGTTAGCGCTTCAGCAGCAAGTGAGCAGTCTGTACACCGACCACCATGGCTGGCTGCGGGGCTTGCTGCGCCGCAAGCTGGGCAATGCCATCGATGCGGCCGACCTGGCGCACGATGTGTACCTGCACCTGATGAAGACGGGGCGCGTGCCGCCGGCCGGGGAATCGCGCCGCCACCTGACGCAGATCGCCAACGGCATGGTCATCGACCTGTACCGCCGCCGCCAGATCGAGGCGGCCTACCTGGAAGTGCTGGCCCTGGCGCCCGAAGCGCTGGCGCCGTCCGGGGAAGAGCGCGCGCTGGTGCTCGAAGCGCTGGCGCACATCGACGCCGTGCTGCACCGGCTGCCTGCCAAGGCGCGCACGGCATTGCTGTTATGCAAGCTGGATGGCCTCAGCTACCGCGATATCGCCGCCGAATTGCAGGTGTCCGTCTCGTCCGTGGAAAAATACATCGCCGCCGGCCTGCTGGCCTGCTACCAGGCCCTGCACGGGCAGGACGCCTGAGCCATGGAAGTGGTGATTGCACCGGCCATCGTGCAGCAGGCGGCCCAGTGGATGGCGCGCCTGTGGTCCGACGACGCCAGCGATGAGGACCAGGCCGATTGCGCCCGCTGGCGCGCCGCCCATCCGCACCACGATCTCGCCTGGCAGCGCCTGCAGGCGTTCGAAGGCAAGCTGCACAGCGTGCCGCGCGACGTGGCCCGCCATGCGCTGCGCGAACCGGCTCCCGCCGCCTACCTGAACCGCCGCCGCGCCCTGACACTGCTGACCGTGCTGCTGCCCGTGGGCGGCATGCTGTATGCGGCGCGCGGCACGGACGCCTGGCAAGTGGCCACGGCTGGCCATAGCACAGCCACGGGCGAGGTCCGCGAGATTACCTTGCCTGATGGCACGCGCGTGATGCTGGCCTCGGCTTCCGCCGTCGACGTGCGCTTCGACGCCGGCGAGCGCCTGCTGGTCTTGCGGGCCGGCGAAATCCTCGTCACCACGGCCCACGATCCCGACCCGGCGCAGCGGCCGTTCCGCGTGCAGGGGCGCCACGGCACGGTGCGGGCCCTCGGCACGCGTTTTACCTTGCGGCAAGACGAATACACGTCGCGCGTGGACGTCTTCGAGGGCGCCGTCGAGATACGCCTCGCGCATGCGCCCGGCAACGCCGTGGGCGTCGCCACGGGCTACGGTGCCGTCTTCTCGGCCGACATCGTGCAGTCTGCCGCCCCCGTGCCGGCCAGCGCGGCGGCCTGGACGAAGGGCGTGCTGGTGGCCGACCACATGCGCCTCGATGAGCTGCTGGCCGAACTGGCCCGCTACCGGCCCGGCCTGCTGCGCTGCGATCCGGCCGTGGCCGGCTTGAGCGTCAACGGGGTGTTTTCGCTGCGCGACACGGACCGCGCGCTGCACAACCTGGCGCTGGCCTTGCCGGTGCGGATCGTTGCGCGCACGCGCTTTTGGGTCACGGTGCAAGCGGCTGCCTGACAATGTTGCGGGCCCGATTGAGGGTTTTGTCATCTCGTTCGGGATATAGGGTGAGAGCCACTCTTTTCTTTTGACACCATGCCTGTCCTTTTTTCATGAGCACCCATGACGCGGCCCCGGCCGAAACCAAACAGCCTGGCCCCATCAGGCGGATACTGCAGCCCATCCGCGGGCGCCTGATCGCCGCCGCCATGCTGGCCGCCAGCGGTTCCATGCTGACCCTGGCGCCGCTGGCGGGCATCGCGCGGATCGCGCACAGCGCCTTTGCGCCGGCGCACGGCGATATCTGGCCCATCATCATCGCCAGCGTCGCCTGCCTGTTCCTCGGCATGGCGCTGATGTCGCTGGGCGAGCTGGCCGCCCACCTGGCCGACAACCGCCTTACCCACCAGCTGCGCCTGCAAGCGATGCAGCGCCTGGGGCAGGTGCCGCTGGGCTGGTTCACCAGCCGGGCCTCGGGCGAGGTCAAGCAGGCGATGCAGGACGACATCAACACCCTGCACAGCCTCACCGCGCACTTTTATACAACGACGGGGCGCGCCGTGGGCGCCATCGCTATCTCGGTGGTGTACCTGTTCGCCATGGACTGGCGCCTGGCCCTCATCGCGATATTACCGTTTCCCGGTTTTTTCCTGTTCTTCGGCCGGGCCATGAAGGCCAGTAGCGGCAACATGGCGCAATTCGTCGCCGGCATGGGACGCATCAACAATGCCGTGGTGGAGTTCGTCAACGGCATTCCCGTGGTCAAGGCCTTCGGCGCCACGGGACGCGCGCACGGCAGCTACCGCGCGGCCGTCGATGCGTTTGCCGATGCGTTTGCCGCGTTTACGCGGCCGCTGGTCGGTTCGATGGCCAATGCCAATGCGCTGATCGCGCCCGTCGCCGTGCTGGGCGTGGTGGTGCTTGCCGGTACCGTGTTCGTGGCGCTGGGAGCGATGGCGCCCGTGGACGTGCTGCCCTTCGCCCTCGTGGCGCCCGGCATTTCCGCGCCCATGCTGCTGCTCCATTACCTGACGCACGACCTCAACAACGCCACCGGCGCCGCCCAGCGCGTACTGGCCTTGCTCGATACGCCCGTGCTGGCGCAGCCGGCGCCCGGCCAGCAGCAGTTGCCGAACGGCACGGAGATCCGCATGGAAGGCGTGGGCTATGCCTACGACGGGCAGAACAAGGTGTTGTCCGGCTTCAATTTGACCTTGCATCCCGGCACGGTGACGGCCATCGTCGGCGCTTCCGGTTCCGGCAAGTCGACGCTGGCGCGGCTGCTGCTGCGCTTTTTCGACCCGACCGAGGGGCGCATCACCCTGGGCGGCGTCGACCTGCGCCACATCGCCACGCCCGAGCTGTACCGGCGCATCGGTTTCGTGCTGCAGGAAGTGCGGCTGATCCACGCCAGCGTGCGCGAGAACATCGCGCTGGGGCGGCCATCGGCCAGCGCGCGCGAGGTCGAAGCGGCGGCGCGCCTGGCGAACATTCACGAACGCATCCAGGCCTTGCCACGCGGCTACGATTCCGTCATCGGCGAGGACGCGCAGCTGTCCGGCGGCGAGCTGCAGCGCGTGAGCATCGCCCGCGCCGTGCTGCTTGATCCAAACGTGCTGGTGCTCGACGAAGCGACGGCCGCGGCCGATGCGGAAAACGAAGTGGCGATCCAGGATGCGCTGTCGCGCTTTGCCCGGGGCCGCACCTTGCTCGTGATCGCGCACCGGCTCGACACCATCATGCACGCCGATCACATCGTCGTGGTTGACAACGGCGCCATCGCCGAGCAGGGCAGCCATGCCAGCTTGCTCGCAGACAAGGGCCGCTACGCGCAATTGTGGGCGCTGGGCGGCTATCAGGCATCCCCGGAAGAGGCTCCCCCATCATGCTGAAGACCTTCATTCAACTGCTGGGCGACGATGCGCCCGTGTTCCGCCGCTACTGTGCCATGGCGCTCGCGTATGGCGTGCTGAGCGGCTTGACGATCACGGCGCTGGTGCTGGCCCTGGGCCGCCTGCTGGCCGGCGACGCGGGCGGCGCGGCCCTGTGGCTGCTGGTGCTGCTGGCGGGGCTGGTGGCTTGCTGGGGCTGGCGGCGCCAGGTGGAAAAGGCGGGCGTGCGCGTGGGCGTGACGGTGCTGCAAGGGGCGCGCCAGCGCCTGGGCGACCATGTGGCGCGTCTGCCCGTCGGCTGGTTCACGCCGGAAAACACGGCGAAACTGGGCCATGTCATCACGCAGGGCATGATGAACGTGGCCCAGCTGCCCGCCCACGTACTGACGCCCGTGATCTGCGGCGCCGTCACGCCCGTGGTATTGCTGGCCGCGCTGTTCGCGCTGCACTGGCCGCTCGGCGTGACAGCCTTGCTGGCGCTGCCCCTCCTGGCAGCTGCCTTGCGGCTGACGGCGCACCTGGGCCAGCGCGCCGACGATGCTTATCACCGCCATTTTGCCCGGACCAGCCAGCGCCTGGTTGAGTTTGCGCAAGCGCAATCCGTCTTGCGCGCATTCGGCGGTGACGGCACGCGCTTCCTGCAGCAAGCCATCGACGGGCAGCGCCACGCGGGTACGCGGCTCATTTACCTGTCGGCGCTGTCGTCGGTGCTCAATGCCTGGGCCGTGCAAGCCATCTTTGCCGCCCTGCTGGCCGCCGCCGCGCTGTGGTTCGATAGCCGCCTTGGCAGTGTGCTTGAAACGGCAGACGCCATCGCCGTCATCGTGGCGCTGCTGCTGGTGGTGCGCTTCGTCGACCCGCTGCAGGAAGTGGCCAGCTACGGCGAAGTGCTGCGCGGCGCGCGCGGGCCGCTCGATGCTGCGCGCGATATTTTCGCCGTGCAGCCCTTGCCGGAAGCACACCAGCCGCAAGCGCCGCGCGACGGCGCGGTCGAATTGCGCCATGTGCACTTCCGCTATGCACAGGACCAGCCCGACGCATTGACAGATATCAATCTGCAGATTGCGCCGGGCAGCATGACGGCGCTGATCGGCGCTTCCGGTTCCGGCAAGACGACCCTGGTGCGCCTGATCGCGCGTTTCTTTGACGCCAGTGCAGGCGCGGTGCTGGTGGGCGGCGTCGATGTGCGGCACATGTCCAGCGAGCAATTGGCAGGGCAGATCAGCCAGATCTTCCAGGACAGTTATCTGTTCCAGGGCAGCATCGCCGACAATATCCGCCTCGGCAAGCCGGGCGCCACCGATGCCGAGGTGCTTGACGCGGCGCGCCAGGCGGGCGTGGCCGAAATCATCGCCCGCCTGCCGCAGGGGCTGGACACGCCCGTGGGCGAGGGCGGCGCGCGCCTGTCCGGCGGCGAACGCCAGCGCATCGCGATTGCCCGCGCGCTGGTCAAGGATGCGCCGATACTGCTGGTCGACGAGGCGACGGCCGCGCTGGACGCGGAAAACCAGGCCGCCATCGCCGAGGCGCTGGCGCGGCTGCGCGGCAAGCGCACGGTGATCGTCATCGCCCACCAGCTGTCGACGGTGGCCATGGCCGACCGGATCGTCGTGCTCGACGGCGGCGTGCTGCGCGAGCAGGGCGCGCCAGCCGCCTTGCGCGCGCAGGGCGGCCTGTATGCGCATTTCCTGGCCCAGCGCCAGGCGGCCAAGGGCTGGCGCATCGCCGCACCGGGGCGCCAGCCTTGAACGGGATGACGATTTGACCCGCGCGCGTCTGTTTTTCCTGTTCTTTTTGCTGTGTGGCGCCTCGCTGCTGGTCGGCGTGCGGAATATTGCCTGGACGCAGCTGTTTGCACCGTCTGACGCGCTGTTCGCCGATGCCTGGCTGACCCTGACGGCCAGCCGCCTGCCGCGCCTGGCGGCGCTGGTGCTGACGGGCGTGGGCCTGTCCGTCTGCGGCGTCATCCTGCAGCACATCGTGCGCAACAAATTCGTCGAGCCGGCCACGTCGGGCGGCCTCGACGCGGCCAAGCTGGGCATCCTCGTCGCGCTGACCGTGGCGCCTGCGGCGGGCACGGCGGGCAAGATGGCGTTCGCGCTGGCCTTCTGCCTTGCCGCCAGCGCCTTGTATGTGGCCCTGATCCGCCGCATCCGCTTCAAGAACACGATTCTGGTGCCCGTCATCGGTCTCGTGTATGGCGGCGTGCTCAGCGCCGTGGCCGAGTTTTATGCCTACCGCAACAACATCCTGCAAAGCATGCAGGGCTGGCTGCTCGGCGATTTTTCAAAAATCGTCCAAGGCAACTATGAAATCATCTACCTGGTCCTGCCCATCGTTGCCCTCACGTATCTGTACGCGCAGCGTTTTACGGTGCTGGGCATGGGAGAGGGGATGGCCACCAGCCTGGGACTCAATTATGGCGCTACGGTGGCGCTGGGCCTGATGCTGGTGGCCGTCACGGTGGCGGCCACGGTCATCACGGTAGGGGCGATTCCGTTTGTCGGGCTGGCCATCCCGAACCTGGTGGCCTTGCGCTACGGCGACAACCTGGGCCGCACCCTGCCCATCGTCGCGCTGGGCGGCGCTTCGCTGCTGCTGGCCTGCGACATCGCGGGGCGCTTGCTGATCTACCCCTTCGAGGTGCCCATCGGCCTGACGGCGGGCGGCGTGGGCGGCCTGCTGTTCCTCATATTGATCATCCGGGGGCGGCAATGAGGCGCATGGTGACGCAGCGGACGCTGTGGCTGGCCGTGCTTGTTTTGGCGCTGGTATTCCTTTGCGCTGGCGCAAACTTCGATGTGGATTACATCCTCCCCAAGCGCCTGGCGCGGCTGGCCGCCATCGCCATCGGCGGCGTCTGCGTGGCCGTGTCGTCGATCGTGTTCCAGACCATCGCCGGCAACCGGATACTGACGCCGGCCGTCATGGGCTACGAAGCCGTGTATCTGCTGCTGCAGTCGCTGCTGGTCCTCGTCATGGGCATGCACAGCGTCGTGCTGCTGGGACCGAACGGCAATTTCGCCGTGTCCATCGCGCTCATGCTCGCGTATTCCTGGGCCATCCATTACTGGCTGTTTCGTGATGGCAAGAAAAACGTGTATTTCCTCTTGCTGCTGGGATTCGTGCTGACGATGGTGATCGGTACGTTCACCCAGTTCATCCAGCTGCGCATCAGCCCCGGCGAATTTGCCATTTTGCAAGGATTCAGCCAGGCCTCGTTCAACAAGGCGCAGCCCGCGCAGTTGCTGTACGCGGCCCTGCTGGCGGGCGCCGCCGGCGTGGCCGTGCTGACAACCTTGCCGGCGCTCGATGTGCTGGCGCTGGGGCGCGAGCAGGCCATGTCGCTGGGCGTCGACTACCGGCGCATGGTGCGGCTGCAGCTGGCGCTGATCGCCGTGCTGGTGGCGGTATCGACGAGCCTGCTGGGTCCGACGGCCTTCATGGGCATCTTTGTGGCGAACACGACTTATGCCCTGGCCCGCACGGCGCGCCATCGCGTGACCTTGCCGCTGGGCTGCGTCATCGCCATCGCCATCTTCCTCGCCGCCCAGCTGCTGGTCGAGCACGTTTTCAATTACCGGACCACGGTCGGCATCCTCGTCAACCTGGTGTGTGGCGCGTATTTCCTCGCGCTCATGGTCCGCACCCGGGGCACCGCATGATCCACGTCAAACAGATTAAAAAAAGCTACGGCAGCAAGCGCGTGCTCGACAACGTCAGCGTGCAGTTTCCCAAGGGCAAAGTGACATCCTTGATCGGCCCCAACGGCGCCGGCAAGACGACCTTGCTGATGCTCATCGCGCGCCTGCAGGAAGCGGATGGCGGCGAGATTGTGGTGGACGGTCGCCGCATTGGCGATATCCGCATCGGCGACTATGCGCGGCAGGTGGCCACGCTGCGCCAGTCGCCCGATTTTCATTTGCGCCTGACGGTGGAGGAGCTGGTCGCCTTCGGCCGCTTTCCCTACAGCCGAGGTAACCTGACGCCGCAGGACCGGCAGGCGATCGCCGATGCCATCGCCTTTTTGTCGCTGGAATCGCTGCGCACCGCCTACGTCGATGAGCTGAGCGGCGGCCAGCGCCAGATGGCTTTCCTGGCCATGACGATTGCCCAGCAGACGGATATTTTGCTGCTCGACGAGCCGCTCAACAACCTCGACATGAAGCACGCCGTGCAGATCATGCGCGCGCTGCGCCGCCTGTGCGACGAGCAGGGGCGCACCGTGATCCTGGTGATCCACGACATCAATTTCGCCGTCAATTACTCGGACCACGTCGTCGCCATGCAGGGCGGCGCCGTGCGCTGTTCCGGCCCCGCGCACGAGGTCGTCACCGAGCAACGTTTGCGCGCCCTGTACGACATCGATTTCCACATCGTGCGCGACGAGCGCGGCTGTGTCTGCAATTACTTCACCCCCACAGGAGCTTGACATGATCTGCAACCAACCCCGCCTGGCGCTGGCCATGCTGCTCGCCGCCGCGGCCATCCTGCAAGGCTGCAGCGACAAGACGGCGACAATGCCGCCGGCGCCCGCCGCTGCCGCCCCGCAGCCGGCGTTTGCGCCCATCACCATCGTGCACAAGCTGGGCACGACGGTGATTGCGCAGCGTCCGCAGAAGGTGGCCGTGCTCGACATGAACGAAGTCGATTTCCTCGACCAGCTGGGCGTGCCCGTGGCCGGCATGGTGAAGGATTACGTGCCGCACTTTCTCGCGCGCTACAGGGATGACGAGGCCATCCGCGACCTGGGTGCCATCGTGCAGCCCAATCTCGAACACATCCACGCGCTTCAGCCCGACCTGGTGCTGATGACCTCGATCCAGGCCAGCCATTACCAGGACTTGAGCCAGATCGCGCCCACGGTGCATTTCGACGTCGATTACCAGAACAGCGAGAGCAAGCACATCAGCGTAGTGAAGGAGCACTTGCTGACCCTGGGGCGCATCTTCGGCAAGGAGGATATTGCACGCCAGAAAGCGCAGGAGCTGGACGACAAGGTGGCGGCCGCGCGCAAGGTGACGCTGGTCCGCCCCGAGAAGGCGCTGATCGTGCTGCACAATAACGGCGCCTTCAGTGCATTCGGCGTGCAGTCGCGCTACGGTTTTGTTTTCGATGCGCTGGGCGTGAAACCGGCCAGCACGGCCGTCGAGGCGGGCTTGCACGGCCAGCCCATATCCAGCGAGTTCATCCAGCAAGCCAATCCCGACATCATCTACGTCATCGACCGCACGGCCGTGATGGAGCACCGTCCCGTCATGACGGCCGAGCAGATGGCCAACCCCCTCTTGCGCCAGACCAATGCCTGGAAGAACGGCCGCGTCGTCTTCGTCGATGCCGATGCCTGGTACATCACGGCGGCCAGCGTGACGTCGCTGCGACGGGTGATCGACGACGTGCTCAAGGGCTATCAATAAGATATCTTATTTTTGTAATGATTCGTATTTGCATTGAGGGTTTTGCCTTTTCGTTCGGGAGATAGGGTGAGAACAAGCAATCTTCCCCTCTGAAAAGGACTTAACTTATGGCAACACGCATGGCGACACGCCACCTTCCCGCCTTGACCCTGGGCCGTATCGCCACCGCCGTGCAACTGGCGCTCGTCACGGGCTTGACCATGGGGGCGCTGGGCGTGGCGGCTCCGCCGGCCTGCGCGCAAGCGGCGCAGGCCCGCCAGGCGTTCAGCGTGCCGGCCGGCTCGCTGGGCCTGGCGCTCAACAGCTTCGCGGCGGCGGCCGGCATCGAACTGACGGTCGATGCAGGTTTACTGCAGGGCAAGAATAGCGCCGGCCTGTCCGGCAGCTACAGCGTAGCCGAAGGATTTTATGAATTGCTGCGCGGCCAAGGCTTGCAGGCCGTGCGCGAGGGCAATGGCAGCTATACGCTGCGCCGCGAACCGGCACAGAATGCCGCGGCAGAGGCCGCAGCGACCATGCCGGCCGTGACGGTGTGGGGTAAAGGCAATACCGTGACGGAGGTCTATGCCGGCGGGCAAGTGGCTGCCGGCGGCCGCGTGGGATTTCTTGGTGACAAGGATTTCATGGAAACGCCGTTCAATACCATCAGCTATACGGACCAGTTCATCGAAGACCGGCAGGCGCGCGACATCACCGATGTGATCTCGGCCACCGATCCCACCGTCTTCAGCAGCGGCATGACGGGCATCATCGGCGAAAACTATTCGATACGGGGTTTCAGCTCCGCCACCAGCGATGTCGCGTTCGGCGGACTGTTCGGCGTTTCGCCCGTGTACCGCACCTCGCCCGAAATGTTCGAGCGCATCGAAGTGCTGAAAGGGCCGTCGGCCTTGCTCAACGGCATGCCGCCGGGCGGCTCGGTGGGCGGCAGCATCAACCTCGTGCCCAAGCGCGCGGGCGAGACGCCGCTGGCGCGCGTGACGGCGTCGTACATGTCCGATGCGCAATGGGGTGGGCATGTTGATCTGGGTCAGCGTTTTGGCGAAAATAAACAGTTCGGCATCCGCGTCAACGGCGTCTACCGCGACGGCGACGGCGCCATCGACCACCAGAAAAAGAAGACCCGGCTCGCGTCCGTGGGGCTGGACTGGCGCGGCACAGGCGCGCGCCTGTCCGCCGACCTGTACAGCAGCGAAGACCGCGCGCGGGGCTTGAACCGGGGCGTCAACCTGGCCGCCGGCCTGCCCGTGCCGCGTCCGCCGAAACCGGAAACCCTGCTCAACCCGAGCTGGGCCTTCTATGACACGCGGGACAAGGGCGCGCTGCTGCGCGGCGAATATGACGTGAACGCACAGCTGATGGCGTATGCGGCCATCGGCGCCGGCAAGGCCGATTACCAGTCGACGGGCGCCTATCTGATCCAGGTGTTCAATACGGCCGGCGACTACCGCACCAACCTGGCCGACCTCGGTTTTAACCTTGAAAAACAATCGGCGGAAGTGGGCGTGAAGGGCAGGTTCCGCGCGGCCGGCATCGGCCACCAGTGGGCGGCCAACGCCACGTATTACCACCACACGGACCAGCAGTTCGGCCGCAGGAATACCCTGGCGCAGGACTGGATCACGAATATCTACCGCCCCGTATGGGGACCTGCCACGCGCTTTGACGCAGCGCAAATCTCGAAGACGGCACTGCGCCTGGCCAGCTATGGCCTGGTCGATACTGTGTCGTTTGCGCAGGATCAAGTGCAGCTGACGGCGGGCTTGCGGCGCCAGGAGGTGCTCAGCGACAGCTTCAACGTCAGGACGGGCGCGCGCAGTTCCCGCTATGACGCCGCCGCCACGACGCCGGCCGTCGCCCTGCTGGTCAAGGCCGCCAGAAACGTTGCGCTGTACGCCAATTACATCGAAGGCCTGAGCCAGGGGGCGACGGCGCCCATGACGGCGGCCAACGCGGGAGAGGTCTTTGCCCCGTATAAATCGAAGCAGATGGAGGCCGGCGTCAAGGTCGACCTGGGCGAATTCGCCCATACGCTCAGCCTGTATGAAATCAAGCGGCCCAGCAGCTATGTCGACCCGGTCAGCAATGTCTTTTCCTTTGGCGGCGAGCAGCGCAACCGCGGCGTCGACTGGGGCTTTTTTGGTTCGCCCGTGCGCGACGTGCGCCTGATGGGCGGCGTGGCGTATGTCGATCCGGTCTTGAGCAAGACGGTGGGCGGCGCCAACCAGGGCAAGCAGGCAGCGGGCGTGCCCAGGCTGCAGGCCAAGCTGGGCGTGGAGTGGGATGCGCCCGCCATTCCCGGCGTGACTCTGACGGCGAACGCGACGGCGGCGTCCAAGCAGTACCTCAACGAAGACAACTCACTGTCCGTGCCGGGCCGCACCGTGTTTGACCTGGGCGCGCGCTATGCCACCCGCGCCGCCGGCCGGCCCTTGACCGTGCGCGCCAGCGTGAGCAACGTGGGCAACAAGGCGTATTGGGCGCTGCCGCAATGGACCAGCCTGGGCCTGGGCGCGCCGCGCACGGTCATGCTGTCGGCCACGACGGAGTTTTAAGCCGTCTTGCCGCTAATCGTCCGGGCCCCGTGCCTGCCTGTCCGAGCGTTGCCACGTCCACATCAGGCCGATGCCGGCCGAGGTGCCGCTGTTCTGGCGCAACAGGGGGCTGGCGCGGTTGGCGGCGCCTGTGTAATTGTCGTAGCGCAAAAAGGCAAAGACGCGCCAGTCCCGCTGCAGCCGGTAAGAGCCGCCCAGGCCCAGCCGCGTGAGCATCAGCCCGCTTTTTGCCGCATACGCCGGGCGTTCCGGGGTGGCGAAGGCGGCGCTGACGCCATACAGGTAATCGTTGATGCCGCCATTGCCCAGTACGGCGCCGAGGCTGGCGTCGAGGTGCCATGCCTGGCGGTCGCCCTGCAGCGCATACACGAGGCGCGGTTCGAACGTGGCGCCCTGGCGGCGCAGGCCGCCGCGCGCTTCGATGACGGCGCGCAAGGGCAGCTCCAGGCCCAGGCGGCTGTGTTGTGTCGGCTCGGCCAGCTTGATTTTCAGGCGCGGGCCAAATTCCAGCAAAGTCCCCAGGTCCGGCATGCCGCGCCGGGCCGGTACGTCGCTGGAGCGGGCCGGCAAGGACAGGGCAAAACCGATATCGAAATCGAGGCGATCCGTATCGAGCAGGCGCGCGCCCACGCCGGAGCGGTCGGCGCGCAGGACTTTGCCGCGATAAATCAGATAGGGCAGGGCCAGGGTGCGCGTCGAACGTTCGCCGGCGCCCGGATAGGCAGGCGTGACAGCCGTGCCGCCGAAGATGCCCGCTTCCCATAAAGGCAAGGCGGCTTCGACGGCATACGCGGGCGCGATGGCGGCAAAGAGGGGGGATAGTGCCAGCAGCGTGCGTGTCACTCTCATCGGCATCCCCCGTACTATGGCGGTGTTCCGCAAGGCTTGCCCACCGGCAGCGATTCCCGGTCGGTAAATGCGCCCAGCGCCCAAGATTGATGAAAGCCCAGTTCATTGCGCACGGCCAAGGCTTGCGTCGCCTTGCCCTGGCGTTCATATTGGTCGATCAGCGCCTTGTAGCTGAGGGCGCTCGAGTATTCGCTCTTCTTTGCCAGCGCGATGGCCTGGCGGAAATGAAATTCGGCCGCATCGTAGCGGCAGGCCCCGCTGGCGGCGCGTCCCGCCTGGTGATGCAGCCGCGCCTGCCAAGCGAAGTCGCCATGGCCCAGTTCGGCATTCTCGGCCGCGGCCGCGTAGCTGCGCATGGCTTGCGCCCAGTCGCCCTGGCTGGCCGCTTCCCGCGCGAACTGTTCCTGCTGCGCCGCCGTGCGCAGTTCGATTTGCGTGGAGCAGGCATTGAGCGCGATCAAGATCAGCGGCAGGACGAGGCAGGAGCGGAAGGGGCGTAATGTGGACATGGCGCCACTGTAGCGCGGATAAGGGCGCGCACGTTTGCGCGGGACACATGAATTGGGGATTTGTGCGCCATTGATGACATATAATTTGCACACGACTTTGTTATCTTTGACACATCACCGAACGGGAGCACCATGTTTTCACGTAAATTCCATTCCTGTGCACAGCTGATGCTGGCCACCTTGCTGATGGGCTTTGTCGCCGCCTCGCCCGCGCGCGCGCAGGAAGCGGCCGTCAAGTTGCCGAATGTGGTGATCCTGGCCACGGGCGGCACCATCGCCGGCAGCGGCGCCGACAGCACCACCACCGTGGGCTACACCTCGGCCACCGTGGGCGTCGAGCGCCTGATCGCCGCCGTGCCGGAACTCAAGAAAGTGGCGAATGTGAAAGGCGAGCAAGTGTTCCAGATCGCCAGCGAAAGCATGGGCAACAGCCACTGGCTGACCCTGGCCAAGCGCATCAACGTGCTGCTGGCCTCCGCCGACGTCGACGGCGTGGTCGTTACGCATGGCACCGACACCATCGAAGAGACGGCGTATTTCCTGAACCTGACCGTGAAAAGCCACAAACCGGTCGTCGTGGTGGGCGCCATGCGTCCGTCGACAGCCATTTCGGCCGATGGCCCCATCAACCTGTACAACGCCGTGTTGCTGGCGGGCAGCAAGGAAGCCGTGGGCAAGGGCGTGCTGGTGGCCTTGAACGACCAGATCAACGCCGCGCGCGAAGTGACCAAGACGAACACCTCGACCACGGACACCTTCAAGTCGCCGGAACTGGGCATGCTCGGCTACATCCAGGGCAGCAAGCCCTTCTTCTACCGCCAGTCGACGCGCAAGCACACCCTGGAGTCGGAATTTGACGTCAGCAAGCTCGACGCCTTGCCGCAAGTGGACATCGTCTACGGCTACGCCAACATGAACCGCGTCGGCATGGACGCCTTCATCGCCGCCGGCGCCAAGGGCATCATCCACGCGGGCGTGGGCGACGGCAGCGTGGCCGCGCAAATGAAGCCGGCGCTGGTGGAAGCGCGCCAGAAGGGCGTGCTGATCGTGCGTTCGAGCCGCGTCGGCCAGGGCATCGTGGCGCGCAATGGCGAAGCCAACGACGATGAACTTGACAGTGTCGTCTCCGATACCCTGAACCCGCAAAAAGCCCGCATCCTGCTGATGCTGGCCTTGACCAAAACCAATAGTACGCAAGAAATCCAGCGTATTTTCTACACATATTGATCGTCGTCACGCCGGCCCGGCCACTGCGGCTGGGCTTGGCGGATTTACGCTTGCCCGCTTTGCTGCCATACTGCGTTTCTGAATAACTTCCTGGCAGAAGTTGCAATACTGCCCCGGCCCATGGCTATCCTGTCCGACATCATTCTGTATCCCATCAAATCCTGCGCCGGCATCCACCTGCGCGAGGCGGTCCTCACGCAGTCGGGGCTGATGAGTGAGCACGTATTCGACCGCGAATGGATGGTGGTGGACCCGCAGGGCCGCTTCCTGACCCAGCGCGAACATCCGCGCATGGCGCTGATCGTGCCGCGCATCAAGGCCGCCACCCTGGAATTGCGCGCGCCGGGCATGCTGCGCCTGGAAATCGAGCTGGGCTTGCCGGATCCGCAACATGCGCCCATGCTGGAAGTGCAAGTGTGGGACGATGCCGTGCGCGCCTACGACTGCGACGAAGTCACGGCCACCTGGTTTTCGCAGGCCATCGGCGTGCCATGCCGCCTGGTGCGCTTTCATCCGGACGTGGTGCGCGCCACCAGCACCAAGTGGACGAATGGAATTGCCGCATCGACCATGTTTGCCGATGGCTACCCGGTGCTGATCGCCGGCAGCGCCTCGCTGGCCGACGTCAATGACAAGCTGCGCGCGGCCGGCCGCGAGGCGCTGCCGATGAACCGTTTCCGCCCGAACCTGGTCATCGGCGACATCGGCGCCTTCGAGGAGGACTACGCGGCGTTCCTGCAATTCGGCGCTACCATATTAAAACCCGTCAAGCCGTGCTCGCGCTGCCCGATTCCGTCGGTGGACCAGGCGACAGGCGTGCCGGGGCCGGATCCGCTCGACGTCATGCAAGGTTACCGTGCCAGGCCCGAGCTCGACGGCGCCATCTGCTTCGGCATGAATGCCATCGTCACGCAAGGCGGCGATGAGCGTATTGTGGTGGGACAAGACATCGGTTTCGAACTGGCATTTTAAGCGCGGCGCCCGCACAGAAGGGTTTAAGGTTTCTATGAATCAAGCAATACCGCCAGAGCCGGGCCAGCCGGGGAACGATGCCGTCGCACCGGCCCAGCGCGTTGCCAGCCTCGAAGCCGAGAATCAGGCCTTGCGCGCGCGCATGGCCTTTCTGCTGGAACAGGTTGAGCGCAACCACGACATCATGTGCCGCCACCAGGCGTTCGACCTGGAAATTGTCGGCGCGTCCACCTTTCCCGAGCTGATCGGTACGATATTCCGTACCCTGCCCGTGATTTCCGACCTTGACGGCGTCACCCTGAGCCTGCTCGACGAGGATGACGATATCTTGCTCGTGATGGAAAAGCTGGGCGTCGATTTCAGCGCCTTTCCGCAGTTGCTGTTCGTGCATGCCGTGGCGCAGCTGGGCTTTGCGCCGCAAGCCACCGTGGCCGCCGGCGACGCCTCCTTGCCGCCGCTGCCGCTGCTGGGGCCGTTCGATGCGGCCGTGCATGGCCCCCGTTTTCCGGGCATCGACGCGCCCCTGCGCAGCGTGGCCCTGGTGCCCTTGCTGCGCAACAAGCGCCTGATTGGCAGCCTGAACCTCGCCAGCAGCGACGTGACGCGCTTTACGCCCGTGCTGGGCACGGATTTCATCAAGCACATGGCGTCCATCATCGCCATTTGCCTGGAAAACGTGATCAGCAATGAAATGCTGAAGTACATAGGCTTGACCGATTCCCTGACGGGCGTCTACAACCGGCGCTATATCGACCGCCGCCTGCTGGAAGAAATCGCCCGCGCGCGGCGCCAGAATTATTGCATTTCATGCATGTATATCGACATCGACCATTTCAAGTCGGTCAACGACACGCATGGCCACCAGGGCGGCGATGAAGTGCTGCGCGAAGTGGCCACGCGCATCCGCACGGAATTGCGCCGCTCGGACGCGCTGGGGCGCTTCGGCGGCGAGGAATTCGTCGTGCTGCTGATCGATGCGGACCTCGATAGTGCCACGTTCGTGGCCGAACGCATCCGCGCCAGCATCGCCGGCACCATGTTCGACCTGCCGGGCAGCGCGCAGGCGTGGGTCAGCGTGTCGATCGGCGTGGCCAGCCTGGAAGCGGACGCGGCGCTGCTGCCCATCGAAGCCGTGGCGCAGCAGCTGGTGGCGCGCGCCGACCAGGCCCTGTACCAGGCCAAGGCGGGCGGGCGCAACAAGGTCGTCAGCTGGCAGGCGCAGGTCGAATAGTTATTTCAACAGCAAGGTTTCCGCCTTGGCCACGGCGTCGGCGCTGCCGCGCAGCACCACCACGTCGCCGCTGGCCAGCTGCGTGTCGGGCGTGACGTCAAGGCGGCCGCGGCCGCGGCGGATGGCCGTCACAAAGGCGCCGCAGGCGGCCACGTCGATCGTGCTCAAAGGCAAGCCCACGCAATGGGCGCCTTCGCTGACGGTGACCGTGTGCAGGCGTTCCAGGTCGGCATCGTCGTCGGCGTCGCTGGTGCCGTGGAAATAGCCGCGCAGCGAGGCATAGCGCTCTTCGCGCGCCGCCTGCACGCGGTGCACCACGCGGCGCAGGGGCACGCCCATCATGATCAGCGCGTGCGAAGCGAGCATCAGGCTGCCTTCCATCAATTCCGGCACCACTTCGGCCGCGCCCGCGTTTTTCAGCTGGTCGAGGTCGCTGTCGTCATGGCTGCGCACGATGACGGGCAAGGTCGGCGCCATTTCGTTAAGTAAATGCAATAACTTCAGTGCCGACGGGGTATTCGCATAGGTGATCACCACGGCGCTGGCCCGGTAGATGCCGGCCGCCACCAGGCTTTCGCGCCGGCCCGCGTCGCCGTACGAGACGTGGGCGCCGGCCAGCTGGGCTTCCTGCACCCGCTCCGGGTCCAGGTCCAGCGCGTGGTATTCGATTTTTTCTTCCGTCAGCAGGGTGGCCAGGCTTTGCCCGCTGCGCCCGAAACCGGCGATCAGCACGTGTTTTTGCGCGGCCATGGTACGCGTGGCGATCTTTGTCAGGGCCAGTGATTGCATCATCCAGTCGTTGGCGGCCAGTTTCATGACGATGGCGTCGGACTTGGCGATGAGGAAGGGCGCCACCAGCATCGACAGCACCATCGACGCCAGCACCACCTGCACGACGAACGGGTCCATCAGCTTGATGCCGCCGGCCAGGTTCAGCAGCACGAAGCCGAACTCGCCCGCCTGCGCCAGGGCCAGGCCCGTGCGCAATGACACGCCCGTCGACGAGCCGAACAGCCGGGCCAGTCCCGCGATCAGGGCAAATTTCAGCAGCACGGGGCCGCACAGCAGCAGCAGCACCAGCCACCAGTTGTCGAGCACGACGCGGATATTGAGCAGCATGCCGACGGTGATGAAGAACAGGCCCAGCAGCACGTCGCGGAACGGTTTGATGTCTTCTTCCACCTGGTGCTTGAATTCCGTCTCGGAAATGAGCATGCCGGCCACGAACGCCCCCAGGGCCAGCGACAGCCCGGCCCGCTCCGTGATCCACGCCGCGCCCAGGGTGATCAGCAGCAGATTGAGCATGAACAATTCCTGCGAGCGGCGCTTGGCCACGATGGTCAGCCAGCCGCGCACCATCTTCTGGCCGATGAACAGCAGCAGGATCAGCACGACCAGGGCCTTGCCGCCGGCCCAGGCCAGGGTTTCGGCCAGGTTGTCCGAATCGCGCGTGAGGGCGGGAATCAGGATCAGCAGCGGTACCACGGCCAGGTCCTGGAACAGCAGGATGCCGATGATCTTGCGGCCGTGCTCGCTTTCCAGCTCCAGCCGTTCCGTCAGCATTTTCGAGACGATGGCCGTCGACGACATGGCCAGCGCGCCGCCCAGGGCGAACGCGGCTTGCCAGCTCAGGTGGATGTAGGCGGACAGGTAGCGCCCGACGAACCAGCCGAAGACGACGGTGGCGACGATGGTGGTGGCCACCTGCGCCATGCCCAGTCCGAAGACGATGCGCCGCATGGCGAGAAACTTGGGCAGAGAAAATTCGAGCCCGATGGAAAACATCAGGAAGACGACGCCGAACTCGGCCAGGGTATGGCTCGCTTCATTCTCGGCTGCCAGGCCCAGCGCGTGGGGGCCGATGACGATGCCGACGGCCAGGTAGCCCAGCATGGGCGGCAAATGCAACATTCTGAAAGCGACCACGCCCAGCACGGCGCTGCCGAGTAACATCAGGGTCAGTTCAAGCGAGGAAAACATGGGTTGCCCGGGGAGCTCAGTGGAAATCGTTGTTTGTTGTGACTGGCAAGTTTTTTGCTTTCCTAATTCGTTTATACTTTGGGCATGAGTGTAACCCATGAAAAAACAATGCTGAAAGCTTTTGATCGAATTGACATGCAAGCGACCACCGAGCGCGCTGTCGCGCTGGCCCGCACCACCCTGCAGATCGAGTCCGACGCCATCAACGCCCTGCATGCGCGCCTGGCCACGGACGACAGTGTCGGCCGCGCCGTGGCCCTGTTGCTGCAGTGCAAGGGACGTGTCGTCGTCTCCGGCATCGGCAAGTCCGGCCATATCGCGCGCAAGATTGCCGCCACCCTCGCTTCCACCGGCACGCCGGCCATGTTCGTGCATCCGGCCGAAGCGGCCCATGGCGACCTGGGCATGGTCACCTCGGACGATGCTTTTATTGCTATTTCGTACTCGGGCGAGTCGTCCGAACTGATGGCCATCATGCCTGTCGTCAAGCGCATGGGCGGCGTGCTGATCTCCATGACGGGCAAGCCGAACTCCAGCCTGGCCCAGCTGGCCGACGTGCACCTGGATATTTCCGTCGAGAAAGAAGCCTGTCCGCTGAATCTGGCCCCGACGGCCAGCACCACCGTCACCCTGGCCCTGGGCGACGCCCTGGCCGTGGCCTTGCTCGACTTGCGCGGCTTCAAGGAAGAAGATTTTGCCCGCTCGCACCCGGGCGGCGCCCTGGGCCGCCGCCTGCTGACCCATGTGCATGACGTCATGCGCAGCGGCGAACGGGTGCCCAAGGTGCCCGTGGACGCTTCCTTGCTGCAGGCATTGGAGGAAATGACGAAGAAGGGCATGGGCATGACGGCCGTCGTCGATGCGGACAACCGCCCCGTGGGCGTGTTTACCGATGGCGATTTGCGCCGCATGTTCGAGCGCGTGCAGGATTTCACGCAAGTGGCGATCCGCGACGTCATGCATGCGCAGCCGCGCAGCATCGCGCCCGAGCGCCTGGCCGTCGATGCCGTGGCCGTGATGGAGCAGTTCCGCATCAACCAGATGCTGGTGGTGGACGCCGACGGCAAGCTGGTCGGCGCGCTGCATATCCATGATCTGACGCAAGCGAAGGTGATCTGATGGACAGCGTGGCGGACAACCTGGCGCGGGCGGCCAAGGTCAAACTGATGATCTTTGATGTCGACGGCGTGCTGACCGACGGCAGCCTGCATTTCGGCCCCGATGGCGAAATGATGAAAACGTTTAATGTGTATGATGGCCTGGGCATCAAGCTGCTGCAGGAATCGGGCGTGCAGACGGCCATCATCAGCGCGCGCCGCTCGGCCATCACGGCGCGCCGCGCGCAGGACCTGGGTATTACCCATGTGCACCAGGGCGGCCACGATAAACTGACGCCGTTCCGCGAGTTGCTGGCGCTGACGGGCTTGACGGAAGAGCAATGCGGCTACATCGGCGACGACGTCATCGACGCTCCCCTGCTGCGCCGCGTGGGCTTTGCCGTCAGCGTGCCGGGCGCACGCCCGGAAGCGCTGGGCCTGGCGCACCATGTGACGCAGGCCGGCGGCGGCCGCGGCGCGGTGCGCGAGATCTGCGAATTCCTGTTGCGCGCGCAGGACAACTATGCGCGCGTCATGGCGCCGTTCCTGGAGTGAGGTGCCGTGCCTCGCCGCCAGTGACATTTGAAAGAGTGAAGCAATATGCGTAAGCCAGGAGGCGCCCATCGCTGGCGCATGAGTTTTACCGTGCTGGGGGCGGTCATCGTCGCGCTGGGCAGCTTCTGGCTGCTCGAAGTGATGAACAAGAATGCCCAGGACATTACCGCCAGCAAGCATTTGAATGAACCGGACTATTTCATCACCAATTTCAGCCTGGTGCGCATGGATTTGACGGGCAAACCCAGCTACATCGTGTCCGGCACCAAGCTTACGCATTACCCGGCCGACGATTCGTCCGATATCGACCAGCCTTTCGTGCGCAAGCTGACGCCCGACATGCCGCCGATGAACATGAATGCGGAACTGGCGCATATCGATCAGGATAATACCCGGCTGCAACTGCACCGCAATGTCGTGATCGACCGCATCGCCAGCCCGAAGGCGCAGAACCTGACCTTGAAGACGGAAGCGCTGACGGTGTTTCCGGATGAGGAAAGAATGGAAACGGACATGCCTGTCGACATCCTGACGGGCGCTTCGCGCATCAACGGCGTGGGCATGAAAGCCAACAACGCCACCGGCGTGGTGGAAGTGCATCAGGCGCTGCGCATGGTCCTCCCGCCGAAACCGCGCCCGGCCGCGACGGCAAAATGACAGAATGAAACAAGGAAACCATACTATGAAGAACATCTTGCTGCTGACTCTATTCTCGACCGTTTGCTCGCTGGGCGTGATGGGCGCGGCGCATGCCGAGAAGGCCGATTCCGAGAAGGAAGCCGTGATCACGGCGCGCAGCGGCCACGTTGATGACATCAAGCAGGTGCGCACCCTGACGGGCGACGTGGTGCTGGTCAAGGGCACCCTGACCATGAAGGCGGGCCGCGCGCTGATCACGGAAGACCCGCAAGGCTACCAGTTCATCACTTTCTGGGCCGACCCCGGCAAGCTGGCCACGTTCCGCCAGAAGCGCGATGGCGCGGGCGACCTGTGGGTGGAAGGCGAAGCGGAGCGCGTGGAATATGACAACAAGACGGAAGTCGTGAAACTGTTTTCCAAGGCCAAGGTGACGCGCCTGGAAGGCACGAAAGTGACCGACGTGGCCAATGGCGCCTACATTTCGTATGACAGCCGCAAGGAAGAATTTGCGATGGAAAATTCCAACAGCGGCACGAGCACCCCCGATGGCGGCAGCGTGCGCATGGTGATCCAGCCGAAGAACAAGGCTCCTGCGGCGGAGAAGGCGCCGGCGACACCCGCGCCAGGAAAGAAATAATGGAAAATACACGTTGCGGCAGCACCCTGATCGTTCGCGGGCTGCAGAAAACCTATGGCAAGCGGCAAGTCGTGCATGATGTCTCGCTGCAAGTCGAATGCGGCGAAGTAGTGGGACTGCTGGGCCCGAACGGCGCCGGCAAGACCACCTCGTTCTACATGATCGTCGGCCTGGTGCCGTCCGATGGCGGCAGCATCGATATCAGCGGCGTGGATATTTCCAGCCTGCCCATCCACCGCCGCGCGCAGATGGGCCTGTCCTACCTGCCGCAGGAAGCGTCCGTCTTCCGCAAGCTGACGGTGGAAGACAATATCCGCGCCGTGCTGGAAATCCAGACCGTCGACGGGCGCCCGCTGAAGAAGGCCGAGATCGAGGAGCGCCTGGATAAATTGCTGGCCGACCTGCAGATTGAAAAGCTGCGCGAGAACCAGGCCCTGTCCCTGTCGGGCGGCGAGCGCCGCCGCGTGGAAATCGCCCGCGCGCTGGCCACCGACCCGCGCTTCGTGCTGCTCGACGAGCCGTTCGCCGGCGTCGATCCCATCGCCGTGATCGAGATCCAGCGCATCGTGCGTTTCTTGAAGGAGCGCAATATCGGCGTGCTCATCACCGATCATAATGTACGCGAGACGCTGGGTATTTGCGACCGTGCCTACATCATCAACCAGGGCTCGGTGCTGGCGTCGGGACGCCCCGATGACATCATCGCGAACGAGTCGGTACGCCGGGTCTATCTGGGCGAACACTTCCGCATGTGAGCCAATGAAACAATCATTGCAGCTGCGCACCTCGCAGCACCTGGCACTGACGCCGCAGTTGCAGCAATCGATACGCCTGCTGCAATTGTCTACCCTGGAACTGCACCAGGAACTGGAGCAGTTGCTGACAGACAATCCCCTGCTCGAGCGCCTCGACGACCCGCTCGACCGGTCGCTGCGCCTGTTGTCCGACGGGGCCTTGAGTTCCACGGCCGCGCCGGCCGAAGCGCCGCCCCAGCCGCCAGGCCAGGAAGCGCCCGCCGCGCCGGCCGAAACGGACGGCTTTGACGGCGAGGCGGGCGAGGGCCCGGCCGCCGCGGACGGCGGCGACAGCGACTGGAGCGAGGCGAGCCGGGGCAAGGCGCCCGACGACGAAGATTCCCGTCCACAACTCGAAGCCCACCACTGCACCTTGCGCGAGCACCTGATGGAGCAGATGCGCGTGACGGTGCTCGAATTGCGCGACCGCGCGCTGGTCGAGCTGATCATCGATGCCCTCGACGACAATGGCTACCTGGAGGAATCGCTCGACGACATCCTGGCGCGCCTGCCGGAAGAGCTGGAAATCGACGCCGACGAACTGCGCACGGCGCTGGCGCTGCTGCAAAGTTTCGACCCGCCCGGCGTGGGCGCGCGCAATGCGTCCGAATGCCTGGCCCTGCAAATCAGGCGCTTGCCGCACATCGCCCTGGTGACGCGGCGCATGGCCCTCGTCATCGTGGAAAAGCACCTGGCCTGGTTTGCCCAGCGCGATTTCAACAAGCTGAAAAAAGCCCTCGATTGCGACGATGAAGACTTGCGCGAGGCGCAGACGGTGATCCGGCTGTGCAACCCGCATCCGGGCGCCGTGTTCGCCTCCGACGTGTCCGACTACGTGGTGCCCGACGTGGTCGTCAAGCGCGCGCGCAATGGCTGGCAGGTGAGCCTGAACAATGACGTCATGCCGCGCCTGCGCGTGAACGCCATGTACGCCAATTTGTTGAAGCAGGGCAAGGGCGAAGGTGCCATGGGCGCACAGTTGCAGGAAGCCAAGTGGCTGATCAAGAACATGCGCCAGCGCTTCGATACGATCTTGCGCGTGGCGCAGGCGATAGTAGAAAGACAAAAGAACTTTTTCTCGCATGGGGCCGTTGCCATGCGGCCCCTT
This sequence comes from Janthinobacterium sp. GW821-FHT03A03, assembly GCF_059421435.1. Taxonomy (NCBI): domain Bacteria; kingdom Pseudomonadati; phylum Pseudomonadota; class Betaproteobacteria; order Burkholderiales; family Oxalobacteraceae; genus Janthinobacterium; species Janthinobacterium sp. GW821-FHT03A03. The sequence continues at coordinate 68,409 of NZ_JBWKUZ010000010.1, read as the reverse complement.
GTGCTCCGTGAAATAGCTGATACACTGGGATTACACGAGAGTACTATCTCGCGGGTAACAACCCAAAAGTACATGCTGACCCCGCATGGCATGTTTGAGTTGAAATATTTCTTTGGTAGCCACGTCGCCACCGAAGCGGGGGGCGAAGCGTCATCGACGGCGATACGGGCATTGATCGTGCAACTGACAGGAGCAGAAGACCCTAAAAATCCTTTATCCGACAGTAAGATTGCGGACATGCTGGGGGAACAAGGCATGGTGATTGCGCGACGTACTGTTGCCAAGTACCGGGAAGCGTTGAAAATTCCGCCAGTGAGCCTGCGTAAGTGTTTGTAAGTTTTTTTCGGTTCCTCTGCGGGCCGGATAGGATGGACCGCACGAACCCGATCATCTTTAGGAGTGTGTATGAATCTCACCATCAGCGGACATCATCTTGAAGTGACACCAGCCATCCGTGAATACGTACAAGCGAAGCTGGAGCGCGTGAAACGTCATTTCGATCAAGTCATCGATATCGCCGTGATTCTGACCGTGGATAACCTCAAAGAGAAAGAAAAACGTCAAAAGGCCGAAGTCAACCTGCGTCTCAGCGGTAAAACTGTCTATGTGGAAAGCCTGGCGCATGACCTGTATGCCGCGATCGATACCCTGATCGACAAGCTCGATCGGCAAGTGATGAAATACAAAACCAAAGTGCAAGGGCACGGTAAAGAGGCGATCAAGCATCTGCCAGACAACTCAGAGGAAGACGCCGTCGTCGCCGTCTAAGGCCACCGGTTTCCCCCAGTTGTGATCAACTAAGGGCGCACATTGCGCCCTTTTTTGCGTCCTGCGAAACGCAATGTCCGTGGTGAAAGCGCTAGAATGCGCCATCCTCACTTCTTTCCATCCTGCCATGAGCGATTTCGTCCACGCCTCCATCCGCAACCGCACGGGCCACATCGTGCTCGACCGCCCGAAAGCCTTGAATTCCCTGTCGCTGGAGATGGTGCGGGCCCTGAGCGCGGCCCTGCTGGCCTGGCGCGACGACCCGCAGGTGGACGCCGTCGTCATCCGCTCCAGCAGCGAAAAAGCCCTGTGCGCCGGCGGCGATATCCGTTTCTTTTACGATGCGGGCCTGGCCACGCCGCAGGGCGGCAGCGCCCAGCTGGAAGATTTCTTTACAGAAGAATATGCTTTAAATCATGTCATACACTTCTATCCGAAACCGTATATTGCCGTGATGGATGGCGTCGTGATGGGCGGCGGCATGGGCGTGGCGCAAGCGGGGCCCGGCAACCAGTTGCGCATCGTCACGGGACGCACGCGCATGGCCATGCCGGAAGTCAATATCGGCCTGTTCCCCGATGTGGGCGGCAGTTACTTTCTTTCCCGCCTGCCGGGCCGGCTGGGCCTGTACCTGGGCTTGACGGGGCTGACCATCGGCGCGGCCGATGCCCTGTACACGGGCCTGGCCGATGTCTACCTGCCCGAGGCGCAGATGGCGGCGCTGCAGGCCCTGTTCGAGTCGACGCCGGGCGAGGCCTTGCCGGTGGCCATCAAGGCGCTGGCAGCCCCGTTCCAGGCCCAGGCGGGCGAGTCTGTCCTCGCTCCCGTGCGCGCGGCGCTGGACCGCCACTTCAGCGCCGGCTCCGTGGCGGCCATCATGGCTTCGCTGGCGCAGGACGACAGTCCGTTCGCGGCCAAGGCCCTGGCGGCCATGCGCCTGCGCTCGCCGTTGATGATGTCGGTGACCCTGGAATTGCTGCGGCGTGGCGCCCACCTGGGCGTGGCCGATTGCCTGCGCATGGAGCGCACGCTGGTGCGCCACAATTTCGCGCATGGCGAAGTGCTCGAGGGCGTGCGCGCGCTGGTGGTCGACAAGGATAACGCGCCGCGCTGGAACCCATCAAGCCTGGACGAAGTCGACGCGGCCATGGTGGCGCGCTTCTTTGCGCCCGTCTGGCCGGCGCTGGCGCATCCGCTGCGCCACCTGGATTAACTAAGTCACCCCCAATAAATTATTGTGTTTTCTGACTTCCATAACCGGCGTTGCGCGGTGTTGCCGCAGCTAGCAGTGCCCGCACTGCGTCGCTGCAGGCGCCTTGCACAGCATCCGGTTGTGTTCGTCATAATTTCACAATAATTTCCTGAGGATTACTTAGGCGCGTTCGCGGTGGCGCAGGACCACGCGCTCGCGCGCGCCGAAATACTGCGCCAGCCGCTCCGCCATGTACACGGAGCGGTGCTGGCCGCCCGTGCAGCCCAGCGCCACCGTCAAATAGCTGCGGTTGTCGGACTTGAACGACGGCAACCATTTCTCGATGAAGGCGCGGATGTCGGCCAGCAGCTCCAGCGCGCTGGGCTGCGCGTCGAGAAAGGCGATCACGGGCGCGTCGCGTCCGTCCAGCGGACGCAGGGCCAGGTCGTAATACGGATTCGGCAAGGCCCGCACATCAAAGACGAAATCGGCGTCCAGCGGCACGCCCAGCTTGAAGGCGAACGATTCGAAGAACAGGGTCAGCGGCGCGCGCTCGGAGGCGACGATATCCTTGATCCAGGCGCGCAGCTTGTTGGCGCTCAGTTCCGAGGTATCGATCACATGGCCCAGCTGCTCGATGGCCGACAGGCGTTCGCGCTCTTCCGAAATGCATTCGATCAGCGTGCGGCGGCTGGCCGGATTGTGGTTCGGACGCAATTCGTGCGACAGCGGGTGGCTGCGCCGCGTTTCCGAAAAGCGCGCCACCAGCGAATGCGTGGTGGCCGTCAAAAACATGACCTTGACGTCATGCCCCTGGTCGCGCAGCAGGGCCACATTGTGCGGCAAGCTGACGAGCGACTCGGCGCTGCGCGCATCTACGGCCACGGCCAGTTGCGGCGTGCCTTCGTCAAGCAAGGTTTGCACCAGGCTGGGCAGCAAGGCCGGCGGCAGGTTGTCGACACAGTAATAGCCGGTATCTTCCAGCACATTGAGCGCGACGGATTTACCGGAGCCGGATATTCCGGTGATAAGGACGATATGCATAGGCCGATCATACAATAAAGAACGGCGCTCTGCTTTCGAAGCAATTATCTTTACAAATTATTGCAATTTGGACTGTAGTCTTGGTTAAATAAAATCATCCCATCAGGAACTTGTTCTCTCAGGCAACTAATCGCCACTCATGGCGAGGCGTTGGTGCAGCAGGGAATTCACGCAGCATAGCTGCGTGCCTGCGCAACGGTTCGCCCTTGCAAGGGCGGACTCCTTGGCAGCATTAATCGCCACTCATGGCGAGGCGTTG